>NZ_JBIUXN010000022.1:0-172349 GCF_044744005.1 Streptomyces sp. NPDC087440 | reverse complement strand
GGGGGACCCTGTGGGAGAGTAGGACGCCGCCGAACAATCATTGTGGAAATGCCCCGTACCGGGAAACCGGTACGGGGCATTTCTGCGTTTACGGGGCGCGGCGTACCCCTGTGCGGCCGGCGGTGGTGGCTGAGGGTAAGGTCAGGGGGAAAATCGTTGGCACGTTCCCACAGCAGGAGGCCCCCGGGTGGAGGTCCAGGAGACTCGCGTTCAGACGGACCGAGTCCTCACCATCCCCAACATTCTGAGCATGGCTCGTCTCGTTGGTGTGCCCTTGTTCCTGTGGCTGATTCTGCGCCCCGTGTTCGGTGGGCCCAACAGCGACTGGTGGGCCCTGCTGGTGCTGATGCTGAGCGGCATCAGCGACTACCTCGACGGCAAGCTGGCACGTAAGTGGAACCAGATCAGCAGCTTGGGGCGGTTGCTCGACCCTGCGGCCGACCGGCTCTACATTCTGTCGACCCTGGTCGGACTGACCTGGCGCGAGATCCTGCCCTGGTGGGTCACCGCGGCCCTTTTGGCGCGCGAGCTCATGCTTCTCGTGATGGTGGGTATCCTCCGTCGACACGGCTATCCGCCGCCGCAGGTGAACTTCCTCGGGAAGGCCGCCACGTTCAATCTGATGTACGCCTTCCCGTTGTTGCTGCTCAGCGTTCAGGACGGGCTGCTCGGGACACTCGGTGCTATTTTCGGATGGGCGTTCGCCGGATGGGGTACAACCCTCTATTGGTGGGCAGGGATTCTCTATGTGGTCCAGGTCCGTCGTCTGGTGAAGGCGGACGCCGCGACCGATTGAGCCTGTCGAAGCGGCGCAGCGCAGCGCCGGCCCTCGAAGATCTCTGAGGTTGTGGAGGTCTGATCTCGGCGGGCCCGGTCGGCTGGATCTTCTTCTCTTCCAAGGAGGAATCTTCCGACATGAAGGCCGTCGTGATGGCCGGTGGCGAAGGCACACGTCTTCGCCCCATGACCTCAAGCATGCCCAAGCCGCTCCTGCCGGTCGCCAACCGACCGATCATGGAGCACGTGCTGAGGCTGCTCAAGCGGCATGGGCTCAATGAGACCGTCGTAACCGTGCAGTTTCTGGCCTCGCTCGTCAAGAACTACTTCGGCGACGGGGAAGAGCTCGGAATGGAGCTCACCTATGCCAACGAGGAGAAGCCACTCGGCACCGCGGGCAGCGTGAAGAATGCCGAAGAGGCGTTGAAGGACGACGCCTTTCTGGTCATTTCCGGGGACGCGCTCACCGACTTCGACCTGACCGACCTCATCCGTTTCCACAAGGAGAAGGGCGCACTGGTCACGGTGTGCCTGACCCGGGTGCCGAATCCGCTGGAATTCGGCATCACGATCGTGGACGAGGAAGGGAAGGTCGAGCGCTTCCTGGAGAAGCCGACCTGGGGGCAGGTCTTCTCGGACACCGTGAACACGGGCATCTACGTGATGGAGCCCGAGGTCTTCGACTACGTCGAGGCGGATGCGTCCGTGGACTGGTCGGGGGATGTCTTCCCGCAGCTCATGAAGGAGGGCAAGCCGATCTACGGCTATGTCGCCGAGGGCTACTGGGAGGACGTCGGCACGCACGAGAGCTACGTCAAGGCGCAGGCCGACGTGCTGGAGGGCAAGGTCGACGTCGAGCTCGACGGGTTCGAGATCTCGCCCGGAGTGTGGGTCGCGGAAGGCGCCGAGGTCCACCCGGACGCCGTGCTCAGAGGGCCGCTGTACATCGGTGACTACGCCAAGGTCGAGGCCGGGGCGGAGATTCGCGAGCACAGCGTGGTGGGGTCCAACGTGGTCGTGAAGAGCGGCGCCTTTCTGCACAAGGCCGTTGTTCACGACAATGTCTACATCGGCCAGCACAGCAATCTGCGCGGCTGCGTCATCGGCAAGAACACCGACATCATGCGAGCCGCTCGGATCGAGGACGGGGCGGTCATCGGTGACGAGTGCCTCGTCGGTGAAGAATCGATCATCCAGGGCAATGTGCGGGTCTACCCGTTCAAGACGATCGAGGCCGGTGCCTTCGTCAATACGTCGGTGATCTGGGAGTCCCGGGGACAGGCGCACCTCTTCGGAGCGCGTGGGGTCTCCGGGATCCTGAACGTCGAGATCACGCCGGAGCTGGCCGTGCGGCTGGCGGGGGCGTACGCGACGACCCTGAAGAAGGGGTCGACGGTCACCACCGCGCGCGACCACTCCCGGGGCGCCCGTGCACTGAAGCGGGCGGTCATTTCCGCGCTCCAGGCCAGTGCCATCGACGTACGCGATCTGGAGAACGTGCCGCTGCCGGTGGCGCGGCAGCAGACGGCGCGGGGCAGTGCCGGCGGGATCATGATCCGGACGACCCCCGGGGTGCCGGACTCGGTGGACATCATGTTCTTCGACGAGCGGGGCGCGGATCTGTCGCAGGGCGGGCAGCGGAAGCTGGACCGGGTGTACGCGCGGCAGGAGTACCGGCGGGCGTTCCCCGGAGAGATCGGCGACCTGCACTTCCCGGCGAGCGTCTTCGACTCGTACACGGGGACCTTGCTGCGGAATCTCGATACGACGGGGATCGCGGACTCCGGGCTGAAGGTCGTGGTCGACGCGTCCAACGGCAGTGCCGGGCTGGTGCTGCCCAGCCTGCTGGGGCGGCTCGGCGTCGACTCGTTGACGATCAACCCGGGACTCGACGAGGCGAGGCCGACGGAGACCGCGGATTCGCGGCGGGCCGGGCTCGTGCGGCTCGGGGAGATCGTGGCGTCGGCGCGGGCCGACTTCGGGGTGCGGTTCGACCCGGTCGGTGAGCGGCTGTCGCTGGTGGACGAGCGCGGGAAGATCATCGAGGACGACCGGGCACTGCTCGTCATGCTCGACCTGGTGGCGGCGGAACGGCGCAGTGGGCGAGTGGCGTTGCCCGTGACTACCACGAGGGTCGCCGAGCAGGTGGCGGCGTACCACGGGACGCAGGTGGAGTGGACGACGACGTCGCCGGACGACCTGACGCGGGTGGGACGCGAGGACGCGACCATCTTCGGCGGGGACGGGCGCGGCGGCTTCATCGTGCCGGAGTTCAGCAGCGTCTTCGACGGCGCGGCGGCCTTCGTACGGCTCATCGGGCTGGTGGCGAGGACGCAGTTGACGCTCAGCCAGATCGATGCACGGATACCGCGGGCGCACGTGCTGCGGCGGGATCTGGCGACGCCGTGGGCGGTGAAGGGGCTCGTCATGCGGCGGGTCGTGGAGGCGGCCGGGGAGCGGTCGGTGGACACCACCGACGGTGTACGGGTCGTGGAGGCCGACGGGCGGTGGGTGATGGTGCTGCCCGACCCGGCGGAGGCCGTCACTCATCTGTGGGCCGAGGGACCGGACGACGACTCCGCCCAGGCGCTCCTCGACGAATGGTCGGCGATCGTCGACAGCGCAGGTCACTGACCTCGCACCGGGGTGCCGGAGGCCGTCGGGAGACGGACTCCGGCACCCCGGTGGGGGCATTCGGTGGTAGGGCCTGCGACATGCGACGATGTGCGGCATGTCGCAGCAGCCCCCCGTTCGGAGCACCCCTTCTCCACCGCGGCGTCCCGATGCGTCGATGTCGCTGCTGACGAACGTGATGGAGCACAGTCTCGACGACGGGTACGCAGAGGCGGCGGCCCGTCAGAAGGCCGACGGGACCGCCGGAATGCCGCGCACCCTGCGCAGGAAACTCGGTCTGGCGGCCTGTCTGGTGCTCGCTGCCGCCGTGGTCACGCTGGGGGCGGCCAACGCGCGGATAGCGGCTCCCGTGGTCGCCAAGGAGCGCGAGAAGCTGGTTGACCGCATCCAGGCCGAGACCGCCGCGGCCGACACGCTGGAGAAGGACGTCGAGACCCTGCGCGCGGACGTGGGGGAGCGGCAGCGCAAGGCCCTGGAACAGCACGGGGGTGACCAGGCCGAACTGGTTTCCCTGCTGTCCGGAGCAACCGCCGTGACCGGACCGGGCGTCAAACTGGTCGTGGACGATGCCAAGGAGACCGGTGGGGGCAGTGACGGGCCGCGGGGCAGCAGCGGCTTCGCCGACACCGGCCGGGTCCGCGACCGGGACATGCAACGGTTCGTCAACGGGCTCTGGCAGTCCGGCGCGGAGGCCGTCGCGATCAACGGGCAGCGCCTCACGATGCTCTCGGCGATCCGCGCCGCGGGCGACGCGATACTGGTCGACAACCGGCCCCTGGCACCGCCGTACACGGTGCTCGCCGTGGGCGGCAAGCACCTCAACACCACGTTCAACGACAGTGCCGACGGGCAGTACCTGCACGCCTTGCAGGAGAGCTACGGCATTCGTACGAGCATCACCGACCAGGACGAGGTGCGGCTCCCGGCCGCGCCGAGCCTGATCGTACGCATCGCCCAACCGGTGGCCGAAGGCGCCGGGAAGGGCGTGGCCGAACCGAAGAAGACAGAGAAGGGCACATCGTGATCGCCGTACTGGGCCTCGTCGTGGGAGTCGTGGTCGGATTGCTGGTCCGGCCCGAAGTGCCGGCGGTGGTCGAGCCCTACCTGCCGATCGCCGTCGTCGCCGCGCTGGACGCGGTCTTCGGCGGGCTGCGGGCCATGCTGGACGGGATCTTCGTCGACAAGGTCTTCGTCGTGTCCTTCCTGTCGAACGTGGTGGTGGCCGCCCTGATCGTCTTCCTCGGCGACAAGCTGGGTGTCGGAGCGCAGTTGTCGACCGGTGTGGTCGTCGTACTCGGCATCCGGATCTTCTCCAACGCTGCCGCCATCCGGCGGCACATCTTCCGGGCGTGACGCCGGTGAGCGACGAGAGCAACGAGACCGGTGGCGCGGGCCCGCTTCCCGAGGAGCGGCAGCCCTTCCCGCCGAGCCACCCGGCCGAAGAGCACCACAAGCACCGGGAAGTGACGGGGCGTCAGAGGCTGATCGCGGGGCTGTGGCCGCCGCGGGTCACCCGGGCCCAACTGATCGTGGCGCTGCTGCTGTTCGGGCTGGGGCTCGGGCTGGCGATCCAGGTGAACTCCACCAACGCGGACGGAGCGCTGCGCGGAGCGCGGCAGGAGGACCTCGTACGCATCCTGGACGAGCTGGACGACCGTACGCAGCGTCTTGAGGACGAGAAGCAGCGGCTGAGCGCGCAGAAGTCGGAGCTGGAGAGCAGTTCCGACCAGGCCGAGGAGGCCCGCAAGCAGACGCTGGAGAAGGAGCGCCAGCTCGGTGTGCTGGCGGGCACGGTGGGCGCGCAGGGGCCCGGGATCACGCTGACCATCGGGGACCCGCACAAGACCGTCGAGCCGGACCGGTTGCTGGACACCATTCAGGAATTGCGGGCCGCCGGGGCGGAGGCCGTGCAGATCAATGACGTACGCGTCGTGGCCAACACGTATTTCTCCGGTGACGCAGGCAGCATTCAGATCGACGGGAAGAACGTCAGCGCTCCGTACACCTTCAAGGTGATCGGGAAGCCGCAGGATCTGGAGCCCGCGCTGAACATCCCCGGCGGGGTCGTGCAGACTCTGGAGAAGGAGCAGGCCACCGCCGTGGTGCAGCGACTTGAGAAGATCGTCGTGAATGCCTTGCGACCGGCGAAGCGGCCTGACTACGCTCGGTCGTCATCCCAGTGAAGGCTGGGCGAATGAGCGTTGTCGGACACGGGCATGAGCTTGCGGGGGGTCGGCGCACCCAGGACGCGGTGCGTGGTGGAAACTGTCCGAGTGATACGGACGTTGTGAGAATGTCCAAGTCAGCAGGTTTGTTGACGCAGGGTTCGTCCTGCCCCACGGGCGGGTCTGTTTCGGTCAAGGGGAATCGCCCGTGAAGTTGTTTGCGAAATTGTTCGGCAAGAGTGCACGTGACGACAGCAGCTCCCACACTGCTCGTCACCGTGCCCCGCGCCCCGGTGAGGCGGAGGAGCAGAGCGGCGAGCGCCCGCTCTTCCGCGACGAGGTCGGCGGCCACGGCGCGCCGTCTGTTGACCCGGCTGGTCCCGGCCGCATAGGTTCCGGAGAACCATCAACCTCAAGTACGGGTGGAGGGTTCACCCCCGACCCGTACGCAACCAGCGCCCACCACGCGGGGCAGCCGCGGCAGGAGGAACCGTCCATGTCGGCGTTGCCTGTTTGTACGAGGTGCGGTCACCGGAACGCCGCGGACAGCCGTTTCTGCTCCAACTGCGGTGCGCCGCTGCGGGCCGGCGCGGCCGCCGAGCGGCCCTCGGAAACCACGTCGACCATCTCCATCTCGGGCCTGGAGGCCTACGAGGCGGAGAAGACCGGTCAGACCCAGCTCCCCTCGCTGTCGCCCGAGGCCCAGGCCGCGGTCGACGCGCTTCCGCTGGGTGCGGCGCTGCTGGTGGTGCGACGCGGCCCGAACTCGGGCAGCCGCTTCCTGTTGGACGGCGAGCTGACCACGGCCGGCCGCCACCCGCAGAGCGACATCTTCCTGGACGACGTCACCGTCTCCAGGCGGCACGTCGAGTTCCGCCGGGGCGGCGACGGTGGCTTCACCGTCTCCGACGTCGGCAGCCTCAACGGCACGTACGTCAACCGGGAGCGCATCGACGCGGTCCCGCTGGCGAACGGCGACGAGGTGCAGATCGGTAAGTACCGGCTGGTCTTCTACGCGAGCCAGCGGGGCGTCTGATCCCTTCAGGGAAGGTCCATGCTGCGAATCCAGACGGGCGGTGCCGTGCGCGGCGCCGCCTCCGCCGGCAGCAGGCTGATGAGCATCGGTTCGGTGCTCAGCCTGCTGCGTGAGGAATTTCCCGAAGTAACGATCTCCAAGATCCGCTTTCTGGAGGCGGAGGGGCTGGTCGAGCCGCAGCGCACGCCGTCCGGGTACCGGAAGTTCGGCCCGGCGGACGTGGAGCGGCTCGCCCAGGTGCTGCGGATGCAGCGCGACCACTACCTCCCGCTCAAGGTCATCAAGGAGCACCTCGACGCGCTGGAGCGCGGTGAGGAGGTCCGGCTGCCGTCGCCGGGCGGGCCGCGGGAGCTGCTCGACGGGGCGCCCGAGGTGGCCGCCGAGCGGGTGACGGTGGCGCGGCTGGGCCGTGAGGAGCTGCTGGCGGCCGCCGA
Organism: Streptomyces sp. NPDC087440; assembly: GCF_044744005.1. NCBI lineage: Bacteria > Bacillati > Actinomycetota > Actinomycetes > Kitasatosporales > Streptomycetaceae > Streptomyces > Streptomyces sp. NPDC087440. The sequence goes on along the minus strand of NZ_JBIUXN010000022.1, from coordinate 165,303 downwards.
GGTCGAGGAAGACGATCTGGGCGAGTGGGAATCGTACGGACTCATCTCGCAACTGCCGGACGGTGGTTACGACGCGGAGGCCGTCACGGTGGCGAAACTTGTGGCGGATCTGGGGCGGTTCGGTCTGGAACCGAGGCACCTGCGGGCCATGAAGGCCGCCGCCGACCGCGAGGCCGGCCTGATCGGCAATGTGGTGGCTCCGCTGCGGCGGCACCGCAACCCGCAGACCAGGGCGCATGCCGAGGCGACCACGCGGGAGCTCGCAGGGCTGTCCGTACGGCTGCATGCGGCGCTGGTCCAGACCGCGCTGAGGGCCGGCTCGAACTGAGCCGCAGGTGGAGTGAACAGGAGCCCGACTACCCAAACCGGTCGGGCACGTCCTAGGGTTGCTGTGTGAACGAGCTCGACGTCGTAGGTGTCAGGGTGGAAATGCCCAACAACCAGCCGATCGTGCTCCTGCGTGAAGTGGGAGGCGATCGGTACCTTCCCATCTGGATCGGACCGGGTGAGGCCACTGCCATCGCCTTCGCCCAGCAGGGGCTGGCCCCCGCCAGGCCGCTGACGCACGACCTCTTCAAGGACGTGCTCGAAGCGGTCGGCCAGGAGCTCACCGAAGTGCGGATCACCGATCTGCGGGACGGGGTGTTCTACGCCGAGCTGGTCTTCGCCAGCGGGGTGGAGGTCAGTGCCAGGCCGTCGGACGCGATAGCGCTCGCGCTGCGCACCGGAACGCCGATCTACGGCAGTGACGGGGTCCTGGACGATGCCGGGATCGCGATTCCGGACGAGCAGGAGGACGAGGTGGAGAAGTTCCGCGAGTTCCTCGACCAGATCTCGCCGGAAGACTTCGGCACCAACAGTCAGTGAGCCACGCGGTCCAGGTGATCCCGTGAGCCGCATGTCCCCGGTGGGCCTTCGGGTCCCCGGGGATTTCTGCGCATTCGAGTAGCCTTTCCCCGAAGAGAGATGCGGGAAACCACTCTCAGGGTGATTATCACTCGGCGTGCCGAGTGTGGCGATCGTTGACGCACCCCGGGTGACTGCCTACCGTCGACAAGGCAGGTCAAGGACGGAGGTCGGCGTGAGAATCAGCGGCGACGGTACGGCGACGGGCGGGCCGTATCCGCTCGGCAGTTCGGCCGACCCCACAGCAAGCACCACCGGAAGCCACACCCCACGTACGGCGGCGGCACAGCCCGCGGCCGAGACGGTCGGATACCGGGGGCCCACCGCGTGTGCGGCGGCCGGTATCACGTACCGGCAATTGGACTACTGGGCGCGCACCGGGCTCGTCGAGCCGAGCGTGCGGCCCGCGTACGGGTCGGGCACGCAGCGGCTCTACAGCTTTCGTGACGTCGTGGTGCTCAAGATCGTCAAGCGGTTCCTGGACACCGGGGTCGCCCTGCAGAACATCCGCGCCGCCGTGCAGCACCTGAGGGCCCGGGGCTTTCAGGACCTGGAGCGGATGACGCTGATGTGCGACGGGGCGACGGTGTACGAGTGCACCTCGCCGGACGAGGTCGTCAGCCTCCTCCAGGGTGGCCAGGGGGTCTTCGGGATCGCCGTGGGCGTGGTCTGGCGGGACGTCGAGACGGCGCTGTCGCAGCTGCACGGGGAGCGCGTGGACACCGGTGAGACGCTCGTCGGGAACAACCCGGGGGACGAGCTGGCGCGGCGGCGCAACCGGGCCGTCTGAGGCCCTCTGCGGGCTTTGTCGCGGGGCGGTGCGCTGCGCGCTGCGGGGCCTTCCGGCCGATTGTCAGTGGCGTAGGGCAGCATCGGTGGGGTGAGGACCGCGCCGACCATTCTGCATCTCGACATGGATGCCTTCTACGCCGCAGTGGAGCAGGCGGCGAAGCCCAGCCTGCGCGGAAAGCCGGTCGTGGTGGGCGGGCTCGGGCCGCGCGGGGTGGTCGCGACCGCTTCGTACGAAGCCAGGCGTTTCGGCGTGCACTCGGCGATGCCGACGGCGCAGGCGCGCAGGCTGGCGCCCAATGCCGCGTACCTGGTGCCGCGCTTCACCGTGTACCGGGCGGTGAGCGAGACGGTGATGGAGCTGCTGGGGCGGCTGTCGCCGCTGGTGGAGCCGCTCAGCCTCGACGAGGCGTTCGTGGACCTGGAGGCCGGGGGGTCGGCTGACGACGAGGCTTCCGCGCGGGCGGTCGGGGAGCGGCTGCGGGAGCAGATCAGGGAGCTGACGGGGCTCAGCGGGTCGGTGGGGCTCGCGGGATCCAAGATGCTGGCGAAGATCGCCTCCGAGGAGGCCAAGCCGGACGGGCTGTGCCTGATAGCGCCCGGGACCGAGCGGGAGATGCTCGCACCGATGTCCGTGCGGATTCTGCCGGGGGTCGGGCCGGCCACGGGCGATCACCTGCGGCGGGCCGGGATGACGACCGTCGCGCACCTGGCGGAGGCGGGCGAGGACGAGCTCGTACGGCTGTTGGGGAAGGCGCACGGGGCGTCGCTGCACCGGATGGCCCAGGGGCTCGACGACCGGCCCGTGGTGGCTGAGCGGGACGCCAAGTCGGTTTCGGTCGAGGACACCTTTGACGTGGATCTGCACGACCGGGTGCGGGTGCGGTCGGAGGTGGAGCGGTTGGCGGACCGGTGCGTGGAGCGGCTGCGGGGGGCGGGGCGGTCGGGGCGGACCGTGGTGCTGAAGGTGCGGCGCTTTGACTTCTCGACGTTGACGCGGTCGGAGACCTTGCGGGGGCCGACGGACGATCCGGGGGTGGTGCGGGAGGCTGCGGCGAGGCTGCTGGAGGGGGTCGACACGACGGGGGGCGTGCGGCTGCTCGGGGTCGGGGTGTCGGGGCTGGCGGACTTCACGCAGGAGGATCTTTTTGCGCAGGCGGCGGAAGCGGCTGCCGCAGCGGCCGCAGCTGGGGGGACGGCGGCTGAGGAAGTGGCTCCGGAGCCTGTCGAGGCGGCGGTCGAGGTGCCGGAAGCGGAAGCGGCCGGGGAGCGGCGGTGGCTGGCCGGGCACGACGTGCGGCATGCGGAGTACGGGGCGGGGTGGGTGCAGGGCAGTGGGCTGGGGAGGGTGACGGTGCGGTTCGAGGAACCGGGGTCGCCGGGGCCGGGGCGGGTGAGGACGTTTCGGGTCGATGAACCGGGGTTGGAGCGGGGGGAGCCGTTGCCGTTGGTGGGTGGCTGAGGTTCGTGCCGGGGGCGCTGCCCCAGGACCCCCGGATTTCGCCCCGGACCCGCCCTTTCCCTAAAGCGCTGCCGCGCGGCTTGGAGTTTGGTTGCTCGCGCCCACGCGGCGGAGCCGCACATCGGCACAGCCTCGCGCCCCTGACGGGGCGCTTCCGGTCAGCGGGGGAGGTGGAGGCCGTAGTGGTGGTAGAGCTGGAGTTCTTGTTCGGGGGAGAGGTGGCGGCCCACGCCGAAGTCGGGGGCGTCGCGGATCAGGGACTTCTCGAAGGGGATGCGGAGGGTGTCGTCCTCCAGGCGGCTGGGCTCCAGCGGGACGAAGGCGTCGCGGGAGAAGAGGCCCGTGCGCAGGGCAGCCCACTCCGGGATGCCGGTGGCGTCGTCGAGGTAGACCTCGTCCACTGTGCCGATCTTGGTGCCGTTCCGGTCGAACGCCTTGCGGCCGATCAGGCTGCGCGGATCGATGTCGGTCTGCACGGTCCCTCCAACTGGTCGCAACTGCTGGGTGAATCCCCGTAAAACACTACGAAAGAGCAGAATCGTGAGGCTGGCCACTCGAGGGATCGAACGATGAGTGCGCTGGTAGGCTGACCGAGGCTGCTGACCCCGTGCGGGAGAGTCCTCCGAGTACGTGTCGGAGGCGCCGAAGGAGCAACTCCTCCCCGGAATCTCTCAGGCCCCTGTACCGCACGGACGAGGTCACTCTGGAAAGCAGGGCGGGTGGCGGATTCGGCGCAGGCCGGAGCGTGACCTTTCCTCACCGACGGTGAAAGTCGGAGTGCCGATCGTGGCGCTCCGGTGAAGCTCTCAGGTTGAGATGACAGAGGGGGAGGCCGTCCGGGTACCCGTGCCGTGGTGCCCCTCGCAGGTCGTGTCGGACCAGGAGGCCTTCCGCAGATGACTGCCAACCGTCGTATTCCGCTCGCCGAGCTTGAGCGTGGCATTCCCTTTGAGCAGCGTCACATCGGCCCTGACGGCGAGGCGCAGGCGAAGATGCTCGCCCAGGTCGGCTACGGGTCGCTCGACGAGCTGACCGCCGCCGCGGTGCCGGACGCCATCAAGAACGCCGAGGCGCTGGGGCTCCCGGACGCGCGCACCGAGGCCGAGGTCCTGGCCGAGTTGCGCACGCTGGCCGACCGCAACCAGGTACTGGCCCCGATGATCGGGCTCGGGTACTACGGGACCTTCACGCCGCCGGTCATCCTGCGGAACGTCATGGAGAACCCGGCCTGGTACACCGCCTACACGCCGTACCAGCCGGAGATCTCGCAGGGACGACTTGAGGCCCTGCTCAACTTCCAGACGATGGTCGCCGAGCTGACCGGGCTGCCCACCTCGGGCGCTTCCCTGCTCGACGAGGGCACCGCCGCGGCCGAGGCCATGTCGCTGGCCCGCCGGGTGGGCAAGGTCAAGCAGGGCGTCTTCCTGGTCGACGCGGAAACGCTTCCGCAGACCATCGCCGTGATCCAGACGCGGGCCGAGCCGACCGGCGTCGAGGTCGTCGTCGCCGACCTGGCCGAGGGCATTCCGGCCGAGATCGCCGAGCGCGGTGTCTTCGGCGTGCTGCTCCAGTACCCGGGCGCCTCCGGTGTGGTGCGGGACATCAAGCCCGTGATCGACGCCGCGCACGAGCTCGGCGCGATCGTCACCGTCGCCGCCGACCTGTTGGCGCTGACGCTGCTGACCTCGCCCGGCGAGCTGGGCGCGGACATCGCGGTCGGCACCACGCAGCGCTTCGGTGTGCCGATGGGCTTCGGCGGTCCGCACGCCGGGTTCATGGCCGTACGCGAGAAGTTCGCGCGCAGCCTGCCGGGGCGGCTCGTGGGTGTCTCGGTGGACGCCGACGGCAACAAGGCGTACCGGCTGGCGCTCCAGACGCGTGAGCAGCACATCCGTCGCGAGAAGGCGACCAGCAACATCTGTACGGCGCAGGTCCTGCTCGCCGTGATGGCCGGGATGTACGCGGTCTACCACGGGCCGGACGGGCTCAAGGGGATCGCGCGGCGCACGCACCGCTACGCGTCGATCCTCGCCGAGGGGCTGACGGCCGGTGGCGTGGAGGTCGTGCACGGCGCGTTCTTCGACACGCTGACCGTGCGCGTTCCCGGCCGCGCCGACGAGGTCGTCGCCGCCGCTCGGGCGAACGGCGTCAACGTCCGCCGGGTCGACGCCGACCTGGTGTCCATCGCCTGCGACGAGACCACCGCGCGCACCCAAGTGGCCGCCGTGTGGGCCGCGTTCGGCGTCGAGGGCGACATCGTCGCACTGGACGAGAGCGTCGGCGAGGCGCTGCCGGAGGGGCTGCTGCGTACGGACGCGTATCTGACCCACCCGGTCTTCCACGCGCACCGCTCCGAGACCGCGATGCTGCGCTACCTGCGCAAGCTCGCCGACCGCGACTACGCGCTCGACCGCGGCATGATCCCGCTCGGCTCCTGCACCATGAAGCTGAACGCGACCACCGAGATGGAGCCGGTGACCTGGCCCGAGTTCGGGGCGATCCACCCCTTCGCGCCGGTCGAGCAGGCCGCCGGATATCTGACGCTCATCCGCGAGCTGGAGGAGCGGCTCGCCGAGGTCACCGGGTACGACGCGGTGTCCATCCAGCCCAACGCCGGTTCGCAGGGCGAGCTGGCCGGACTGCTGGCGGTGCGCGCGTACCACCGGGCGAACGGTGACGAGCAGCGCACCGTGTGCCTGATCCCGTCCTCCGCGCACGGCACCAACGCGGCGAGCGCCGTGATGGCGGGCATGAAGGTCGTCGTGGTGAAGACCGCCGACGACGGCGAGGTCGACGTCGAGGACCTGCGCGCCAAGATCGAGCAGTACCGCGACGAACTGTCGGTGCTGATGATCACCTACCCGTCGACGCACGGCGTCTTCGAGGAGCACGTCGCCGACATCTGCGCGACCGTGCACGAGGCCGGCGGCCAGGTGTACGTCGACGGCGCGAACCTCAACGCGCTGGTGGGGCTGGCCAAGCCGGGCAAGTTCGGTGGCGACGTCAGCCACCTGAACCTGCACAAGACCTTCTGCATCCCGCACGGCGGCGGCGGCCCCGGCGTCGGCCCGGTCGGCGTGCGTGCGCACCTCGCGCCGTACCTGCCCAACCACCCGCTCCAGCCGTCGGCCGGTCCCGAGACGGGTGTCGGCCCGATCTCCGCCGCGCCGTGGGGTTCGGCCGGAATCCTGCCGATCTCCTGGGCGTACGTACGTCTCATGGGCGGCGAGGGCCTGAAGCGGGCCACGCAGGTGGCGGTGCTCGCGGCGAACTACATCGCCAAGCGTCTGGAGCCGCACTACCCGGTGCTCTACACCGGTCCCAACGGACTCGTCGCGCACGAGTGCATCGTGGACCTGCGCCCGCTGTCGAAGGCGACGGGTGTGAGCGTGGACGACATCGCCAAGCGGCTCATCGACTACGGCTTCCACGCGCCGACCATGTCGTTCCCGGTCGCCGGGACACTCATGATCGAGCCGACGGAGAGCGAGAACCTCTTCGAGCTGGACCGGTTCTGCGACACGATGATCGCCATCCGCGGCGAGATCGAGAAGGTCGCGGGCGGCGAATGGCCCGCCGAGGACAACCCGCTGCGCAACGCCCCGCACACCGCGGCCGCGCTCGGCGGCGACTGGGACCACCCGTACACCCGCGAGGAGGCCGTCTTCCCGGCGGGCGTCTCGGCGGCGGACAAGTACTGGCCGCCGGTGCGGCGCATCGACGGTGCGTTCGGCGACCGCAACCTGGTCTGCTCGTGCCCGCCGATGGACGAGTACGACAACTGAGCGGTGACGCCCGGTAGGTGACATGCGTGGGGGCCGGTGCGGAGTGGAGACTCCGGGCCGGCCCCTTCGTCGTACGTCCTGTTCCCGGCGTACGTCGGCTGTGTCGGGTGTGCGGTTCGGCTAGGCAGCGGTGGCCACGTCCAGCGGGCGGTGCGGTGCGATGATCTGCCCGTTCGGCAGGAGCTCACCGGTGTCCTCGAAGAGGAGGACACCGTTGCACAGCAGGCTCCAGCCCTGCTCCGGGTGGTGCGCCATCGGATGGGCGGCCTCCCGGTCGGCGGATTCGGCGGTCGGGCAGGGTGGCTGGTGCTGGCACATGGAAGGGTTCTTTCGCTGCGTGGTGGTCGAGAAGGTGTTCCTGCGGCTCGAATCGGTGTTCATGGCCGCCCCCCGTATCAGTTGGTCCGGTCCCAGTGTTGCCCTACGGGCGTCGTTCCGCAGGGATTTCACGGCAGCTCTTCTTACTGAACAAGGACGCGTCACCCGTGCGGACGGTTCAGCTCAACTGCCCCCTCTCTTCGGGTGGTTCGGGGTGGCCCGGGTGGACTACGCCGGATGGGGCATCCGGACAGGGCGGCGCCCCGCACCGTCGGGCAGGGGGTGCGGGGCGGCGCGCGGGCTTGGGGCGCGGGGGTCAGGCGGGCTGACCGAGGAGCGGGGACGTTTTCGCGGCGGGTGCGGGGGCGAGCCGGAGCGCCAGGGTGGGCATCAGGTCGGCGACCGTGCAGGGGCGGTGGGCGGCGATGCCGGGCGGGGCCGGGGCGAGCGGGACCAGGACGTCGGCCGGGGCCGGTGCGCCGGTCGAGGCGTCGGCGGTGGGGTCGCCGTGCAGCCACAGGGTCAGCATGTAGAGGGCCGGGACGGACAGCAGGCGCGGCTGGCAGTCGGCCGTCATGGACTCGGCCTGGCGCAGCGCGCGCTCGGTGGAGCCGAGGTAGGGGCCCTCGAAGAAGTGCGAGAAGGTCCAGCCGTCCGGGGTGAGCATCGTGTCGGCGGCGGCCACCGCGCGGTCGTTGCTGCGGATCATGAACCGCCAGCCGGTGAGCCGGGTGCGGAAGGGCCCGTCGCCGGGGGTGAGCCGGTCCAGTACGTGGACGGGGAGCGGGAGTTCGGGCGTGTGCGGGCCCGGGAGGGCGCGCAGGGCCGGGGTGCGGGCCTCGCGGACGGCAGTGGGGGAGCCGAGTGCCGCGAGAACGCTGCGCAGGGCGGGCGCGGGAGCCGGGGGTACGTGCAGCGGCATGGTGGGACGCCTCTCGCTCGGGAGACACGGTGAAGCCTGGGCGGTGCGGACGGCGCTGTCAGCGGTGCGGGGCCGGAGGGGGCCTTGGGCGAGGGCCCGGCGTCAACTCTCCGCCTCGTTCGCGGAGTTTATACGACACGTGTTCACACGATGTTTCCGCTAGCTGTCGTGGATATTGCGCGCAAGACAACATCCGGACTTTTCGTACGTGGCCGGACCGGGGGAATCATGGCCGTTTCCCGTGCGATTGCGGGGCGCGGGCGGATATTTCGGCACCGATGCGGTCGGCTTGAACTCGTCGGCGTTTTGGACCACTTCCGTGAAGGTGGTAACTGCGCCGTGCGCCATGCCTGCGGAATGTGCCGCGCGGAATATGTGTCGAGGGTACTGTGCGCCGGTCGCGCGCGGGGCGTTATGGATCAGTCCGTCGGGGCATCATCGACCGTGAACCACAGGACGCAGCGGTCGTGCCGCGGGCTGCCCCGGCTGAGGAAGGACGCTCCGATGGGTGAGAAGGTCGTGGCAGACGGATTTGATCTGTCGGACCGGCAGAAGTACCGGCACAAGCTCCACCAGTGCCTGGAGGGGCTCGGGAGGCTGTTGAAGGAGAAGCGGTTCGACCGGCCCAAGAATCTCATGGGGCTGGAGATCGAGCTGAATCTCGCCGGGCCCGACGGGTTGCCGAAGATGATGAATGCCGAGGTGCTGGACCGCATTGCGAGCCGGGATTTCCAGACGGAACTCGGCATGTTCAATCTTGAGGTCAATATCGTTCCGCACCGGTTGGGCGGACGGGTTCTGGATCAATTGGCGGAGGAACTGCGCACCGGTCTCGGATATGCCCACCGGAAGGCCGCCGAGGTCGACGCGGGCATCGTGATGATCGGCATTCTGCCGACGCTGGGGCGGGACGACCTGGTCCACGCGAACCTGTCGGACGTGGACCGCTACGAGCTGCTGAACGAGCAGATCGTGGCGGCCAGGGGCGAGCCCTTCCAGCTCGACATCGCGGGCGTCGAGCGACTGACCTGCACGTCGGAGTCGATCGTGCCGGAGTCGGCGTGCACGTCGGTGCAGTTGCACCTCCAGGTGACGCCGGGGCGGTTCGCGGACGTGTGGAACGCGGCGCAGGCGGTGGCCGGGGTGCAGATCGCGGTCGGGGCCAACGCGCCGTTCCTGTTCGGGCAGGAGCTGTGGCGCGAGTCGCGGCCGCCGCTGTTCACGCAGGCCACCGACACCAGGCCGCCGGAGCTGATCGCCCAGGGGGTGCGGCCGCGGACCTGGTTCGGGGAGCGGTGGGTGGACTCGGCGTACGAACTGTTCGAGGAGAACCTGAGGTACTTCCCTTCCCTGCTGCCGATCTGTGACGAGGAGGACCCGCTGCGGGTGCTCGACGACGGGGGCGTGCCGCAGCTGAAGGAGCTGGTGCTGCACAACGGGACCGTGTACCGGTGGAACCGGCCGGTGTACGGGATCGCGGACGGGGTGCCGCATCTGCGGGTGGAGAACAGGGTGCTCCCGGCGGGGCCGACGGTGACCGACGTGATCGCGAACGCCGCCTTCTACTACGGACTCGTACGAGCGCTCGCCGAGGACCCCAGGCCGGTGTGGCGGCGGATGGCGTTCGAGGACGCGGAGGCGAACTTCGACACGGCGTGCCGGTACGGGATCGACGCGGAGCTGACGTGGCCGCGCGGCGGGCGGGGGTCGGGGACGCAGAAGGTGCCCGCGGTGAAGCTGGTGCGGGACGAGCTGTTGCCGTTGGCGGCGGCGGGGCTGGACGCGTGGGGGGTCGAGGCGGCGGACCGGGACCGGTATCTCGGGGTGATCGAGGAGCGGTGCAGGCGGCGGGTGAACGGGGCGTCGTGGCAGGTGGAGACGTATCACCGGGCGGTGGAGGCGGGGTTGGGGAGGGAGGCTGCGCTGGCGGCGATGACGCGGAGGTACGGGGAGTTGATGTGGGGTGGGGAGCCGGTGCATTTGTGGCCGGTGGGGTTTCCGGGGCGGGGGTGAGGGGCGGGGTCTGCGGGGTGCGGGGTGCGGGGTGCGGGGTGCGGGGTGCGGGGCGGCGCGGGGTGTGCGGCGGTGCGGGGGTGGGCCGGGGGGTGGGGCGCCTGTCCGGCGCGGGGAGTTCCGCTGTGCCCACCCGTTCCGCCCTGCGGAACGATTGCCCACAGCGGGGGGGAGGGGTCGCGGAGCGATTGCCCAAAGCGGGGGGCGATGGCCCACAGCGGTGGGGGGTGCGGAGCGATGGCCCACAGTTGGGGAGGAGGAGGGAGGATGGGGTGATGTTGGTGGAGGGCTGAGTGTGAGGGGATGGCGGGTCGGTGGCTGATGTGGTGGTGGGGAAGTCGGTGAGTGGGCGGTGGGGGGCGTCCGGGCGGCGGGTGCTGGGGGTTGAGCTTCTGATTGTGTTGGCCCTGTCGCTCGGGGCCAGCGGGGTTTCCGCGTTGATCAGGTTCATCGGGGCGTTGACGCGGCCCGGCGGGCTGAAGGACCAGGCGGCGAACCTGAATTCGTCCGCGGCGCCCGGGCGGCCGTGGCTGGACCTGGTGTGGCAGCTGTTCAGCATCTCGACGGCGTTGGTGCCGGTGGTACTTGTCGCGTACCTGCTGCTCCGGGAGGGGAGCGGGCTGCGGGAGATCGGGTTCGACCGGTCGCGGCCGTGGTCGGACCTGGGGCGCGGGACGCTCGTCGCGGCGGGGATCGGCAGTGCCGGGCTCGCCTTCTACCTGGTGATGAACGCGGCCGGGTTCAACCTCACCGTCGTGCCGGAGTCGCTGCCCCAGGTGTGGTGGAAGTACCCCGTACTGATCCTGTCGGCGATCCAGAACTCCGTGCTGGAGGAGGTCATCGTCGTCGGGTACGTGCTGCGCAGGCTGGGGCAGTTGGGGTGGACGCCGATGGCGGCGCTGGTCGCCAGTTCGGTGCTGCGGGGGTCGTACCACCTGTACCAGGGGATCGGCGGGTTCCTCGGGAACGTCGTGATGGGTGTGGTTTTTGTGCTGCTGTACCGCAAGTGGGGGCGGGTGGGGCCGCTGGTGGCGGCCCACGCGCTGCTCGATGTCGGGGCTTTTGTCGGGTACGCGGTGTTGGCGGGGAAGGTGGACTGGCTGCCCACTCTCTGAGGCCAGGGGGTGGGGAGGCGTCAGGGGGTGGGGAGGAGTTCGCCGTCGAGCACGGTGACCGCGTGGCCCGTGAGGTGGGTGCGGTCGCCGTGCAGTGACGTACGGACGGTGCCGGTACGGCGGCCGCCCTGGAGGCCGGTGAGTTCGGCCCGGCCCAGGCGGTCGGACCAGAACGGGGCGAGGGCGGTGTGCGCGCTGCCCGTCACCGGGTCCTCGTCGACGCCGACGGCCGGGAAGAAGCAGCGGGAGACGAAGTCGTACCCCTGGGAGGGGTCCTCGGCGCGTGCCGTGGCGATGACGCCGCGCCGGGAGAGTGCGGCCAGGGCCTTGAGATCGGGGGCGAGGGCGCGCACGTCCTTCTCGCTGCGGACCTCCACGAGGTAGTCGCCGACCTGGTCGCCGGTGTAGAGGACCGTGAGCGGCTCGGTGCCGAGGGCCTCGGCGAGGCCGGTGGGGGTCTCGGTGGGGAGCAGCGGGGCGGTCGGGAAGTCCAGGGTGTGGGCGCCGTCGGCGGCGGGGGTCGCGGTGAGGATGCCGCTGCGGGTGGAGAAGTCGACGGGGCCGGTGGTCAGGCCCGTGCTGCGCAGGACGTGGGCGGTGGCCAGGGTGGCGTGGCCGCACATGTCGACTTCGGTGGTGGGGGTGAACCAGCGGAGGGCCCAGAGGGGGGTGGCTTCGGGGCCGGCCCCGGGGGTGGGGAGGGGGTGGGCGAAGGCGGTTTCGGAGAGGTTGAGTTCGGCGGCGACGTGCTGGAGCCAGGGGGCCGGGGGGAAGGCGGTGGCGGTCTCCAGGAGGAGGACGCCGGCGGGGTTGCCGTGGAAGGGGGTGGTGGTGAAGGCGTCTACGGTGCGGATCTTCATGGAAGGAGCGTACGGAGGCGGGGGTGGGGGGTGGCAGGGCCAATTCGGGGCGGGTGGACTTGGGGTGGGGAGGGTGACGGCGGTTGGGCCTGGTGGGTGATTGGTGGCGAGGGGTGGGGAGTTCGGGGGGTTAGGGTGCTTCGGTTGTTGTTGGGGTTGAGGAGGCATTTGTGGCTGTTTTTATGTTGCAGTTGGCGGAAGGCGCCGATGACGTGGTCGAGGCGCAGGCCGCCGGGCGGACCAAGTCCGGGGAGATCGTCCTGGAGGCCGCCGACGAGCGGGGGAATCCGGTGCGGATTCGGACGTACCGGCCCGACGCGGTGACGGCCGTGTTCCGGCGGGGGCCCGCCGAGTCCGGGAGTTACGGGTGGATTCCGCAGCCCGCGAGCGGCACCTGGTGGTGCTACTGACGCGGTCGGCGCGTCAACTCGCCGACCGGCGCGAGCGGGTGGCCCTGTGCCGCCGCGCACCACCACACCGCCGAGCCGTTCCGTACCACCGCATGGACGCCCAGACCGTGCCGATCGCACACCGGCCACACGCGCCGGGTCAGGGTCATGAGTCCCTCTTGCAGGTGATCCGCCACCGCCGCCACCGCGCCGGTCGGATCGTCCCCCGCGGAGGCCGGCAGGCCGCCGCCCAGACGCCGCCCGTCCGCCAGCACCACCCCGGCAGCAGGCGGGAAGGCGTCCTCCAGCAGAACCAGGTGCGCGTCGCCCCTCAGATCCAGGTCCCGGACCGCGACCCGCAGCGCCCCGCGCAGGACCTCAAGACGCTCCGGCGCATGCGTGAAGCCCGGGTCGAAGGCGCACTCGGCGAGCAGGCGCTCGGCGAGGCCGCGCAGTTCCGGCTCGTGGAGCGCGGCCGGGGTGCACTCCAGGACGTCCCGGACGGCGTCACCCTGGTTCCCCGCGTCGAACAGCGCGCAGGCCAGGGGCACCGGGTCCGGGGCTGCGGCCGGGCTCCCTGTGCGCAGGGACAGGTACAGCGCGAGGGCCAGGTGCTCGACGGGCGAGCCGGGGTGCGGGGCCGGTTCCGGCGGCATGGGGATGCGTACCTCCGTGGTGGGTGCACGTAAGGTGGGGGCCTTTGTGCCTCGGTGGCACCGTACGTCTACGGAAACGGCTCCATGTCCTCCCTGCTCACGCTCCGCCCCTCCCGGCCCGACTGGCTGGCGTCCCCGAAGGTGTTCCGTACCGAGGTGCTCGGGGGGCTCGTCGTCGGGCTGGCGCTGATCCCCGAGGCGATCTCGTTCTCGGTGATTGCCGGGGTCTCGCCGAGCGTGGGGCTGTTCTCCGCCGTGACGATGGCCGTGGTGATCTCGGTGGTCGGCGGGCGGAAGGCGATGATCTCGGCGGCGACGGGGGCCGTCGCGCTCGTCGTGGCGCCGCTCAACAAGGAGTACGGGCTCGGGTATCTCGTTGCGGCCGTGATCCTGGGCGGGCTGATGCAGGTCGCGCTGGGGGCGCTCGGGGTGGCGCGGCTGATGCGGTTCGTGCCGCGCAGCGTGATGGTGGGGTTCGTCAACGCGCTGGCGATTCTGGTGTTCATGGGGCAGTTTCCGGAGCTGACGGATGTGCCCTGGGCGGTGTATCCGCTGGTCGTGGGCGGGCTGGTGCTCACCGCGCTGTTCCCGAGGGTGACGACGGTGGTGCCCGCGCCGCTGGTGTCGATCGTGATCCTGACGCTGATCACGGTGGGGGCGGGGATCGCCGTACCGACCGTGGGTGACCGGGGCGAGCTGCCGTCGTCGCTGCCCGTGCCGGGGCTGCCGGACGTGCCGTTCACCCTGGACACGCTGAGCACGGTCGCTCCGTACGCCTTCGCGCTCGCGCTGGTGGGACTGCTGGAGTCGCTGATGACGGCGAAGCTGGTGGACGACATCACGGACACGCACTCCAACAAGACCCGTGAGTCGGTCGGGCAGGGCATCGCCAACATCGTCACCGGGCTGCTGGGTGGGATGGGCGGCTGCGCCATGATCGGGCAGACGATGATCAACGTGAAGGTGTCCGGGGCCAGGACCCGGCTGTCGACCTTCCTGGCGGGTGCGTTCCTGCTGGTGCTGTGTCTGGTGCTGGGGCCCGTGGTGTCACAGATCCCGATGGCGGCGCTCGTGGCGATCATGGTGCTGGTGTCGGCGGCGACCTTCGACTGGCACTCGGTCATGCCGAGGACGCTGCGCCGCCTGCCGCTCGGCGAGACGCTGGTCATGCTGATCACCGTCGCGTGCGTGGTGGCCACCCACAACCTGGCCGTCGGCGTCGTCGTCGGGTCGGTCAGCGCGATGGTGATCTTCGCGAAGCGGGTGGCGCACCTGGCGGACGTGGTGCGGGTGGTGGACGGGGAGCAGGTCGTCTACACCGTCACCGGGGAGCTCTTCTTCGCCTCCTCGAACGACCTCGTCTTCCGGTTCTCGTACAAGGACGATCCGGCGGAGGTGGTGATCGACCTGTCCCGGGCGCACATCTGGGACGCCTCGACGGTCGCCGCGCTGGATGCCGTCGAGACCAAGTACGCCCGGTACGGGAAGACGGTCGTGCTGGAGGGGCTCAACGAGCCGAGCGCGGCCATGCACGGGAAGCTGGCGGGGCGGCTCGGGTAGCTGCCCCTGCCCGTGCGCTCGTCCATGCCTGCGTCCGTGCCTGCGTCCGTGCCTTCGTCAGGCGACGAGTCCGGCGAGTTTGTGCAGCGACTCGGTGAGGGCGGTCGTCGCGGAGTCCTTCAGTTTGTTCGCCATCAGGGACACGGCGGCCCCCGTGAACTCTCCGTCGATACGGGCCAGGGTGCCGCCCGCGTCGGCGGGCGCCAGCGAGTAGCGCATCGCCAGGCCGACCCCCATGGGGCCCTTGCCGCGCACGGCGAGGAGCCGGTCCTGCTCCAACTCCTCGACGGTCCAGTCGACTTCGGCGGGGAAGCCCATCAGCTTCATGTTCTCCTGGTACGTCGACCCGACCGCGAGGGGGCTGGGGCCGCCGTTCGGGAAGCTGGTGTGGGTCGCGTTCCACTGGTCGTACGTCGTGAAGTCCGTCAGCCGGGACCAGACCTCGCCCGCCGGTGCTTCGATGCGTGCCTCTGCGCTGACCTCGGCCATGGGAGCTTCCCTTCCGCGCGGAATCCTGCTGGGTGTCGCGGAACGTAGCGGCAGGGGCTCGAACATTCAATACTGACGAACCGTCAGCAGGGCGTCGGTGGCGGAGCGGAGGGGATTCTGAGCCGTTCGGTGCCGTTCTCAGGGAAGTTTCATCCGATCTCCTCCGCAAGGATGAGGGGATGGACTGCCGTGCCCAACTCCCGTGGGACGCCCGAATGCTCCCCCGCGCGGATGACCGCGCCGGGGTGCGGGTGATGAGGTGGAGGGGTGCACCACACCGCCCGACGTCCTTCCGGCGCTTCCGGTACCGGAGAGGGCGTCCCCCCGCGCGCCGACATCGAGACCAGGCTCACCGGAGAGCTGGCCACGGTGGTCGCCGGCGCGCGCCGAAGGGCCCTGCGGGACGGCGACCGGCAGATCGACACCGCCCATCTGCTGCACTCCCTCCTGGAGACCGACCCCGAGGTGCGTGCCGCCTTCGCGGGCGCGGACCAGCTCGCCCGCGTCCTCGGCTACCTCGTGCAGCGCAGCATCGGCTACGGGCTGCGCTGGCAGGCCAGGGCGGAGGGGGTGCCTCCGGTGACGCCCGCGACGCCCGTGACGGGCTGGTCGCCCGCCGCCGTACGTGCCATGGAGGCCGCCCTCGCGCGGGCCGAGGCGCGCGAGGACCTCCGGGCGGGCGGCACCGACCTGCTGGCCGCGGTCGCTGCCGACCCCGACTGCCGGGCGGTCGAGGTGCTGCGGCACGCGGGCGTGGACCCGGTGGGGCTGGTGGGACGGTTGTGCGCGGCGTCCAGGACCGCCTGACCTTCGCGTTTGGAGGTCAGGGACGTTCGGTCTTCACGATCTGAGGTGGTTTGCCGGGGTGTTGTCTCGACAGGTGTCAGGCACGTGACGGTACTGACCCGGCCTGTCATGATGTTCCGATGCACGCTCAGGGGAGGAGCGTCGGCCTGGGTCTTGCCCTGGTCTCGGCGCTCGCATTCGGTGGATCAGGTGTCGCGGCCAAGCCGCTGATCGAGGCGGGGCTCGACCCGTTGCACGTGGTGTGGCTGCGGGTGGCGGGAGCGGCGCTCGTGATGCTGCCGGTCGCCTGGCGCCACCGTGCGCTCGTCCGCCGCAGGCCCGCTCTGCTGGCGGGCTTCGGGCTGCTCGCGGTCGCCGGTGTACAGGCCTTCTACTTCGCCTCGCTGTCCCGGATACCGGTCGGCGTCGCCCTGCTCGTCGAGTACCTCGCGCCCGCGCTGGTGCTGGGCTGGGTGCGGTTCGTGCAGCGCAGGCCGGTGACGCGGGCGGCCGCCGTCGGCGTGGTGCTCGCGGTCGGAGGCCTGGCGTGCGTGGTCGAGGTGTGGGCGGGGCTCACCTTCGACGTCCTGGGCCTGCTGCTCGCGCTGGGCGCGGCCTGCTGCCAGGTCGGCTACTTCGTGCTGTCCGACCAGGGCGGCGAGGGCGACGACGCCGCCGACCCGCTGGGCGTGATCGCGTACGGACTGCTCGTCGGCGCGGTCGTCCTGACCGTGGTCGCGCGGCCCTGGAGCATGGAGTGGGACATCCTGGGCGGCGCCGTCGACATGGGCGGCAGCCAGGTGCAGGCGTGGGTGCTGCTCGGCTGGATCGTGCTGATCGCGACCGTCCTCGCGTACGTCACCGGAGTCGTCTCGGTACGGAAACTGTCGCCGCAGGTCGCGGGCGTCGTGGCCTGCCTGGAGGCGGTCATCGCGACCGTGGCGGCCTGGGTGCTGCTGCGCGAGCACCTCTCGCTGCCGCAGATCGTGGGCGGGGCCGTGGTCCTCGTCGGCGCGTTCATCGCGCAGTCGTCCACGCCCAAGGCGCCGAGCGACGGACCGGTGGCGGGCGGCGGCACGCCGGCCGGAGCCCACGGCGCGGGTGAAGTCCAGGACGCGGAAAGCGCGTTGTCCGTCGGACGGACCGCGCCGTAGGGTGGCGATCATGCCCACCACACGCGTCCTTCCCCCTCCCGCCGCCCTCTAGCGCGCGGGACCGCAGGAGCCGAAGACCCCGGGGTGCGCCCCGGGGCCGATCGCCGCTGCCCGCGCGCGAAGCCGAACGACCGATCCGTCTTCGCTTCTCGTGGGGAGTCACGTGTCCAAGAGTGTTGTTGTCGATGTGCGTGGTGCACGCGTGCCCGTTCTGTCCGTCGGGCGGGGCCTGCTGTATCTGATCGTCGCCGGGGTCGCCTGGGGGACCGCCGGGGCGGCCGCCGCGCTGGTCTTCGGGGCCAGTGACCTCGGTCCGCTGGCGTTGTCGTTCTGGCGGTGTGCGGGCGGGCTGGTGCTGTTGGCCGTCGTACGGGCGTGTGCCGGGCGGCGTCCGGGGCCCGCGGTGGCCGAACCCCGCCGTCGGCGGTTGGCCCGTGTGGTGTCCACCGGGCTCGCGCTCACCGTCTTCCAGAGCGCCTATTTCGCCGCCGTCCAGGGCACCGGGCTCGCCGTGGCGACCGTCGTCACGCTGGGGGCGGGGCCCGTGTTCATCGCGCTGGGTGCGCGGGTGCTGCTCGGGGAGCGGCTCGGGGGCGGCGGGGTGTGTGCCGTCGTGGGGGCGCTGGCCGGGCTCGCCGTACTGACGCTGGGCGGCGACGGCGGGGCGGTGCGCCCCGGCGGCGTACTGCTGGCGCTGCTGTCGGCGGCCGCGTACGCGGTGATGACACTGCTGACGCGGTGGCTCGGGCGGGACGGCGGTGGCGGCGACCCGGTCGCCACGTGCGCCGGGACCTTCGCGGTCGGGACGGTGTGCCTGCTGCCGCTCGCGCTGGCGGAGGGGCTGCTGCCGCACACCGGTGAACCCGCCCTGGTGGTGGGGTTGTTGGTGTACGTGGCGGCCGTGCCGACCGCGCTCGCGTACGCGCTGTACTTCGCCGGGGCGGCCGTCGTACGGTCCGCGACCGTGTCGGTGATCA
Organism: Streptomyces sp. NPDC087440; assembly: GCF_044744005.1. Taxonomy (NCBI): domain Bacteria; kingdom Bacillati; phylum Actinomycetota; class Actinomycetes; order Kitasatosporales; family Streptomycetaceae; genus Streptomyces; species Streptomyces sp. NPDC087440. The sequence continues at coordinate 147,122 of NZ_JBIUXN010000022.1, read as the reverse complement.
TGCTGCTGGAGCCGGTCAGCGCCGCTGTCATCGCGGTGGTACTCCTCGGGGAGGAGCTGACGGCGGCCACCGTGCTGGGCACGCTGCTGCTGCTCACGGCGGTGCTGGGGCTGGCGTACGGGGAGGCACGGGCGGCGACCCGGGCGCGGCGGGAGGCCGTTGCCGTAGAGGCATAGGGCGCCCGAAGTGACGTAAGCGGAAGGGGGATTGAGCGGCTGCGGCGCTAGGGCGAGGCCCGGGCCAGACTGCCGCAGGGGCCTTGGGTGAACTCGAAGCGGCCCTGGTCCCGCTTCCGGCGGAGGCCTCCGAAGGCGGGGCGACGATCGGGGCCGCCGCCGGACGCATCCGGCGACGGGGTGCGCGGCGGGTGCCCCGGCGGCTCATTGCCCCGCGAGGCCGGGGTCGACCTCGCGGAGCCGCGTACCGGGTGGAAGGACGCGGACTGCCGGACGCGGACTCCCTCGGCGCCCGGCGGGCAGAGGGTCAGGATCAGCGGGGTCATGGGATGTGGACGGCTGACGGTGCGGCACGCGCGCCGCTGAGCCCGCACGAGGTCAGGCACGCGCGCTGGGGCCCACGAGGTCGGGCACGCGCGCCGCTGGGGCGAAGCCCGCAGCGTGGGGCCGTGCCGTCGAGACTTCCGGGCGAGGCCCCTCAGAGGGTGTTGAGGTAGTCCGGCAGGGTGATGGACGGGTCGAGGTCGTCGGCCGGGATCGGCAGGCCGTGGCCGCGGGTCAGGGGGACGACTCCGGTCCAGTGCGGGAGGGTGGCGTCCTCGGGCTCGTCGTTGGGGCCGCCGGTGCGGACCTTGGCGGAGACCTCGGTCAGGTCCAGGCGCAGGACGGCCGTCGCGGCGAGCTCCTTGGCGTTGGCGGGGCGGGAGTCGCGTGAGCGGCCCGGGACGACGTGGTCCACGAGGGCGTCGAGCGCGATGCGCCGCTCCGCCTCGTCGACGACCGGGCGGGCCGTGCCGAGCACCACGACCGAGCGGTAGTTGATGGAGTGGTGGAAGGCGGAACGGGCCAGGACCAGGCCGTCGACGTGCGTGACGGTCAGGCAGACCTCGATGCCCGGAGCCTCCTCGGTGCGCCCGGCGGCGCGCAGCGGACGCGATCCCGTCGACCCGTGGACGTACAGGCTGTCGCCGATGCGGCCGTAGAGGGTCGGCAGCACGACGGGGGCGCCGTCGCGGACGAAGCCGAGGTGGCAGACGTAGGCCTCGTCCAGTATCGAGTGCACCAGTTCGCGGTCGTAGGAGGCACGGTCGGGGGAGCGGGTGGGGACGGTGCGGTCGGTGGGGGTGTAATCGCCGGAGACGGTGCTGCCGCTGCGAGTGGGGCTGTCCTGCATTGCGCTCTCCATTGCACTAGTGCATACTACGTTTTGTGCTAGGAGAGTATCGGATCAGTGGCAGGCGTGCAGCAGAAATTTCCGCGAGCGTGGAGCGTGGGGTGGGCGAGGGCGCGCTGAAGCCCGGTCAACTCCTGCCCCCGATGCGGGAGTTGGCGGGCGAACTCGGGGTGAATCCCAATACGGTCGCGTCCGCATACCGGAATCTGCGGGAGCGCGGAGTGATCGAGACGGCCGGGCGGCGGGGGAGCCGCATCCGGGAGCGGCCCGCCGTGACGGCGCGCGAGTCGATGCGGGCGGACGTTCCGGAGGGCGTACGGAACATCAGCAACGGGAATCCGGACACCGCGCTGCTGCCGTCGCTGAAGGACGCGACGGCGTGGGCCGTGGCGCGCGCCGACGCGGAACCCGTGCTGTACGGCGAGAAGGCCGTCGAGCCGGAGCTGGTGCGGCTGGCGCGGGCGGACTTCGACGCGGCGGGCGTGCCGGACGGGCCGGTGGCGGTGGCGTCGGGGTCGCTGGACGCGATCGAGCGGGTGCTCGCCGTACATCTGAAGCCGGGGGACGCGGTCGCCGTGGAGGACCCGGGCTGGGGAGCCATGCTCGATCTGGTGCCCGCGCTCGGGCTGCGGGCGGTGCCGGTGGCGGTGGACGACGAGGGTCCGCTGCCGGGCGAGGTGGAGCAGGCCCTGCGGGCCGGGGCGCGGGCGGTCGTGGTGACGGCACGGGCGCAGAACCCGACGGGGGCGGCGGTGGGTGCGGCGCGGGCGGCGGAGCTGCGCGAGGTGCTGGCGGCGCACCCGTCGGCCCTGCTGGTCGAGGACGATCACGGGCACGGGATCGTGGACCTGCCGGTGCATCCGCTGGCCGGGGCGGGGTCCGGGCACTGGGTGTTCGTACGGTCGGTGTCCAAGGGGTACGGGCCGGACCTGCGGGTCGCGGTGATGACCGGCGACGCGGAGACCGTGGACCGGGTGCGGGGGAGGCAGCGGCTGGGGCCCGGATGGGTGAGCCGGCTGCTCCAGCAGACGGTCGTACGGCTGTGGACCACGGGCGCGGTGGACAGCGGGGCGGTGGCGCGCTCGTACGGGGAACGGCGGGACGCGCTGATCGCGGCGCTGGCGGAGCGGGGGGTGCGGGCGCACGGGCGGAGCGGGATGAACGTGTGGGTGCCGGTGGCCGACGAGACCGGGGTGGTGGCGCGGATGCTCTACGCGGGGTGGGCCGTGGCACCGGGGGCGCGGTTCCGGCTGCGCACGGGGCCGGGGGTGCGGCTGACCGTGTCGACGCTGGGGATCGACGAGGTCGGGGTGGTGGCGGACGCGCTGGCGGAGGCGATCGGGGAGGTGGGGGTGGGGCGGCGGTACGAGTGAGGGGGGGACCGCCGTCCCGGGCGGGTCAGGGGGCCTTGCGGGGCTGGGTGAGGAAGGCGCCGAGCAGGACGACGAGGGCGCCGACGGGCGTGTTCCAGGAGAGGTGTTCGCCGAGCAGGGTGACGCCCGCGGCGGTGGCGATCACCGGGATGAAGTAGGTGACCATCTGGGCCGTGGTGGGACCGACCTCGCGGACCAGGCCGTACTGGATCAGCGTCGCCAGCCCTGTGCCCAGTGCGCCCAGCGCGGCCACGGCGAGGAGCGGCAGGACGGGGAAGTGGGTCGGCAGCGTGGTGAAGAGGGGGGTCACGATCGCCAACTGGGCTGTGGCCAGGATCAGTTGGGTGCCGGTCATGGAGAGGGCGGAGTCCTTGCTGCCGCCCAGCGTGCGGCGCAGGTAGATCCAGCCGATCGGGTAGCTGAGGGAGGCCAGGAGGGCCATCACGGTGCCGGTCGGGTCGACGCCGGAGAAGCCCTGCCAGGCGCCGAGCACCGTCAGCACGCCGAGGAAGCCCAGGCCCAGACCGGCGACGCGGCGGCGGGTGGGACGGTCCTCGGAGAGCGCGACGAGCGAGAGCGCCATGCCCCAGAGGGGTGAGGTCGCGTTGCAGATGCCCGCGAGCGTCGAGGGGATCGTCAGCTCGGAGTAGGCGAAGAGGGAGAACGGGAGCGCGTTCAGGAAGAACGCGGAGACCGTGAGATGACCCCAGGCGCGCGCCGAGCGCGGCAGCCGTTCGCGCTTCAGCGCCATCACCGCGACCAGGACGAGCGCCCCGAACAACAGCCTGCCGAAGGTGACGTGGAACGGTGCGAAACCCTCCGTGCCGACCTTGATGAAGAGGAAGCTGAAGCCCCAGATCAGGGCGAGGACCGCGAAGCGGATGCGCCAGTCGAGCACCGGGCGATGGGACGCGGCGGGTGCGGGTGCGGGGGCATCGGCGGGGGCTGAAATCGGCGGTGCGGCGGTGCGGCTGGCGGCCGGTGGCACGGGGGTCATGGACATCACTGTGGGCCGATCCGACCTCGTAGCACAAGCAACTTTTTGTGGCACTACCGCTTAGCATTGCTTACATGTTGAATCTGGAGAGGCTGCGCACCCTGGACGCCCTCGCCCGGCACGGTTCGGTCAGCGGGGCGGCGGAGGGGCTGCACGTCACCACCTCGGCGGTGTCGCAGCAGATGGCCAAGCTGGAGCGTGAGATCGGGGAGCCGCTGCTCGCCAAGAACGGTCGGGGGGTCCGGCTGACGGAGGCCGGGCGGCTGCTCGCCGGTCACGCGGCGGCCATCCTGTCGCAGGCGGAGCGCGCCCAGTCCGACATCGAGGCGCAGCGCGGGCGGGTCGTCGGTGACCTGGCGGTGGCCGCGTTCCCGACCGCGGCCCGCGGACTCGTGCCGCCCGCGCTGGCCGCGCTGCGGGACCGGCATCCGGGGCTGCGGGTGAAGATGCGGGAGGTGGACCCCGATGCGGCGGTACGGGGCGTGGTGCGCGGTGACTACGACGTCGCCGTCGTCCTCGACTGGTACAACAAGCCCCTCTCCATGCCCGCCGGACTCGCCAAGCGCGAACTCCTCGACGACCCGGCGGACGTGGCGATGCCGGTCGGGCATCCGCTCGCCGGGCGCGCGGAGGTGGACCTCGCGGAGTTCACCGACGACGACTGGGTGACCTGGGCGGAGGGCGAGTTCTGCCACGAGTGGCTGCTGCTGACGCTGCGGGGGGTGGGGGTGGAGCCTCGGCTCGCGCACGTCGCGGAGGAGCATGCCACCCAACTCGCCTTGGTGGAGGCGGGGTTGGGGGTCTGTGTCGCGCCCAGGCTGGGGCGCGGGCCGGTGCCCGAGGGGGTGAGCGTGGTTCCCGTACGACATGCCATGCGGCGGCATGTGTACGCGGTGTGGCGTGCGGACGCCGACCGGAGGCCCTCGATCCGGGCGGCGGTGGAGGCGCTGGCGGTGGCGGGGGCGCGGGTGGCGAGCTGAGGTCCCCGGCGGGGGCAGAGGGTTCTCCGGCGGGGGTCAGAGGGTGCCGAGCTTGCGGAAGTCCCAGGAGGCGACGGCGTCCGGGGTCAGGCGCAGCCAGGCGTGGCGGCCGTCGTGGGGCATCTCGGTCAGGCCGAAGTATTTTTGCGTGAACATCCGCTCGGGGGCGTCGAGTTCGGGGCAGGGCTCGCCGGTGCGGGGGGCTTCGCCGACGAAGACGGCGGTGCCGGAGAGCTCGACGCCGCGCAGGTCCCCGTACTCGACGCCGTCGTCGACGACGACCGCGATGCGGGGGTCCTTGCGGAGCTGGGCCCAGCGGCGGCTGCGGGTGATCGAGTACAGCCACAGCGAGGTGCCGTCCCAGACGAACCAGAGCGCGCCGATGTGCGGGGCGCCGTCCGAGGAGACCGTGGCCACCCGGCAGGTGCGCTGCTCGGTGAGGTAGGTGTCGCGTTCCTCCGTGGTCATCATGATGCGGCGGCCGCGGCGCTGGGTGGGGGCGTCGGGGTTGGCGTTGGTGGTCATGTGGGCTCCCTCGGGCGGTTTCTGACGTGACGTCAGGTGTGGTGTGCGAAAGCATGCTGGGTCTTCCTTCGGTGTGCAATGGCCGTTAGGGTCGCGGGCCCGCTGCCAGGTGGTGTGAGTTTGCGAAGGGGTGCCGTGATGGCGTCGTACGAACAGCTCGTGGCTCAGCTCGATCCGGGGACGACCGTGCTGCTCACGGTGGAGTGCCAGGAGGGGGTGGTGGGGGAGGAGAGCGCGCTGCCCGAACTCGCCGAGCAGGCACGGAAGTCGGGGGTGCTGGCGAACGTCGCCCGGCTGGTGGACGCGGCGCACGGGGCCGGGGTGCAGGTGGTGCACGCGGTGGCGGAGCGCCGGGCCGACGGGCGGGGCGCGAACCACAACGCCCGGTTGTTCCGGGCGGCGGAGCGGCTGCCGGTGCGGCAGACCGTGGGAACGCGGGCGGTGCGGGTGGCTTCGCCGATCGAGGTGGCGGAGGAGGACTTCGTGATGGGGCGGCTGCACGGGCTGTCGCCGGTGGCGGGGACCGGGGTGGACGCGCTGCTGCGGAACCTGGGGTGCCGGGACGTGGTGGTGGTCGGGGTGTCGGCGAACGTGGCGGTGCCGAACGCGGTCTTCGATCTGGTGAACCTGGGGTACGGGGTGGTGGTGGCGGGGGATGCGGTGGCGGGGGTGCCGGAGGAGTACGTGGGGGAGGTGCTGAGGCACTCCGTGGGGTTGGTGGCGACGGTGGTGGGGGCGGGGGAGATCTGGGGGGTGTGGGAGGGGAGGTAGGGGGTCTGGCCCTTGGGCGGGCGTCCGGTACGGGGGTGGGGCGGGGCCTCGGTGTGGGTGCGCCCGGTGCGGGGACGGGGCGGGGGCTGCCGGGGTGGTCCGGGAGCGGGAGGGGCCGCCCCCTTGCCCGCCCTCCCCCAAGCTCTCAACTTCGTTCGAGCAGGGGGTACCCCCCTCGCCCCCGGGGGGCGGCCCCGCCGCCCAAGGGGGCTACGGGGAGGGTGGGGAGGGCGACACCGCCACCCAAGGGGGCTACGGGGAGGGTGGGGAGGGCGGCACCGCCGCCCAAGGGGGGCTGGGGGAAGAGGGGAGGGAGGGCGGCCCTGTGGCGCAAGGGTGCTACGGGGAGCGGGGGAAGGCGGCTCCGTCGCGCAAGGGGGCTAGCGGGGAGGCGGGCTTGCGGTGGTGTCGACTGGCATCACCGGGCCGGTCCCTCACGGTCCGGGCGCGCTGTGGGGCGGCCTCGCCACTGCGACGCTCCTCGCAGCCGGAGCTGTTGCCAGGGAGAAGGGGAGCCGTCCGGGGGAGTGAGGTGGGCGGTGGCGGTCAGGAACTGCTGGCGGATCTCGCCCAGGTCGGCGGCCGGGCTGTAGACGGTGAGGACGCCCCGCGACTTCGTCAGGCGAAGGGTGTCGGGGGAGGCGGTCGTCTCGCCGTCGTGGGCCAGGAGGTCGACGTCGGTCAGGCCGTCCAGGGTGAGCTTCTCGACGCGCTGGGTGTGGAAGACGCGGGAGCGGTTCAGGGCGCCGCCGAGCGTGGAGATCGCCAGGCGGGTGCGGGCCAGGCGGGCGTCGGCGTCGACCGTACGGATGTCGAGGAGGCCCTCGTCCAGGTGGGGGCGGTGGGAGGGGGCCAGGCCGTCGGGGTAGTAGTGGCCGTTTCCGGCGAACAGGAGCCACAGGGTGCGGGGTTCGCCGTCGACGCGCAGGTTCAGCGGGGTGGCGTCGCGGAGGACGGAGAGGAGGGAGAGTGCGGCGGCGGGCCATTTGCCGAGGCGGTCCTCCAGCTTCTCGCGGCGGCGCACCAGTTCAGGGTAGAGGCCGATGCTGAAGGTGTTCACGAAGTCGGTCACCGGGGTGCCGTCGCCGTCCGCGACGTGGGCGAGGTCCACGCGTACCGCTTCGCCGTGCTGGACCGCGTGCGCGGTGTCCTCGAAGGTGTCCGCGCCCGCGTCCAGGGCGAAGTGGTTGAGGGTGCCGCCGGGGAAGACGGCCAGGGCCAGGCCCGCTTCGGCGGCGCGGGAGGCGGCCGCGCTGACCGTGCCGTCGCCGCCGCACACGCCGAGGACACCGGCCGACCGTCCTGCTCGTACGACCGCCTTGTCGAGGATCTCCATGAGGTCGTCGTCCTGGTCGCGGATCAGGATCTCCGCCTCGGGGAGCAGGATGCGCAGGTGCTCGTGGGCGGGGATGCGGCCCGGAACGCCCTTGCCGGAGCCGGAGTTGGCGACGATGACCAGGCCCGCGCCGCGGGGGAGCGCGGGGGCTTCGACGCGGGTGCGGCTGTCGCGTACGAGAGGGGGGCGCGGGGGCCACCAGTAGCAGGTGACGGCTGCCGCCGCCACGCCCAGCGCGCAGCCCGCGAGGACGTCGCCCGGGTAGTGCACGCCGACGTACACCCGCGAGAAGGCGACGGCGGCGGCCAGCGGGGCGAACACCGCACCGTAGCGGGGGGCTTCGAGGGCGACGCCGACGGCGAAGGCAGCGGCCGACGCGGAGTGGCCGGAGGGGAAGGAGGAGGTCCAGGGGGTCTTGGCGGGGCGGCGGACGAAGGGGACGCGGTCGTTGGAGGGGCGGTGGCGGCGGACCGCGTACTTGGCGACGACGTTGGTGGTGAGGGAGGCGAGGGCGAGGGAGCCGACGCCGCGGCGGGCGGCGCGGCGGGCCTTGGGTCCGCCCAGGGCCGCCAGGGTGGCGGCGGAGGCGAACCAGAGGCGGCCGTGGTTGGCGGCCTTCGACAGGGCGGGGAGGGCCTGGTCCGCGCCCGGGATGTGGGCGGCGGCGACTCTTTCGAACCACGCGTGGTCGAGGCGGCTCAGGTGGGTGCGGCGGCGGGGCATGCGGGCTCCGTCCGGAGGGGGCGCGGTGCAGGGGGCGGCCGGGGGGTATCGGGGCGGGCCGGGAGCGGGAGGGGCCGCCCCCTTGCCCGCCCGTTCCGCCCCCGGGGGGGGCGGCCCCGCCGCCCAAGGGGGCGGGGGCGGCTGTGTGGACCCGAGGGTGGGGGTTACGGCGTGGGGGTGTCGCGCGAGGACTGCCATTCGGTGATGTAGTCGTCGAAGATCTTGCGGAGGTGGTGGCCGATCTGGAGGTAGTCGAGGTCGTCCAGGTTGGCGAGGGAGGCGCGGACCGACCACTCCGGGCCGTCGAAACCGCCGCCGTTGAGGAGGACGACGGAGGTCTGTTCGGCGAGGCGGAACAGCGGGTCGACGGGCTCGTAGTTCTGCACCAGGAAGTCCGCGAACTCCTTGCCCTGCACGCGCTCCGCCTCCGCCAGGAGGTCCAGCTCGATGTAGTACGCCGCCCGCTTCGGGTCCTCGGCGATCTTCATCTGGGCGCCTTCGAGGAGGAGTTCGAGGCGGCGGTGGACGATCGCCCGGATGCGGCGCTTGTACTCCTGCCCCTCCTCCAGCATGTCGAAGAGCGAGAAGAGCACCATCATCACCTGCTGGGGGAGGGAGAGGCCCGCGGTGTGGTTGAGCGCGACCTGCCGCGAGTCCGCGACCAGGCGGTCGATGAAGCGGATCTTCTCGGGTTCCAGGGTGAGGGTGCCGTAGCGGTCGTCCAGCCGGTCCTTCTCCTCCTGCGGCAGCGCGGCGATCATCTCGTCGATCACGTTGTCGTCGTGCAGGCCGATCACGCCGATGCGCCAGCCCGTCGCGCCGTAGTGCTTGGAGTACGAGTAGACGAGGAGGGTGTTGCGGGGGAGGTCGGCGGCGATCGAGCGGAAGCCCTCCACGAAGGTGCCGTACACGTCGTCGGTGACGATGACGAGGTTCGGGTTCGAGGTGGCGACGATCTCCTTGATCTGGTCGGTGACCCGCTGCGAGAGCGCCAGGGACGGCGGGTTGCTGGGGTTGACCAGGCAGACCATCTTGATGGAGGGGTCGGCGAGCTTGGCGACCTCCTCGGTCGGGTAGCGCCACTCGCGCACCCCGTTCTCGGCGAACATGCTCGCCTCGACGGGCACCACGTCGAAGTCGTACGTGTCCAGCTCGGGGATCTCCAGGTACGGGGTGAACTCCGGCACCATCAACGCGATCCGGTCGCCCTTCTTCAGCACCCCGTTCTTCATCAGGGAGTCGAAGGTGTAGCACATGGCCGCGGTGCCGCCCTCGGTGGCAAAGGCGCTCAGGTTGTCGGCCGGGGGCTTGCCGTCGAACATCTCGTCCTGGAGGTAGCCGCGGACGACCTGCTCGCAGTGCACCAGCATCCGGTCCGGGCTCGGGTAGTTGTCGCCGATCATCGAGTCGGCCATCTCGTGCACGAAGTCGTCCCGCACGAACCCGAAGCGCTCCACCGCCAGGTCGAAGCTCGCCTTGAGCATCTCGACGCCCGGCAGGTCCGGATGCGTCCGCACGAACCGCTCGAAGCGTTCGCCCGCGCCCGCCTTCTCCGGCATGCCGCCCAGGTTGTCGGCCGTCCACACCCGGCGGGACTCGCTCAGCGCGAAGTAGCCCAGCGCGTAGAACGCCTCGCGGGGGCCGGTGGCGACCCAGTTGGGGTTGCCCCGGCCCGCGTTGAGCATCGTGCGGGCGGCCTCGCCCTTCTGGCCGGGCTTGTCGGCCTGCTGGGCCTCGGCGAGCTTGATGAACTCGGCCTTCAGCTCGAAGGGGCTGAGGGAGGAGAGCCGCTTCATTTCCTCGCGGCTGTAGGTGGCCTTGGGCATGGTGCAACTCCGTTGTCAGGAAGGGGCGTTCAGTGGTGGAGGAGGACGACGACCGCGCCCCAGATGGTGAGGAGCACGTTCCCGACGGCGTACGGAATGGTGTAACCGAGCGTCGGGATCTGGGACTTGGCGTTCTCGTTGAGGGCGCCGATCGCGGCGGTGGTGGTCTGGCCGCCCGCCAGCACGCCCATCAGGATCGGGAAGCGGATCTTCTGTACGTAATGACCGAAGAGGAAGCCGACGATCAGCGGGATCACCGTGGTGACCGCGCCGAAGACCAGCAGCCCCCAGCCGGCCGTGGACAGGCCGCTGGTGAAGCTGGGACCGGCGTTGATGCCGACGATCGCGACGAACATGCACAGCCCGAGCGTGTCCATCAGCCACTGCGCACCCGGCGGTACGTTCCCGAACGTCGGGTACTTGCCGCGCAGATAGCCGAAGACGAGGCCCATGATCAGGCCGCCGCCCGAGGTCGACAGCGAGATCGGCACCCCGCCCGCGGTGAGCGCCGGGATGCCGATGCAGCCGCCGAGGAAGATGCCGAGGCCCACCCACACCATGTCGGTGGCGAAGGACGTCGGGACCGGCTTGCCGATCTGCTTGCCCGCCGGGTCGACGAGGCGCTTGGGGCCGGTGAGGATCAGGGTGTCGCCCCGCTCCAGCTGCGTGGACAGGCGGTAGGGGAACTCCGCGCCGGAGCGGTACAGCTTGTCGACGTACACGCCGACCATGAACGGCTCGCGCCGCAGGTCCGCGATGCTCTTGCCGAGCTGCGCCTTCTCGGAGGCGACGACGTGCAGGTGCTCGGTCTGGTAGCCGAGGAGTTCCACGTCGTCGGCCTCGCCGCCGATGTGGGTGCGGGCGTCGTAGGCCACCAGGTCGCCGCGCAGGGCGCTGAGCGCGACGACGTCGCCCGCGGCGAGGACCGTCGACTGGGACTGCGGGAGGATCTCGCCGTCGCGTCTGACCTGGGTGAGGTAGATGCGGCGGCCCAGTTCCTTCTGCTGGTTCTCGAAGTCCTCGATGGAGCGGCCCACGATGTCGGGGCGCTGCACGGTGTACGCGCGCAGCACCACCTCGTAGTAGCCCGCACCGAGGTCCGGGTTGTCGCTGGGGGCGTCCATCTCCTGGGCGAGCGTGACGCTCTCGGCGGCCAGGTTGCGCCGGTAGAGGCGGGGGAGGACGTTGGCGAGCAGCATCGCGCACAGGATCGTGCCGAGCGGATACGTCACGGCGTAGCCGACCGCGACGAGGTTCTCCTCCGACTTCGCGTCGCCGCTGCTCAGCCCCGGCAGGGTGCTGATCGCGTCCTGGGCGACGCCGATCGCCGCCGACTGCGTGAGCGAGCCGCTCATCAGACCGGCGGTGAGCCCGGGCCCGTACCCCAGCATGGCCGCGAAACCCCACGCGACCAGCAGTCCCGTCACGCAGACGATCACCGCGTTGAGGACCTGGGGGAGGCCGTCCTTCTTCAGGCCCCGGAAGAACTGGGGGCCGACCTTGTAGCCGAGGGCGAAGAGAAACATGATGAAGAACAGGTCCTTCACCGTGCCGTTGACCGGCACCTTCAGCTGTGCGCCGAAGAGCAGGCCCATCACCAGGCAGCCGGTGACGGCCCCCAGCGCGATCGTCTTGTAGTGGATCTTCCCGACCAGGAAGCCGAGCGCGACGACCAGGAAGACGAGCAGTTCGGGGTGCGGCTTGAAGATGTCCCGCACCAGGAAGTCGATCATGGGTCAGGCCCCCAGGACGCCGACGAGGATGGGCCCCGTCAGCGGGAGAAGGAAGTTGGAGAGGGTGTACGTGATCGTGTAGCCGAGCATCGGCACCGAGCTCTGGGCCGTCTGGGTGATGGACGTGATGGCCGGGGTCGAGCACTGCTGGCCCGCGATGGCGCCGATCAGCAGTGGCTTCTCGATCTTCAGCAGCTTGCGGCCGACGATCAGGGAGAGCGTCGCGGGCACCAGCACCATGGCGATTCCGGCGAACGGCAGCAGGACCCCGTACTCCTTGAGCAGCGGCCAGGCCTGCGGGCCCGAGACCAGGCCCGTACAGGCGATGAACAGGGCCAGGCCCATGTCCTTGAGCGTCGTCGCGGCCTGCGGCGGGAACGCGCCGAAGGTCTGCGAGCGGGAGCGGAACCAGCCGAAGAGCAGGCCCGAGATCAGGCAGCCGCCGCCGGTGCCCAGCGACATCGGGATGTCGCCCAGCTTCACGACCAGCTGGCCGATCAGGGAGCCGACGACGATGCCCAGGCCCAGGTAGATGAAGTCGGTGGCGTCGTTCTTGACCACCGCGCCGATCTTGGCGACCAGCTTGGAGAGCCCGGAGCGCGCGCCGACCAGGGTGAGGACGTCGCCCCGGCGGACGACGGTGTCGCCGTTGGCGGGGAGCTGCTGGTCGCCGCGCAGCACGTCGGTGATGTAGACGCCGTCCTTGATGAACTCCGGGTGCTGCGCCTGGAGTTCGTCGATGGTCAGGCCGTCGGTGGCCTTGTCGGTGACCGCGATCTGGCGGGAGGTCAGCGGGGTGTCGAGACCGGGGATGCCGGGGGTCTCGGGGCCGATGAGGCGGCCCGCCTCGATGGTGTTCGCCCGTCGGCCCACGATCAGGATCAGGTCGGAGAGGGTGAGGCGGAAGTTCGGGGCGGCCGGGTAGACCTGGGAGCCCCGCTTCACCGCCTCCACCGTGATCCGGCCGTCGAGCCCCGACTCCAGGTCGCCGATGGTGCGGCCGTCCGCGTGCGTGACCAGGTATGTACGCCCCACCAGGCCCGGGAGCGCCGCGCGTTCGTCGGACTCCAGGGAGCCCGCGCCGCTGTTGCCGCGCATCTTCTCCCACAGCTCGCGGGAGGCTTCGGCCAGGTTGATGCGCAACAGCATCGGCATGATCTGGCTGGTGTAGAGCACGATCGTGATCAGGCCGAAGAGGTAACAGACGGTGTACGCGGTGGCCACGTGCCCCTGGTACTGGGTGACCTGGGCCGGAGTGAGGTCGCCCAGCTTGCCGATCGCCTCGGTCGCCGTGCCGACCACCGCGGACTCGGTGGCCGCGCCCGCGAGGATGCCGGACGCGGTGCCGACGTCCAGGTCGAAGATCTTCGCCAGGCCGTACGCGATGCCGAGCACGCTGACGAGTTCGATGAAGCAGAGCACGAAGAAGCGCAGGCTCTTGCGGTTGAGGTTCGCGAAGAACTGCGGGCCCGCCATGTAGCCCAGCGAGAAGATGAACAGGGCGAAGAAGACGTTCTTCACGTCGCCCGAGACCTGCACCTTCGCCCAGGCGCCCATCAGCAGCGACACGATCAGCGTGCCGCAGATGCCGCCCAGCGTGATGGGGCCGACGCGGAGTTTGCCGACCAGGTAGCCGAGGGCCAGGCAGAGGAAGAGCGCCAGCTCGGGATGGTCCTTGAGAACGCCCATAGTCAACAGACCCCAGGGGGAGGAAAGAGAACAAAACAGGACTTGTCGCCCAACGTAGCAATGCGACTACGGATCGGCATGTGGGCGGGCGGGGTCCGGATGTCCGCCCGAGTGAGGCGGCCCCGGTCGTCTCGCGGTGCGGGTCGGCCGACCGGCTGCTCTAGTGGGGATCAAGGATGTTCGGTCGGGGGTGGACGGAGGGATCGCTCCATGAGTACGGATCGCACGAGCACGGATCGCATGAGTACGGGTCAGACGTCGCCGCAGTCCTCGGCCCCCGGTGACTCCCCGCAGCATCCGGCCGCCCCCGGCGGTGCTCAGCCCCCGGCCCCCGGCAGCGCCCCCCAGTGGGGTCCGCGCCCCGAGGAGGGCCCGCTGCACCGGCTCGGCAGAGGGGCCTGGCAGGCGGTGCTCGCCGCCGGGCTCGCCGCACTGGTGCTGGGCGTCATGGTGCTCGCCTGGCCGGGCGCGACCCTGCTGGCCGTCGCCGTGCTCTTCGGTGTCTACCTGCTGGTCAGCGGTGTGATGCAACTGGTCGCGGCCTTCGGCACGCATGTCTCCACCGCGCTGCGGGTGATGGCCTTCATCAGCGGTGTGCTGTCGATCCTGCTGGGCCTGTTCTGCTTCCGCGGCGCGATGCAGTCGCTGCTCCTGCTCGCCCTGTGGATCGGCATCGGCTGGCTGTTCCGCGGCATCACGCAGACCGTGGCCGCCGCCTCCGACCGGGACATGCCGGCCCGCGGCTGGCAGATCGTGCTCGGCATCGTCAGCGCCCTCGGCGGCGTCGTGCTGATCACCTCGCCGCTGGACTCCGTCGCCGTGCTCACCGTCATCGGCGGCTGCTGGCTGCTCGTGGTCGGCGTCGTCGAGATCGTCACGGCGTTCAGCATCCGCAGCAGGGCGAAGAAGGCGCCGTACACCCACTGAGAGCGGGGTGCCGAACCTCCGTCAGGACGGGATCGGGGGAGGGTGTTTTCAGCCAAGTTTAGGTTAGGCTAACCTTCTGCCTGTGAAAGCCGGTGAAGAACTTCCCCAGGTCACGACACCCCGTGGCCACACCCTCTCCGCCACGGACGTGACCGTGGCGTACGACGGTGTCGATGTCGTGCACGCGGCGTCCCTGGAGCTTTCGCCCGGTCAGGTCACCGTTCTGGTCGGGCCGAACGGCAGCGGGAAGTCGACACTGCTGCGCACCGTCGCACGCCTCCAGCAGGCCCGGCAGGCGGCACTCACCCTCGACGAGGGCACCGACGGCTTCGCCCTGACGCCCCGTGAGTTCTCCCGGCACGTCGCCCTGCTCACCCAGGGGCGGCCCACGCCCAGCGGGCTGAGCGTGCGCGACGTCGTGGAGTTCGGGCGCTACCCCTACCGGGGCCGCTGGGGCAAGGCGGACCCGGGCGGCCGCGACGCCGTGGACCGGGCGCTCGCGATGACCGGCGTCACCGAACTCGCCGAGCGCGGCGTCGAGCACCTGTCCGGCGGCCAGCTCCAGCGGGTGTGGCTCGCCGGGTGCCTCGCGCAGGAGACCGGCGTACTGCTCCTGGACGAGCCGACGACGTATCTCGACCTCCGCTACCAGGTCGAACTGCTCGACCTGATCCGGGACTTGGCCGACGACCACGGCATCGCCGTCGGTGTCGTCCTGCACGACCTGGACCAGACGGCGGCCGTCGCCGACCGCATCGTCCTGCTGAAGGCGGGCCGCGTGATCGCCGACGGCACCCCCGAGGACGTCCTCACCCCGGAGCGCCTGACCGACACGTACGGCATCCGCATCGAGGTCTCCACCGACCCGCTGACCGGGAAGCTGCGCACCCGCGCGCTGGGCCGGCACCACACCCGGCGCACCTCCGACGGCGTACGGATGCTGGACAGCGACCCGGCGACGCCCGCGCCGGACCATCAGGCCTCCGCGCCGGACCAGGCCTCCGCGCCGGTCGACGCGCACGCCTGACCCCCAGACCTCTCCACCCCGTACGCGTCCCCATGACCCCGTACGACCCGTCCCACCCCCAGCTCGACGCGCACCCCCGCGCACTCCGAAAGGCTCACGTCCCCGTCATGAAGCGACACCTCCTCCTCGCCGCCGCGGCCACCACCACGGCAGTCCTCGCCCTGAGCGCCTGCGGCACGACCGAGCCCGCCGCGGACAAGAAGCCGGAGCAGAAGGCCTCCGAGGCCATCACCCTCACCGGCGGCGACGGCAAGACCGTCAAGCTGGACGCCCCCGCCAAGAAGGTCGTCGGCACCGAGTGGGACGTCGTCGAGCACCTCGTCTCGCTCGGCGTCGAGCCGGTCGGCGTCGCCGACGTCAAGGGCTACACCGACTGGGACAAGGCCGCCCCGCTGACCAAGTCCCCCAAGGACATCGGCACCCGCGGCGAGCCCAGCATGGACACCGTCGCGGCCCTCGCCCCCGACCTGATCGTCGCCACCACGGACCTTCCGCCGGCCGCCGTCAAGCAGCTGGAGAAGATCGCCCCGGTCCTCAACCTGAAGGCGGCCGACGCCAAGGACCCGCTCGGCACGATGACCACCAACCTGGACCTGATCGCCAAGGCCACCGGCACCACCGCCAAGGGCGACGAGCTCAAGAAGAGCTTCGAGACCAAGCTGGCCTCCGCCAAGGCCGAGCTGGAGAAGGCCGGTCACAAGGGCACCAAGTTCGCCTTCGCCGACGGGTACGCCGACGGCAGCCAGGTCAGCCTCCGCGCCTTCACCAAGGGCTCCCTGTTCGGCGCCGTCAACGACAAGCTCGGCCTGGTCAACCCCTGGAAGATCGAGGGCGACAAGGCGTACGGCCTGGGCGCCACCGACGTCGAGGGTCTGACCAAGCTCGACAAGGACACCCACTTCGGCTACATCTCGAACGACGCCGACAAGTCCAGCACCGTCTTCGACAACCAGCTCAAGGACAACGCCGTCTGGACGTCCCTGCCGTTCGTCAAGGACAAGAAGACCTACCGCCTGCCCGACGGCGTGTGGATGTTCGGCGGCACCGCGTCGATGGAGAAGTACGCCGACTCCGTCGTCGCCTCGCTGAAGAAGTAATGACGGGACGCGCGTAAACACCATGGCCGTCACCACCACCGCACCCGCCGCCGCCACCCCGGCGGCGGCCTCCCGGAAGGGCGGCGCGGTAGCGGTGACGGCCGCTCTCGTCCTGCTGGTCGCCGTCCTCGCCGTCGTCGACATCGCCCAGGGCACCGCCCACGTCGGCGCCGCCGAGGTCTTCAAGGCCCTCACCGGGCAGGCCGACCCGGGGGACTCCTCCGTCGTCCTCGCCTCCCGGCTGCCGCGCATGGTCGCCGGAGTCCTGGTCGGCGCGATCCTCGGCATGGCGGGCACCGCCCTGCAGTCCGTCACCCGCAACGTCCTCGCGGCGCCCGACACCCTCGCCGTCAACGCCGGTTCCTACCTGGCGCTCGGCGTCGTCGCCACCACCGGCATCTCCCTGCCGCTGCTGGCCTCCTCCGGCGTCGCCTTCGTCGGCGCGCTGGCCGCAGCCGCGATCGTCCTCGGCATGTCCGGACTCGGCGCGGGCACCGTCCGCCTCGTCCTCGCGGGCACCGCCCTCACCCTCGGCCTCACCGCCGTCACCGAGGGCCTGCTGCTGCTCTTCCCCATGGAGACCGACGGGCTGCGCCACTGGAACCAGGGCAGCATCGCCCAGAACGGCTTCGGCGGCGTCCTGTCCATGCTGCCGCTGCTGGTCATCGGACTCGTCGGGCTGATGCTCGTGGCCCGCCGGGTCGACGCGCTGGCACTCGGCGACGACGCGGCCCGCGGCCTCGGCGTCAACGTGCGCTCGACCCGCGTGATCACCGTCGTCCTCGCCGCGCTGCTGTCCGCTGCAGCCGTCACCCTCGCCGGGCCCATCGGCTTCGTCGGCCTGGTCGCCCCGGCCGTCGTCCGCACCCTGGCCCGCCGCTACCGCACGTTCGCCAAGGTGCGCGGAAACGTCCTGGCCTCCGCGCTCACCGGCATGGTCCTGGTCCTCGGCTCGGACGTCGTCCTGCGCTTCCTGGTGCCGGGCAACACCGCCGTGTCCGTGCCCACCGGCGTCGTCACCAGCCTCGTCGGCGCCGTCTTCCTGATCGGCCTCGCCACCCGGGGCCGCGACCTGGGCGCCGCGTCGCCGCCGGACAGGCTGCGCATCCGCAGCCGTACGGTCTTCGTCACCGTGACCGCCGTCCTCGTCGTCGTGCTGATCGGCGTCCTCATCGCGTCCGTGCTCCTCGGCGACTCCAAGCTGCTGCTCGGCGACGTCGTCAACTGGGCGCAGGGCAACGCGGTCCGGTCCGTCGGCTTCGTCCTCGACACCCGCGTGCCGCGTGTATTCGCCGCCGTGCTCGCGGGCGCCGCCCTGGCGCTGGCGGGCACCCTCATCCAGGCCGTCACCCGCAACCCGCTCGCCGAACCCGGCGTCATGGGCGTCTCCGGCGGCGCGGCGCTCGGCGCGGTCCTCCTGGTGACGACCGTCCCGCTGGCCGGGCCCGTCGGCATGGCGCTCGCCGCCTTCGCGGGCGCGGCCGTCGCCGCCGCCATCGTCTTCGGGCTCTCCGCGCGCGGCGGCTTCCAGCAGAACCGCCTGGTCCTGGTCGGCATGGGTGTCGCGACCGCGACCACCGCGCTGATCGGCCTGCTGCTGGTGCTGACCGACCCGTTCAACGCCATCAAGGCGCTGACCTGGCTGTCCGGTTCGACGTACGGGAGGACCTTCCCGGACCTGGTGCCGCTGGGCATCATGCTCGTGGTGGGCCTCGCGGTGGCGCTCACGCGGCGCACCGAGCTGGACCTCGTCTCCCTCGACGAGGACACCCCGCGCCTGCTGGGCCTCGGCCTCTCCCGCTCGCGTCTGGTCCTCCTCGCGCTCGGCGTGCTGCTGAGCGCGGCGGCCGTCGCCGCCGCCGGAACCATCTCCTTCGTCGGTCTCGTCGCCCCGCACGCCGCCCGCGCGCTGGTCGGCCGCAGGCACGTGCGGGTGGTGCCGGTGGCGATCCTGCTCGGCGCGGTGCTGGTGGGCACGGCGGACGTGATCGGCCGTACGGTCATCGCTCCGGCCCAGCTCGGCGCGGGCATCGTCACCGCCGTCATCGGTACGCCGTACTTCCTGTGGCTGCTGATCCGCAGCCGGGGCGACGCGCGCTAGACGCGGGGAACCGGGGCGACACCCGGCAGACACGGGGAAGGGGCGGACCGGAGCATTCCGGCCCGCCCCTTTGCCGTACAACTCAGGGCTGGGTCGCGAGCTGCACCAGGTTGCCGCAGGTGTCGTCCAGGACGGCGACCCAGACCGGGCCCGCCTCCATCGGCTCCACCGTGAAGGTCACCCCGAGCGCGCTCAGCCGCGCGAACTCCGCTCGCACGTCGTCCACCGTGAACTGCACGGCCGGAATCCCGTCCGCGACCAGCGCCTTCTTGTAGGCCTGCGCGGCGGGATGCTGGTCGGGCTCCAGCAGCAGTTCGGTGCCCTCGGGGTCCTCGGCCGACACCACGGTCAGCCAGCGGGCCCCGCCCGCCGGAACGTCGTGCTTCTTCACGAAGCCGAGCTTGTCCGTGTAGAAGCTCAACGCCTTGGCCTGGTCGTCGACGAAGACGCTGGTGATGGTGATGCGCATGCGGTGCTCTCCGGTACGTCGGGCCCCCGGCCGGTGGGGCTCACAGGGGGATGCGGGGCGTGGAACGTACCCCAGTCTCTACGCATCCGCGCCGCTCTGCGCGCTCTTCCCGCCCTGCCCGCTCCACCCGTCCGGCCGGGTGCCGTCGACGTCCGTGAAGCCGTACTCCGCCGCGAGCCGCGCCGAGGTGACCGACCCCTGGTTCCACCGCTCCCGACCCGGGTCGGCAGCCAGCGCGGCCACCGCACGCCCCACGTAGCGCGGCGACTCCGAGCGGGCGAAGCCCTCCGGGGCGGTGGGCAGACCCCCGCTCCGGTCCGGGAGCAGTGCGTCGCGCCAGGTGTCCTCGGTGACGCCGTAGGCGTCCAGCATCATCTCCGAGCGCAGCCAGCCCGGCGTGAGCGCCAGCGCGGTCGCCCCGTACGGCGCCAGCTCGTGCCCCTGGGAGAAGGCGAGCCGGTTCACCGCGGCCTTGGCCAGGTCGTAGAAGACCGAGATCCGGTACCAGGAGGCGTTGATCTCGCGCGTCCCGTCCGTGACCTCGACCAGCAGTCCGCCGGGCCGTTCGACGAGCAGCGGCAGCAAGTGGTGCGAGGTGATCAGGTGGGTGTCGACGGCGAGCCGCAGCAGCCGCAGCCCGTCGTCGAGGCCGAGCTCCCACAGCGGCGTGTTCCACCGTGCGGGCCCGCCCTTGAGCAGTTCGCCGCCCCAGATGTCGTTCACCAGCACGTCGAGCCGCCCGAACTCCTCCCGCACCCGTGCGGCGAGCCGCCCCACCTGCGCGGAATCGAGGTGGTCGACCTGCACGGCGACCCCCTGCCCGCCGAGGCGGGTGACCAGCTCCGCGGTCTCCTCGACGGTCTCCGGCCGCCCGTAGTCCGACCCGCCGCTGCCGTGCACACGACTGCTGCGCCCCGTACAGACCACCGTCGCCCCGGCCTCGCCGAGCGCGGCGGCGATGCCCCGGCCCGCCCCGCGCGTCGCCCCCGCCACGACGGCGACCCGGCCGCGCAGCACCTTCGGATCGGGTGTCCACACCATGCCCCGACTATGGCAGGCGCCGGGCCCCCGGGCTCGGTCGCGGACCGGGCGGCCGGTCCGGCTAGCCTGACGCCATGCTCACCGAAGTCATCGCGACCCGCTACGTCACGCCCCTGCGTGAGGGCGGCTCGCTCCCGGGAATCGTCGAGGCCGACGACCTGGGTACGTACGTCATGAAATTCACCGGCGCCGGACAGGGCCGCAAGACCCTGGTCGCGGAGGTCATCTGCGGCGAGCTGGGCCGCAGGCTGGGGCTGCGGGTGCCCCGGCTGGTGGCCATGGACCTCGACCCGGTCATCGGGCTCGGCGAGCCCGACCAGGAGGTGCAGGAACTGCTCAAGGCGAGCGGCGGGCTGAACCTCGGGATGGACTTCCTGCCGGGTTCGATCGGCTTCGACCCGCTGGCGTACGAGGTCGGGCCCGGCGAGGCGGGCGAGGTCGTCTGGTTCGACGCGCTCATCAACAACGTCGACCGCTCCTGGCGCAACCCCAACATGATGGTCTGGCACGGCGACCTGTGGCTCATCGACCACGGCGCCACCATGATCTGGCACCACAACTGGCCGACCGCCCCGAGTGCCTCGGCCAAGCCCTACAACGCCTCCGACCACGCGCTGGCCCGCTTCCGGCCCGACATCGAGGCCGCCGCCGCGAAGCTGGCGCCGCTGGTGACGGAGGAACTGCTCACCGAGGTCGCCGCCCAGGTGCCCGACGTGTGGCTGGCCGACGAGCCCGGGTTCGAGACGACCGACGCCCTGCGCCGGGCGTACGTGGAGGCGCTGCTGCCGCGCGCCGCGACCGTGCACGAGCGGATCGTCCTTCAGGCGCCGACCGAGGACCGGCCCTCGCAGGCGCCGGGCTGGCTGAAGGAGCGCCTGAAGCCGATGCCGCAGTCCACGAAGAAGGCTCAGCAGGACGGCGGCGAGAAGTGAGCGAACAGGTGAGTCCGAAGACCCCCGTCCAGCGGCACGTCTTCGAGTACGCGCTGCTGCGCGTCGTGCCCCGCGTCGAGCGTGGCGAGATGTTCAACGCGGGCGTGATGGTCTACTGCCGGGCGAAGTCGTACGCGGCCGCCCTCACCCACCTCGACGAGGCCAAGCTCCGGGTGCTCGACCCGGGGGCCGACGTCGTGGGCGTACGGGCCGCGCTGGGCGCGGTGGAGGGCCTCTGCGGGGGCGGCGCGGCGGCGGGACAGGCCGCCGGTGACGAGCCGGGCCGCCGGTTCCGCTGGCTGAGCGCGCCGCGCAGCGGCGTCGTACAGCCGGGGCCCGTGCACACCGGACTGACGGCCGATCCCGAGGCGGAACTGGAACGGCTGCTCGACCTGTTGGTCAGGTGACGCCGGTGGACACCGTGTGACCTTCGTCGGGTACCGGGGCGGCCGTTGACACCGGGTGCCGTGGCTTCTAGCGTCACGACTGCTGAGGCTACTAAGCGGTTGCTCAGCTGTCGAGCGGTCCCCCGGGACCGGTTCCCAAGGGCGAGGAGAACAGGGATGTCCACCACCGAGCAGCGCGTGGCGATCGTGACCGGGGCGGCGCGCGGCATTGGCGCCGCCACCGCCGTACGGCTCGCGGCCGAGGGCCGTGCCGTCGCCGTACTCGACCTCGACGAGGCGGCCTGCAAGGACACCGTCGAGCAGATCACCAAGGCGGGCGGCAAGGCCCTCGCGGTCGGATGCGACGTCTCCGACGAGGCGCAGGTGGAGGCCGCCGTGGCGCGCGTCGCCGCCGAGCTGGGCGCGCCGACCATCCTGGTCAACAACGCGGGCGTGCTCCGCGACAACCTGCTCTTCAAGATGAGCGCCCTGGACTGGGACACCGTCATGGGCGTCCACCTCAAGGGCGCGTTCCTGATGTCGCGCGCCGTCCAGAAGCACATGGTGGACGCGAAGTTCGGCCGTATCGTCAACCTGTCGTCGTCCTCTGCGCTCGGCAACCGCGGCCAGGTCAACTACTCCGCCGCCAAGGCCGGACTCCAGGGCTTCACCAAGACCCTCGCCAAGGAGCTCGGCAAGTTCGGCGTCACCGCCAACGCGGTCGCCCCCGGCTTCATCGTCACCGAGATGACCGCGCAGACCGCCGAGCGGGTCGGCATGGGCTTCGAGGACTTCCAGGCCGCCGCCGCCACCCAGATCCCCGTGCAGCGCGTCGGCAGGCCCGAGGACATCGCCAACGCCATCGCGTTCTTCACCGGCGAGGAGGCGGGCTTCGTCTCCGGGCAGGTCATGTACGTCGCCGGTGGCCCCCTCAACTGACCTGCCGAACCAAGGGACTTCACGCTCATGACGGAAGAAGTGCAGGACAGCGGCAAGGTCGCTCTCATCACCGGTGCCAGCCGCGGCATCGGCTACGGCGTCGCGGAGGCCCTGGTCGCCCGCGGCGACCGGGTGTGCATCACCGGACGCAACGAGGACGCCCTCAAGGAGGCCGTCGAGCGGCTCGGCGCCGACCGGGCGATCGGCGTCGCCGGCAAAGCCGCCGACGAGGAGCACCAGGCCGTCGCCGTGGCGCGCACCATGGAGGCGTTCGGCCGGGTCGACTTCCTGGTCAACAACGCCGGTACCAACCCCGTGTTCGGCCCGATGGCCGACATGGACCTGAACGTCGCCCGCAAGGTCTACGAGACCAACGTCATCTCGGCGCTCGGCTTCGCCCAGCAGACCTGGAAGGCCTGGCAGAGCGCCAACGGCGGGGCGATCGTCAACATCGCCTCGGTGGCGGGCGTCTCGGCCTCGCCCTTCATCGGCGCGTACGGCATGAGCAAGGCCGCGATGATCAACCTCACCGTCCAGCTGGCGCACGAATTCGCCCCGCTGGTACGGGTCAACGCGATCGCGCCCGCCGTGGTGAAGACCAAGTTCGCGCAGGCGCTGTACGAGGGCCGTGAGGAGGAAGCGGCGGCGGCGTACCCGCTGGGGCGGCTCGGCGTGCCCTCCGACATCGGCGGCGCGGCGGCGTTCCTCACCTCCGCGCAGTCGGACTGGATCACAGGTCAGACGCTGGTCGTGGACGGCGGGATCTTCCTCAACGCCGGTGTCGGCTGAGGAGCATTGGTGAAGACGGGGGCGCGGTAACTCCCCTCGCACCCGGGTTGGGCGGAATTCTTCGTTCCCTTTCTGTGACGGCCTGCTGGACAACTGCGTTGCTCCGGCGGGCCGTTGCGGTATGGTCTGCCGATCCCACGGCTGAACGAGGAGCGTGCACGTGTTTGACCGGGCCAGGAGTCTGCGCGCTGCCGCAGCCCTCACGTCCCTATCCCTGCTGGCAGGCTGCGGGCTGCTGACCGACGAAGGTTCCGACCCGGAACACCGGTTGAGCGTGGGCACCACGAGCAAACCGAGCACGCTGGACCCGGCGGGAGCCTGGGACGGTTCCTGGGAGCTCTACCGCAACGTCTTCCAGACCCTGCTGAGCTACCCGACCGGCACCGTGTCCCCCTCCCCGGACGCCGCGCAGAAGTGCGGCTTCGCCGACACCGCCCACCGGGTCTACGCCTGCACCCTCAAGGAGGGCCTGACCTTCTCCGACGGCAGCGCGCTCGACGCGGAAGCGGTCCGGCACTCCATCGAGCGCATCGTCAGGATCAACGCCGACGGCGGCCCGGCGGGCCTGCTCAGCAGCCTCGACACGATTGAGACCCAGGGCAAGGAGAAGGTCGTCTTCCGGCTCAACAAGCCCGACGCCACCTTCCCGTTCGTCCTGGCCACCCCCGGCATGTCGCTGGTCAGCCCGGGTGCGTACCCGGCCGGCCGGCTGCGCACCGACGACTCGCTGGTCGGCTCGGGCCCGTACACCATGAAGGCCTACCGCCCCGAGGGCGCCGACTCCGGCGCGGACCTGGAGCGCAACCCGAACTACAAGGGCTTCGCCGACCGCAAGAACGACGCGGTGACCATCCGCTACTTCGACGACTCCGCGAAGATGGTCAAGGCGCTCAAGGACAAGGAGATCGACGCCACCTTCCGCGGACTGACCGCCGAGCAGGTCGTCGGCCTCCAGGACCAGGCGGGCGGGCCGATCCAGGTCACCGAGTCGCCCGGCTCCGAGATCCACTACCTGGTCTTCAACCCGAAGGACAAGTACGCCGCCAACCCGGCCGTGCGCCGGGCCATCGCCCAGCTCGTCGACCGGCCCACCCTCGTGGAGAAGGTCTACAAGGGCACCGCCGAACCGCTGTACTCGATGGTGCCGACCGGCATCGCCGGACACACCACCGACTTCTTCGACGAGTACGGCAGGGCGGACACCGCCGAGGCCAAACGCATCCTGCGCGCCGGGGGCGTCACCGGGCGCGTGCCGCTCGCCCTCTGGTTCCCCACCGACCGCTACGGCTCCGCGACCGCCCTGGAGTTCGCCGAGCTGAAGCGGCAGCTGGACGCCTCGGGGCTGTTCAGGGTCACGGTGAAGGGACTGCCCTGGAAGGAGTTCCAGAAGGGCGTGCAGAAGGGTTCCTTCCCCGTCTTCGGCCGCGGCTGGGCGCCGGACTACCCGGACCCCGACAGCTTCGTGGCGCCCTTCGTCGGCAAGCGCAACGCGATCTCCACCCCGTACCTCGTACCGGAGATCACCGACCAACTGCTGCCCAGGTCGCGCCGTGAGATCAAGCGCGAGAACGCCAGCGAGTACTTCGTGCGGGCCCAGGAGGTGCTGATGCACGACGCACGGCTGCTGCCGCTGTGGCAGGGCAAGATGTACGTCGCCGCCCTGGAGGACGTCGGCGGCACGGAGCTGACGCTCGACCCGCAGACCGTCATGCAGGTGTGGGAGCTGTACCGCAAGACCAGCTGGGACTAGGGGTACGCACCGGGGGCGGGCGGCGTTGTCAGTGGTGGCCGGTAGGTTCTTGGGCAGAGAACGAATCGCTCACCGGAGGTTGTTGACGTGACGGACATCCAGATGCTGCCCGAGTCCTGGCGCGGGGTCCTCGGCGAAGAGCTGGAGAAGCCCTACTTCAAGGAGCTCATGGAGTTCGTCGAGGAGGAGCGGGCGGCCGGCCCGGTCTACCCGCCGCGCGAGCAGGTCTTCGCCGCCCTGGAGGCCACCCCGTACGACCAGGTGAAGGTCCTGGTCCTCGGCCAGGACCCGTACCACGGCGAGGGCCAGGGGCACGGGCTGTGCTTCTCCGTGCAGCCGGGCGTCAAGACGCCGCCCTCGCTGCGCAACATCTACAAGGAGATGCACGAGGAGCTGGGCACCCCGATCCCGGACAACGGCTACCTGATGCCGTGGGCCGAGCAGGGCGTCCTGCTGCTCAACGCGGTCCTCACCGTCCGCAAGGCCGAGGCGAACTCGCACAAGGGCAAGGGCTGGGAGAAGTTCACCGACGCCGTCATCCGCGCGGTGGCGGACCGCCCCGACCCGGCCGTCTTCGTGCTGTGGGGGAACTACGCGCAGAAGAAGCTCCCCCTGATCGACGCCGAGCGGCACGCGGTGGTCAAGGGCGCGCACCCGTCCCCGCTGTCCGCGAAGAAGTGGTTCGGCTCGCACCCCTTCACCCAGATCAACGCCGCCGTCGCCGAGCAGGGCCACGAGGCGATCGACTGGACGATCCCGAACCTGGGCTGAGCCTGAGCCCGATTGCCCCCGCCTGCGGCTAGCGTCACGGGGACAGTCGAGGACAGCGCGCGCAGCGGAGGCCGCAGTGGTGGAGCAGCAGGAGGCGTCGGGGGACGCCGTGATGACCCGGATCGGGCAGACGGCGATCCTGCTGCACGCCGGTGACCGGCAGGAGGCCCGCGGCCGGTTCGAGGTGCTGTGGGAGGAGCTGGGCCCGCAGGGCGACCCGTGGCACCGCTGCATGGCCGCGCACTACCTGGCCGACGCGCAGGACGACCCCCGGGACGAACTGCTGTGGGACCTGCGGGCGTTGGCGGCCGCCGACGGACGCGACGGTGGGCGGGGCGGGGAGCGGCTGTCGGTGGACCTGCACGGCTTCCGCCCCAGCCTGCATCTGGCGCTCGCCGCCGACTACGTGAAGCTGGGCCGCCCGGAGGCCGCCCGCATCCATCTGGGCCGGGCCCGCACCCTGTCGGACGCGCTCGCCGAACAGGGGCGTCCGGCACGGGGAGTGCGGGAGGCGATCGGGCGGCTGGAGCTGCGGCTGGCGGGGGAGCCGGGCTAGCCCGGGGGGCGGCCTTTGGGCGGCGGACTTCGACGCCCCGCGATCAACCTCCGTACGCCTCCCGGCAGATGCGGGCCTCCGGGCTGTTGGGCTTCCAGCCGCCGTAGCCGGTGCCCAGTGCGCACACGTCGGCCGCCGAGGCGGGCAGCTTGGGCAGGGCGGGCTGCGCCCGCTCCGGCTGCTGCCGGGGTGCGGGCCTGTGCGGGGCGGGAGTCTGCGGGGCGGCGGCCCGGCGGGTGGGCGGCGGGGGCTGCGGTTCGTCGGCGGCGGTCCGGTGGCGGGGCTCGCGGGGTGCGGGCGGGGCGGCGGCCGGCTCCGGGGCGCGCTCGGAGGGCAGCAGGGCCGCTTCGAGCACCTCGTGGACGGGGGCCTCGACCAGTTCTTCGGGGTTGCCGCCGTTCCCGATCAAGTGGGGCAGTTGGGGCGGGCGCGGCTGCTGAGCGGCCGGGGACTGGGCGGCGGGCGGACCCGGCGGTCCGGCGTCGGTGGACACACAGCCCGACACGGCCGACACGGCGACCCCCACCAGGAGCGTCGCTGCGGTTCTCGTCACGGTTCTTGTTCGGTGCACCCGCGCAACTCTGCTGATCGCGGCACCCGTTGGGGAAGCCGGGAGACCGATATTGCCCCACATGAGTGAAGCGCGGGCCAGGCGCTTACGTACGGTACGGGGCCCTACGCGCCCAGCATGCCGCGCAGCAGCTCGCCGAACCCGGTGCGCAGTTCCTCCCGCGTCGGCACGGACGCGTGGTACGAGCCCGCCGCGCACGAGTACATCAGCCCCTCCACCCACGCGACCAGCGACAGCGTGTGCCGCTCGGGCTCCTTCGACCCCGCCGCCGTCATCAGGGCGACCAGCGGCTCCCGGAAGCCCGCGCGGCCCGTCGCGTCGTAGAACTCCCGCAGCTCGGGCCTGCGGGTGGCTTCGAGGCCCAGTTCGTACCGGGCGATCAGCAGCGAGCGGTGCTCGGTCAGATAGCGGTGCAGGGTCAGGGCGAGCAGGTCGGTCAGGCCCTCCAGATCGGGCGCGGCCCCGGACGCGGACCCCGTCTCGGCCCCGGTCTCCGCCCCCGTCTCGGCCCCGGTCTCCGCCCCCGTCTCGGCCCCGGCCTTCGGGAGCGAGCCGACCCCCAGTGCCTCGCCCTCCACCACGGCCAGCCTGCGCACCGCGAGTTCCAGCAGGGCCTGGCGGGTGCGGGCGCAGTTGGAGGTCGAGCCCTGCGGCAGGCCCGCCGTCTCGTCCACGGCCCGGTGGGTGAGCCCGCGCATCCCGCGCTCGACCAGGAGCTTCAGGGCGGCGTCGGCGATGCGCTCGGCGCGGGCGGCGGCGGGGGAGTCCGGGGAGGTGCGTGCGGTCATGGGGCCAATCTACCGCGCTCACTACATCTGTAGTAGCGTTCGAGATGTCACTACAGGTGTAGTAACCCAGGAGGCGCCATGTCCCCGCACGTGTCCCCGACCCCGCAACAGCCCCGCCACGCCGTCGTCGTCGGCAGCGGAATCGGCGGCCTCACCGCCGCCGTCGCCCTCCACCGGCGCGGCCTGCGGGTCACCGTCCTGGAGCGGGCCGCCTCCCTGGAGCCGGTCGGCGCGGGCATCGGCCTCGCCCCCAACTCCCTGCGCGCCCTGGACGTCCTCGGCCTCGGCGACACCGTCCGCGACCTCGCCGCCTGGCAGGGCGAGGGCGGGATGCGCGCACCGAACGGCCGCTGGCTCTCCCGTACGGACAGCGCCGCCGCCGCGGAACGCTTCGGGGGACCGCTGGTGCTGCTGCACCGCGCCACCCTCGTCGACGTCCTGCGCGCCGCACTGCCCGAGGGCGCCGTCCGCACCGGGGCCGCCGCCTCGCTGATCGACGCGGGCGAACCCGGAGGTCGGCCCGCCCTGGTCCGTACCGACGAGGGCGACATCGAGGCCGACCTCGTCGTCGGGGCCGACGGCGTGCGTTCGGGGGTGCGCGGCGTCCTCTTCCCCGAGCACCCCGGGCCCGTCTACGCCGGGTTCACCACCTGGCGGGTCGTCGTCCCCGCGCCCGTCGAGCCCTTCGCGCCGCACGAGACCTGGGGGCGCGGACGGCTCTGGGGCACCCAGCCGCTCAAGGACGGCCGGATCTACGCGTACGGGGCCGCCCGCACCCCCGCCGGAGGCCGCAGCGCCGACGGTGAGAAGGCCGAACTGCTGCGCCGCTTCGGCGACTGGCACCACCCCGTGCCGCAGATCATCGCCGCCGCCGAGGACGACGGGGTGCTGCGGCACGACGTCTTCCACCTGAGCACCCCGCTCGACACCTTCCACCGGGGCCGCACCGTCCTGATCGGCGACGCCGCGCACGCCATGTGCCCGACCATGGGCCAGGGCGGCAACCAGTCCATCGAGGACGGCGTCGTACTCGGCCACCACCTGGACCCGGCCGCGGACCTCGGGGCGGCGCTGGCCGCCTTCACCGCCGACCGGCTGCCCCGTACGACCGGCATCGTCGCCAAGTCCGCGAAGATCGCCAGGCTGGCCATGCTGGACAGCGCACCGGGAGCGGCCGTCCGCGACGCCGTGCTCAGGCTCGCGAGCCTGGGCCCCTCCGCGCTCGCCCTGCGGGCCTTCGACGGAGTCTGCGACTGGCGGCCCCCGCAGCGCACGTATGCTGCCCGGACACCCGTTCACCAGGCACAACAGGCCTAGCAACACCGTCAGGCGCAACCCTGGCATGACAGAGGGAGACCCCCGTGAAGATCGGCGTCATCGGCCTCGGCGACATCGCGCAGAAGGCGTACCTGCCCGTCTTCGCGACCCTTCCGGGGGTCGAGATCCACCTCCAGACCCGCACACCCGACAAGCTGGCCCGGGTCGCGGAGACCCACCGCATCCCCGCCTCCCAGACCCACACCACGCTCGACGGAATCCTCGCGCAGGGCCCGGACGCGGCCTTCGTGCACGCGTCGACCTCCGCGCACCCCGAGCTGGTCACCGCGCTCCTCGAGGCGGGCGTCCCGACGTACGTCGACAAGCCCCTCGCGTACGAACTGGCCGACTCCGTACGGCTGGTGGAGCTCGCCGAGGAGCGCGGGGTGAGCCTCGCCGTCGGCTTCAACCGCCGCCTGGCCCCCGGCTACGCGCAGTGCGCCGACCACCCGCGCGACCTGATCCTGATGCAGAAGAACCGCGTCGGCCTGCCCGAGGAGCCGCGCACCTTCGTCCTCGACGACTTCATCCACGTCGTGGACACCCTGCGCTTCCTGGCCCCCGGCGAGATCGACCACGTCGACGTGCGCGTCCGCATGGTCGAGGGGCTGCTGCACCACGTCGTGCTCCAGCTCTCCGGCGACGGCTTCACCGCCATCGGCACCATGAACCACATGTCCGGCTCCACCGAGGAGATCCTCGAAGTCGCCGGCCAGGACACCAAGCGGCAGGTCGTCAACCTCGCCGAGGTCATCGACCACAAGGGCCAGCCGAGCGTCCGCCGCCGCGGCGACTGGGTGCCCGTCGCCCGTCAGCGCGGCATCGAGCAGGCCGTCACCGGGTTCCTGGACGCCGTACGCGCCGGAAAGCTCGTCAGTGCACGCGACGCGCTGGCTACTCACGAGCTGTGCGAGCGCGTGGTACGGACGGCCCTGGAGCAGACCGCCTGAGGCCGCGCACTCCCTCGGCGGCGAGCAGCAGCGCCAGCGCGGCCATCGCCAGGTACATGGCCCAGTCCCCGTACTTCGCGTACGGGGTCAGGCCGTGTGCCAGGGGTACGTCGTAGACGGCGGCGGCGCTGCGGTCGGTGCCCAGCGGTGACCCGATCCGGCGGCCGTCGGGCCCGTACACACTGCTCACCCCGGTCAGCGTGGCGTGCACCATGGGCCGCCCCGTCTCGGCGGCCCGCAGCGCGGCCAGCGTCGCGTGCTGCTCGGGGGCCCAGCTGTCCTGGAAGGTGGACGTCGCGGACTGCGCGATCAGCAGCCCCGCGCCGTCCCTGACCAGACGGCGGCTCATGTCGGGGAACGCCGACTCGAAGCAGACCAGCGGGCCCAGCCGCAGGCCGTTCGGCAGCGCCATCACCACCGGGGCCGTGCCCCGCATCCGGTCCTCGCCCGCGGCCTTGCCCACCGACGTCGCCCAGCCGAGGAGGGCGCGCGCCGGGACGTACTCGCCGAACGGGACCAGCCGCATCTTGTCGTAGCGCGCCCCGGTCGGCCCGTCCGGTCCCACCAGCACCGACGACTTGAAGATGCCGGGCCGGTCGGAGCGCCGGGCGTCCACGTTGACCAGGACGTACGCGTCCACTGTCCGGGACAGCGCGGCGATCCGCTCCGCCACGTCGGGCCGCGCCACGAGGTCCTCGCCGACGCTGCTCTCGCCCCACACCACCAGGTCCACCCGCCGGTCGGCGAGCGTACGGGTCAACTCCTCGCCGCGCGCCAGGCGTTGTTCGGCGCTGCCGATGCCGTCGAAGACACCGGGCTGTACGACGGCGATCCGGGCGGTGCGTTCGGGCGCGGGGCGCGGCGCCCAGGCCCAGGCGGCCCCGGTGAGGACGGCGCAGGCGAGGAGCGCGCAGAGGGCCGGGGTACGGGCGTACGGCAGGGTCAGCAGGACCACGACGGCGGTGTTCACGGCCACGACCAGCAGCGTCACCAGCCACACCCCGCCGAGCGAGGCCAGCCGCAGGGCGGCCGTCACGTCCCACTGCGAGGAGCCGAGCAGACCCCAGGGGCCGCCCAGGCCCTCCCAGGAGCGGGCCAGTTCCACCATCAGCCACCCCGACGGCAGCACGCCGACGGCGACCAGCGCGCGCGACGCGGTCGGTCTGCCGCCGAGCAGGAACCGTACGAGCACGCCCCACGGCAGCCACAACAGCCCCAGCAGTGCCCCCAGCACCACGATGAACACGTGCAGGCTCGGCAGCAGCCAGTGGTGCACCGCCACCACGAACCCGACCCCGCCCAGCCACCCCTCCAGGGCGGCCCGGCGCGCGGTCGGGGCCGACCTGAGCAGCAGCATCCAGGGCACGAGGGCGACGTACGCGAACCACCACAGCCCGGGGGCGGGGAACGCGAGGACGGGCAGGGCCCCGGCGAGGAGGGCGGCGAGGGCGCGCTGCCGGGCGGGCGGGGAGAGGGGGACGGGGTTGGCGCTGTCGGGACGGCCCGTGGACACCGACGTGACGTCGTCCTGGCGCTCGTCGTTCCGGCGCAAGCCGTCCTGCCGGACGTCGTCCTGGCGCAGGCGGCCGGAACGTCTGCCCGACACCCAGTGCCTCGGCATACCGCACCTCCTCACCACCGGAGTGATGACCCCAGTGTGGGGGAGCGGGACGAACCGGGACAGTGGGCGTCGGACGGCGTACGAGCCGGTGCGCGTCAGACGGCATGCGCGCCGGGGCGCGTCAGACGGCGTGCGCGCCGGTGCGCCGCCACTTCTCGTGCACGGTCACCCGGCGCACGTTCCAGGCGCCCTCGTCGGAGCGCAGCAGCTCGAAGGAGTAGCGGCCGCCGGTGACGAAGTTCGGCGCCGACGTGCCGTCCAGCCGTCCGGACTGCTCCAGGCGCATCGGGTTGAGGTAGTCGGCCTGGAGGTCGGCCCGGTCGCCCGTGTACCCGTTGAGGTCCTCCAGCCGCAGCCGCCGGTTGACGATCAGGTGCTGGCGCACGGGAAAGAGCCGCAGCATCTTCGCGAGCCACCCGGCGACCTCCTCGGCCGGGCCCTCGATGCCGCCGGCCGAGCGGTAGTCGGCGCGGCCGTCGGGGGTGAACAGGGCCTGGTACGCCGTCCAGTCGCCGTCGTCCACGGCCACGGCGTAGCCGGTGATCACCGCGTCGATGGCCAGCCGGTCCATAACGGTCGCGAGCTCCACACGCTGGGTCATCGGCTCAGTCTCGGGCAGCACGGGCGCGCCGCCAAGGGCCCGTGGGGCACGAGTGTCCGCCGTGCGGCGCAGGGCCCGCGCCGGGGGCCGGGATCAGCCCGCCGACTCACCTGCGTGCGGGCTCAGCACACCCAGCCCCACCAGCACGAACAGCACCACCCCGAGCGCCACCCGGTAGTACACGAACGGCATGAAGCTCCGCGAGGAAATGAACCGCATGAACCATGCGATCACCGCATATCCGACCACGAAGGCGATCACCGTCGCGAAAATCGTCTGCCCCCACGACACATGCCCCTCGCCCACGTCCTTCAGCTCGTACACCCCCGAGGCCAGCACCGCCGGGATCGCCAGCAGGAAGGAGTACCGCGCCGCCGACTCCCGGGTGTACCCCATCAGGAGGCCGCCGCTGATCGTCGCGCCCGAGCGGGAGACGCCGGGGACGAGCGCCAGCGCCTGGCAGAAGCCGTAGATCAGGCCGTCCTTGACCCCGAGGTCCTTGAGCGTCTTGCGGTGGTTCCCGGCCGTGTGCCGCCCGGTGTCCCGCTCCGCCCGGGCCGCCAGGCGATCCGCGACGCCCAGGATGACGCCCATGACGATCAGCGTCGTGGCGATCAGCCGCAGATCCCGGAACGGGCCCTCGATCTGGTCCTTGAGCGTCACCCCGAGCACCCCGATCGGGATCGACCCGACGATCACCAGCCAGCCGAGCTGCGCGTCGTGGTCGCCCCGCATCGACTTGTCCTTCAGCGAGCGGAACCACGCGCCCAGGATCGTCGCGATGTCCTTGCGGAAGTAGATCAGGACCGCGGTCTCGGTCCCGATCTGGGTGATCGCGGTGAACGCCGCCCCCGGGTCGTGCCAGCCCGCGAAAGCCGCCGTCAGCCGCAGATGGGCGCTGGAGGAGACGGGCAGGAACTCGGTCAGGCCCTGGACCAGGCCGAGGATGAAGGATTCGAACCAGCTCATGAGGGGTCGCGCCGTCCCGAGAGTGCGCGCAGGGCGGTGTGCCGCCGCGCGGAGGGTGGGGTGGAAGTGGTGCGCAGCGTACCGGTGGAAGGTGGCCGGAGGGTGATCAGCGGGCGTCGGGCGTGGCTCGGTGTCGTCGCCCGGAATTCACTTGTTCGAGAGGGAGTGCACAGAGGTCTGCACCGGCTCGGGGGCGGACTCCTCGGCGGAGGCCGCGGACGCCTGCCCCGCCGATCGGCCGATCGAGTGCCGCTTGCACCACGCCACCACGACCCCCGCGATGCTCGTCACCACGATGAACGCCGTCGAGATCACGAACGCCGGTGACGTCGGCGACGAGGCCTCGCTGCCCGCTATGACGTACGCGAGCGTGTTGGGGATCGAGCCGAGTCCGGTGGCCGTCAGGAAGGACAGGTACCGCATCCGCGACACGGCGGCGCAGTAGTTGGCCGCCGCGAACGGCACGCCGGGGAAGAGCCGGATCGCCAGCATCGACCGGAAGCCGTGCCTGCTCAGCACCCCGTCCGCCGCCAGCAGCACCCGCCCGCGCAGCATGGGCCGCAGCGCGTCCTGCCCCAGGTGGCGGCCCAGCGCGAAGGAGATGCCCGCGCCGAGCACGGTGCCGCCGATGGACGTGGTGAGCCCCAGCGCGGTGCCGAACAGGGCGCCCGCCGCCAGATTGAGGATCGGACGCGGTACGAAGGCGACCGTGCACAGTCCGTACGCGACCCCGAAGAGCACCGCGGCCATGGCCCCGCCCAACTGCGGCGGCCAGCCGTCGGCCAGCATCTTCTGCGGCTCGTAGAGCAGGACCGCGGTGGCCGCCGAAGCGAGCACCACCAGCAGCAGCGCGAGCCGCGCCCACGGCGACAGCAGCACCCTGGCGAAGCGCACGGCCCGGGGAGCGCCCGCAGCCCGTCCCGCCTCGGCCTCGGCATTCGTTCTGCCCGCGCGAGGTCCGTCCGCGTCGGATCGGCCCGCGCACGGGTGGTCCGTGTGCGGTGCGTCCGTGCGGGGCGTGGCCCCCGTGGCGTGGTCGAACATCCGGGGAGACTAACTGACATTCGTGTGTGATCGCCGTAATGTGCACCTCATGACCGGCTTGACCCGTACGGCTGACGGCGGTCCCTCCAGCGCACTCGCCGACACCGTCCTGGCGCGGCTCATCACCGTGTACCCCGCATCGGCCGACCCGATCAGGGCCGAGAAGACGGCCGCGTACATGCAGCACGTCGCGCCCTTCTTCGGCATCCCCACCCCCGAGCGCCGCGCCCTCTCCCGCACCGTCCTCGCCGGAACCCCACTCCCCGCCGAGGCCGACTGCACGGCGATCGCCCTGCGCTGCTGGGCCCTGCCGGAACGCGAGTACCACTACTTCGCCGTCGATTACCTGCGCAAGCACGCCGGACGCCTCTCCTCCGGCTTCCTCCCGACGGCCCGGCACCTGATCACCACCACCTCCTGGTGGGACACGGTCGACCTGCTCGCCGCGCACGTCGTCGGCGCCCTGGTGGCCGCCGACCCCCGGCTGAAGCGCGTCATGGACGACTGGATCGGCGACGACGACCTGTGGGTCGCCCGCACCGCCCTCCTCCACCAGCTCCGCCACAAGGACGCCACCGACACCGGCCGCCTCTTCGCCTACTGCGAACGTCAGGCCGCCCACCCCGACTTCTTCCTCCGCAAGGCCATCGGCTGGTGCCTGCGCGAGTACGCGAAGACCGACCCGGCGGCCGTCCGCACCTTCGTCGACGCCCACCGCGACACACTCTCGCCGCTCTCGGTGCGCGAAGCCCTCAAGAACCTCTGACCTCCTCCGACCTCACGGACAGGGGCTGCGCGGTCCGACCACGCAGCCCCCACCCCCTACCCGAGCACCTCGCTCACCGTGCCCGCCCCGACCGTGCGCCCGCCTTCGCGGACCGCGAAGCCGAGACCGGCCTCCAACGGGACGTCACGGCCGAGCTCGACCGTCATGGTGACGGTCTCGCCGGGCCGGGCGACGGCGACCTCGCCCAGGTCCACGTCGCCGACCACGTCCGCGGTACGGAGGTAGAACTGCGGCCGGTAACCCGAGGCGATCGGGGTCGTCCGGCCGCCGTCCTTCGCCGACAGGACGTGCACCTGCGCGACGAAGCGACGCGCGGGCGCGACGCTGCCGGGCGCGGCCACCACGTGCCCGCGGCGCACCCCGTCGCGGGGCACCCCGCGCAGCAGCAGCGCCACGTTGTCCCCGGCCTGCGCGGAGTCCATCGGCTTCCCGAAGGTCTCCAGACCGGTCACCACCGTCTCGGTGTCCGCACCCAGCACCTCGACCCGGTCACCGACCCGGACGGTGCCGCGCTCCACCGCGCCGGTCACGACCGTGCCGCGCCCGGTGATGCTGAGGACGTTCTCCACCGGGAGCAGGAACGGCGCGTCGACGTACCGCTCGGGCATCGGCACGTACGTGTCGACCGCGTCCAGCAGCGCCTCGACGGACGCCTCCCAACGGGGGTCGCCCGACAGGGCCTTGAGGCCCGACACCCGTACGACGGGAGCGGCGTCGCCGCCGTAGCCGTGCGCGGTCAGCAGCTCGCGGACCTCCAGCTCGACCAGGTCGGTGAGCTCGTCGTCCCCGGCGTCGGCCTTGTTGAGGGCGACGACGATGTGGTTGACGCCGACCTGGCGGGCGAGCAGGACGTGCTCGGCGGTCTGCGGCATGATGCCGTCGAGCGCGGAGACGACGAGGATCGCACCGTCGAGTTGGGCGGCGCCGGTGACCATGTTCTTGACGTAGTCGGCGTGGCCGGGCATGTCGACGTGGGCGTAGTGGCGGGTGTCGGTCTCGTACTCGACGTGACTGATGTTGATGGTGATGCCGCGCAGCGCCTCCTCCGGCGCCCGGTCGATGCGGTCGAACGGCACGAAGGTGCCGGTGCCGCGCTCGGCGAGGACCTTGGTGATGGCGGCGGTCAGGGTGGTCTTGCCGTGGTCGACGTGACCCATGGTGCCGATGTTGAGGTGCGGCTTGGTGCGGACGTATGCCGTCTTGGGCATGGCTGTGTTGTTCCTCTGCGAAGTGACGCGAAGCGTGAGTGGACCCCCTGGGCCTGCCGACCCTCCCCGTACGGGGTCCGCCGGACGCGCTCCGGGAAGGGTCAGCTTCGGGCGCCGTCGAAGGGCGCTGCGGCAGCAGGTGCGAGTGCTGCGGGGAATGCGGCGAGAGCCGCGGAAGTGAGTTCGGTGACGGCAGCCTTCGGCGCGTCCGCGACTGCGGACGGCGCTGCGAGGAAGGCGTACCGGAACATGCGTCAGATCATTGCCGATCCGCCCACCTGTGGCGAACGGTTTTCCCGAGGGGCCCCGGTGGTGCGGGGCCCGGCGCGGAGCTGTCGGGTCCGGGGGAGAATGGGCGGATGAATGAATCCGTGCCCGTCGTGCGGGAGGTCGACGGTGGTACCGCCCGGCTGATGCCCGACGTCGACCGTCCCCGGGCCTGGCTGCTCACCGTCGACGGGGCGCCGCAGTCGTACGTCGATCTGGACGAGCCCGAGCATCTGGAGTTCGAGTACGCGCGGCGCCTCGCCTACGTCGTGGACGGGGTGGGGGAGCCGGGGGAGGCGCTCGACGTCCTGCACCTCGGTGGGGGTGGGCTGTCGTTGCCCCGGTACGTCGCCGTCACGCGGCCCGGGTCGCGGCAGGACGTCGTCGAGGCCGACCGGGGGCTGCTCGCGCTGGTCGCCGAGCACCTGCCGTTGCCGCACGGGGGAGCCGGGATCACCGTGCACGGAGCGGACGGGCGGCGGTGGCTGGAGGGGGCCGCGGACGCGTCCGTCGACGTGCTGATCGCGGATGTCTTCGGGGGATCCCGGGTGCCCGCCGCGTTCACGTCGGTGGGGTACGCGCGGGAGGCGGCCCGGGTGCTGCGGGCGGACGGCGTGTATGTGGCCAACCTCGCGGACGGGGCGCCTTTTGATTTCCTGCGGTCTCAACTCGCCACCTTTCGGGGTGAGTTCGCCGAGCTGGCGCTGGTCGCCGAGCCCGCGGTGCTGCGTGGGCGGCGGTTCGGCAACGCGGTGCTGGTCGCCTCACGCAAGCCCCTGGACACCGCCGCCCTGGCCCGGCGCACCGCCCGTGACGCCTTCCCCGCCCGGGTCGAGCACGGGGCGGCCCTGGTCCGCTTCGTCGGGGGAGCGGTCCCCGTGCCGGACGCCGAGGCGACGGCCTCGCCCGAGCCGCCGAGCGGGGCCTTCGGCATCGGGTGAGTCCCGGACGTAGCGGAAGCAACGGAACGGGACGACGGGCGACCGCCACCTGCGAGGTGGCGGGCGCCCGTTTCGTGCGGGACCGGGGGCGGAGTGGGTCAGCCCGCCAGGCGGAGGGTGCCCAGGATCTTCATGACGGTCGCGTCCGAGACCTCGTCCTTGACGCCCTTGGCGCTGTGGAAGACCCAGGTCTTGAAGTCACCCTTCGCGTTCTTGAAGCCGAAGGCGAGCGACTTGCCGTCCGACGAGCACTTGTTGGCCTTCTTCACGCCGACCGCCGTGCCGACCGAGATGCTGCCCTCGACCCCGGCCGTGGTGGTGAAGGGCTTGCCCTTCGTCACGTTGATCTTGCCGGTGCGCTTCTGGTCGTAGCCGCCGAAGACCCAGTTGCCCGCCTGGCCCTGGGCGACCTCCGCGGTGTCCTTCGCGCCCTTGATGCCGCCGGTGGTGCCGACGTGGGACAGGGCGGTCTTGTCCTGGTCGCCGTCGTTGTCCTCGTCGGTCACGCACCACTGCTCCTTGAGCGTGGCGGGCGCGGACATGATGGCGACCGGCGGGCCGGTCGGGTTCTTGGCGTCCTCGAAGCCGAGCAGCGTGCTGGTCGACTGGACGTCCCACTCCGGCGGCACGTCGAAGACCGTGCCGTGCTTGGGGTTGATGACGACCTTCCAGCCGGGGATCGTCGGCTTGGCGTCGATGCCCGCGCGCGGGTTGGCGGTGCCGCCCGCGCCCGGCGCGGGTGCGCTCGGGTCGGAGGTGGCGGGCGCGGAGTCCCCGCCGGCCGCGGGCTGGGTCGTCTTCGGGGCGGCCACCGGAGGAGCCGGCTTCTCGTCCTTGTCGCCGAGGACGAAGATGCCGGTCACCGCCAGGGCGGCGACGACCACCACGCCCGCGATCGACGCGGTGATGATCGTCTTCTTGCGGTCGCCGTCCGGGCTGCCGCCGGGTCCGGGCGGACCCGCCTGCATCGGCACCGTGTACGGAGCCTGCTGGTACGGGGCCTGCTGGCCGAAACCACCCGGCGGGGGCGTCGGCGCGGAGGCGGGGTAGCCGTATCCGGGCTGGGTGGGGGGCTGCTGGTAGCCCGGCTGCTGGTAACCGCCCGGCGGCGGCGTCGGCGGCTGCCCCGGCGGAGGGGGCGGCCCTCCGGGCGGAGGCGTCGCCGAGTACCCCGGCTGCTGGTACGGGTTCTGGTTCTGGTCCTGCGGGTTTTGCTCGCCCCCGGGCGGCTGCTGTCCTGGCCACATGGCCAGTAACCATAGAGGGGTGGGGGCACAGGGGCCACAGTCGCCCCTGGAGGGAGCGTGAAGGCTTCGCCGGGGGACGGGGCGGAGGGGGATGGCCAAGCGTCACTACTCGTGGGTAACATCACGGCCATGAGCGCAGATCAGATGTCCGTCGGCGAGATGCTCGCCGCCACCGTTCCGATGGCCCGCACGCTGGGACTGGAGTTCCTGGAGACCACCCCCGAGAGGGCCGTCGTCCGCCTGCCGGACCAGGCCGACTACCACAACCACGTCGGCGGCCCGCACGCCGGAGCGATGTTCACCCTCGCCGAGTCGGCGAGCGGTGCGATCGTGATCGCCGCCTTCGGCGACCAACTGGCGCGTGCCGTGCCGCTGGCCGTCAAGGCCGAGATCGGCTACAAGAAGCTGGCCATGGGCGTCGTCACCGCGACCGCCACGCTGGGCCGTCCGATCGCCGACGTCGTCGCGGAGCTGGACGCGGGCGAGCGTCCCGAGTTCCCGGTCGAGATCGCGATCACCCGCGAGGACGGCGCGGTGACCGGCGAGATGACGGTCGTCTGGACGCTGCGGCCCAACAAGCCCAACGCGTAGTACGGCGCGGCTCTTTCGGCAGGGCGGTGTCGCAGGGCGGTGTCCCACCTCGGCGGAGGTGGGGCACCGCCTTTTGCGTGTTACATCTGTTTCTTGTTCAACTTATTGACTCCTTCCGGGCCCAGATCTAGCTTTCACGGACAAGTCGCAAGCCCCGGCGTGTTCCGCCTTCAAGGAACGAACGCCGCATGATAGTTGGCACGTGTATATGCCCCATGACCTCAACGAAGAGGGAGCGGCCATGACGCATGCAGCAGCACCGGGCCCGATGAGACTCCGAACGCACCGTGCCGCGCTGGGACTTGCCGCCCTCGCCGCCTC
Source organism: Streptomyces sp. NPDC087440 (assembly GCF_044744005.1). Lineage (NCBI taxonomy): Bacteria > Bacillati > Actinomycetota > Actinomycetes > Kitasatosporales > Streptomycetaceae > Streptomyces > Streptomyces sp. NPDC087440. The sequence goes on along the minus strand of NZ_JBIUXN010000022.1, from coordinate 107,811 downwards.
GGTCGCCGCACTCCTGCCGATGCCCGCACAGGCCGCGCCCCACGGGGACGGGCCGGTCGTGCGGACCGCGTCCGGCGCCGTGCGCGGCGAGAGCACCCCCGAGGGACAGCAGTTCCTCGGCGTCCCCTACGCGGCCCAGCCGGTCGGCGCGCTCCGCTGGAAGGCGCCGCGGGCCGCACCGGAGTGGCGGGGCGTGCGCGACGCCACGCGCTTCGCCAACAAGTGCGTCCAGACGTCCAGTGGGGACCCCGGGTACGAGAAGCCCTCGTACACCGAGGACTGTCTGGCGCTCAACGTCTACACCCCGAAGCAGAACGCGCCCCGGCACGGCAAGGGCCTGCCCGTCATGGTCTGGTTCCACGGCGGCGGGCTGACGGCCGGTGCGGGGCAGGACATCGTGCCGGACACGTTCGCCCGCACGACCGGAACGGTCGTCGTCGCCGTCAACTACCGGCTCGGCGCGCTGGGCTTCCTGTCCGCACCCGGCCTCGACGCCGAGGCGCAGGACACGACCTCCGGCAACTTCGGCATGCAGGACCAGCAGGCGGCCCTGCGCTGGGTGCGCGCCAACATCGGCGGCTTCGGCGGCGACCCGTCCGCCGTCACCGTCGCGGGCGAGTCCGCGGGCGGCCTCTCGGTCTGCACCCAGCTCGCCTCCCCGTCCGCGCGCGGGCTCTTCCGCGCCGGGATCATCGAGAGCGGCGCGTACAACGACTGCGCGGTCCGTACGAAGAAGACGGCGGCCGAACAGGGCACCGCCTTCGCCGCGAAACTCGGCTGCACGGACGCGAGGACGGCGGTGGCCTGTCTGCGCGGCAAGAGCTCGAAGGAGGTCCTCGAAGCCCAGGACGGGTTCTCCTGGAGTCCGGTGGCCGGCGGCACGTTCCTGCCCGTCCAGCCCGCGGCGGCCTTCACGGAGGGGAAGGCCGCACGGGTGCCGGTGCTCAACGGCGCGAACAAGGACGAGGGCAGGCTGTTCGCCTTCGGCATGTTCGACGGGCGGGGCACGCCGCTGACCCCCGAGGCGTACCCCGTCGCGGTGAAGGCCCTCTTCGGGCCGCTCGGCGACAAGGTGCTGGCACGCTACCCGGTGACCGCGTACACGACGCCGACGATCGCCATCGGCACCGCCATCGGCGACCAGATGTTCGCGTGCAGCGCGCTGCGGCTCGACCGGTCCCTGGCCACGCACAACACCGTCTACACGTACGAGTTCGCCGACCGCACCTCACCGCCCTTCGCGTCGACGAGTCCGCGGCCGGGCGACTTCGACTTCGGCGCGATGCACGTCAACGAGCTCCAGTACCTCTTCAAGCACTTCGGGCTCACCAGCCCCTTCAACGCCGAACAGCGCAGGCTGTCCGACCAGATGGTGCAGTACTGGGGCTCCTTCGTCCGGGACGGTGCGCCCCGGGCCGCCGGACAGCCCGCCATGCCCACCCAGAACCGCACCCCGGGCACGGTGCTGTCCCTGAAGACCGCGTCCGCCGGGGGCAACACCCGCGACGGGAAGGCCGCAACCGACCACCAGTGCGACCTCTGGGACGCCGCCGCCACGGCCTGACCAGGGGGGTAGGCTGCCCGGCGGCGCCCGCGGGGCGCGGGCCGGGCAGTCCGCTTGAGTTGTCGCTTGCGTCGACCCAGCCGTTTTGAACCTTGTGACCTTGCGTACGAACACGACGGAGGAACCGGCGTTGCACGTCCAGGAATGGCTGGAGACCGTGCCTGCGGTCAGCATCTACATCCTGGTGGGGGTGGTCATCGGTGTGGAGAGCCTCGGCATTCCGCTGCCCGGTGAAATCGTCCTCGTCAGTTCGGCCCTGCTCGCCTCCCAGCACGGGGAGATCGACCCGTACGTCCTGGGCGCGTGCGCGTCGGCGGGGGCGATCATCGGTGACTCGATCGGGTACGCGATCGGGCGCAAGGGAGGCAGACCACTGCTCGCCTGGATGGGCGGGAAGTTCCCGAAGCACTTCGGTGAGGCGCAGATCGCCATGGCGGAGCGCTCGTTCCAGAAGTGGGGCATGTGGGCGGTCTTCTTCGGCCGCTTCGTCGCGCTGCTGAGGATCTTCGCGGGACCGCTGGCCGGTGTCCTGCGCATGCCGTACTGGAAGTTCCTGATCGCCAACGTGCTGGGCGGCATCGTCTGGGCGGGCGGCACGACGGCCGTCATCTACTCGGTGGGCGTCGTCGCCGAGGCGTGGCTGAAGCGCTTCTCGTGGCTGGGGCTGCTGCTGGCGGTGGCCTTCGGTCTCGCGTCCATGCTGGTGCTGAAGAGCCGGGCCAAGAAGGCGGCGGCGAAGGCGGAGGCGGAGCAGGCGTCGGAGGAGTCCGTCGCGGTGCGGGCTGCCGGGGAGAAGCCCGCCGCCGAGGCCGGGTCGGCGGCGGAGCGGGAAAAGATTCCTGCCGCCGCCGACTGAGCCTCTCGCGAGGTACGTTCGAGATCGCGAGGTACGTTCGAGATACGTTCGAGGAACGTTTTCCCGCCTACGCCCCCGCGCCGACCACGGCGACGGGGGCGTGGTGCACCTCCTGCGCCTGACCCAGCGCCGAGGAGGCGTACGCGGCGAGGACGGTGGCGACCACGTCGCGACCGGTACGGGCCCCGACCGCCGGGGGGCGTTCGCCCCGTACCGCCGCCACGAAGTCGCGGAGCTGGTCGTGGAAGGCGACGGCGACGTCCGCGTTGATGTCGGCGGGGGCCCGCAGCTCCCGCGCCTCGCCCGAACCGTCCGCCAGCCACAGCCCCTTGGCCTTGGACGCCCGCAACGTCCCCTTCTCACCGGTGATTTCGAACTCGTCGAGGTCGGACAGCGCACCCGCCGTCACCGAGACCGTGGCCCGGATGCCGCCCTCCAGCTCCAGGTGCAGCAACCCCTCGGTCTCCACCGGCACATCGCGGTGCACGATGCGCGCGTCGACCCGCAGCGGGCGGGCGTCGGTGATCCAGGTGACCCGGTCCACACAGTGCGCCCCGATGTTCATCACCGCACCGCCGCCCGCGAGTTCGGGGTCGAAGAACCAGGCGGGCCGGTGGCCCGGCCGGTAGTCGGTGGCCCGGCGGTCCACGACCGACACGGGTGCGCCGATCAGGCCGGTGCGCACCGCCCGGTGGGCGGCGGCCGTCAGCGGCAGATAGTGCTGGATGTGGCCGAGGAAGAGGGCAACCCCCGCCTGGGCAAAGGCCTCTGACACGGCGTCACAGTCGCTGAGGCTGGTCGCCATCGGCTTCTCCAGCAGCACCGGTATCCCGGCGCGCGCGGCGGCGAGCGCGGGCTCCACGTGCAGGGCGTGCGGGGTGCACACCACCAGCGCGTCGACCAGGCCCTCGTCCAGCATCTGCGTGTACCCGGTGGTGACCTTGGCGCCGGTGAGGTCGGCGAGGGAGCGGGCGCGGTCCTCGGCGATGTCGTGGACGGCGGTCACCCGCGCCTGGTCCGGCAGCGCGAGCGCGGCCTCCGCGTGCAGCCGGGCAGCGCCTCCCGCGCCGACGAGTCCGAGCCGTACGGCACCTGTGGGGGGCACTGCTGGGGGCATGACTACCTCGCTGGTCCGGGAAGCTGAGCCCCCACCCTCACCAATTCAATCCCTGAATACAACCCATTGGAGGGAATGAATTATGCCGTGAGTGCTCCTTCAGGTGCTCCTGCGGCCGCCTCCACCAGCCCCCGGTGCCCTCACCCCACCGGCCCCGTCGAGTCCCGCACCACCAGCCTCGGCACCACCAGCTGCTGCACGACCGGCGCCGACGGGTCCGCGATCCGGCGCAGCAGCGTGCCCGCCGCGAGCCGCCCCACCTCGGCCTTCGCGGGCGAGACCGCCGTCAGCGGCACCTCCGACAGCTCGGCCACCTCGTCGTCGTACCCGACCAGCGAAAGGTCCCCCGGTACGGACAGCCCGCGCCGCCGCGCAGCCGAGACCAGCAGTGCCGCCTCCCGGTCCGCGAAGCAGACCACCGCGGTCGCGCCCGCCGCCAGCAGCTCGTCCAGGAAGGCGTCCGCGTCCGGCATGTCCCACCGGGCCCGGCCCGCGTACGGGGCCCCGGCCGGGTCGAGCCCCGAGTCGGCGAGCGCCGTGCGGAACCCGGCGGCGACCGCGTCGGCCGTGAAGGGGCTGTGCCGCTGGAGGTAGCCGATCTTCCGGTGGCCGAGCGAGACCAGGTGGCGCACGGCCACGTACGCCCCGGCGGAATGATTGGAGCAGACGAATTCATGGTGGTCCGCGGAGGTCGCGAAGCGCCGCTCCACCATCACCACCGGCACCCCGAGCGCCTGGATCGCGTCGTGCTGGAGCATCGGGTCCGCGCCCGGCTCCAGCTCCGGCACGAGCAGCAGCCCGGTCGCCCCGGCCGCGAGCATCCCCTCGATGGCGGACCGCTCCTGACCTGCGTCGTAACCCGTGCTGCGGATCATCATCTGGGCGCCGCCCCGGGTCAGTTCGGCCTCGATCGCCGCGATGATCCGGGGGTAGTAGTACGTCATCGAGGGCACGCAGATGCCCACGACCGGACCCGGCACCGGCTCCCCGCCCGCCGGGCCCGCACTCTGCTCGGTGTCCTCGGCGATGTACGTTCCCGAGCCCTGCCGCCGGTAGACCAGACCGTCGGCGACCAGCAGGTCCACCGCCCGGCGCACCGTGTTCAGGCTGACGCCCTGCTCCTTGGCGAGCTGCTGCTCGGTGGGCAGCCGGCCGTCCGGCCAGCGCAACTCGGCAACGCCGCGCCGCAGTTCCTCGGCGAGGCGGCGGAACTTCTCCCCGCGCGCGGCGGGACGCGGCGCGGTGCTCATCGGGTCTCCCGACGGAAAACCGACGGCTGACGGACGGACATAAGGCCTCCAAAGGGGGCGTCCAGGGCGGTCACTGCGCCTTCAAGGGTATGTATCGAGCCGGTAACGGAAAATTCATTCGTACGAATGCCTTGACCTTAGTGCAGCGGCGGCAACAGAATCCGGGCATTCCTTCCTTCCCCAGCTCGTCAGCTCGTCTCCCTTCGGCGCCCAATGAATGTGCGCCCGAGAACGGTGGTGTCACATGAGACTTCGTACCACGACCAAGAGCACGGCACTCGTCGCCGTCGCAGCCCTGGCCCTGACCCTCTCCGCCTGCGGCGGTGCGAGCAGCGCGGGCGGCGGCGAGGACTCCAAGGAGTTCACCTACTGGTCGATGTACAAGGAGGACGAGCCCCGCGCCAAGGTCATCAAGGACGCGGTCGCCGCCTTCACCCAGGAGACCGGCATCAAGGTCGAACTGGTCTTCCAGGGCCGCGAGGTCCTCAACAAGCTCCAGCCGACCCTGGTGGGCGGCAACGTCGCGGCGGACCTGGTCGACCAGAGCCAGTTCAAGATCCGCGACACCCTGGCCGCCACCGGCAACGCCCGCGACCTGTCCGGGGTGCTCGACGCGAAGGTCACCGGAGAGTCCAAGACCGTCGGCGAGACCGTGCCCAAGGCGTACCAGGACCTGGTCAAGGACAAGGAAGGACAGACCTACCTGATCCCGACCAACGTCCAGACCTGGCAGGTCTTCTACAACAAGAAGCAGCTCCCGGACGTCGCGGCCAACCCGCCGAAGACCTTCGACGAGTTCATCGCCCTCCTCGACAAGCGCAAGGCCGCGGGCAAGGCCCCGCTCGCCCTCGACGGCGACATCCTGGCCTACGTCGACCAGTGGGTCTCCACCCTGATGATCCGCGAACTGGGCGCGGGCAACTGGAAGAAGGTGCTGGAGGACAAGTCCGGCGCCGGCTTCGACAAGCCCGAGGTCCTCAAGGCCGCCCAGAACGCCGAGAAGATCGGCAAGGGCACGTACTTCGTCGACGGCTGGGACGCCAGCAAGTTCCCGGCGATCCAGCAGAAGTGGGCGCAGAACAAGGCCGACTTCCTCTACATGGGCACCTGGGGCCCGTCCGAGACCGGCGAGATCGCGGGCAAGGACTTCGAGTACGGCTCCTTCCCGTTCCCGAAGACCGCCGCGGGCCACGACTCGGAGCAGGCCAGCCTCTACGGCTACGGCATCCCGAAGAAGGCGAAGAACGGCGTCGCCGCCGAGAAGTTCATCCAGTTCTTCCTCGGCAAGAAGTGGATGGACCGCCTCGCCACCGAGGAGAAGTCCATCACCGTCCGCGCCGACGTCCCCGCGGTCAAGGACCTCCAGGGCCCGCAGAAGGCGCTCCAGGGCGCGGGCTCCATCCACGTCAGCCAGGACGGCGTGGAAGGCATGTCCGACTGGGAGACCAAGATCACCCAGCCGCTCAGCAAGAAGCTGATCTCCGGACAGATCAGCGCCGCCGACTACGTCGCCGAGCTGAAGAAGAGCACCGTCAACTGGTGGAAGGCCAACGGCTGATGAGCACCGCCTCCGCCGAGGTCCGGGAGTCCGGGACGGCCCCCCTGCCGTCCCGGGCCCTGCCCGACCCGGCCGTCACGCCCCCGGGCGCCGTCGTCGACGTACCGCCGACGAAGAACGACAAGCGGTCGGACGCGCCGACCAGCCCCCTCCAGCGGGGCCGCCGCAAGCTCTTCGTCCCGTTCGTCGGCCCGGCGTTCTTCCTGTACGCCGTGGCCATCGTCGCCCCGACACTCTTCACGGTCGTCCTCTCCTTCTCCAAGTGGGCCGGGTCGGGACCCATCGAGTGGGTGGGCTTCGACAACTACAAGCGCCTCTGGTACGACGACGTCTTCGCCTCGTCCTTCGGCAACACCCTGCTGATCCTCTTCGGCGTCGGCTTCGGCACCTTCCTGCTCAGCTTCTTCTTCACCACGGTGCTGCGCGAGATGGCCGGCCGGAAGTTCGTCCGCGCGGTGATCTTCTTCCCGAACGCGGTGTCCGCCCTCGCGATCTCCATCCTCTGGGGCTTCCTGTTCCAGGCGGACGGCCTGATCAACAAGGTGATGGGCGCGCTGGGCCTGGACGCCCCGCCGCGCTGGCTCGCCGACGACAACCTCTTCTACGTCATCTGCATCGGCCTGATCTGGATCAACACCGGCTTCTACACGACCATCCTGATGGCCGCCGTGGACCGCATCCCGATCACCCTGTACGAAGCGGCCGACCTCGAAGGCGCCAACGCCTGGCAGAAGTTCCGCCACGTCACCCTGCCGATGATGTGGGACGCGGTCGCGGTGAGCGCCACCCTCTGGGTGATCAGCGCCATCAAGATCTTCGAGTTCATCTACGTCTTCGCGGGCGCCGCCGGATCCACCCCGACCACCAAGGCGTGGACGCTGTCCCTGTACGCGTACGCCGAGGCCTTCCAGCCCACCGGCGTGGCCAGGTTCGGCGCGTCCGCCGCGGCCACGGTCGTGACGCTCGTACTGATCGTCCTGCTCATCGTGCTGACCCGCCGGGTCACGCGTCGAGAGTCCCTGGAGTTCTGACCCATGGCCAACCCCGCACTGCCCCGCCCCGTGCTCGGGAGCCCCGCCCCCCGCCGGAAGTTCCAGCGGCCCCGCGTCAAGCACGTCGTGTACACGTTCGTCTGGGCCATGGTCGCCTTCGACCTGCTGGTCCTGGTCTGGATGGCGCTCTCCTCCTTCAAGACCGCCCGGGAGATCTTCGCGACCCCGTTCGGACTGCCCGAGAGCTGGCAGCTGGAGAACTGGGCCCGCGCCTGGGAGGTCGGCGACTTCGGTCCCGCCATCCTGCGTACGCTCCTGGTGGTCGCCGCCACCGCGATCGGCACGGTCGCCATCGCGGCCCCCGCCGCCTACGCGCTGAGCCGGTTCGGGGCGCGCTCCGCGAGCGGGCTGACCTCCTTCATGGCGATGGGGCTCGGCATCCCGATCCAGGCGATCATGCTGCCGCTGTTCGTGGCCATGTCGCAGATCGGCCTGGTCAACAGCCTCGGCGGGCTGATCCTCGTCTACATCGCGACGTCCGTCCCCTTCGCGGTCTTCTTCCTCACCGCCTTCTTCCGCAGCCTCTCGGCCGAACTGGAAGAGGCCGCGGCCCTCGACGGGGCCACCCCCTGGCGCACCTTCTGGCAGATCATGCTGCCGCTGGCCCGCTCCGGCATCGTCACGCTGGTCATCCTCAACGTGATCGGCCACTGGAGCGAGGGCATGCTCGCCATGATCTTCCTCCAGGACCCGCAGCAGCAGACCCTCTCCCTCGCGCTCCTCGGCTTCATGTCCCGGGTGCAGTTCAGCGGCGCGGACTGGGGCGGCCTGTTCGCCGCGATCGGCCTGGTCGTCCTGCCCCTGCTGCTCGTCTACATCTGGCTCGGCCGCCGGATCATCGAGGGCATGACCCTGGGCTCCGGCAAGTAACCCTCGGGGGCTCTGCCCCCGGACCCCCGGATTTCGCCCCTGTCCCGCCCCTTCACCTAAAGCGCTCGCCGCGCGGCTTGTTCGTGGTTGCTCGCGCAGTTCCCCGCGCCCCTGACGGGGCGCGCTCCATCACAGCAGTACGGCACTTCCTCCCCATCCCTTCCTCGTCAAAGGAGACGAGTGTGCCTGCTCGAAGAACGGTTGCCGCGTCCATCACCCTGGTGGCCCTCACCACCGGCCTCACCGTCGTCGCCCCCGCCGCGTCGGCCGCGGACTCCCTCGTTGTCAACGGCGGCTTCGAATCGGCTGCCGCCTCAGTCCCCGAAGGGTGGGGCGTCTGGAAGCCCGCCGGTGACGGCCAGGTCGTCGTATCGGACGAAGCGGCGGAGGGCTCCCACTCCGTCGAACTGCGCACCGACAGCGCCGACGACCGCGTCGCCATCACCCAGAAGGCCAAGCTGCCCAGCGCCGACGGCGGCTGGGTCAAGGTCTCCGCACAGGTCCGCGCCAAGGACCTCAAGGGCGGCCGGGCGAGCGTCCGCGTCCAGTTCAAGACGGCCACCGGCACGAGCGCCGGTTCGATCCGGTACGTCGGCGTGGCCACCGGCACCACCGCCTGGCAGCGCGTCGAGGCGTACGTCGAAGTACCGGCCGGTACCGCCCAGTTGAGCGTCGAGCCGATGGCGGACGGCGCGGTCGGCAGCTACTTCCTGGACGACCTGCGCATCGACTGGGCCGGGGACCTCGCCCCCGTCGGCGGCTGGACCCGCGTCCCGCTCGCCGGCACCCCCGACCTCGCCCTCGACGAGCAGGTGCGGTACGCCGGGAGGCCCACGCTCCGTATCGACGCCAAGACCGGCCAGCAGGGCCGCTTCCGGCGGGACTTCCCCGTCACCGCGCGCCAGGTCTACCGCTCCGAGGTGTGGGCCAAGCTGGCCGGGATCACCTGCAAGCAGAGCGTCTTCGAGGTCGCGTACACCCCGCTGTCCGGCGGCAAGCCGGTCCTCGGCCCGGACAAGAAGGAGATCCGGTACGCGTACAAGACCCTCGACCAAGAGCTGACGGACTTCACGCTGCTCTCCCACAACGTGCCGATCCCCGACGGCGCCGACGCCCTGCGCGTCGAGCTGACGTACGCCGGACCGGGCACGGTGTGGACGGACAGTTCGTACGCTCCCGAACTGCGTCCCGGCGACGTGGGCGGGCGCTTCCCCAGCAGCCGCGTCCAGCACCCGCTGAAGAACCCGCAGAACATGATGGGCAAGGCCGACTGGGACTCCATCGCGAACGAGTCCGCCGACGTCAAGCGGGAGAAGCTCGGCGCGCTGGCCACCGCCGACGAGGCGACGTACCTCGCCGAGGCCCGCAAGGCGTCCGCCGCGCGCACCGGACTCGACCAGCACCCCGAGTTCGAGAACCACCTGCGCCGCCTCGCCGAGCTGGGCGGCGACCAGGAGCGACGCCGCGCCGTCCTCGGCCTCACCGCCTTCGCCGAGGGCTACGACAAGGTCCCCTACCTGCACGCCGCCTGGTCGAAGAACACCATTCCGTACAACGCCGTCCGCGCCTACGACCTGGTGTACGACTCCCCGGACTGGACCCCCGAGAGCCGCGCCGCCGTCGAGAAGTGGCTGCGCGCCACCGTCGTCGCCTTCGCGAACCTCGCCGACCACCGCATCGTCGGCCAGCACAACATCGAGGTGTACGGCTTCCGTTACGCGTTCGGCGTGGCCTCCGTCCTCGGCGACCCGGACCTGGTCCGGCACGTACTGCCCATGGCGGACCGGATGTTCAGCGGCGAGCAGTTCTTCGCCGACGGCAACTGGGAGGAGGGCTCCGCCTCGTACCACGACCAGGTCGTGGTCTTCGGCCGAGGCGCCTTCCAGCTCCTGGCCGACAACTTCACCGACCCGGACGGCTACCAGGACCAGGCGTACGGACTGAAGCTGGACCACACCGACCTGGTCCCGGGCCGCTACCCGATCTTCACCAGGACCGACCGCCCGCTCAAGGAACTGCACTACCCGGACGGCGCGCCGATCACCCTCAACGACACCCACTTCCTGCCCGCCGACCAGGCCGTCGCGGACGACCCCATCAAGCCCGAGTACCTGCGCAACGTCGAGCAGTACCACTACGGCTACTTCGGCCTCACCGCCGGGAACACCCAGGACGCCACGCACGCGGGCCTGATGTTCCCGCAGTACAGCGAGGGCCTGCCGTACAAGGCCGGGCACGGCCACGGCAGCCACCTCGGCCTGAACCTCTGGGGCTCCGGCATGGAGGTCCTGCCCGACCAGGGCTACCCGGTCAAGCCGGACAACAACCGGTACTGGCACATGGACACCCCCGCCCACAACACCCCCTGGATCTGGTCCCGTTCGGCCACCGCCCAGGAGTGCGCGGACGCGCTGCCCACCCGGGCCTCCCTCCTCGCGTACGACGACGGGGCACGCTCGAAGAAGCAGGTCCAGCTCGTCGAGGCGAGCGAGCCCGGACCGGCCTCCGACAAGGCCGAGGTCAAGCGGCGCCTGCTCGCCGTGATCCAGGTGCCCGGCGGCCGCCCGTACACCGTGGACCTCTCCCGCCTCAAGGGCGGCGACGCGCACCAGTGGTTCCTGCGCGCCTCCGAGGACGAGGACACCACCCTCGACACCGCGCTCCCGCTCAAGGACGGCGGCGCGACGGTCAAGGACTACTACGCGGCGTCCGGCCACGACGAGGGCCTCGCCGAGGACCGCGACCTGATGAAGACGCCGAAGGTCGGCGACGGCGCGAAGGACCTCTCCTTCACCTGGACCGGCGACCGCACCGGAACCGGCATGCGCGCCTATCTCAACGGTGCCGACGGCGACGAGGTGATCTTCTCCAAGACGCCCACTTTGCGCCGCACCGCCAACGAGATCCCCAAGAAGAACGACTTCCCGGGCTGGCACTTCCAGCGCCGCTCCCTGGTCACCCCCGACGACACCACGACGTACGGCGCGGTCTACGACACCTGGCGCAAGGGCCAGAAGCCGCAGCTCACCTCCTCGGCGTTCGAGACCGGCTACCAGGGCGACGCGATGACCACGGTCGTCCGCACCGAGACCGACCGCTACCGCGACACGGTGTACGTCAGCGACGACACCACGATCCGCGACGTCGACGGCATGAAGCTGGCCGGACGCTTCGTCCTGGTCCGCACCGACAAGCGCACCGGGGCCGTCGTCTCCTCGTACGTCTACGGAAACGGCCAGGTCAAGGCGGGTGCGTACGTCGTCGTCCAGAACGACGCAGAGGCCACCCTCCCGGTCACCGGTACGTCCAGCGCCTACGACGGCACCCCAGCCGCCCCGGCCACGGACGCCCCCAACGAGCTGAGGGTCAACGGGCCGACGGACGGCCTCGGCTGGGCCAAGGGCCTGTGGGCCACCACCCGGCTCGGCGACGGGCGCGGCTACGGCCTGCGCGTCGACGGGGTGAAGCCGGGGGCGCTCGGGGTGCACGACTGGGTGCCGTTCCAGGTCAAGGACGGTGCGGCCGAGACCAGCTTCGAGAACCGCGGCGAACGTGTCGAGGGCCCCGTCACCGCGACCGTCCGCCGCCCCGACAGCAGCACACTCGGCCCGGACACCCTCACGGCGTCCGTCCGCGACGCGGTGGCCGACCGGCGCATCACCGGCCGCATCACCGAGCGCAGCCTCCTCGACCAGCTCTCCGGACTGCGCCGGGACTGGGACAGGCCGCTGCTGCGCAACGCCCGCATCGCGGCACTGGCCGTGCAGGTGCGGCTGGCCTCCGGGGTGACGATCGAGCGGCAGTACGCGGAGCAACTGCTGGCGTCGCTCAGGTCGGCCACAGCCTAGGGGCCCCCTCTACCGGGCGGGGTGGGACGCAGCCGTTGGGGCGGCTGCGCACCACCCCGCTCAGCCGTGTCCGCCGACCCCCGCTCGGCCGGGTTCCGGCGGGGTCGTCTACGGTGCCGGGCAAGGACAGCGGCGCGGCAGGACCCGACAACGTACAAGGAACACACCATGACCGAAACAGCAGGTCGCAGCGGCAGCACCCAGGGTGCGCTGATCATGGGCGTCGGCGGGAGGCAGCCGCGGCTCGCGGCGGACGCCTTCGCGGCCCCGACCTCCGTGGTCGTCGGCGACGTGACCCTCGCCGAGGGCGCCAGCGTCTGGTACGGGGCGGTGCTGCGCGCCGACTGCGGGCCGATCGTGCTGGGCGCCGACGCCAACATCCAGGACAACTGCACCGTCCACGTCGACCCCGGGTTCCCGGTGACCGTCGGCGAGCGCGTCTCGGTCGGCCACAACGCCGTGCTGCACGGCTGCACCGTCGGGGACGACGTGCTGGTCGGCATGGGGGCGACCGTCCTCAACGGCGCGGTCATCGGCGAGGGCTCCCTGGTCGCGGCCCAGGCGCTGGTGCCGCAGGGAATGGTGGTGCCCCCGGGGTCGCTGGTGGCGGGCGTACCGGCGAAGGTGCGCCGGGAATTGACCGAGGAGGAGCGCGAGGGCATCAAGGTCAACGCCCTGATGTACCGGGATCTGGCGGCGCAGCACGGGGCTGCGGTACGGGAACAGGACCCGTCCGGGGCCTGATGCACACGCACGTGCTCCCGCGCAACCCGCACTGGGCCGAACGGCCGCACTACGGCTCCGAACGGGCGTAACCCGACCGGCCCCGTAGTAGGACGGATGGCGCACGGTATGCCTAAGTGCGTCCCATTCCTCCTCACTTAGGAGACCAGTATGCGCGCCATAATCGGACGAGCGGTGGCGGCTTCGGCCCTGGCCGTCATCGCGATCGCACCCCTCGCCGGCACGGCTGCGGCGAGCACGGTGGACCAGACGGCCAAGGCGACTGTGGCGGCCGACGGTTGCTGGCGGCACCACGGTCACGTCTACTGCGACGACGGCCCGTGGTATCACCACAACCACGGCGTCGGCGTGGGCGTGGGCGTCGGACTGGGTCTGGGCGTCCTGCTCTGACCCGGCTGACCAGCCCGTAGTACGCAACACCAGCACGTCGGCAGTACCGCAGTACCGGACATGAAGAGGGCCGTACGGAGCACCGTCCCAGTGCTCCGTACGGCCCTCCCGCGTCCACCCCGGGTGGGGTGAAGATCACAGGTCGCCCCGCTGACCGGCCCGCGCCCCGCCGACTACCGTGTGCGGGTGCCGAAGAACAGAAACACGTTCTCCTTTCCCGCCCTCCCGGCCCCCGTGACCGGGGCCCTCGCCGCCGCGGCGCACTGGCGGCGGCGCGCCACGACGCGGGCCGTCCACGGCGGCTGGCGCATGATCCAGCAGGCCGGAGCGGTGAGTGCGCAGCGGCCCGGCAAACTGCGCTTCGGCTCCCTCGGCCACGGCAGCAAGCTGGCCTTCCCGCAGGGCACCGTCTTCGGCGAACCCTGGATACACCTCGGCGACTACTGCATCATCGGCGAGCACGTCACCCTCACCGCCGGAATGATGCCGGGCCTGGACCTGGGCCCCGACCCGATCCTCACCCTCGGCAACGGCGTCGTCCTCGGCCGCGGCAGCCACATCATCGCCGACACCACCATCACCATCGCCGACGACGTCTACTTCGGCCCGCACGTCTACGTGACGACCACCAACCACAGTTACGACGACCCCGAGACGCCCATCGGCAAGCAGTGGCCGCGCATGGAACCCGTGTCGATCGGGCCCGGCTGCTGGATCGGCACCAACGCAGTGATCCTGCCCGGCGCGAAGCTGGGCCGGAACGTCGTCGTCGCGGCCGGGGCGGTCGTCCGGGGCGAGGTCCCCGACCACGCGGTGGTCGCGGGCGCGCCCGCCCGGATCGTACGGACCTGGGACGAGGAGAAGGGCTGGCAGCCGCCGCTGCGCACCCCCGCACCCGTGCCGATACCGGCGGACATCACGCCGGAACAGCTCGTCGCGCTGGCCGAGTTGGAGGAGCGGGAGGCGTCCTGAAGCGCTCGTGGTCCCGTACGGGCGTTCCCGTGGGTTCCGGTACGTTCCAGTAAAGTGAACCAGCCGTTCAACGCATTGCACGGCCTGGCCACTTCTGGGACGGAACGGTACGTGTCGGACCTCGACCAGCTCACGCAGTCGCTCGCCCGCAACCTCAAGCGGTGGCGCGGCGAACGGGGCTTCACGCTCGACGCGCTGGCGGCCCGCGCCGGGGTCAGCCGGGGCATGATCATCCAGATCGAGCAGGCCCGCACCAACCCCAGCGTCGGCACCACCGTCAAGCTGGCGGACGCCCTGGGCATCAGCATCACCACCCTCCTCGACGAGGAACAGACCACCCGGGTCCGCCTGGTGACGCCCGAGCAGGCGGTACGGATGTGGTCCACCGGAGCGGGCGGCCACGCCACCCTCCACGTCGGCACCGAGAACGCGGGCCCCCTCGAACTCTGGTCCTGGCTCCTGATGCCGGGCGACTCCCGCACCTCCGACGCCCACCCCCCGGGCACCGTCGAACTCCTGCGCGTGACGCACGGGGAGCTGACCCTGGTGGTGGACGGCACGGTCCACCCGGTGCCCGCGGGCACCTCCGTCACCTTCGAGGGCGACGTCACGCACACCTACCGCAACGACGGCCCCGCCCCGATGGAGATGACGATGGCGGTCTCGGTCCCGCCCGCCCGCCCGGTCCCGCACGCACGCTGAGGCCGCCGCCTGCTGCGCCCGGCCGTCCTGGGTCCTACGATGTCGTGCGTCGAAAGTCGGCACGGACACGGCACGGACACGTACGACCGGGGGACCCCATGAACGACAACACCTTGCCGGTACCGGCGCACGGTCAGGGACAGCCCCCGCACGGCCCGTTGCCGCAACTCCACGGACAGCCCCCGTGGGGCCCCCTGGACGACCACCTCCTCTACACCTGCGGCGTCGTCCACGACCTCACCCGCGGCCTGCTGTGCAACCGCCCCCCGCTCCCCACCACCACCCGCCTCGCCCCCGGCGAACTCTCGCTGGCCGCAGGGCCGGCCGCCCGCTCCACCTGGCGTCCGCTCGGCGACGGCTCGTACACCCAGACCAGCACCATGGCGATGGGCTCCACCGGCTTCGTCGTCGGCGCACTCGCGGTCAACGCCATGGGCAACGCCTCCCGCCGCAACCAGGCGATGGCCGCCGCCCAGCCCCGCTGGGTGATGGAGAACGGCCACGGCGAACTCACCATCACCGACAAGCGCGCCATCTACTCCCACCCCGAGACCTGGCTCGACCTCGGCTGGACCGGCCTGGCGACGATGGACTTGGCCGCCCCGGACACCTTCGAGTGCGCCTTCCACGACATCAACGGCCGCGGCTACACCACGATCCGCCTGCACAGCCTCTGGGCCTCCCTGATCTTCGTCCTCGCCGCCCACGCCGCCTTCCCCGCCCACCCCCGCCTGCTCTCCCACGGCTGGCTCCCCCTGGGCTTCGAGGCAAGGGCGGCGGCCCACGGCCGCCCCTGCCCGCCGGTGCGCTGACCGGCGCTCCGCGTTGTCGTGCCTCAGCCCAGACGCGGGATCTCGATCGCCGGGCAGCGGTCCATCACCATGTCCAGGCCTGCCGCGCGGGTGCGGTCGTAGGCGGCCTCGTCGATCACGCCGAGCTGGAACCACACCGCCTTCGCGCCGATCGCCACCGCCTCGTCGGCGACCGGGCCCGCCAGGTCGCTGTTGACGAAGACGTCCACGACGTCGACCGGGAAGGGGATGTCGGCCAGCGAGGCGTAGCCCTGTTCGCCGTGGACGGTCTCCGCCTTGGGGTGGACGGGGACGACGCGCTTGCCGAAGCGCTGGAGGGTCTGGGCGACGCCGTACGCCGCACGCGACTGGTTGGAGGAGAGGCCGACCACGGCCCAGGTGTCGCCGGACTCCAGGAGGATCGTGCGGATGGTCTGCCGGATGTCGTCCATGAAGGTCCCCTTGATGTCGGGTGAGGTCGGGTTGACGTCAAGTCATGTGTCGTTGTGCGCTCGATGGTACGAAGTCACGGCGACGGTACGACGTCACGGCGACGCGGGAGCCGTCCGCTGCGCGCGGTACTCGCCCGGTGTCAGGCCGAGCTCCTTGCGGAACGCCAGGTGGAAGCCCACATGGCTGCCGTAGCCGATGGCCTGGTGGATCTCCTGCAGAGGGACGGCCGGGTCGGCCAGCAGTCTGCGGGCCTCCTGGAGTCTGCGGAACAGCAGGTGGCGGGCCGGTGGTTCGCCGACCAGGTCGCGGAAGGTCCGGGTGAACGCCGAGCGGGACATGCCGGCCTCCTGGGCGAGCGAGGCGAGGGTCCAGGGGTGTGCGTACGAGGCGTAGATCGCGGTCAGTGCCCGGCTGACGCCCTCGTGGCGCAGGGCCGTCAGGGCGGGGGAGGACGCGGCGAGTCGTTCCATCGCCGTACGCAGGGCCAGCACGAACACCATCTCGAAGGCGCGGAGTGAGACGAGGGGGGTTCCGGGGGCGCTGCGTGTGATGTCCCGGGGCAGGTGCTCCAGCGTGAGGTGCAGGAGCGGTTCGTCGCGCAGCAGCTCGCGGCGCAGCACGAGGACGCGGGGCAGGGCCCGGTAGAGGGCGGGTTCCGTCGTGGGGTCGTAGTGCAGGCTGGCGCAGAGGATCTCCGTGTCCGGCGGTGCGCTGCCGATCGTGACGGAGGCCGAGGTTCCGGGGGAGAGGTCCGGGAGCACGGAACGCAGCGGGGTCGTCGCGCGGCCCGGGGCCGAGGCGAAGGAATGGGCCGTTCCGTGCGGGAACACCGCGAGATCGCCCTCGTGGAGGGGGAGCGTCTCGCCGTCGTCGAAGGTGAGGTGGCAGCCGCCCCGGACCATGTGGTGGAGGACGGCGTGGCTGTCGTCCGCCCCGGCGATTCCCCAACTCCCGCCCGCCCGCCACCGGCTGCAGTACGTGTCGGTCAGCCGCAGGGGCTTGAGCAGCTCGCTGAGGACGTCGGCCCGGGGCATGGACGATCCTTAAGTGGTTCGGGTCTCTGGTTAATTGATCGTATGCAGTGGACGTTCGAACCTGGGTGGGAGTTCCTCAACTCCGCGTCCCTGCAAGGGAGTGCGGAGTTGTCCGCCACCGTGCTTCCAGGAGAGACATGCCCCGCGCCCTCGTCAGGACCGGCCGGGCGCTCGCGCTGCTCGCGGGCACCCAGTTCCTCCTGATCCTGGACACCTCGGTGATCAACGTCGCCGCCCCCTCCATGGGCCGCGAGCTCGCCATCCCGCCGGCCGCCCTGTCCTGGGTGGCCAACGCCTACCTGGTCTCCTTCGGCGGTCTGCTGCTGCTCAGCGGGCGGGCGGCCGACCTGCTCGGGCGGCGCAGGGTGTTCGCGTCGGGGCTCGCCGTCCTGGTCGCTGCCTCACTGCTCGGCACCCTCGCCGACAGCGCCGCGCTGCTCATCGCCGCGCGCACCGCGCAGGGCGTCGGCGCGGCCATGGCGGCGGCGTCCGCGCTCGCCCTGTTGCTGATGCTGTACGAGGACGGGCCCGGACGGCACCGGGCGCTCGGCGTCTTCGCGGCCATGGCCGGTGCGGGAGGCGCGGCGGGAACCGTACTCGGCGGCGTCCTGACCAGCTGGTTCGGCTGGGAGTCCACCTTCGCCCTGAATGTCGTCGCCGGACTGCTCCTGCTGGTTGCGGCGCTGCGGCTGCTGCCCGAAGGGCGCGCGGAACGCGACGGGCGAGGTATCGACCTGCCCGGCGCGGCCACCGTCACCGGAGGCCTCGCGCTCCTCGCGTACGCCGTCGTCAGCGCCGGTGAGGCGGGCTGGAGCGCGCCACAGACCCTCGGCACGGCCGCCGGAGCGGTCCTGCTGCTGGCCGCCTTCGTGGCGATCGAACGCAGGGCGGCCGCGCCCCTGGTACCGCTGGACATCTTCACTCGGCGCACACTGCGCACGGCGAACATGCTGGCCGCGCTCTGGCAGACGGCCCTGTTCCCGATGTTCTTCCTGGTCAGCCTCTACCTCCAGACGGTCCTCGGGTACGACGCGGTGGGCGGCGGCCTCGGGCTGCTGCCGTTGTCGCTCACCGTGGTCCTGGTCGCGGGCGGCGCGGGGCGGCTGATCGGGCGGTTCGGGCTGCGTGCGGTCATGTGCGCCGGGTTCGTGCTGATCGCGGTGGGGATGGGGTGGCTGTCGCGGATCTCGGCCGCGGGGTCGTTCGTCGGCGACGTGCTGCCGCCCAGCCTGCTGCTGGGCGTCGCGCTGCCGCTGGCCGCCGTCACCACCCAGGTTGCCGCCACCGCGGGCACCTCGGACGACGAGGCGGGACTCGCCTCGGGGCTGGTCAACACCAGCCTCCAGTTCGGCTCCGTGATCGGACTCGCCGCCCTGTCCGGGATCGCGGCCGCCCGCACCGCGGCGGGCGGCGACCTCACCGAGGGCATCGGCGCGGCGTTCCTCGCCGGCGCCGTCGTCGCCGTGGTCGGGGCGCTGGTCGCGGCCCGGCTCCGTACCCCCGTACCTGTCTGATCCCCGTACCTCGTCGTCCGCCTCGTACCACTCGCCCCCCCCCGAAAGGCAGTCCCGCATGACCGAGCACACCGCCCGCCGCCGCCACCTCGTGACCGGAGCCACCGGCCTCCAGGGAGGGGCCATCGCCCGGCACCTCGCCGCACAGGGGGCCGAGGTGACAGGGCTGGTCCGCGACCCGGACGGGCCCGGGCCCGCCGGGGTGAGACTGGTCGGCGCCGATCTGGGCCGGGCGGAGGAGGTCCTGAAGGCCTTCGCGGGTGTCACGCACGCCGTGGTGACGATCCCGCTGGAGTACGACACGGACACCGTGCTCTCCTACGCGCACAACATCGCCGACGCCGCGCGCGCCGTCGGCGTCCGGCGGCTCGTGTTCAACACCAACACCGCGCTGCCCGAGACGGCCACCCCGTACGCCGCCTTCGAGACCCGGCGGGCCGCCGAGGCCGTGATCACGGGCAGCGGCGTGCCCACCGTGGTGGTGCGTCCGCCCGTCTACCTCGACAACCTCTTCAGCCCCTGGAACGGTCCCGCGCTCGTCAACGACGGCGTCCTCGCCTACCCGTTGCCCGCCGACCAGCGGGTGGCCTGGCTCTCGCACGACGACCTCGCGCGCATCGTCGCCGCCGCGCTGGAGAGCGACGCGGTGGTGGGCCGGGTGCTGGACGTCGGCGGCGCGGACGTCGTCACCGGACCCGAGCTGGCGCGGGCCTTCGCCCAGGTGCTGGGGCGGGAGGTGACGTACGTGGCGTTGGACGTCCGGCGGTTCGAGGAGGGGCTCGCCCAGGTCGTGGGCGTGGAGGCGGCCGCGGGCGTCGCCGGGATCTACCACCACGTGAGCACCGGCCTCGCCGCCGGCCTGCTGGCCGCCGATCCCGGGTGGACGCGGCGGGAGCTGGGCGTGGAGCTCACCCCGGTGGTGGAGTGGATCAAGGCGCAGCGCTGGGAGCACTGGGCAGCCGACTGACGGGCGCCTGCGGATCCCCTCGGTGGGCGGGCGAATGCGCAGGCCGCATAGGGTGGCCGGATGGCAGAGCAGTACCGGACCGTCGCCCAGGCGGGCGTGCACGAGGCCGAGATCAACCGATCCCGCTTCCTCTGTGCCCTCGCGCCCGCCGCCACCGAGCAGGAGGCGCAGGACTTCGTCGCCCGCGTCCGCAAGGAGCACCCCACCGCCTCGCACAACTGTTATGCGTACGTCGTCGGGGCCGACGCCGGAATCCAGAAGGCCAGCGACGACGGCGAGCCCGGCGGCACCGCGGGCGTCCCGATGCTCCAGATGCTGATGCGCCGCGAGGTGCGGTACGTCGTCGCCGTGGTGACGCGGTACTACGGCGGCGTCAAGCTGGGCGCGGGCGGCCTGATCAGGGCGTACGGGGGAGTGGTCGGCGAGGCGCTGGACGAACTGGGGACGATCACCCGGCAGCGGTTCCGCCTGGCCACCGTCACCGTCGACCACCAGCGCGCGGGCAAGCTGGAGAACGACCTGCGGGCGACGGGGCGCGCCGTGCGCGAGGTGCGGTATGCGGAGGCGGTGACGATCGAGATCGGACTGCCGGACGCGGACGTCGACGCCTTCCGGGGGTGGCTCGCGGACGCGACCGCGGGAACAGCCACCTTCACGCTGGGCGGAGAGGCGTACGGGGACGCCTGAGAGGGCCCGGGACCAGCGCGTCGTGGGGTCCGTGGTGCGGTGGATTCCCCCGTTGCCGCCTTGATTGTCAGACCCTCCCTTTACTCTCGTGAACCATGAGGCTTCTGCACACGTCCGACTGGCACCTCGGCCGGTCCTTCCACCGGGTGGGACTGCTCGACGCCCAGGCCGCGTACCTCGACCACCTGGTGGCGACGGTCCGCGCGCACCAGGTGGACGCCGTGCTGGTCGCGGGGGACGTGTACGACCGTGCGGTGCCGCCGCTGGCCGCCGTGGAGCTCTTCGACGCGGCCCTGCACCGCCTCGCCGCCGAGAACGTGCCGACGGTCATGATCTCCGGCAACCACGACTCCGCCCGCCGCCTGGGCGTGGGCGCGGGCCTCATCGAGCGGGCGGGCATCCACCTGCGCACCGACCCCGCCGGATGCGCCACCCCCGTCGTGCTGTCCGACGCGCACGGCGACGTCGCCTTCTACGGGCTGCCCTACCTGGAGCCCGCTCTCGTACGGGACGCACTGGGCGCCGCCAAGGCGCGGCACGAGGACGTCCTCGCCGCCGCCATGGACCAGGTCCGCGCCGACCTCGCCGCCCGCCCGGCCGGGACCCGCTCGGTCGTCCTGGCGCACGCCTTCGTCGCGGGCGGCGAGCCCAGCGACAGCGAACGCGACATCACGGTCGGCGGGGTCGCCGCCGTCCCCGCCGGGGTCTTCGCGGGCGTCGACTACGTCGCGCTGGGCCACCTGCACGGCGCGCAGACGGTCAACGAGCGCGTCCGCTACTCCGGCTCCCCGCTCGCCTACTCCTTCTCCGAGGTCAACCACCGCAAGACCATGTGGCTGATCGACCTCGGGCCCGGCGGCGAGATCGCCGCGGCCGAGCGGCTCGACTGCCCGGTGCCCCGGCCGCTCGCCCGGCTGCGCGGCCACCTGGCGGACCTCCTCGACGACCCCGCGCTCGACCGGCACGAGGACTCCTGGGTCGAGGCCACGCTCACCGACCCGGTGCGGCCCGACGACCCGATGGCCCGCCTGTGCGCCCGCTTCCCGCACACGCTGACCCTCGTCTTCGAACCGGACCGCGGACCCGAGAGCGAGCACGTCTCGTACGCGCAGCGGCTCAAGGGCCGCGACGACCAGCAGATCGCGGAGGACTTCGTGGCGCACGTACGCGGCGGCAGCGGCCCCGACGGAAGCGAACGGGCGGTGCTCCGGGGCGCGTTCGACGACGTCCGGGTGGACGAGACGGTGCGCGAGGTGGCCCGATGAAGCACTCCTCCCCGCAGGTGCGCGAGGCGGTCCGACGCGGCCCGTGCGAGGTGGCCCGACGCGGCCCGTACGAGGTGGCCCGGCGCGGCCTGTGCGAGGCGGTCCGACGCGGCCCGTGCGAGGTGGCCCGGCGCGGCCTGTGCGAGGTGGCCCGATGAGGCTGCACTCCCTGGACGTCACCGCCTTCGGGCCCTTCGGCGCCGCCCAGCACGTCGACTTCGACACGCTCAACGCCGCCGGGCTCTTCCTCCTGCACGGCCCGACCGGTGCGGGCAAGACCTCCGTCCTGGACGCCGTCTGCTTCGCGCTGTACGGATCGGTGCCGGGCGCCCGCGAGGGGCGCGGCCTCACCCTGCGCAGCGACCACGCCGCCCCCGGCACGCCCACCGAGGTCGTCCTCGACCTCACCGTCGGCGGCCGCCGCCTCGAAGTCACCCGCCGCCCCGCCCAGTTGCGGCCCAAGAAGGGCAACCGGCCCGGCCTCGTCACCGAGAAGGCCCAGAGCTGGCTGCGCGAGCGCGACCCCGAGACGGGGGAGTGGCAGGCCCTCAGCCGCTCCCACCAGGAGATCGGTGAGGAGATCGGCCAGCTCGTCGGCATGAACCGCGAGCAGTTCTGCCAGGTCGTCCTCCTCCCGCAGGGCGACTTCGCCCGCTTCCTGCGCGCCGACGCCGAAGCCCGCGGCAAACTCCTCGGCAAGCTCTTCGACACCCGCCGCTTCGCCGCCGTCGAAGAACGCCTTGCCGAACTGCGCCGCACCGCCGAACAGCAGGTCAAGCAGGGCGACGAACGCCTCCTCGCCCTCGCCGAGCGCACCGCGGAAGCCGCCGGGCCCGCCGCCCGCGACCTGCCGCGCCCCGAGGAACGCCCCGGCGACCCTGGGCTCGCCGCCGCCGTCCTCGCCTGGGCGGCCGTCGCCCGCAGCGGGGCCGTCGAACGCCGGGACCTCGCCGCCTGCGCCGTCGACGCCGCCGACAGCAGGCGGGCCGCCGCCCGACGCGTCCTGGAGGAGCAGCGGGACCTGCTGCGGCTCCAGGAGCGGTACGCCGAGACGCGCCGCCGCGCCGCCGCCCTGGACGAACGCCGCGAGCAGTTCGAGGGGCTCTGCGTCCGCCAGGACCTGGCCCGGGCCGCCGACCGGGTCGCCCCCGCCCTGACCCTGCGCGACACCGCGGAGCGCGAACACCGCGACGCCGCCCGCGTCCACGAGCAGGCCCGCACCCGGCTTCCCGCCGCCCTCGCCGACGCCGGGGCCGACCAGCTCGCCGAGCTGGAGCGGCGGATACGGCAGGAACTGGGCGGCCTCGACGCCGCCCGCCGCGCCGAGCGGCGCAGCGCCGAGATCGCCGCCGAGCGCACCGCCCTCGACCGGGAGGCCCGCGCGGACGAGGACCTGCGGCAGGACGCCGAGGACTGGCTCGCCGCATGGGACGCCGTACGACACGGCCTCCAGGCGCGGATCGAGACCGCCCAGGAGGCCGCCACCCGCGCCGGGCACCTGGAGTCGCAGCTCGAACCGGCCGCCGCCCGGCTGGCCGCCGCGCGCCGCCGCGACGCACTCGACCAGGAGCTGACCGGCGCCGAGCAGCGGCTGCGTACCGCCCGCGACACGGCGGGCGACGCCCGCGAGCACTGGCTCGACCTGCGCGAGCGCAGGCTGAGCGGCATCGCCGCCGAACTCGCCGCCGAACTGCGCGACGGCGAGGCCTGCAAGGTGTGCGGCGCCACCGGCCACCCGGCCCCCGCCCGCGCCGGGGCCGGACACGTCGACCGGGACACCGAGCAGCGTGCCGAGGACGCCTACGGGCGTGCCGAGGAGACCCGGGCGCAGGCCGAGAGCGCCCTGTCCGAGCTCCGCCAGACCCACGCCGCCGCCCAGGCCGAGGCCCAGGGGGCGGGCGTCGACGAACTGGCCGTGCGGGAGGGGGAGTTGCGCCGCGACCATGCGGCGGCCCGCGCCGCCGCCGGTGACATGCACGCCGCCCGCGAGGAGCTGGGCCGCGCCGAGCAGGAGCACGCCCGCCGGGTCGACGCCCGCGAGCAGGCCGAACGCCGCAGCGCCGCCCGCACCTCGCACCGCGAGGCCATCGACCGCGAACTCGCCGGACTCCAGGAGGAGCTGACCCGGGCGCGCGGGGACGCGGGCAGCGTCGAGGAGCAGTTCGCCACCCTCACCCGCCGGGTCGCCCTGCTCGCCGACGCCGCCGAGGCGGTCCGGGCGTACGAGGACACCGCCGAGCGCCTCAAGGCCGCCGACGGATCCCTCGCGGACGCCGCGTTCAAGGCCGGATTCGCCACCCCCGACGAGGCGGCCAGGGCCTTCCTCGACCACCAGGAGCAGCGCGCCCTCCAGGACCGCATCGACGCCTGGCAGGCCGAACGGGCCGCGGTCGCCGACCGGTTGCGCGAGTCCGACGCCGCCGAGGCAGCCGCCCTGCCCGCCGCCACCCCGCAGCGGGCGGAGGCCGCCCTCGTCGCCGCCGAGCGTGCCCAGCGGGACGCCACCTCCGCGTACGACGCCGCCCGCGACCGGTGCGCCGCACTGGCCCGGCTCGGCAGGCAGGCCGAGGACGAGTCCCGCAGGCTCGGCCCGCTGCGCGCCGACTACGAACGGGTGGCCCGCATGGCCGGGCTCGCCGCCGGCACCTCCGCCGACAACGAACGCAAGATGCGCCTGGAGTCGTACGTCCTGGCCGCCCGCCTGGAGCAGGTCGCCGCCGCCGCGACCGCCCGGCTGCACCGCATGTCGGCGGGCCGCTACACCCTCGTGCACTCCGACGAACGCACGACCGGCACGGGCAGCAGGCGCGCGGGCCTGAGCCTGCACGTCGTGGACTCCTGGACCGGCCGCGAGCGCGACACCTCCACCCTGTCCGGCGGCGAGACCTTCTTCGCCTCCCTCGCGCTGGCCCTCGGCCTCGCGGACGTCGTCACCGACGAGGCGGGCGGGGTGCGCCTGGACACCCTGTTCATCGACGAGGGCTTCGGCAGCCTGGACGACCAGACACTGGACGAGGTCATCGACGTACTGGACGCCCTGCGCGAACGGAACCGCAGCGTCGGCATCGTCAGCCACGTCGGCGACCTGCGCCGCCGCATCCCGGTCCAGCTGGAGGTGATCAAGGGGCGGGCGGGCTCGGCCGTGCGCCGCAGGGGGACCGAGGCGTGAGCCCCGGCGGGACCGGCGTATGAGCCCCAGGGGGATCGACGCGTGAGCCTCAGCGGCTGATGGCCCGGCGCGTCAGCGGCGAGGAGTACACCACGCTGGTCGTCACCGAGCCGAGCGCCCCGATCCGCCCGGACACCTCCTCCAGGTGCTGCATCGACCGCGCGGCGACCTTCAGCACGAAGCAGTCGTCACCGGTCACGTGGTGCGCCTCCAGCACCTCCGGCGTCACGTCCAGGAGGTCGTGGAAGGGCTTGTAGTTGCCATGCGGGTAGCGCAGCCGCACGAAGGCGAGGATCGGCATGCCGATCCGCTCCGGCTCGACCACGGCGGCGTACCCCGAGATCACCCCCGCCTCCTCCAGGCGGCGCACGCGCTCGGTCACCGCGCTCGACGACATCGAGACGGTCCGCGCCAACTCGGCGAACGTGGCACGGCCTTCACGCTGCAGGGCTTCCAGGATGCGCCAGTCGGTGGCGTCCGGTGAATATCCGGTCATGCGCACAGACAACAGGGGAATCACCGGCAGATCAAGAGATGTCCCGGGGGAATCCACTTCAGCGCGATGATCATCAACCGTAGATTTCTGGCCATGACGAACAACGCCACGAGCACCCCGACGGACACCCCGACGACCGCCCCGACGACCGTCACGACGGGCACCCCGACGACCGCCACCGCGCACCCCGCCCCCAACGCCGTCCTGCGGGTCCCGCCTGAGTCCCCCGCCGCTGCCGCCGCGTACTTCGGTGCCAGCCTTGCCTTCCACGCGGACGTCTCCGACGTCGCCGCCGCCCTCGCCGCCGCCCGCGAGACGGGCGGTGACCCCGGCTTCGTCGTGATCGACTCCCGCAACACCGCCTCCTGGGACCAGGGCCACGTCCCCGGCGCCGTGCACCTGCCGACCGCCCTCGTCCCCGAGCAGGCCGAACGCCTCCTCGCCAAGGACGTCCCCGTCGTCACCTACTGCTGGGGCCCCGGCTGCAACGGCGCCACCCGCGCAGCCCTCGCCCTGGCCCAACTCGGCTACCAGGTCAAGGAGATGCTCGGCGGCATGGAGTACTGGATCCGCGAGGGTTTCGCGTACGAGACCTGGGAGGGGCCGGTGACCCCCACGGCCGACCCGCTGACCGCCCCGGTCGACTCCGACGACTGCGGCTGCTGAACCCACCTGCTGCGGCAGGGAATCCGGTGGTGCAGGAGGCACCCCCTCGGGGAGCATTCGGGACCATGCCCCCGATCCAGCACCCCGCCCCCGAAGACCTCCGACGCGACCCGCGCCCCCTCCTCGGCCGCACCGCCCTCGTCACCGGAGCCAGCAGGCGCGACGGCATCGGGTACGCGGTGGCCCGGCGGCTCGCCGCGTACGGAGCCAGCGTCTACCTGCACCACCACGTCCCGCACGACGCCGCCCAGCCGTGGGGCGCGGACCCCGAAGGCCCCGAAGGAGTGGCCGCGGGCGTCCGCGAAGCCCGCAGCGACCCCGCGGCGGTCGTCGCCCACGGCCCCGGCGACCTGACCGACCCCGAGGCCCCCGCCGCCCTGGTCGCCACCGCCGCCGCAGCACTCGGCGGACGCCTGGACATCCTCGTCGCCAACCACGCCCTCAGCGGCTCCGACGGCACCCTCGACCAGATCGACGCGGCGATGCTCGACGCCCACTGGGCCACCAACACCCGCTCCGTGATCCTGCTCGCCCAGGCCTATGCCCGCCTGCGCACCGCACAGCCGACGCCCGCCCCCGGCGGCCGTCTCCTCCTGATGACCTCGGGCCAGGACCAAGGCGGCGGCATGCCCGGCGAACTGGCCTACGCCCTCGCCAAGGGCGCCCTCGCCTCGGCCACCCGGAGCCTGGCCACCACCTTCGCCGACCTCGGGGTCACCGTGAACGCGGTCAACCCGGGCCCGGTCGACACCGGTTACCTGTCGGGGGAGGTCCACGACGCCATCGCGTCGATGTTCCCGGCGGGCCGCTGGGGCGTGCCGGACGACCCGGCCCGCCTGCTCGCCTGGCTGGCCACCGACGAGGCAGTCTGGGTCACGGGCCGGGTCATCGACTCGGAGGGCGGCTTCCGCCGGGGCTGACCGCCGCGCCCAGCACCTCGAACAGCCCCCGGGCGTCGGCCCCTTCGGGCAGCCCGCTGACCTGCCCGTCCCCGACCTCCACGACCCGCCACACCCCGTCCTCGCGCAGGGCGAGATCGGTGGTCACCCACCGGCAGCCGAGCGCCCGCACCGCCGGGCGCACCGCCGTGAGGTCCGGCTCAGGAGCAGCGCCGGGGGCATCGGGATGCGCGGTGACCAGCACCGCCTCCCCGTCCACCCACCACACCCGGGCCTCCCCACCCCGTACGAAGGCCTCGAACTCCCGTACCACCAGACCGCCCGCGAGCGAATCCTCCTGGAGCGCGAAGAGACGGTCCACGACGGCCGACAGGGCTGCTGTGTCCCGGAGTTCGGGCACGAAGCAGGCCTCGTGCCACTCGTGCTTGCGGGACTTGACGAAGTCCTTCACCACGGCGGGGCCCGCCCGCAACGGGCCGACGAGCGCGGCCAGTTCAGTCCCTCGGGGCGGCGCTCCCGGCGGGCACCCCTGCCAGACGCTGCGCGGGGTCACGTCGGCGAACTCCTCGTACCAGCCCGGCAGTTCATGTGCCGTCCGGTACGCGTCAGCCCCGGTCAGCAGGGTGCAGCCGCGCTCCTCCAGGCCGCGCGCCAACTCCGCGTACCGCCGTACGGGAATCATCCACCCCCGGTACCAGTACGCCCCCGACCCGCGCGGCACCCGCGCCAGCGCCGCCCCGGGGTCCCCGGCGAGCAGTGCGTCGTGGTCCAGCAGCGCCACCGGCCCGCCCAGGTCCCGTACGACCGCCGCCTCCCCGGCGAACGCCGGATCGACCCGCCGACCCGACAGCGGATCGGAGCACATCAGCCAACTCGCCTGCACAGTAACCCCGTTACTCAACAGAAGGGGGGCGGAGGCCGGAGCCCCCGCCCCCTCTTCACCGACTCAGAGCTTCGACAGCTCGTCCACCAGGTCGTCCAGGCCCAGCGACCCCTGCGACAGCGCCGCCATGTGCCACGCCTTCAGGTCGAAGGACTCCCCGTGCGCGGCCCGCGCGTTCTCGCGGCCCTTCAGCCAGGCGCGCTCGCCCAGCTTGTAGCCGATGGCCTGGCCCGGCATGGACAGGTAGCGGGTCAGCTCGCTCTCCACGAAGTCCGCCGGACGCCCGCTGTGCAGCCCGAAGAACTCCTGCGCCAGGTCCGGCGTCCACCGCTCGCCCGGGTGGAACGGCGAGTCCGCCGGAATCTCCAGCTCCAGGTGCATGCCGATGTCCACGATGATCCGCGTCGAGCGCATCATCTGGGCGTCCAGGTAGCCGAGCCGCTGCTCGGCGTTCTTCAGGAAGCCCAGCTCGTCCATCAGACGCTCCGCGTACAGCGCCCAGCCCTCGGCGTTGGCGCTGACCAGGCCGACGGAGGCCTGGTAGCGGGAGAGCTGGTCGGCGACGTGCGTCCACTGTGCGAGCTGGAGGTGGTGGCCCGGGACGCCCTCGTGGTACCAGGTCGACACCAGGTCGTACACCGGGAACCGGGTCTCGCCCATGGTGGGCAGCCAGGTGATGCCCGGGCGGGAGAAGTCCTCGGAGGGGTTCGTGTAGTACGGGGCCGCAGCGCCGCCGGGCGGGGCGATGCGGGACTCCACCTTCTTGACCCGCTCGGCGAGGTCGAAGTGGGTGCCGTCGAGGGACTCGATCGCCTCGTCCATCAGGCCCTGGAGCCAGACCCGGACTTCCTCGACGCCCTCGATGTGGGTGCCGTTCTCGTCCAGCCAGGCGAGCGCGGCCCACGGGGTCTCGGCGCCCGGGAGGACCTTCTCGGCCTCGGTCTTCATCTCGGCGAGCAGACGGTGGTACTCGGCCCAGCCGTAGGCGTACGCCTCGTCCAGGTCCAGGTCGGCGCCGTTGAACGCGCGCGACCACACCGCGTACCGCTGACGGCCCACGGCGTCGGGCGCGTCCTTGACGGCCGGTGCGTACACGTCCCGCACCCAGTCGCGCAGCGCCACCACCGAGGCGGTCGCCGCACGGGCCGCCTCGTCCAGCTCCGCGCGCAGCGACTCGGGGCCGCCCGCCGCGAACTCCTCGAACCAGCCGCGCTCCTCGCCGGCCCACTCGGTGAGCTGCTCGACGAACGTGGCGGTGGGACGCGGGCCGCCCAGCAGACCCTGCTCCAGGCCGAGTTCCAGGCACTTCCGGTAGCCCTCGAAGGCCGCCGGGACACCGCGCAGGCGCTCGGCGATGTCCGCCCAGTCCTCGTCGGTCTCGGTCGGGTTGAGGGTGAACACCTCGCGGATGGTGTGCGCGGGGGAGTGGATGTTGCTGACCGCGCGCAGGTCCTCCTGCGCCGCGTGCACCGCGAGTTCGGCGGTCAGCCGCTCGCGCAGCAGCCGCCCGCAGCGCCGCTCGGCCTCGGTGTCCGCCTCCGGCCGCTGCTCCGCCTCGTCCAGGACGGCGAGGGTGTGCCGGGCCAGCTCGGCGACGGCCTGACGGCCCTCGGGGGAGTAGTCGGGGAGGGAGCGGTTGCTCGCCCGGACGCCGAGGCTGGTGCCGATGACGGGGTCGAGCGCGATCAGGGCGTCGACGTACGCGTCGGCGACCTCGCGCGGGAGCGGGGTGCGAAGGGTGCTGTTGTCTGACATGCGGACATCCTCGTACGAAGAGGGGGTCCGCGTCACTAGCGTTCTGCGGCGGACCCCTGTCGCCCGGTGACCTGGGCGGACGCCGGGGGCAGCAGGGGCCCGCAGTCCCACTGCTGGAAGATCAGCCGGGTCTCCACCCGGGCCACCTCGCGCCGGGAGGTGAACTCGTCCAGGACGAGGCGCTGGAGGTCGGCGGCGTCCGCCACCGCCACCTGCACCAGGTAGTCGTCCGGCCCGGTGAGGTGGAACAGCGCCCGCGACTCGGGCAGTGCTCGGATCCGCTCCACGAACGGGCCGATCAGTTCGCGCCGGTGCGGGCGCACCTGGACCAGCAGCAGGGCCTCGATGCCGCGCCCCAGCTTTGCCGGGTCCAGCCGCAGCTGGTGGCCCAGGATCACACCGGAGCGGCGGAGCCTGGTCACCCGGTCCAGGCAGGTGGAGGGGGCGACGCCGACCTCGGCGGCGAGGTCGCGGTACGTCGTCCGGGCGTCGTTCTGCAGCAGGCGCAGAATGTGCAGATCGACCGTGTCCAGTACGACGGATTCAGCCATGGGCCGAACGTAGCACGGGAGTTCACCGCCGGAGTCCGGTGGTTGTTCAGACTGCGCAGCATGACCCCCGCATCCTCGCCCGCACCCCGGGCAGCCACCTCCGCGCACCCCGCACCCCGGGCCCTCGCCACCCACGCCGTCCACGCCGGCCGCGAGGACCTCGCCGCGCTGGGTGTGCACGCCGTGCCGCTCGACCTCTCGACGACGTACCCCTCCCACGACAGCCGTGCAGAGGCCGCCCGCATCGACGCCTTCGCCGCGACCGGCGAACTCCCCGAGGGGCCGCCGGTGTACGCCCGTCTCGACAACCCGACGACCGCCCGCTTCGAGGAGGCGCTCGCCCGGCTCGAAGGGACGGACGCCTCCGTGGCATTCGCCAGCGGCATGGCCGCGCTGACCGCCGTCCTGCTCGTACGGGCGTCGGCGGGGCTGCGGCACGTGGTGGCGGTGCGCCCGCTGTACGGATGCAGCGACCACCTGCTCACGGCCGGGCTGCTGGGCACCGAGGTGACCTGGGTCGACCGCACCGACCCGGCGGGCATCGCCGGGGCGATCCGGCCCGACACCGGACTCGTCATGGTCGAGACCCCCGCCAACCCGACCCTCGCAGAGATCGACATCGAGGCCGTCGCACGGGCCTGCGGCTCGGTGCCGCTGCTGGTCGACAGCACCTTCGCGACGCCCGTGCTCCAGCGTCCCGTCGAGCACGGGGCACGTCTCGTCCTGCACAGCGCGACCAAGTACCTGGGCGGGCACGGTGACGTGCTGGCCGGTGTGGTGGCCTGCGACGAGGAGTTCGCACGGCAGTTGCGGCAGGTGCGCTTCGCCACCGGCGGCGTGCTGCACCCGCTCGCCGGATACCTCCTGCTGCGCGGCCTGTCCACACTTCCGGTACGGATGAAGGCCGCCGCTGCGAACGCCGCCGAGCTGGCCCGCCGCCTCACCGCCGACCCGCGCGTGGCCCGCGTCCACTACCCCGCACTGGGCGGCGCGATGGTCGCCTTCGAGGTGTACGGGGACCCGCACGCGGTGATCTCGGGCGTCCGCCTGATCACCCCGGCCGTCAGCCTCGGCAGCGTCGACACCCTGATCCAGCACCCGGCCTCCATCAGCCACCGGATCGTGGCCGAGGGGGACCGGCGCTCGGCGGGCGTCAGCGACCGGTTGCTGCGCATGTCGGTCGGCCTGGAGGATGTCGAGGACCTGTGGCGCGACCTGTGCGAGGCCCTGGCGGCGGCCGGTTCCGTACCGGAGCCGGCCGACCGCCCGGCGCTCAGCTCCGGTCGGACCGAGGCACGTACGGCAGGCCTTCGGCCTGCTGCCCGGTCCCAGGGCGTACCGGCGTAGGCACCCCGCCGAGTCGCGCCGTCACCACGAGCGTGCCCTCCTCGATCTGGTAGTCCAGGGGCAGTTCGAGACCCCGCATCGCGGCGACCATCCCGGTGTTGGACGCCTGGGTGACGGCGTAGACGCTCTCGCAGTCGGCCTCGGCGGCCAGTGCCACCAGCCGGTTGAGCAGTTCGGAGCCGATGCCCCGGCGCTGCCAGGCGTCCTCGACGATCAGCGCCACCTCGGTCTCGTCGCCGTCCCACAGCAGGTGGCCGAGGGCGACGAGCCGCCCGGACGCGGTCTGCACGGCCAGCGTGCGGCCGTAACGGGGGCTGAGCAGGTGGGTCAGATAGCGGTCGGCGTCGGCGACGGGGCCGTGGTAGCGCAGGCCCAGCGTCCGCTCCGAGCAGCGCTCGTGCATGGCGAGCGCCGCTTCGAGGTCGTCGGGTCCGGCCCGGCGCACGGTGATGGCGTTGCCCTCGGGCAGCGTCAGCACGTCCTGGCTGCGCGGCACCCGGGGCCCGAGCCGCGCGTCCAGCTCCACCAGCGCCCGTGCCCGCGCGAACTCGGTCGGCGTGAACGGCAGGTACGGCCGCTCCACGGTGATCGACCCGCCCGACGGGTGGCCGAGCCGCATGACCGTCCCTTCGAGTACGCCCTCCACGGGCGTCGTGTGTCCGGACGGCCGCCCGGTGAGGGTGGTCGCGGGCAGCGAGTGGATGGTGCACCGGCCGAGCAACTGCCGCAGTGCGAGCGGCAGTTCGGCGGCGTCGAGCGCGGTGCGGGTGGCCAGACCCAGCACCCGGGTCGGCGCGTCCACCAGGTCGTGCGCGTCGGCCCGCTCCAGCCAGGTGTCCTTGGCCCCTATGGCCGCGACCTCCCGGGACAGGTCCCGGATCTGCACCCCGGCGGGCGCCCTGAGCAGGAACTCGTCCACGGTGCCGTCGCCCAGCGGGTGCGTCTGGAGGGTGAGGATGTCGACCTCCAGCCGGGCCAGGACGGTGCACAGCGCGGCCAGCGAGCCGGGCTCGTCCTTGACGGTGGTGCGCATCCGCCAGAGCGCGGTCTCGCGGGCCTCGGCGGGCCCGGACTCCTCGGCGGAGATGGGCGCCGCGGGGGCGTCGGTCGCCCCGGGGTCGGTCGGCGGCGCCGGTGGGGGCGCGTGCCCGTGCTTGCGTGCCCACCAGGTGTGGAACCCGGCGGTGGCGGCGAGCGCCACGGCCGAGGCGATGAGCAGCACGGGTCCTTCGGGACCGTGCACGATCATGTTCGCGATCGAGTCGGCGACCGCCACCGCCGTGAAGAGCGCCGCCAGCTCGACGAGGTCGCGCCGCCAGTGGTGGCGGGGCCGGGGCTTGGTGGCCTTGGAGGTGCTTGCCGCAGGGCAATTCGTGTCCGTCATGGCAGCACTCTTGCTCAGCGGTGTTGCGTGATCACGAACGGTTTGTGACTGATGGGTTAAGTGTGCTTCTGGTCGTTTCGCCGCACTTTTTGGTGACGGCCGACCTGAGCTGACCGATCCCGTGGCGGGATACGTTCGCCCAGGTCAGGCGGGAGTGTCAAGCCCCTGGCCGCCCGCGATGGCCCGCAGGGCGTCCAGGTGGCGTCCGTACACCGCACGCCCCTCCTTCGTGAGCGCGAGCCACGTCCGGGGCCTGCGCTCGACGCGCCCCTTGGTGACGGTCACCCACCCGGCCTCCTCCAGCGCCGCCACCTGCTTGGAGAGCACGGAGTCGGACACCTCCACGAGGTCGCGCACGAAGGCGAAGTCGGCCTTGTCGAGAGGGGCGAGCGCCGCCACCACGGACAGCCGCACCGGCGAGGTCAGCAGCGGCGCCAGCGCGTGCCGGGGGTGCGCTCCGGCCTTGTGCTCGGTCATGCCGTCCTCCGCAGTTCCAGCGCTGCCCCCACCAGTAGGGGCAGCGCGCAGGCCAGGGCGCCCCCGACGGCGAGCGGCACGCTGTCCGGCCACCCGTCCCGGCTGTGCAGCACGATCGTCGCCGCGTAGAGCAGGCTCCAGGCGGCGATCAGCAGGCCGTGCCGGAGGCCGAAGTTGCGCCGTGCCGTCCGCTGCCGGGCCGCGTACACGCTCAGCAGGACGATCATCATCGCGTACGCGCCCATCGTGACGCCGGTGGCCAGGGCGCCGTGCCACAGCACGACCAGGGGGATGAAGCCGAACTGGGCGATGCCGAAGACCAGGAGGTAGCGCGCGTACCAGTTGCTGCCGCGCCGGGCGTCGCCCTCCATCTGCTCCGCCCGCCGCAACGCCGCGACCGCGTCCGTGTATTCACTCATGGTTCCCCCAACGTCCGGTGCAATCGGTGTTGTTGTCAGGGTGCCATGTACTTTCCACTTTGGAAAGTGATTGGTTGTCGGAAGCCCCCCCGGCCTCAGCGGCTCGTGTCGAGAATGACTCGCGCCACCGCCGCCGGGTCGTCGTTCATCGGCACGTGCCCGCACCCCGGCAGCCGGACCAGCCGGGCCCCCGGGATGATCCCCTTCGCCCGCACCCCCTGCCGCCGCACCAGCAGCCGGTCCTTCGTCCCCCACGCCACCGTCACCGGCACGTCCCGCACGTCGTCCCGGAACTGCACGCTCAGCCCCGTCGCCAGCGTCGGCTCGAAGCCGGTGGCCCCGCGCAGCGCGAGAGTCTCCGCGACGACCGCCTCCGGCGTGCGCCGCCCCGGCTTGGCGTAGATCGTGCTGGTCAGCACGGTGCGTCCGGCCTCGCTCCGGGACAGCCGCTCGATCAGCGGCAGCGGCATGGCCTTCGCCGCCACCCGCATCCCGCGCAGCGTCCCGAACGCGTACCGCCGCTCGGCCTGCGTCCAGAAGCCCGCGGGCGACAGCGCCGTCACCGACCGCGCCAGCCCCTTCCGGCCCATCTCCAGGGCGAGCAGCCCGCCGAGGGAGTTCCCGGCGACGTGCGGCCGGTCCACCCCCAACTCCCGGCAGAGCGCACCCAGTACGGGCACCACCGACTCCAGGTCGTACGACACACCGTCAGGCAGGGACGGCGAGGCCCCGAACCCGGGCAGGTCGACGGCTATCACGTCGCGCTCCGCCGCCAGCGCGGACAGCACCGGCTCCCAGGCCTGCCAGTGGTGGCCGATGCCGTGCAGCAGGAGCAGCGGCTCGCCCCGCCCGCGGCGCTCGTACGTGACGGACGCGGTGCGCGGGCCGCCGGGGGACTCGACGGCGAAGGTGACGGTGGCGGTCATGGGGGGACTCCTCGGGGGGTCGGGGGAGGGGGGGGCAGGGGGGGCGGGGAAAGCCTTAGACACTCTGTCAGCAACAACTACCCTTCAGTAGCTTGGAGTTCAAGAGTGTGGGCCACGCCGCGCCCGTCCGCCCTGGACAGCGCGTCGTCCGTGGGCTGGGATGGACCGATGATCACCGAGACAGCCCCCGACATCGCCACGCTCTTCGAGGAGCACCGCCCCGTCCTGACCGGCGTCGCCTACCGCATGCTGGGCCGGGTCGCCGACGCCGAGGACGTGGTGCAGGAGGCGTGGCTGCGCTGGTCGTCGGCGGGTCGCGAGCGGGCCGGGGAGGAGACCCGCGAGGCGGTCCGGGAGGAGGTCCGCAACCCCCGGGCCTATCTCGTACGGATCACCACCCGCCTGGCCATCGACCGGCTGCGGCACGTGCAGTCGCGCCGCGAGGCGTACGTCGGCCCCTGGCTGCCGGAGCCGCTGGCCACCGACTTCGGCGCGGGCGTCCCCGACACCGCCGAACACGCCGTCCTCGCCGAGTCCGTGTCCCTCGCCGTCCTGGTCGTCCTCGAATCGCTCTCGCCGCTGGAACGCGCCGTGTTCGTCCTGCGCGAGGCCTTCGGATTCCCGTACGGGGAGATCGCCGCCGCACTCGACAAGTCGGACGCGGCGGTGCGCCAGCTCGCGGGCCGTGCGCGCAAGCACGTGGAGGAGCGCAAGCCGCGCTTCGACGTGGACCCGGCCGAGCGCCGCGACCTCACCGAACGGTTCCTCGCCGCCGCGACCGGGGGCGACCTTGGCGACCTGCTCGCGCTGCTGGCCCCCGAGGCGCGGCTGGTCGGCGACGGCGGCGGCAAGGCACGGCTCTCGCTGCGGGTCGTGGAGAGCGCGGACAAGGTGGCGCGCTTCCTGCTGGGGGTGGCGAAGAAGGTGGTCCCGGGTACGGAGTTCCGTTTCGTCGAACTCAACGGCGGGCCCGCGATGGTGACGGCGGTGGACGGGGAAGTGGACTCGGTCTTCCAGCTGGACGTCGCCGACGGGCTCATTCGGACCGTCTACATCATGCGCAATCCCGACAAACTCTCCGCACTCGCGCCGGAATAGGCTCTTCCGGATTTCTCGCCCCGGATTACCCGTACGTCCCGCTGCCCCGTATCCGCCCCTCGGATGCGGGGCAGTTTGCGGCTTCGTGAACGGTCCGTGGCCTACGCCCAATTCGCTCCCCGGCTTCCATAACCTCCGTAAAGGAAAGCGGATTGGTCTTGACCAAGTAGGGGGGCGGACCTATGGTCGCAGAGTTAGTGCAAGGACCTTTAATAAACAAGGGCGCGGAACGGCGTCTTGGCGGACGTCTCGGAATGCCGCGGGGGACGCGGCGATTGCGGAGGATCAGGGTGGGGACCACGCAGCTCGAAACGGTGCCGGAGCCGAAGTACTGGCACCTCAAGACCGTGCTCAGCGAGGCACTCGACTCCGACTTCTCGGTCGGCGAGATCCTCCCCAACGAGCGCGAGCTCGCCGCCCGCTTCGGCGTCGCCCGGGCCACGCTCCGCCAGGCCCTGGAGCAGCTGGAGCTGGAGGGCCGCCTCCAGCGCCGCCGGGGTGTGGGCACCACGGTCGCGCCGCCCCGCATGGGTGTCGACGTGTCGACTTCCCAGCACTCCTGGCCGGGCACGGCCGACGACGCCTGGGTGCCCGTCGACTCCACGCCCGCGGTGCCGCCGGCCGCCGTGAGCCGCATGCTGGGGATTCCCGTGGGGGACGAGCTGCACGTGGTGCGGCGCACCCGCATGACACACGGGCAGCCGGTCGCGGCCGAACTGCTCTACGTGCCCGTGGCCTCCGTGCCCGAACTCCCCTCCCTGGACGCCCCGTCGGGGCAGGTCCGCGCGCGTACGGTGCTGCGTGAACTGCAGCGGCTCGGGCTGGAGGGGCAGGACCGTGCCGTCGAGCTGGGCTCGGCGCGGGCCGACGACGCCAGGGAACTGGACCGGCTGCCCGGGGCTCCGGTGCTGGTCGTCACCACGCGGTACTTCGCGGGGGGTGGGACGGCGGCGGTCTCGGTGGCCACGTACCGGGCCGACACGTGCCGCCTTACGTTCGGTGACTCCGGTGACCTGCACATAAGCCACCACACCACCCCCTCCGCCCAAGCCTCCTGACCTCCCGGTCGGGTACGAAGCGCCGCCTTCCCCGTAGCCCCCTTGGGCGGCGGGGCCGCCCCCCGGGGGCGGGACGGGCGGGCAAGGGGGCGGCCCCTCCCGCTCCCGGCCCACCCGGGTGCCGCCCCTGGCCGCGCCCCTGTGCCGGACGCCCGTCCAAAGGGGCCCCGGCTCGCCTCCCGGCGCTGGACAGTCGCAGCTCTGCCCCGCCGGGGCAAGGGGTCCCCAGCCCCGCCCCTTCACCTAAACCCGCGGGGGCATGCACGGTTCCCGTGCGGGTGCGTCGTGGTTGCTCGCGCAGTTCCCCGCGCCCCTGAAGGGGCGCGCCCGCGCGGCGGAGCCGCAGGTCCAGTGCAGCCCCGCGCGGCAGCGCCTCAGCGGCGGGCCGTCACCGTGGTTTCGACCGCGAAGAGTTGCTCCTCCACGTGGTCCAGGGCGAGACGCAGAGCCCCCGTCGCGACCGATGCCTCGCCGAGGAGGGAGAGGGCCACCCTCGGCGGCCGCAGGCAGAAGCGTTCGAGTTCGGAGCGCAGGGGGTCCAGGATGCCGTCCAGGCCGGCGGCCCAGCCGCCCACCACCACCAGCTCTGGGTCCAGCGCCAGCACCAGCGCCGCCACGTCGTGCACCAGGCGCTGCAGGAAGCGGTCCATCGCCGCCCGCGCCCGCGCATCCCCCCGCTTGGCCTGCGCGAAGACCGCCGCCACCGCCTGCTCGTCCAGCGGGTGCAGGGGCTCGTCCGTGGTGGAGAGCAGGCTCTCGGGGCGGTCCTCCTGGCCGAGGAGGTGCAGTGCGCCGATTTCGCCCGCCGCACCGCCGTAGCCCCGGTGCAGGCGGCCGCCGATCAGGGAGCCCGCCCCCGGGCTCAGTCCGGCCAGGACGAAGACCATGTCGTCGGTGTCCTGGCCGACGCCCTTCCAGTGCTCGGCCACGGCGGCGGTGTTCGCGTCGTTCTCGACCAGGACGGGGCAGCGGAACGAGCGGCGGAGCCGTTCGCCCAGGGGGAGTCCGGTCCAGCCGGGGAGTGCCGTGCCGAGGCGCACTGTGCCGTCGGCCTCCACGATCCCCGGGCTGCCCACGCCCACCGCCCGCAGCGAGCTGCGCGCCACTCCGGCCCGGCGCAGCACATCGGCCACCACGGCCCGTACCCGCTCCAGGCGGTCGTCCGCGCTCGCCGACTCGTCGACCTCGCGCGAGCCCGCGCCGACGATCCGCCCGTCGAGTCCGGAGATCAGCGCCGAGATCCGGTGCGGCCCGATCTCGATGCCCAGCAGGTGTCCCGCCTCGGCCCGGAACCGGAACCGCCGCGCGGGCCGCCCCTGCCGCTTGGCCCCGCCCTCCTCGGCCTCCGCCTCCACGACGAGCCCGGTCTCGATGAGACCCTCGACCACGCCCTCGACGGTCGGCCGGGACAGCCCGGTGACCCGGGTCAGGTCGGTGAGGGTGGGGGAGTCCGCGGAGTCCGCGCCGCGCAGGGCGTGCAGCACCACCGCGGAGTTGATCCGCCGCAACAGAGACGGATCTCCGCCGGTCAGCCGCCCCAACGTGTCCTCCCGGCTCGTACGTGTGTCTGGCTGCTGGATCGTATCCGCTGGCCAGACGCGGGGCGAGCCGCAGCGTACAAAGCGGAACCGGATCGTTGCCGGGCGCTACCCGCCCGTAACATCCGCCGACGCCTCGCGCAGTCGCCCGTACTCCTCGGCCATCGCCTCCAGGCTCCAGTGCGCGTTGAGTCCGCTGGGGTTGGGCAGCGCCCAGACCCGGGCCCCGCCGATGGTCCGTTCCTGCGGTCCGATCCGCGCCTTCTTCTCGCCGAAGGCCGTGCGGTACGCGGTCACACCGACCACCGCCAGCCACGTCGGCCCCAGCCGCTCCACCTTCTCGGTGAGCAGCCGCCCGCCCTCGCGGTACTCCTCCGCGCTCAGCTCGTCCGCCCGGGCGCTGGCCCGCGCGACGACGTTGGTGATGCCCAGACCGTACGAGAGGAGTTCGTCCTGTTCGTCCGGCTGCAACTGGCGCGGGGTGAAGCCCGACCGGTGCAGCACCGGCCAGAACCGGTTGCCGGGGCGGGCGAAGTGGTAGCCGGTGGCCGCCGACATCAGGCCCGGGTTGATGCCGCAGAACAGCACACGCAGGCCGCCCGCGACCACGTCGGGGATGACGCGGTCGCGGGCGGCCCGGAGTTCCTCAGGAGACACGGCGCCTCAGAGGATCGAGCCGGGGGTGTAGGCCGCCGCCTCGGGGTGCTGCTTGGCGATCTCCTCGATGCGGGCGACCAGGACGGAGACCTGCTGGCCCGCGGCACCCGTGAAGGACAGCTTGTCCGCCATCAGCTCGTCCAGCTGCGCGCGGTCCAGCGGCATCCGGTCGTCGGCGGCCAGCTTGTCCAGCAGCTCGTTGCGCTCGGCGCCCTGCTCGCGCATGGCGAGCGCGGAGGCCACCGCGTGCTCCTTGATGACCTCGTGCGCGGCCTCCCGGCCGACCCCGGCCCGTACGGCGGCCATCAGGACCTTCGTCGTGGCGAGGAAGGGGAGGTAGCGATCCAGCTCGCGGGCGACGACGGCCGGGAACGCGCCGAACTCGTCCAGGACGGTCAGGAAGGTCTCCAGCAGGCCGTCGAAGGCGAAGAACGCGTCCGGGAGCGCCACCCGGCGGACCACGGAGCAGGACACGTCGCCCTCGTTCCACTGGTCGCCCGCCAGCTCGCCGGTCATCGACGCGTAACCGCGCAGGATGACCATCAGGCCGTTGACGCGCTCGCAGGAGCGGGTGTTCATCTTGTGCGGCATCGCGGAGGAGCCGACCTGGCCGGGCTTGAAGCCCTCGGTGACCAGCTCGTGGCCCGCCATCAGACGGATCGTCTTCGCGACGGAGGAGGGGGCGCCGGCGAGCTGCACCAGCGCGGTCACCACCTCGTAGTCCAGCGAGCGCGGGTAGACCTGGCCGACCGAGGTGAAGGCGTGCGCGAAGCCGAGGTGACCGGCGATGCGCTGCTCCAGCTCCGCCAGCTTCTCCGCGTCGCCGCCGAGCAGGTCGAGCATGTCCTGCGCGGTGCCGACGGGGCCCTTGATGCC
Organism: Streptomyces sp. NPDC087440; assembly: GCF_044744005.1. Taxonomy (NCBI): domain Bacteria; kingdom Bacillati; phylum Actinomycetota; class Actinomycetes; order Kitasatosporales; family Streptomycetaceae; genus Streptomyces; species Streptomyces sp. NPDC087440. The sequence continues at coordinate 67,978 of NZ_JBIUXN010000022.1, read as the reverse complement.
GCGCAGCGGGTAGCGGCCGAGCAGCTCCTCCAGGCGGCCGTACGCGACGAGCAGCTCGTCGGCGGCGGTCGCGAAGCGCTTGCCGAGGGTGGTGGCCTGGGCGGCGACGTTGTGCGAGCGACCGGCCATGACCAGCTCGGCGTACTCCGCCGACAGCTTGCCGAGGCGGGCGAGGACGGAGACCGTGCGGTCCCGCATCAGTTCGAGCGAGAGGCGGATCTGGAGCTGCTCGACGTTCTCGGTGAGGTCGCGGGACGTCATGCCCTTGTGGACCTGCTCGTGCCCGGCGAGGGCGTTGAACTCCTCGATGCGCGCCTTCACGTCGTGGCGCGTGACCTTCTCGCGCTCGGCGATGGAGGCCAGGTCGACCTGGTCGAGCACGCGCTCGTAGTCGGCGAGCGCCTGGTCCGGAACCTCGATCCCGAGGTCCTTCTGCGCACGCAGCACGGCCAGCCACAGCTGGCGCTCCAGCTTGACCTTCTGCTCGGGGGACCACAGGACGGCAAGCTCCGCGGAGGCGTAGCGGCCGGCCAGGACATTGGGGATGCGAGGCTTCGCAGGTGCAGCAGTCACATGACCGGATTCTACTGGGGGTTTGTGCAGGCCAGGGCCACGGGTTCGTTCGTACGTTGCTACGAGAGCGGGGGCCCCGCGCCGCGGCACGGGCCCCTCCCGGCTCAGCGGACCGGGCCGTCCTCCGTGACCTCGCGCATGCTCTCGTACGGCAGCAGCTCGGGCCGCTTCGCCGGGCGGCCGTCCCCCGACGAGCGTCCCGTCAGCCTGCGACCGATCCACGGCACCAGGTGCTCGCGCGCGAACCGTGCGTCGCCGACCCGGCGCGCGACCCACTTCGGCGGCACCGCGTCGGGCAGCGGGCACAGCCAGTCGTCCTCGGCCTCCAGGCCGAGCGCCTGCCAGACCGCCTCGGCGACGCGGCGGTGCCCCTCGGCGGTGAGGTGGAGGCGGTCCACGTCCCACATCCGCTGGTCGCCGAGCACGGCCGCCCCGTACAGGTCGACGACGACCGCGTCGTGCCGGGCCGCGAGCTCCTCGACGATCACAAAGAGCTCCTCCATGCGCGGCCGGAAGCGCTCCATGACCGGACCGTTGCGGCCGGGGCTGCGCATCAGGACCAGCTGCTTGCAGGAGGGGGCGAGCTGCTCGACCGCCTCGGTGAGCTTGGCGCGGACGTGGCCCATGTCGACCTTCGGGCGCAGGGCGTCGTTCAGGCCGCCCACCAGCGTCACCACGTCCGCCTTCATCGCGGCGGCGCGCGGTGCCTGCTCGTCGGCGATCTGGCCGATCAGCTTCCCGCGTACGGCGAGGTTCGCGTACCGGAAGCCGGGTGTGCGTGCGGCCATCCGGGCGGCGAGCAGATCGGCCCAGCCGCGGTAGGAACCGTCGGGCAGGAGGTCGGACATTCCCTCGGTGAAGGAGTCGCCGACCGCGACAAGACTGGTGTAGGTGGCATTCATCTCCATGGCGGAGCGATCGTACCCAATCACGTGTGGGCACGTACGGTCGGGAAACGACAATGCCCGACCTCTCGGCGGAGAGGTCGGGCACAGCGTCCGTCAGGCCTGCTGCGGCGGCCCCACCAGTTCCCGCAGCACGTCCTCCATGGTGACCAGCCCGGCCGGGCGGCCGTCCTCGTCCGCCACGGCGGCCAGGTGCGTACGGCTGCGGCGCATCGCGGTGAGCACGTCGTCCAGCGGGGTCTCGGCCCGTACCCGTGCGATCGGCCGCATCGCGGAGACCGGGAACGGCAGGTCACGGGGCGTCGCGTCCAGGGCGTCCTTCACGTGCAGGTAGCCCAGGATGCGCCGGGTGGAGTCCAGCACCGGGAAGCGGGAGAACCCGGACTCGGCCGCGAGCCGCTCCAGTTCCTCCGGCGTCGTCCCCACCTGCGCGTACACGACCCGCTCGACCGGCATCACGACGTCCCGCACCGGGCGTCGCCCCAGTTCCAGGGCGTCCCGCAGCCGCTCGGCGGCCCGGTCGTCCAGCAGACCCGCGTCCTCGGTGTCCTTCACCAGCCGGGCCAGCTCGTCGTCCGAGAACGTCGCCGACACCTCGTCCTTGGTCTCCACCTTCAGCAGCTTCAGCAGCAGGTTGGCGAAGGAGTTGATCGCGAAGATCACCGGACGCAGCGCCCGGGCGAGCGCCACCAGCGGCGGGCCCAGCAGCAGCGCGGTCTTCGTCGGCTCGGCCAGCGCGATGTTCTTCGGCACCATCTCGCCGAGCAGCATGTGCAGGTACGTCGCCAGCGCCAGCGCGATCGCGAAGGAGATCGCGTGGGTCAGCGCGTCCGGCACGCCCACCGCCTCGAACAGCGGCGTGAGCAGGTGCTCGATGGCGGGCTCGGCGACCACACCGAGCACCAGGGTGCACAGCGTGATGCCCAGCTGGGCGGCGGCCAGCAGCGCCGAGACGTGCTCCAGGCCCCAGATGACGCTGCGCGCCCTGCGGTTCCCGGCCTCGGCCTGCGGCTCGATCTGGGAACGCCGCACCGAGATCAGCGCGAATTCCGCGCCGACGAAGAAGGCGTTGACGACCAGCGTGAGCAGGCCGATGAGGAGCTGTATCGCGATCATCGTCCGGCCTCCGCGGTCTCGTCCTGCTCGACGTCGGCGGCCAGCGGCGCGTGCATGAGCACCCGGGCCGCCCTCCTGCCGCTCGCGTCCACCACGTCCAGCTGCCAGCCGGACAGCTCCACGCAGTCACCCACCTCGGGGATGCGGCCCAGCTCGTTGGCGATCAGCCCGGCCAGCGTCTCGTACGGGCCGTCCGGCACCCGCATCCCGATCCGCTCCAGCTGGTCGCAGCGGGCGGCGCCGTCCGCCGACCACAGGTCGTGGCCCTCGGTGTCCTCGCCCGCGCGGGCCAGGTCGGGGGTCTCGTGCGGGTCGTGCTCGTCGCGCACCTCGCCGACGACCTCCTCGACGATGTCCTCCAGCGTGACCACACCGGCCGTGCCGCCGTACTCGTCGATGACCACGGCCATCGTGCGCTTGCCGGACAGCCGGTCCAGCAGCTTGTCCACGGTCAGCGTCTCCGGTACGAGCAGGGGCTCGCGGACCAGTTCGGTGACCGGGTGGCGGGGCCTGCGGTCGGCGGGGACGGCCAGGACGTCCTTGATGTGCACCAGGCCGACGACGGAGTCCAGGCTGCCCCGGTAGACGGGGAAGCGGGACAGGCCGGTGGCCCGGGTGGCGTTCGCGACGTCCTCGGCGGTGGCCAGCACATCCAGTGCGGTGACCTGCACGCGCGGCGTCATCACGTTCTCGGCGGTCAGTTCCGCCAGGTTGAGCGTACGGACGAACAGCTCGGCGGTGTCCGCCTCCAGCGCGCCCTCCTTGGCGGAGTGACGGGCCAGCGCGACCAGCTCCTGCGGGCTGCGAGCGGACGCCAGCTCCTCGGCGGGCTCCATGCCGAAGCGGCGCAGGATGCGGTTGGCGGTGTTGTTGAGGTGGCTGATCAGCGGCTTGAACGCGGCCGTGAACCAGCGCTGCGGGGTCGCCACGACCTTCGCGACGGCCAGCGGCGAGGAGATCGCCCAGTTCTTGGGGACCAGCTCGCCGACGACCATCAGCACGACCGTGGAGAGCGCCGTACCGATGACCAGGGCCGCCGAGGACGCCACGGCGGGGGACAGGCCGATCGCCTCGACCGGCCCCTTGAGCAGTTTGGAGATCGACGGCTCGGAGAGCATGCCGACGAGGAGGTTGGTGACGGTGATGCCGAGCTGGGCGCCGGAGAGCTGGAAGGTCAGGCCGCGCACGGCCTTCAGGGCGCTCTCGGCACCCCGCTCGCCGCGCTCGACGGCCCGCTCCAGGTCGCCGCGCTCCACCGTCGTCAGCGAGAACTCGGCCGCGACGAAGGCGCCGCAGATCAGCGAGAGCAGCAGCGCCACGAGGAGCAGAAGCACTTCAATCATCGGTTCACCTCCGTCCCATGATCGTTCAGGGTCGGGAGGATCGCGCGATGTCGGCTACTGGGAGGCTCGCCCATGGGCGGACGCTCACACCTTTCGAAGAGTGCGATGAGGCGGGGCACGGCGGACGCCTGCCCCGTCGATTCATCGGAGTGAGTGACCAAGGGTAAACGACCGGCAAAATTACCGGGTGGGTGCGGTACACCCGCTCGGTGGGCGAGTCAGTGTGCGAGCGGCTTGACCCAGCGGGACCACTGCGGCTCGGGCGCGTAACCGGCCGCCCGCCACGCGGGGTGCGCCGTGTCGTTCGCGTCCAGCACCATCGCGTCCCCGCGCCGCCCGCCGAGCGCCGTGAACCGCTCCTCGGCCGCCGCGAGGAGGGCCCTGGAAATGCCCTGCCGCCGGTGGTCGGGATGCACGGCCAGCCGGTACAGGCTGCACCGCCAGCCGTCGAATCCGGCGATCACCGTGCCGACGAGCTCGCCGTCGCGCTCCGCCAGGATCAGCGCCTGCGGGTCGCGGGCCACCAGCCGCTCGACGCCGTCCCGGTCGTCGCTGATGCTGGTGCCCTCGGCGGCGGTCTTCCAGAAGGCGAGGACGGCGTCGAGGTCGGCGGGGGTGGCGGGGCGCAGGGACGTGCTCTGGTGATCGCTCATGGCGGCATCCCATCACCGGGCCGCGAGCGGGGGCGAGCCCGTTTCTCACCATGTGGTCAGGTGCCGCGCAGCGCCTCGACGACCGGGGCGAAGGCCTCCATGTACGGCTCCAGGATGCTGAAGTAGGAGAAGCCGTAGCGCTCCCGGGTGGCCCGGAACTGCTCCGCGATCTGCTCGACCGTGCCGACCGCGAGGACGGGCAGCTCCAGCACTTCCTCCTCCGTCAGGTACGGGGCGTGGGCCAGGTAGTCCCGCACCGCGGCCCTGCGGTCGTCGGTGATCACGACCAGCTGGATCAGCAGGTTCAGCTCCGTCTCCGTCGTCCGCCCGGCCGCGAACTTCCGGTAGAGGGCGACCCGTTCGTCCATTCCCTCGGCGCTGAGCACCCGCAGCTCGCCCGGCGTGACCTGGAGTCCGCCCGCGAACGCCACCACGTCCGCGTGCTCGGCCGCCAGTTTCAGCACCCGGTCGCCGCCGCCCGCGATCAGCAGCGGCGGGCGGGGCCGCTGCACCGGCTTCGGAACGTGGCTCGCGTCGCGCAGGAACCGGTCCAACTCCTCGACCGTACGCGCCAGATGGTCGACCCGGCCGCCGGGCGACCGGTACTCGATGCCCGCCGTCTCGTGCTCCTCCTTGACGTACCCGGCGCCGATGCCCACCTCCAGCCGTCCGCCGGTCAGGTTGTCGACGGTCGCCACCTCGCGGGCCAGCAGCGCCGGGTTCCAGAAGGCCGCGTTGAGCACGAACGTGCCGATTCTCGGGCGTTCGGTGGCGGCCGCCGCGGCGACCATCGCCGGGAACGGGGAGGGCATCCCCAGATGGTCGGCCACCTGGATCACGTCGTACCCGATCTCCTCCGCCCGACGGCATCGGGCGGCCCACTCGCCGGCGTCGTTCAGCGTCACCATGTTGACCGAGAAACGGAACGGCCTGACCACGAAGTCTCCTTCTGTGGAGGGGGATTGAGGGGTACTCGGTTCACCGTGCACCGACCTTGAACCTAACTGTCTGCCGGACGCATCGCCACCCCCAGCACACACGCCGACGACGGCAGCCGCGGCCCCTTCTCCGGTACGTTCAGCCGCCGGAACGCGCCGAGTTCGAGCCCGGCCGCACGGATCGAGGCGAGGGGGTCCCGGGAGGTGTGGCAGTTGCCGAACAGCAGCGGCCACACGGTCCTGTCCAGGCCCCGCTGGAGGGCCGCCATCCCGCGCCGCTCGTCGCGCCCGTGCTCGAAGAAGCGCAGCTCACCGCCGGGGCGCAGGACCCGCCGGGCCTCCGCGAGGGCCCGGTCCACGTTCCGTACGCTGCACAGCACCAGGGAGAACACCACCGCGTCGTACGCCTCGCTCTTGACCGGGAGCGCCTCCGCCGCACCCGGCACCACGTCCACCGGGATGCCTGCCCTCAGCGCCTCGTCCAGGGCCAACCGGCGCAGGGAGCGCTCCGGTTCGATGGCGACCACCTCGGAGACCGTCGCCGGGTAGTGGGCGAAGTTCAGCCCGTTGCCCGCGCCGACCTCCAGCACCCGGCCGGACAGCCCGGCCAGCAGTTCCGCCCGGTGGGCCGCGATGCCGCCGCGTACGTCCGCGGAGACGCTGAGCCGGGCGTAGAACCGGGCGAACAGGGGGTGCTGCACGGCGTCGTGCGGGACCTTGCGGGAGCGGCGCCGGACGTGTCGGGACAGGCGTGGGCGATCGGCCATCGCGGACCTCCTCCGTGGAGCCCCCGGGGGCTCCGGGGTGCGGGCGGACACCGCGATTGTCCTCCTGGGGGCGGATGGTGACAGCCCGTCAGCCCGTTGTGGGTTGCCTATGGGTCGCCTGTGAGCCGCTTACGGGCTGCTCACGAAGCAGAACTCGTTGCCCTCCGGGTCCAGCAGCACCTGGAAGGAGCCGACCTCCTGCGTCACGATCCCGCCGGACAGCGTCGCCCCCAGCGCCACCGCCTCGGCGCTGAACGCCGGGATGTCGTCGGCCACCAGGTCGATGTGCAGCCGGTTCTTGGCCGACTTGCCCTCCGGGACGCGCTGGAAGGCGAGCCGGGTGAAGTCGGGGACGTCGATGTACGACCAGTGCGCGTCGCGGTCCTGGGGCTCGCCGCCGACCAGGTTCGCCCAGAAGCGGGCGAGGGCGGACGGGTTGGCGCAGTCGAAGACGATTTCGTCGATACGTGCTCGCATGATCGGCAGCCTACGTACGGTCGGCGGCGGCGGTGAAGTCCTCCGCGCTCCAGGTGCCGCCCAGCTCCCGGGCCAGCCAGCCGGACGCGTCGGCCGCGAAACGTGCGGGGTCGAGGCCGCCCGCGCCCTCGGGGACCGCGCCGAGCAGGGGCGCGCCCGCCATCGCGGCGAGCTCCCTGACGTTGCAGCGCTCGGCGAGGCCGGGTTCGTGCGGCCAGGCGCCGATGACGACGCCGCGCGTCGTCAGGCCCCGGGCGCGCAGGGCCTCGCCGGTCAACTGCACGATGTTCAGCGTGCCGAGGGCGGGGGCGGCGACGACGAGGACGGGCGCGTCGAGGAGCGCGGCGACGTCGGCCAGGGTGCCGCCTTCGTCGTCCAGGTGGACGAGGAGGCCTCCCGCGCCTTCGACGAGCACGAGGTCGTACTTGGCCTCCAGCTTGCGGACGGCGTCGGCGGCGGCCTGCGGGGTGACGGGGGGCAGCCCGGCCCGCCGGGCGGAGGTGGCCGGAGCCAGCGGCTCCGGGAACCTCGCCAGCTCGACGGCCGTGACCCCCTCCCCGGCCAGCCGCGCGGCGACGTGCGCGTCGCCGGGTTCGCCGGGGGCGATGCCGGTCTGGGCGGGCTTGAAGACGGCCACGCGACGGCCGGCGGCGCGGGCGAGGGTGGCGAGGGCGGCGGTGACGACGGTCTTGCCGATGTCGGTGTTGGTGCCGGTGATGACGAGGGTGGTCATGGGTGCTCCTTGCTCTGTGTTCTACGGAATGGGTGGTGCGGCCCCTTCGTGACGGGCCGGCTGCGCGGGGCCCTGCTGGTGCCGTCCCCGGCACCCCGATTGCCTGCGGCGCCCGCCCCGGTCCCGCCCCTTCACCTAAACTCGCGAGGCTGGGTGGTGGGTTGCTGTTCCTGATGGGGCTACGCCCCTCGCCCCCTGCACGGGCTCCGCCCGCGCGTCCTCAAACGCCGGACGGGCTGATATGCCTGGCGCGCCCCTGATATGCCGCCCGAAGGGCAGGCATTCAGGGGCGCGGGGAACTGCGCGACCAGCCACCCACCCACCCGCACGGAACCGTGCAACAGCCCCGCAGGGTTACGGGAAGGGGCGGGGAGGGGAGAGAACCCGCCCCGGCACCGGGTGCCGACCCGACCGAGCCCCGCCCCGCGCCCCCGGGCACCGGGTGCCCATCCGACCCCGCCGCCCCGCGCCCCTACCCCGCCCCCACCGCCGCACAAACCCCCCGCCCCACCCTCCCCACATCCTCATCCCCCATCACATACGGCGGCATCACATACACCAAGTCCCGGAACGGCCGCACCCACACCCCCTCCCGCACCGCCGCCTCCGTCGCCGCGGCCATCGGCACCGCATGGTCGAGCTGCACCACCCCGATCCCTCCGAGCACCCGCACATCCCGCACCCCCGCCATCTCCCGCGCCGGCGCGAGCCCCTCCCACAGGCCCGTCTCCAGGCGCTTGACCTCCGCCTGCCAGTCCTGCGACAGCAGCAGGTCGATGGAGGCGCACGCCACCGCCGCGGCCAGCGGGTTCGCCATGAACGTCGGGCCGTGCGCCAGCACCGGCACCTCGCCCTGCGAGATCCCCTCCGCCACCCGCGCCGTGCACAAGGTGGCCGCCATCGTCAGGTAGCCGCCCGTCAGGGCCTTGCCCAGGCACATCACGTCGGGGGAGACCGCCGCCTGCTCCGCCGCGAACAGCGTGCCCGTACGGCCGAATCCCGTCGCGATCTCGTCGAAGACCAGCAGCACGTCGTGCGCGTCGCACGCCTCCCGCAGCACCCGCAGGTACTCCGGCGCGTGGAAGCGCATGCCGCCCGCGCCCTGCACCACCGGCTCCACGATCACCGCCGCCAGCTCGTCCGCGTGCCGCGCGATCGTCTCGCGGAGCAGGTCCGCGTACGACTCCTCGTAGGAGACGGGGGGCTCCGGGACGAAGAGCTGACGGGGCAGGACGCCCTGCCACAGCTCGTGCATCCCGCCGTCCGGGTCGCACACCGACATCGGCTGCCAGGTGTCGCCGTGGTAGCCGCCGCGCCAGGTCAGCAGGCGCTGCTTGGCCGGGCGGCCCACCGAGCGCCAGTGCTGGAGGCACATCTTGACGGCGACCTCGACCGACACCGAGCCGGAGTCGCAGAGGAAGACGTGGCGCAGGGGCTCCGGGGTGATCTCGACGAGCTTCGCGGCCAGCCGCACGGCCGGCTCGTGGGTGAGGCCGCCGAACATCACGTGGCTCATCCGGTCGAGCTGCTCGCGGGCCGCCTCGTTGAGGACCGGGTGGTTGTAGCCGTGGATCGCCGACCACCAGGACGACATCCCGTCGATCAACTCGGTCTGCCCGAAGGCGGGTTGCGCCAGGCGCAGGCGCACGCCCGACGCCGATTCCACCAGGAGGGGTTCGACGCGGCCGGGCATCGGGCCGTACGGGTGCCAGACGTGTTCCCGGTCCAGGCGCAGGAGGTCCGTGGGGGAGAGGAGCTGGTCAGGCATTGGGTGCGAGGTCCGTTCCCGCGCCACGGCGTCGTACCGCGACCAGGTCCGTACGGGCCTCCTCGCGGGCGGCGGGGAGAGCGGGCTCGTCCGGGGCCGTCGTCGTACCGCACACCGAGCCGCAGCCGTCGGCCGAGGAGGAGGCGTCCGAGCCGCAGCCGCCGCCCGCCGTCGCGCGGTGGCCCGGCAGGGTCGTCGTGTCCGTGCCCTCCACCTCGAAGCCCGCGTCCGCGATCATGTCCAGGTCCGCCTGACCCGCCTGGCCCTCACTGGTCAAGTAATCGCCCAGGAAGATGGAGTTGACCAGGTGCAGGGCGAGGGGCTGCATGGTGCGCAGGTGCACTTCGCGGCCGCCCGCGAGGCGTACCTCGACGTCCGGGCAGACGAAGCGGACCATCGCCAGGATGCGCAGCGCCCGCTGCGGGGTGAGGTTCCACTCCTTGGCGAGCGGGGTGCCCTCGAAGGGGATCAGGAAGTTCACCGGGACGGAGTCCGGGTCGAGTTCGCGCAGCGAGAAGACGACGTCGACGAGGTCGGCGTCCGTCTCGCCCATGCCCGCGATCAGGCCGGAGCAGGCGGAGAGTCCCGCGGCCTGGGCCTGCTGGACGGTCTCGACGCGGTCCGCGTAGGTGTGGGTGGTGGTGATGTCGCCGTACGTCGACTCGGAGGTGTTGAGGTTGTGGTTGTACGCGTCCGCGCCCGCGGCGCGCAGGCGTTCGGCCTGGCCGTCGGAGAGCAGGCCGAGGCAGGCGCACACCTCCACGCCCTCGTTCTGCTCCTTGATTGCTTCGATGGTCTTCGAGACGCGGTCCACGTCCTTGTCCGTCGGGCCGCGACCGCTCGCCACCAGACAGACCCGCTTGGCGCCGCCCGCGACCCCGGCGGCTGCCGCCTGCGACGCCTCGTCGGCCTTCAGCCAGGTGTACTTGAGGATCTCGGCCTTGGAACCGAGCCGCTGCGAGCAGTACGAGCAGTCCTCCGGGCACAGGCCCGACTTGAGGTTGACGAGGTAGTTCAGCTTCACCCGCCGCCCGAACCACTGGCGGCGCACCTTGCCGGCAGCAGCCACCACGTCGAGCAGTTCGTCGTCCGTCGTCGCCAGCACGGCGAGCGCTTCTTCACGGGTCGGCAGCTCGCGCCGCAGCCCCTTCTCCACCAGTGTGTTCAGCAGGTCCATGGGCATGATCCTGAACCATGGCACTGCCCCGGGCCAAGGAGGATTCGTACAACAGGGCGCGTTCGAGGTGTGGGTATTGCCACACCCTGAGAGCGGTTCGGGGCGGCTAGTGTCTGTGGGCTGCCTACAAAAGCGGCATGCGTTCCCGTGTGCCCCGCCTTGGGCGGGCGCATCCGTTCACCGCTTCGCTTCCCTGCTCCACGGAGGGTCCACCCATGCCCCAGCGCGTCACCACCCCGACCCCCTTCGGACGGCTCGCCGAGGAGGCCGCGCACCGGGAACGCGCCGGGCTCGTCCGGACGCTGCGGCCGCGCGCCGCCGACAGTCCCCTCCTGGACCTCGCGAGCAACGACTACCTCGGCCTCACCCGTCACCCCGAGGTCACCGGGGCCGCCGCCGAGGCCGCCCGCCGGTGGGGCGCCGGGGCCACCGGCTCGCGGCTCGTCACCGGGAGCACCGAGCTGCACGCCGAACTGGAGCGGGAGCTCGCCGAGTTCACCGGGTTCGAGGCCGCGCTCGTGCTGTCCTCCGGGTACGCGGCCAACCTCGCGGCGCTCACCGCGCTGACCGCGCGCGGCTCCCTGATCGTCTCCGACGCGGGCAACCACGCCTCCATCGTGGACGGTTGCCGTCTGTCGCGGGCGGAGACCGCCGTCGCCGCGCACACCGACCCCGCCGCCGTGCGCAAGCTCCTGGACGGGCATGCGGGGGAGGCCCTGGTGGTCACCGACTCGGTCTTCTCGGTGGATGGTGACGCGGCTCCGTTGGGTGACATCGCTGCTGTAGTGCGGGAGTTCGGGGCAGGGCTCGTCGTCGACGACGCGCACGGGCTCGGCGTGCTCGGCGAGGGCGGGCGTGGCGCCCTGCACGCGGCGGGGCTCGCGGGTGACTCGGACGTCGTCGCCACCGTCACCCTCTCCAAGTCGCTGGGCAGTCAGGGCGGTGCGGTGCTCGGTCCCGCGCACGTCATCGACCACCTGGTCAACGCCGCCCGCACCTTCATCTTCGACACCGGGCTCGCCCCGGCGGCCGTCGGCGGGGCGCTCGCCGCGCTGCGGCTGCTGCGCCGGGAGCCCGGCCGGGCCGTGCGGGCGCGCGAGGTCGCGCATACCGTGCACCGGCGGGTGACCGGCGCGGGTCTTCTCGCCGCCGTGCCGGACGCGGCCGTGGTCTCCGTACAGGCGCCTTCTGCGGAGGCCGCGCTGCGATGGGCCGCCGACTGCCGCAGGGAAGGGCTGGGGGTGGGGTGCTTCCGGCCGCCGTCCGTGCCCGACGGGATCTCCCGGCTGCGGCTGACCGCCCGGGCCGACCTCGACGAGGCACAGCTCGCGGGTGCGGTGGACACCATCGTCCGTACCGCACCCGCGAGGTGAGGGACCGTCAGAAGTGCGTCAGAGTGCCTCTTCGCGCACCGCGCCGACGAAGCGCGCCCATGCGTGCGGGGTGAAGAGGAGAGCGGGCAGCAGCACGCGCTTGGAGTCCCGGACGGCTTGCAGGCCGCCGGGGGCCGAAGCGGTTTCCACGCAGTTGTTCATGCCGGTGCTGCGACTGCTGCGACGCCACGCTGCGTCGGGCAGAAGCGAGCTGGAAGGTACGACTCCGAGGTGTGGGGACATGGTGTCTCCCTGCGCGTCGTCACCGGTACGGGGAAGTGGTCAGGCGCCGCTTTCGATGCCGTCGATCAGGCGCAGCGACTCCTGCGGGGACAGTGCCTGTTCCTGGATCTCGCGGAATGCTCCGGAGTATTCCGCAAGGTCTTCTTTCCGTTCCAGGGAGAGGCTACTCGCCAAGTGGTCGATAACAACCACATCCAGATCGGCAATGGCCGGAAAGGAGAAGATAACGAAAGCACCGGTGAGACCCGTGTGCGCTCCCGACGCAAAGGGGAGCACCTGTAACCGGACGTGCGGCAATTCCATTGCCCGGCGCACATGCCGAATCTGCTCCTTCATGACGCGTCCGCCGCCCACCTGCCTGCGCAGCACCGCCTCGTCCAGCACCGCGCTCAGTACCAACGGGTCCTGCGAACGCAGTACTTCCTGTCGCGCCAGCCGGACCTCCACCAAGGTGTCGATCTTCTTCGCCGACAGCTTGGGCAGCATGGCCCGTGTCACCTCGCGCGCGTAGTCCGGCGTCTGGAGCAGTCCCGGCACCACCGAGGTCTCCAGCGTGCGTGCCGAGCAGGCCTGCGACTCCAGCGAGATGAAGTCCCGGTACTGACTGGGCAGCAGTCCCCGGTACGCGTGCCACCACTGCGTTCCCGACTCGCCCGCCGTGCGCGCCAACGCTTCGAGCAGCAGCCGCAGTTGGGGGTCCTGGAGGTCGTACACCTCCAGCAGTCGGGTCACGTCCTCGGGCTTGACGCCACTGCGGCCCGTCTCGATCCGGCTCACCTTCGACTGGTGCCAGCCGACCAGACGCGCGGCCTCCGGGCTGGTGAGACCCGCCCTGTCGCGCAGTCTGCGCAGTTCCTCTCCCAGCTTGCGGCGGCGTACCGCGGGACCGTGGCGCATTCCCGACTCCTTCCGGTGTTGCATCCCATCCCCGCCGGAAGTCAGTGTGCGGTCACATGCGGTCCTGCGTCGCAGAGTTCACTACTTTGAGTGGCAGATATATGTATGTCTGGGGGGAACGCCCCCCGCGCGCGCACCATGAGTGACACTCTGGCGCGGAACACGTCAGGGGCCGCCCCGCACAGATCCGCGTACGACTGAGAGTCCGGCCCCGGTGGGAAAGGGACAGCGTCGCCATGGCAGACCACCAGGAAGTATCCGTCACCCTGCCGAGCGATCCCGCCTCGGTGTCCACGGCCCGGAAATACGTCGCCGAAGTCCTCGTCGAATGGGGCCTGTCGGCGGATTCCGACACCGCCGACACCGTACGGCTGATCGTCTCGGAACTGGCGACCAACGCCGTGCAGCACACCTTCGGCCAGTCGCCCACCTTCACGGTCGACGTCTCGCTGGAGCGGGACGAGCGACTGCGCATCGGGGTCACCGACAGCCATCCGCGCTGGCCCCAACGGCTGCCCGCCGCCGTCCAGCAGGACAACGGCCGCGGCATGGTCATCATCCGCTCGCTCGTCGCCGAGTGCGGCGGGCGGCTCTCGGTCACCCCCACCGCCGAGGGCGGCAAGACCGTGTGGATCGCACTGCCGTGGACCGTGCCCGTGCAGAGGTGACGGCGCCCACGTGTGGACCGAGTGCCGGACGGACGGCGGCGCGTCGGGGATGGTGCCCCCGACGCGCCGCCGTGCGCGCTGAGTTGACGATGCGTCAGTGGCGTCGTCGGCCGGCGGTCACTTCACCCGGCCGTACCAGACGCTCTTCGACCAGATCCGCTCCAGCCGCACCACCGTGCCGCTCCGGGGCGAGTGCCAGATCTTGTTCGACCCCGCGTAGATGCCGACGTGGTAGACGCTGCGCCCCCGGTGGAAGAAGACGAGGTCGCCGCGCTGGCGTTGGGACGCGGAGATGTGCCGGGTCTTGTTGTACTGCGACTGCGCCGTGCGCGGCAGGGTCTTCCCGGCCCGCTTGAAGGAGTACAGCGTCAGCCCGGAACAGTCGAACCTGGTGGGGCCGGTGGCGCCGAACTTGTAGGGGGCGCCGCGCTTGGAGGCGGCGATGTTGAGGGCCTTCGTCGCGAGCGTCGCGGCCTCGGCCTCCGCGGCCGCCCCGGGAACCACCAGCCCGGCGCCCACCACCGCGAGGGTGAGGACGGAGGCGGTGGACGCCCGGGCGAGCAGCGACGGGCCGGACCGCGCGGGACGGGGGGCGTTCGTCGGGGGCCGGGAGGCGGGCGCGGTGTTCGCCGCCGGACGTCCCGTGGGCGGGCCGCTGAGTGCCCGGCGGTCCTCCGGCTGGCTGTTGTGTGCCGGGCCGGGTGCCCAGAGGTCCCTCTCCGGTCCGTCCTTCGCCGGACGGTGTGTCCCCGGGCCGTTCTTCGCCGGGTCGTCGTTCCCCACAGCGTGGCAGTTGACGTGCGCAGGCATGCGCAACCCTTCGTCGACCAGACGTCCCGGCCGGCACCCGTGCTCGTGCGGTGCCCGCCAGGACCGCCCCGCCACGACGGCGGGGGCTTGTCGTCCCACGGATCTTGACCCGGTCGACGTCCGGTTTCCGAGCGGAAGCAGGGGTTTGTGAGGCTCCTCACCACTCGGCCGTTCGGGTGGACAAGCGCCGCACCGATCTTGCGCGTCGGGACCCGAGGAGGCCCGCACCAGCACCGGAGTGGTTCATTCCGCCCGGGGGTCGACCACATGGCGCAACTCGATCAGTACCGCCCGGGTAGACGCGAATGGGCCGAACGGGGGAGGCGCCCTGGTCGCTGCGCGCTCCCTCCCGCACGCCCGCCGGTGATCAACTCGCGTGCTCCGGCGGCACGGTGAGCCGTTTCGCCCGCCGTTCCCCGTCCAGGACGCGCAGCGCCCGCCCCAGTGTCCCCGGGTGCAGTCCGCTCTCTCCCCTGTCATGCATGAGGGTGAGTGCCTCGCGCAGTGCGGCGGCCCGCCCGACGAGGGCCTGTGCGGCGCGCAGCGCGCCGTAAGTGTCGGTCGAGCGGGCCGGGTTGATGCGGCCGAGCAGGTCCACGACCTCCAGATAGGCGTCCACCACCTCGCACTCGGCGCGGGTCAGTGCGGGCAGCGGCGGCAGTTCGGGCGGCAGCATGCCCCGCTCACCGCTCGGTGGAGGTCATCGCAGCCCGGCGGCTCGCGATGATCCGGTCGACCAGTCCGTACTCCTGCGCCGCCGTCGCGTCGAGCACCTTCGTGCGGTCGAAGTCCGCCTCGACCTGCTCGGCGGTACGTCCCGTGTGCCGGGCCAGCATCCCGGCGGTCATCGCCCGCAGCCGTACCAGCTCCGCCGCGTGGATCTCCAGGTCGGAGGGCTGTCCCTGGGCGGGCTCGTCCAGTGCGGGCTGGCTGAGGGTGATCCGCGCCCCGGGCAGGGCGCACCGCTTGCCGGGCGTGCCCGCCGCGAGCAGCACGGCCGCGGCGTCCAGCGCCTGCCCCAGGCAGATCGTCTCGACGTCGCAGGTCACGAACTGGATCGTGTCGTAGATCGCCGACATCGCGGTGTACGAGCCGCCGGGGGAGTTGATGTAGAGCGAGATGTCCCGGTCCGGGGCGTCGTGCTCCAGGTACATGAACTGGGCGGCGATGTCGTTGGCCGCGGCGTCGTCAACGGGCGTGCCCAGGAAGACGATCCGCTCGCCGAGCATCTTCGAGTACGGGTCGAGGGTCTGCGTCCCCGTGCTGGTGCGCTCGGTGAAGGACGGCAGGACGTACCGGGCGGACGGCCGGGCCGGGTGCGCAGGGGTCAGGGCGAAACGGTTCATGGCGCGCTCTCTTTCGGCTGAAGTGCGGCGTGCGCCTGTCTCTGTAAAAAATGTACAGGACGTACGTTCAGTACGATGGGGAGCATGACCTACGAGATTCCGGTGACGCAAGCCCGGGCCGAGCTCGCCGACCTGATCAACCGCGTCGTGTACGGCGGGGAGCGGGTGGTCGTGACGCGCCACGGGAAGCCGCTCGTCGCGCTCGTATCCGCCGCTGACCTGGAGCGACTGGAGGCGGAGCCGGAGCCCGTGGTCGAGGAGCAGGTGATCAGCTCGGTCTCGGCGTTCGGCACCTCGCTGTCCGCTCCCGGCGAACGCCACCGCTTCGGCATCGCGGCCGAACACCGGGGCGAGGAGCCGCGCTGACCGGAAGGCCCCGGTTGATCATGCGCTGGCAAAGCATCAGTTAACGCGTTGGAAAAACTCGGGCTCTAACGTGCAATTCCTGGCCGGGTGGCCGGGATTGAAGCCTCAACAGAGTGTTGAAGTCGGATATGGTCCCGCTGCGCCGAGGCGGGTGCCCTGTGCAACTTTCTGGTCCCTCCGCCCCGTTCATGCGCAGGGTGTTTGACAACCAGGAGGTGGGAAGCGTGCAGCTGTCCCCGCACGAGCAGGAGCGCCTGCTCATCCATGTGGCCGCCGACGTGGCCGAGAAGCGCCGGGTGCGCGGGGTGAAGCTCAATCACCCCGAGGCCGTCGCCCTCATCACCTCGCACATCCTCGAAGGTGCCCGCGACGGCCACACCGTCGCCCAGCTGATGTCCTCCGGACGCAAGGTGCTGCACCGCGACGAGGTCATGGACGGCATCCCCGAGATGATCCACGACGTCCAGGTCGAGGCCACCTTCCCGGACGGCACCAAGCTGGTCACCGTGCACGAGCCGATCCAGTGACCCCCGCACCGAAGCCGGTCGTCCCCGGCGAGATCCTCTACGGCGACGGGCCCGTCCTCTTCAACGAGGGCCGCCCCGTCACCCGCCTCACCGTCCTCAACGCGGCCGACCGGCCCGTGCAGGTCGGCTCCCACTACCACTTCGCCGAGGCCAACCCGGGCCTCGACTTCGACCGCGCCGCCGCCCGCGGCCGGCGGCTGAACATCGCCGCCGGGACGGCCGTGCGCTTCGAGCCCGGCGTCCCCGTCGACGTGGAACTCGTACCCCTGGGCGGACGGCGCGTCGTCGCCGGGCTGCGTGGGGAGATCGGCGGTGCCCTCGATGTCTGACCGTACGCACGCAGGGTCCGACCGTACGCATTCGGGCTCGACCCACCCGGGGATCTCCCGGGCGGTCTACGCCGACCTGTTCGGCCCCACCACCGGCGACCGCATCCGCCTCGCCGACACCGACCTGCTCGTCGAGATCGAGGAGGACCGCTCCGGCGGGCCCGGACTCGCGGGCGACGAGGCGGTGTTCGGCGGCGGCAAGGTCATCCGCGAGTCGATGGGCCAGGCCCGCACCACCCGCGCCGAGGGCGCGCCCGACACCGTCATCACCGGTGTCGTCATCCTCGACCACTGGGGCATCGTCAAGGCCGACGTCGGCATCCGCGACGGCCGCATCACCGGCATCGGCAAGGCCGGAAACCCCGACACCATGGACGGCGTCCACCCCGACCTGGTCATCGGCCCCGAGACCGAGATCATCGCGGGCAACGGCCGCATCGTCACCGCGGGGGCCATCGACGCCCACGTCCACTTCATCTCGCCGACCGTCGTCGACCAGGCCCTCACCTCCGGCATCACCACCCTCGTCGGCGGCGGCACCGGACCCGCCGAGGGCTCCAAGGCGACCACGGTCACGCCCGGCAGCTGGCACCTGGCCCGGATGTTCGCCGCGCTGGAGCACTACCCCGTCAACATCGGCCTGCTCGGCAAGGGCAACACGATGTCCCGCGAGGCCATGCACGCCCAACTCCGCGGCGGCGCACTCGGCTTCAAGATCCACGAGGACTGGGGCGCGACCCCCGCCGTCATCGACGCCTGCCTCTCCGTCTGCGACGAGACCGGCGCCCAGCTCGCCATCCACACCGACACGTTGAACGAGGCCGGGTTCGTCGGCGACACCCTCGCCGCCATCGCGGGCCGCACCATCCACGCCTACCACACGGAGGGCGCGGGCGGCGGCCACGCACCCGACATCATCACCGTCGTCTCCGAACCGCACGTCCTGCCCAGCTCCACCAACCCCACCCGCCCGCACACCCTCAACACGCTCGACGAACACCTCGACATGCTGATGGTCTGCCACCACCTCAACCCGGCGGTCCCCGAGGACCTGGCCTTCGCCGAGTCCCGCATCCGCCCCTCCACCATCGCGGCGGAGGACATCCTCCACGACCTCGGCGCGATCTCGATCATCTCCTCCGACTCCCAGGCCATGGGCCGCGTCGGCGAGGTGATCCTGCGCACCTGGCAGACCGCCCACGTCATGAAGAAGCGCCGCGGCGCCCTCCCCGGCGACGGACGCGCGGACAACCACCGGGCCCGCCGCTACGTCGCCAAGTACACGATCAACCCCGCCGTCGCGCAGGGTCTCGGCCACGAGATCGGCTCCGTCGAGTCCGGCAAGCTCGCGGACCTGGTCCTGTGGGAGCCCGCCTTCTTCGGCGTGAAGCCCCTCCTGGTCATCAAGGGCGGCCAGATCGCGTACGCGCAGATGGGCGACGCCAACGCCTCCATCCCCACCCCGCAGCCGATCCTGCCCCGCCCGATGTACGGGGCGGTCGGGCTGGCCCCCGCCGCCAACTCCTTCAACTTCGTGGCCGAGGCGGCGATCGAGGACAACATCGCCGAACGGCTCGGCGAGCGCTACGGCATCCGCAAGGCCTTCGCGCCGATCACCAGCACGCGCGGTGTCACCAAGGCGGACATGCGGGAGAACGACGCGATGCCCCGGGTGGAGGTCGACGCGGACACCTTCACGGTGACCATCGACGGCGACCCGGTCGAACCCGCCCCGGCCGCCGAACTGCCCATGGCCCAGCGCTACTTCCTCTTCTGAGAGCTCGAACCATGGACTACGACTCGCTTGCCGAGGCAGGTACGTCACGGGGCCGGACCGCGGCGCCCGACCCCGTCGGGGCGGGTGCCCCGGATGCTGCCGGACCCACCTCCCCCGCGGTGTCCGGCACCCCGGATGCTGCGGGGGTCCGCGAGGCGTCGGCGGCGGGGCCTTCTCCGGTACGCCCCGGAGGCAGGCGCCCGCTGCCGAGCAAGCCGCCGTCGGGGCGGCCGGGGGGTGCCGTACGTCTGGTGCCCCTGGCGGACCGGCTGGCTGCGGTCGCACGACCGACTGCCGGGGGCGCCCGGTCCCGGGGTGCGGGTACGAACCCGACGTCGTCGACCGCTACGGGCGTCGGCCCGCACCCAGAAGCAGCGAAGCTCGGCATACCGGCCGCGCCGGTCGGCGCGACACCCGCGACAGGGTTCGACCAGGGTGCCCCCGGGGCTGCCCGGCCCGAGACCGGGGCGCGGTCGGCGGCGGCCACCACGGGCGGTGCCGCACCGTCCGCGACGGCGGGCAATGCTGCCCCGAGGTCACCCGCCGCACCCGGGACACGGCCCCCGGCCTGCCTTGCTGGACCGTCGGCCGCCCCTGCCGGTCCGCCCGGTGTGACTGCTGACCTTGCCGGGTTGTTGCCCGGGACGGCGGGCGGCGCTGTCGCGGTGCCGCCTGCCACAGGCGAGGTCGGCTCCCGGGCCGACCGTCCTGGTTCGCCCGGTGTGGCCGACGGCCCTGTTGGGCTGTCGGCCGCGACGGCCGGCGGTGCCGGCCCGGAGGCTTCTGCCGCAGGGGAGGTCCGGCCCCCGGCCGACCGTGTCGGGTCGCCCGCGGGCCACGGAGAGGTGCCCGGCGCGACCGATCACCGGGCCGGGACGCCCGGCGCCACCCTCGAACCCCCGGTGCCGCGCCGTTCCGCCGGTTCGCGTGCCGCCCTGCTCGTCCTCGCCGACGGGCGGTTCCCCGCCGGGGGGCACGCGCACTCCGGGGGAGCGGAGGCTGCCGTCAAGGCGGGGCGGATCAGGGACCACCGGGACCTCGCCGCGTTCTGCCGGGGGCGGCTGCACACCGCGGGACTGACCGCCGCCGCGCTCGCCGCAGCGGCCGCGCACGGACTCGACCCCCTGGAACTCGACGCTGCCGCCGACGCCCGCACGCCCTCGCCCGCCCTGCGGGCCACCGCCCGCAAGCTGGGGCGGCAGATGATGCGTGCCGCGCGGACCACCTGGCCGTCCCCGGAGCTCGACGCGCTCGCCGCCGCCCGGCCGCGCGGGGCCCACCAGCCCGTCGTGCTCGGGCTCGCCGCCCGGGCCGCCGGGCTCGGCCCCGAGGACGCCGCGCACTGTGCCGTGTACGAGTGCGTCAGCGGGCCCGCGACCGCGGTCGTACGGCTGCTGAGCCTCGACCCGTTCCAGGCCACCGGCGTCCTCGCCCGGCTCGCGCCCGAGATGGACCAGGTCGCCGAGCGCGCGGCCCACGCCGCCCGCCGGGGCATCGACGCCCTGCCCGCCGCCTCCGCCCCGCTCCTCGACATCACGGCGGAGGCCCACGCGGCCTGGCCCGTACGCCTCTTCGCCTCCTAGACCCACACCCGCACTCCAAGGAGCCCGCACCATGCACCTCGACCACGGTCCCCACGCCACCGCCGTCAGCGCCGACGCCCACCGCCCCGACGGCACCCGCCGCGCCCTGCGCATCGGACTCGGCGGGCCGGTCGGCTCCGGCAAGACCGCCACCGTCGCAGCCCTCTGCCGCGAACTGCGCGACACCCTCTCCCTCGCCGTCGTGACCAACGACATCTACACCCGCGAGGACGCCGAATTCCTGCTCCGCCAGGCCGTGTTGCCGCCCGAGCGCATCCAGGCCGTGGAGACCGGCGCCTGCCCGCACACCGCCATCCGCGACGACATCTCCGCGAACCTGGAAGCGGTGGAGGACCTGGAGGAAGCGGTCGGGCCGCTCGACCTGATCCTCGTCGAGTCCGGCGGCGACAACCTCACCGCCACCTTCTCCAAGGGCCTCGTCGACGCCCAGATCTTCGTCATCGACGTCGCGGGCGGCGACGACATCCCCCGCAAGGGCGGCCCCGGCGTCACCACCGCCGACCTCCTCGTCATCAACAAGACGGACCTCGCCCCTTATGTCGGCTCCGACCTGGAGCGCATGGCCCGCGACGCGAAGGAGCAGCGCGGCGAACTCCCGGTCGCCTTCACCTCGTTGACCACCGGTGACAAGGTCAAGCCGGTCGCCGACTGGGTGCGCGCCCAGCTCGCCGCCTGGACCGCGCCCGCCGCAGCAGCAGCCACCTCCGTATGAGCATCACCGCCACCGCGCGCATCGTCGCCGCCCCGGGCGGCACGCTTCCCGTCCTGGACGGCGACGGGCCGCTCGCCCTGCGTCGTACGAGATCGGCGTACGGACCCGAGCACAGCCGGGTCACCGTCGTCGGCGCGATGAGCGCACCGCTCGGCGGCGACCGGCTCGCGATCGAGGCCGAGGTGCGGGACGGCGCACGGCTGACCGTCGACGCGGCGGCCGCCACCGTCGCCCTGCCCGGCCGCATCCCCCGACAGGCGACGTACGACGTCCGCCTGACGGTGGGTCAGGACGCGGAGCTGAACTGGCTGCCCGAGCAGCTCATCTCCGCCCACGGCAGCGACCTGCGCATGACCACCACCGTCGACCTCGCCCCCACCGCCCGCCTCGTCCTGCGCGAGGAACAGGTCCTGGGCCGCCACGGCGAGGAGACCGGCACCCTCTTCACCCGCCTCACCGTGCGCCGCGCCGGACGCCCGCTCCTCGACCAGGAACTGGCGTACGGTCCGGGCGCGCCCGGCGGCTGGGACGGCGGCGCGGTGCTGGGCGGCCACCGGGCGGTGGGCCAGCTCCTGGTCGTACGAGAGGAGTCCGCACAGGGCGAACCGCGGCCCCGCCTGCTCGGCGAGACCGCGGTTCTTACCCCGCTGGGGGGCGGGGTGGTGCTGGTGACGGCGGTGGCCCGGGATGCCAGGGCGCTGCGCCTGATCCTCGACGCGGCGTTGGCCGAGGCGGTGGACGGGGGCGGGTCAGCCGCCAAGATGCCAGCTGAAGCCGCCGTTGCTGAGGGCGAGCAGGAGCACGACGTAGAGGATGATGTCGACGACGCCGAGAATGATGGCCGCCTTGGCCATGCCGCTGTTGCCGGGCCGCTTGAGCCCGATGGCGCCAAAGACGATGGCGAGCGGGCCGAGGATGTAGTTGAGCAAGAAGATGCCGACGATTCCGCAGACCAGACCGGCGACCGCCAGCCCGTTAGTTCCTGACCGTGTGCCGCTCATGCCGGTAGCCATCTGAACTCCCCTGTCGTGAAGGTGTGTTGAGGACATCCGGCTAACCCGTGATGACAGGTTCATGCATGAGACCACCCAAAGGATCTTGTGCGGAGATTTTCCCGGTACCGCTGAGCGGACTTCCGGTACCGGCTATTGGTTCGGTAAAGAAACACACGTACGGTCTGGTCCCGGTGTCCCTGCAACCGCAAGGATGCCGCCGGGGCCCAGTTCAGGGCCCCCGTAACTCTGAGGGGGAGGTCCCACGTGCGACGCACCGCCGTGCTCGGCTCAGCCGGCACCCTGCTCGCGGGCACACTCATAGCCGGGGCCATGGCGGCACCGGCCGCCAGCGCCGACGCAGGACAGCAGAACAAGGGCTCCAGCAGCCTCCAGGGCCGGGGAGGGGCCGAGGCGTACGGCGCGAAGGTGGCCGCCGACCGGGCCGCCCGACAGGGCATCGACTGGAAGGACTGCCCGGCCGACTGGGGCCTGGCCAAGCCCATCCAGTGCGGTACCGTCACCGTCCCGCTGGACTACAGCAAGCCGTACGGCAAGCAGATCACGCTGTCCGTCGACCGCATCGGCAACACCGGCTCCAAGCAGGACCGCCAGGGCTCCCTGGTGTACAACCCGGGCGGCCCCGGCGGTTCGGGCATGCGCTTCCCGACCCGGGTCACCGGCAAGAACGCGATCTGGGCGGGCGCGGCCAAGGCGTACGACTTCGTGGGCTTCGACCCGCGCGGCGTCGGCCACTCGACCCCGATCTCCTGCGTCGACCCGCAGGAGTACGTCAAGGCGCCGAAGGCCGACCCGGTGCCCGACAGCGAGGCCGACAAGCGCGCCCAGCGCAAGCTCGCCGCCGAGTACGCGGACGGCTGCGCCGAGAAGAGCGGCTGGATGCTGCCGCACATGACCACGCCGAACACCGCCCGCGACCTGGACGTCATCCGGGCCGCACTCGGTGACAAGAAGCTCAACTACGTGGGCGTCTCCTACGGCACCTACCTGGGCGCGGTCTACGGCACGCTCTTCCCGTCGCACGTGCGCCGCATGGTCGTCGACAGCGTCGTCGACCCCTCGCGCGACAACATCTGGTACGAGGCCAACCTGGGCCAGGACGTCGCCTTCCAGACCCGCTGGAACGACTGGCAGGACTGGGTCGCCAAGAACGATGCGACCTTCCACCTGGGCACCACCCGGGCGCAGATCGAGGCCCAGTGGCTGAAGCTGCGTGCGGACGCCAAGAAGAAGCCGCTCGGCGGAGTCGTCGGACCGGCCGAGCTGATCGCCTTCTTCCAGGGCGCCCCGTACTACGACTCCTCGTGGGTGCCGGTCGCCAAGGCGCTCAGCGCGTACGCCGCGGGCGACCCGAAGCCGGTCATCGAGGCGGCCTCGCCCGACCTGACCGACATCCAGGGCAACATCGCCACCGAGAACGGCAACGCGGTCTACACGGCCGTGGAGTGCGCCGACGCCAAGTGGCCCACCAGCTGGCAGAAGTGGGACCGGGACAACACCCGGCTGCACCAGAAGTACCCGTTCCTGACCTGGTCCAACGCCTGGATGAACCTGCCGTGCGCCACCTGGCACACCAAGCAGCAGACCCCGGTGCAGGTCAAGACCGGCCGCGGCCTGCCGCCGGTGCTGATCGTGCAGTCCACGCGTGACGCGGCCACCCCCTTCCAGGGCGCCGTCGAACTGCACAAGCGCTTCAAGGGCTCCAGCCTGATCATCGAGAAGGACGCCGGCTCGCACGGCGTCACCAACCTGGTCAACCCGTGCATCAACCCGCGGGTCGAGGGTTACCTCCTCACCGGCAAGGCCGGACCGAAGGAGTCGACGTGCGCCCCGCACGCGACCCCCAAGCCGTAACGACCCGTCAGGCACCCTGACCCGACGGTCCGTTACGCACAGCAGGGGCGGCCGGTGCTCTCCCACCGGCCGCCCCTGCCCCTTGCCCGGCCGCGTGCACTCAGCGCCGCAGGCGGGGGAACTTCCGTCCCTGCGCCGCCTGTTCGGCCTTCACGTCGGCCGCGTAGCGGTCCACGTACTCCTGCCCGGACAGCGCCAGGACCGCGTACATGATCTCGTCGGTGACGGCCCGCAGCGCGGTCTTCTCGTCCTCCATCCCGGCGTACCGGGAGAAGTCCAGCGGCTCCCCGAACCGGATCGTCACCCGCTTCACCTTGGGGATCTTCCGTCCCGGCGGCTGGATCTCGAAGGTCCCCACCATCGCGCACGGCACCACGGGAACCCCCGCCCGGACGGCCATCACGGCGACGCCGACCTTGCCCTTGTACAGCCGCCCGTCGTGCGAGCGCGTCCCCTCCGGATAGATGCCGAGCAGCTCGCCCTTCCCCAGCACCCCGAGGCCCTCGCGCACGGCCGCCTTCCCGGCCTCCTTGCCCGACCGGTCCACCGGGATCTGCCCCGCGCTGCGGAAGAACGCCGCGGTCAGCCGCCCCTTCACGCCGGGCCCGGTGAAGTACTCGGCCTTGGCGAGGAAGGTGATGCGCCGCTTCAGCACGGCGGGCATCAGGAAGTGGTCGGAGAACGACAGATGGTTCCCCGCGACGATCGCCGCCCCGTCCTCGGGAACGTGCTCCAGCCCTTCGATCCGCGGCCGGAAGAGGATCCTCAACAGCGGTCCGAGGACGACGTATTTGAGCACGTAGTAGAACACCGGGCGGCTCCCTGTTGGTACGGGTACGACATGTGCGGTCTGTGGCGTGGGTCACCTGGCGACCTGCGTCCATGGTGTGCGGCCGGAGCGGCCCGCGTCCATGGCGTTTGTCCAATTCGGTCAAGTAGTCGATTCCGGTTCAGGTGTTCCTTTGATGCGGGCGGCCAAGGTCCCCGGTCCTCCCTTCCGCCTCCGTCACCCGGCGACGAAGCTGCTCGCTGTGTCCCGGACGAGCCGAGAGGGGAATTGGATGACCGTCGCCAAGGAGCCGTTCCATCCGTCGCGGGCCCGGGGCGCGGCATGACCGGGGGCGGGCGGCCGACGGCCGATGCCCGGGCCCGTGCCGCCGGTTGGCGGCCGACCCCGGTCGTACCGGGCAGCACCGTGGACGAGGTGCCCGAAGCCTGGTTCAACCTCGTACCCAACCTTCCGGTCCCGTTGCCGCCCGCCCAGGACGGCACCGACGGCCAGCCGTCCCGGCTCGCGCTGCAACGGCGGATCCGGCTGGAAGCGGTGCAGCAGCAGGACGCGTCCACCGAGTCGTTCCTGCCCATTCCGCAGCGGGTCCGTGCGGAGCTCGCCGCGATCGGCCGCCCCACGCCGCTGCTGCGGGCCCGGGCCCTGGAGGAGCACCTCCGTACGCCCGCCCGGATCTACCTCAAGCGCGAGGACGTCCTGCCCACCGGCAGCTTCAAGCTCAACTCCGCGATCGCGCAGGCCTACTTCGCCGCACAGCAGGGCGTACGGACCCTGGTCACGGAGACCGGGGCCGGTCAGTGGGGTCACGCGGTGGCCTGGGCGGCCCGGCTGTTCGGACTGCACGCGGTGATCTTCTGGGCCGGGGTGTCGGCCCGGCAGAAGCCCGGCCGGAACACGGTCATCAAGCTGCTCGGCGGCGAGGTCTACCCCTCGCCCAGCGACCGGACGCAGGTCGGCAAGGCACTGCTGCGCGACGGCCGGCACCTGCTGGGCTCCCTCGGCACCGCCATCGGCGAGGCCATCAGCTACGCCCAGGACCACCCGGAGACGCGCTACATCTCGGGCAGCAACCTGCCGCACGTGCTGGCGCACCAGTCCGTCATCGGCCAGGAGGTGAAGACCCAGCTCGCCGCGCTCGGCCGGACGCCCGACGCCTTGATCGCCTGTGTCGGCGGCGGCAGCAACCTGGGCGGACTGATGGGCCCCTACCTGGCGGACAAGGCCGAGCGCGGCGACGGGCTGGCACTGATCGGGGCGGAATCCGCCGCCGCCCCACGGCTGACCCGCGGCGAGTGGCGCTACGACCACGCGGACCCCGAGTGCGTCACCCCGCTCACCAAGTCCTACACGCTGGGCCGGGACTACGAACTGCCCGAGACCCATGTCGGCGGGCTGCGCCAGCACAGCGGCTCGGCCGTGGTGGGCGTACTGCGCAGTCAGGGCCTGATCGACGCCGTCGCCTACGAGGAGGCGGAGGCGTTCGAGACGGGTGCCCTCATGCTGCGGCACGAGGGCGTGCTCATCGCCCCGGAGTCCTGCCACGCGGTGCGGGCCGCGGTCGACCGGGCGATCGAGGCCCGCAGGACCGGCCGCGCCGAGACCATCGTCGCCTGTGTGAGCGGCAGCGGCGCCCTTGACCTGGAGGGCTACATCGCGCACAGCACCGGCACCGGGGCCTGATCCGAGCAGCGGTCGGCACGGACCTCAGCCGCCTTTTGTCCACGAACCTTTTCTCCACGAAGGAGCGAAGTGGCCAGGGGAACCATCATCGAGCTGTCGAGCGGAGTGAGCCCCAGCTGTCCGTACTACCTGGGGGACTCCGTCGCCGATCAGCTGCCCGCGTATCTGCGCCGGCACACCTTCGACGAGATCTACCTCGTCACCAGTGACCGCCTGCACGCCCGGTTCGGCGGCGCCCTGGCCCGTGTCCTCGGCGACGCGAACATCGCCGTCAACGTACTGACCGTGCGGGAGGGGGAGGCCGCCAAGGGCTGGCAGCAGCTCACCGAGCTGTGCGAGCGGCTGGTCGCCGCCGGTGTCACCAAGGACTCCCTGGTGATGGCGGTCGGCGGCGGAATGATCAGCAACCTCGTGGGTCTCGCCGCGGGACTCACCTACCGGGGCGTCCGGTACGTCGAGGTCCCGACGACGATGCTCAACCTCACCGACGGCTCGCTCAGCAACAAACAGGCCGTCAACGGCTCTCTCGGCAAGAACCAGTTCGGGATGTACTACGCGCCGCTGTTCATCTGGGCGGACGTCGCCTACATCCGCCACGAGCCGGTCCGCCAGCACCGCAGCGCCATCACCGAGGCGATCAAGAACGGCCTGGTCAACGACGCGACCTGGTTCGAGCGGCTGGAGAAGCTGCTCACCCCGGACCTGGCCGCCGTCCAGGACGACCTGCTGGGCTTCTGCCACGACGTGGTGTCCAGCAAGCAGTCGATCCTCGCCCTCGACCCGGGGGAGCGGCACGCGGGCATCATGCTCGAATACGGCCACACCGTCGGACACGCGGTGGAATTCCTCAGCGCGGGACGGCTGTTGCACGGCGAGGCGGTCGGCATCGGCATGTGCGCCGCCGCCGGGGTCGCGGTCCGCCTGGGCCTGTGCGACCCCGAGGTGCTGCACCGCCAGGAACACATCCTGGCCGACCGGCTGGGCAGCGTCACGGGGCTGCCCCGGGAGCTGACGGCCGAACAGATCGTCGAGGTCATCCGCAACGACAACAAACGCCGCGCCGGCGCCACGATCCGGTTCGTCCTGGTCCCCAGGATCGGCACCGTGCGCTGCGTGGACGGGGACTACGAGACACCCGTCCCCGAACCACTGCTCAAGAGCGTCCTGACCGAGGCGTGATCCACCGACACCACAGGGGTGTGGCTGATGAACCAGCAGGGGTGTGCCTGATGACGACCGGACTGCATCGAACGCCCGAGGTGGAGGAGACCATCTACCGCCTCGACGGACCGCTGCGCTGGGCCCTCGGCGAGGTCCAGGAACTGCTCCGCCGGGCCAGGACCGCGCCCGGCGAGCACGTCCTGGACGTCGGGGCGGGCACGGGGTACGCGACGATCCCCGCCGCCCGCGCGGTCGGCCCGCGCGGGAGCGTCCACTGCCACGACGGCAGCGCACCCCTCCTCAAGGTGCTCGAAGAACGTGCCGCGAAGGAGGGCCTCGCCGCACGCGTGACCACGCACGTCGGCCCGCTGGCCCCGCTGGACGCGCCCAGCTCCAGCGCCGACCTGGTGCTGTGCACGTACGTCCTGCACGAACTGGCCGAGGACGCGGCCGAGGCGGTCAAGGAGATGCACCGGGTCCTCAAACCCGGTGGCCGCGTCGTCCTCGCGGACTACCGCAAGACCCCCGACCGCGCCCGCAACCGGGAGATCGAGGCCTGGTACGCCCGGCAGCCCGACGGGGCGGGCCCCGAGGAAGTGCACCTGCGCTTCTCCCTGGAGGAGCTGGAGGACCTGCTGCGCGGCGCGGGCTTCCAGCAGGTCGACCTGAGCACCTGGCACGACTTCCACACCCACGCCGTCGCCCACCGCTGACGACCCGATCCGTGAAGGAGCTCCCCGTGCCCCGCTTGAGCTACAACGCCAACGGTCTGCGCAACCTCACCGTGGAGGTGGCCGTCGAGGAAGTCGCCGAGGCCGGATACGACGGCATCGAACTGTCCCTGCACCCCGCGCACATCGACCCGTTCACCTTCACCGAGTCCGACGCCTCGGTCATCCGCAAGGCACTCGACCGCACCGGCATCGAGGCCTGCTGCCTGGCCGCGGGCGCGGACAACCTGCTCGGCGAGGAGAGGTTCGAGCCGTCGCTGATCCACCCCGACGCCGCGGGCCGGGCCCGCCGGATCGACCTCGTCAGGCGTTCCGTACGGATCGCCGACACCCTGGGCATCCACCTGATCAACTTCGCCACGGGCAAGCGCAAGCCCGAGGTGGACCCGGAGCAGGCCCGGCGCTGGCTCGTGGAAGGCATCACCGAGATCCTCGACACCACCGACAGCGACGTCGTCCTGTGCATGGAGCCCGAACCGGAGTTTTTCCTGGAGACCAACGCCGCCGTGGCCGGCCTCGCCCACGAGCTGAGCAGCCCCCGCTTCGCCCTCGCCCAGGACCTCGGGCACTGCCGCGTCGTGGAGGAGGACTACCTCACCTCCGTCGAACACCACCTGCCCCTCACCCCGGTCATCCAGGTCGAGGACATCAAGGGCCGCACGCACCACCACGAGATACCCGGCGACGGCGACATCGACTTCGTGGAGTTCTTCCGCATCCTGCGCCGCGGCGGCTACGAGGGACACGTCAGCGTGGAGCTGTACAACCACATCGAGGTCTACCGGCACGCCCTGCGCCGCAGCCACGAGGTGCTCACCGCGGCCGCCGAAGCCGCCGCCTCCTCCGCCTCCTCCGCCTCCGTCGACGGAAACTGACCCCCGTGCGAGAGCCCGGCGGGCCCGAGGCACCCGCAGCCCCGCTCCTGGCACCGCGTGGCGCACACGGCCCCGGCCTGGTCCCGCTCTTCGACCACCACATCCACAGCGACCTGCGCAACGCCGACGACTACGAACTGATGGCCGTCAGCGGCATCACCACCGCGCTCGTACCGTGTTCGAGCTCCCACGAACGCCGCACCTCGGGCGACGCGTTCGCCGCCCGCTTCGACCGGCTGATCGAGGTCGAGACCCGGCGCGCGGCGGCGTACGGCATCGACCTGTACGTGGGGCTGGCCGTCCACGCCGCCGACATGAGCGATCTGCGCAGCGCCCTGGAAGGCGTCGACGAGCTCCACAAACGGCTTGGCCACCCACGGGTGAAGGCACTGGGCGAGGTGTCGCTCCGTCATCGTACGACCGACGAAGTGACCGTACTGGAAAGGCAGTTGAGCCTCGCCGCGCAGACCGGCACGCCGGTGATGGTGGAGACCCCGCCACCGCTGGAGGCCTTCGGCGCGATGCTCTCGCCGCTCGCCCGCGCCATCGAGCGCTCGGGCGTCGACGTGGGGCGCGTCGCGGTGATGGACCTCGACGAGCACAAGCTCGGCCTGGTCCTCGACCACGGGGGCTTCGACGGGCTCGGCGGCTACGGCCTGGCGGTGTCGCCGGGGGCGGACGCCCTGTTCGCCGTGCGCCAGAAGGTCACCCACCGGGAGGTGATGAGCATCCTCGACAGCCGGGGGCCGGACCGTCTGATGCTCAACACCGGCTTCCACTTCGGGTCCGCCGATCCGCTCGGCCTCGGCAAGACCGTCCACCGCCTCCGGCTCGGAGGCGTTCCGGAACAGACCGTGAGGGCTCTCGCTCATGGAAACGCTGCTGAGTTCTTCGACATCCCGCACCGGCTCCGCTGACCGGGCGCAGCCCGCCGCGCCCACCCCCCTGCCCGAGCACGGCCGGGACCCCGCGGCCGTCCTCGCCGACCTGGCCGCCCTGCGCCGCGACGACCACGGCTACGAGGACGGCACGGTGTTCAACTCCATCTGCTCCGCGCCGCTGCCCGTGGCCCGGCAGGTCTTCGCCCAGGCACTCGAGACCAACATGGGCGACAACCGGATCTTCCCGTCGCTGCGGCGCGCCGAACAGGAGGTGACGGCCCTCCTCGGCGACCTCATGGGGCTCGCTGACGCCTCCGGGGTGGCCACCTCCGGCGGGACCGAGGCGAACCTCCTGGCGGTGCTCGCCGCCCTGCGCCGCGACGGCCCGCACACCCGGACGGGCCGTCCCCCGCGCGTCGTTCTGCCGGAGAGCGCCCACTTCTCCTTCGACAAGATCCTCGCGATGGTCGGGGCGGAGCCCGTGCATGTCCCCCTCACCCCCGACCTGCACGTCCGGGCCCAGGCGCTGCGCGCCCTGGTCACCGAGGACACCGCGCTCGTCGTCGCCACCGCCGGAACCTCCGAGACCGGCGCGGTGGACGACATCCCCGCCGTCGCGGAGCACACCCGCGCCCTCGGGGTGCCGCTGCACGTCGACGCGGCGACCGGCGGCTTCCTCGTTCCCTTCGCCCGCGACCTGGGGCACCGGCTGCCGCGGATCGGCTTCGACGTACCGGGCGTCACCTCCGTCACCCTCGACCCGCACAAGTACGGCGGCGCGCCGATCCCGGCAGGCCACCTGCTGGTCAGGGACCCGGCCGACCTGGACCGCCTGCGGGTCGCGTCCCACTACCGAGGCACCCACGACCACCACGGGCTGCTCGGCACCCGCCCCGGCGCCGCCGTGCTCGCCACCTGGGCCGCACTGCACACCATGGGCCGGGACGGCTACCGCTCCCTCGTCGCCTCGGTGTTCGAGCGCAGGGAACTGCT
This sequence comes from Streptomyces sp. NPDC087440, assembly GCF_044744005.1. Taxonomy (NCBI): domain Bacteria; kingdom Bacillati; phylum Actinomycetota; class Actinomycetes; order Kitasatosporales; family Streptomycetaceae; genus Streptomyces; species Streptomyces sp. NPDC087440. The sequence goes on along the minus strand of NZ_JBIUXN010000022.1, from coordinate 36,898 downwards.
GCTCGGCCTGCTGCGGACCGGCGGATTCGACGTACCGGACCCCGACCTCACCGTCGTCACCGCACGCCACCGGGCGCCGGGAGAACTCGTCGACGCCTTGGAACGGCGGGGGTTCATCGCCTCCGTCGCCCGCCGGCACGGCCTGCTGCGCCTGGTCGTGCACCGGCACCAGAGCGAGGAGCAACTGCGCTCGCTCGTCACGGCCCTGACGGCCGCCGACGCCGAGATCGGGGGCGGCTCGGGATGAGGGTCATGTTCGTGTCCGTGAACAAGCTCAAGTCCTTCCGCCCGGTGCTGCCGATCGGCATGGTCACCGTCGCGACCCAGGTGCGGGCCGCGGGCCACGACGTACACGTGCTGGACCTGATGTGGGAGGAGGAGGACGAGAAGGCGGTGCGCGAGGCGGTCGCCGCCTTCCGGCCCGAGGTCGTGGGCATCTCCATCCGCAACGTCGACTCGCAGAACATGCTGGAGCCGGTCATCTACACCCCGCTCGCCCGCGAAGTGGCCGACTGGGCGCGGGCCGAGCTGCCCGGGGTCACCGTCGTCCTGGGCGGTCCCGGCTTCTCCACGGTCCCGGACGACCTGATGGACTTCGTCGGCGCCGAGTACGGCATCACCGGATTCGCCGAGGAGTCCATGGTGCCCTTCCTCGCCCACCTGCACCGGGGCACCGAACCGGCGGACGTGCCCGGGGTGATCTTCCCCGCGCCGGACGGCTCGTACCACCGCAAGGACCCGGTGTTCGAGATCGACTACCGCAGGGCCGCCCGGCCCGACCCCGGCCTCTACGACCCGCGCTACTTCAGCTACTCCTACGAGACCCACGACCGCAGCGAGAAGGTGCCCGCCACCATCCAGACCAAGAAGGGCTGCGTCCTGGAGTGCGTGTTCTGCAGCAACTTCCTGGTCGACGGCACCGGCGTGAAGTTCGACTCGGTCACCCGGGTGGCCGACGAGGTGGAACGCCTGCGGGACGAGGGGCTGGAGGTCCTGGAGATCGTCGACGGCGTCTTCAACCTGCCGTTGAACTACGCCATCGAGGTCCTGCGGGAATTCGCCGCACGCGGCATCGAGATGCCCTGGTCCTGCATGATCAACCCGGGCAACGTCACCCCCGAACTCGTCGACCTCATGGTCCGTACCGGCTGCTACTACGTGGAGTTCGGCACCGACTCGTGCAACGACCGGGTACTGCGCCGGCTGAAGAAGAACTTCCGCCAGCGGCAGATCGTCCGCGCCCACCGCCAGTTCGAACAGGCCGGAATCCGCGTCGAGCACTGCCTGTTCATCGGCAGCCCCGGGGACGACCGGGACTCCGTGCGCGAGACCTTCGACGTCATGAACGACCTGGTGCCGCCCGGCGCGGCCGACGCCCACGCCTACTGGACGCTGGGCCTGCGGGTCTGCCGGGGCACCGACCTGCACACCACGGCCGTCGAAGAGGGCCTGCTCACCGGGGACGAGCGGTTCATCGTGCCCAAGTACTACGTGTCCCGCGACGTCATCGGCGACGACACCCTCCTCGACGAGATCGAGACCCGGGTGCTCGCCAACGACAACTGGTACCTGTGGTGGGGGCTGCGCACCATCGGCCTGCGCGAGCGGCTGCGCATGGCCCGCCGCGAGAGCGAGCGCATCGAGGCCGAACTCGTCGCCCATCTGCCGCAGCGCCGCCGGGTGCCCCCCGCCGCCGCGGGCGGACCGGAGGGGGACCGATGAGCCGCGTCCAGGACCTGCTGCTGACCGCCCCCGGCGAACTGCGCGTCTCCCGCCGGGCGCCGGCCCTGCCCGCACTCGGCGCCGACGACGTCCTCGTGGAGGTGGACCGCATCACCTTGTGCGGCAGCGACCACCGCCTCTACGACGGCACCTACGGAGGCCCGCGCAGCTACCCGATCCGCTTCGGCCACGAGTGGGCGGGGCGGGTGGTGGACACCGGCCCGGGCGGCCGGGACCTGCTCGGGCAGTGGGTCACCGGGGACTGCTCCCGCTGGTGCGGCGCGTGCCCCGGCTGCCGCACCGACCGGAACCTCTGCCGGAACATCGAGAAGTTCGGGATCACCGTGGACGGATTCTCCACCCGGCGCAAAGTCGTCGACCGGCGCTACCTCTACCCGGACACCTGCGCGCTCGGCGCCGGTCTGCTGGCCCTCTCCGAGTTCTTCGCCGTCGCCGACCACGGGCTGCGGCGGCTGGCCCCCGCCCCGGACGACGACGTGCTGATCGTCGGCGCGGGCGCCCTGGGCCTGGCCTCCTACCTGCTGCTGACCGGGCAGCACCACGTCCGCTCCGTACGCCTCCTGGAGCAGGACCCCGACAAGGCCGCACGGGTGCGGCAGCTGTTCCCCGGCGCGCTGGTCCAGCCGCCGCCCCGCCCCGACGACCGGGCCACCGGCTACGCGGACCTCGCCGAGGGCGCGGACCACCCGGTGGTCGTCGAGTGCTCCGGCAGCGAGGCCGGACTCAACACCGCCCTCGTCCTCGCCCGGCCGCGGGGCCGGGTCCTGTGCTTCGGCCTGCGCCGCCGCACCGAGGTGCGCACGGACCTGCTCGTCGTCAAGGGCCTGACCCTCATCGGCTCCATCGGCGGCACCGGCAGCTTCGGCGCCGTCCACGCGTTCCTCGACACCCACCGGGAGCAGGCCGCCCGGCTGGTCACGCACCGCGCTCCGGCCGACGCCGCCGAGCAGGCCTTCGCCGCCCCGGCGGCGGGCGACCCGGCCGACGTCCGGATCAAGACCCAGATCACCTTCGGGGAGGAAGACCAGTGACCGAGACCGCAGTCCCGCCCCACCTCCGCCACCACGAGATCCGCTGCGCCGCCTACGCCGACCTGGACGCGTACGAGAAGCTCGACCCGGCCCGGGCCGCCGAGCTCCAGCTCACCCGGCTGCGGGAGAGCGTGACGTACGCCCTCACCTCCTCCCCGTACTACCGCCACCACTGGAGCGCACACCGCGCGACCCGCTTCGACTCCCTCGACGACATCCGCACCCTGCCCTTCACCACCAAGGCCGACCTGCGCGCCGCCTACCCCTTCGGACTGGTCGCCGCCGACCGGCAGGAGATCGTCCGCTACGGCGAGTCGACCGGCACCACCGGCAGCCCGACCTCCGCCGTCATCACCTACGAGGACTGGATACGCGGCAACGTCGCCGTGGAACGCTCCGTCGGCCACCTCTTCGGCCCCGGCGACCTCGTCTTCATCGCCATCCCCTACGAACTGGCCTTCGCCTCCTACGACGTGGACCGCGCCCTGGAACGGGTGGGCGCCGGAGTCGTGGCGGTCGGCACGCTCAGCCGGGTCTGCCCCTTCGAGCGCATGGTCGAGATGATGTGGACGGTCAAACCGACCGGCCTCGTGTGCACCCCCAGCCGGGCGCTGCGCCTCTACGACCTCCTCAAGGACAGCGGACGCGACCCCCTGGAGGTGGGCCTGCGCACCTTCATGTACGTGGGGGAGACCTGCTCGCCCGCCAAACTCTCCAAGATCGCCGACCTGTGGGGCGTGCGCCTGTCCAACGCCTACGGCTCGACCGAGACCAACTCGCTCGGGCTCACCTGCGCCGAGGGCGCCCTCCACCTCACCGAGGACCGGCACCTGTTCGAGGTGATCGACCCGGAGACCGCCGAACCCGTCGCGGACGGAACCCCCGGCGAACTCGTCCTGACCAGCCTCGTCAGCCGGGCCATGCCGCTGCTGCGCTACCGCACCGGCGACTTCGTCACCGTGCACCGCGCCACCTGCGCCTGCGGCAGCCCCCGGCGCACGCTCGACCACCACGGGCGGGTCAGCGAACAGCTCGTCGTGGACGGCAGGCGGATCAACAAGCTGGCGCTGGAGGACGTCGTGCTGTCCACCAAGGGCAGCGGCCTCTACTGGGCGGCCGGAGTCACCCACCGGGGCCTGGAGATTCGGGTCGAGGCCGAGAGCGGAGACACCGCACGGCTCTGTTCCGAGGTGGCGGAGCACGTCACGGCGGCCGTCGGCATCACCCCCGTCGTCGAGCCGATCGACCGCGACACCGTGCGGCGCGCCATGGACCGCATGCTCAAGCCCGGCAGCCTCTCCCTGGAGGACCTCGCGGCGGCGGCCACCTCATGACGGGCACCCACACCGCCACGGACGGGGGCATCACCACCGTGGGCATCGCCGGAACGGGACGGCTGGGCACCGTCCTCGCGGCCCGCCTCAAGGACCGGTTCTCCCTGTTCCTGTACGACACGGACCGCGCCGCCGCCCGCCGTGCGGCCACGGCGACGGGCCTGCCCCTCGCGGACGCCGAGACCCTGGTCACGGCGGACGCGGTACTGCTGTGCGTGCCGCCGGAGCGCACGGAGCCGGCTCTGCACGCGCTGGCCCGGCACGCCGTGCGCACCGGGCGGCGACCCCTGTTCGTCAGCCTGGCGACCAGCGTGCCCACCGCCCGCCTGCGGTCCCTCCTCGCGGACGACGCCGACCTGGCCGGCCTCGCGGTCGCCGGGCTCAAACCGGTCTGCCAGTTCGCCGCCCTCGCCCACGGCGTGCCGACCGTCCTGGTCACCGAGGACACCGGCCGGCTCGACGAACTGCGCCACCTCGCCCAGGGACTCGGCACCGTACTGGCCGGTGAGGAGAACCTGGTGGGGCCGGTCAACCGCGCCGCCACCAAGGCCGCGCTGCGGGCCTGCGCCGCGCTCACCGAGGAACTCACGGACCAGGGCGTGCCCCTACCGCTCGTGGCCGCCGCCGTCCGCAACGTCCTCGCGGGCACGGCCCTCGACCACCCGCCCGCACCCGACAACCCCTACACCCGCTCGGTGCTCACGGAACTCGCCGCGGAGCGGCCCGCCGCCCTGCCACCGCCCGCCCGCCCCACCGACCAGCAGACCGCGCCCACGGCCACCCCGGTGCCGGTCGCCGAAGCGAAGGGAGCGCGCGTATGACCGTCCGCGCAGCAGGCCGCGACAGCACGCGGGCCCCGGCCGCCCACCGGCACGGCGGTGCCCACTGCGAGACCGCCGCACTGCACAAGGTGCTCGCCCAGCACGGAACACAGGTGAGCGAACCCCTGCTGTTCGGCCTCGGCGGCGGCATCAGCTTCATGCACATGCCCGCCGGACCCGAGGGGCGGGCCTTCGTCGGCGGCCGCAACGGACCCTTCCCCGACTTCACCCGGCGCATGACGGACGGCCTCGGCCTGCCGATGGACGTGGTCGTCCCGGCCGACCCCGCAACCGCCTGGCAGGACGTACGCGGCCCACTGGACCGAGGCGAACCCGTGATCGTCTACGGCGACCTGTTCCACCTCCCGTACTACCAGGCCACCCGCCACTTCGGCGCCCACGCCTTCGTCCTGCTGGGCCACGACCCCGACGCCCGGACCGTCACCGTCTCCGACCGCTGCCGCACCGCCCGCACCCTGACCCTGGACGAACTGGCCGCCGCCCGAGGCTCCGAGCACCCGCCCTTCCCGCCCCGGTACGCCTGGCTGCGCGCCGACTGGGCGAAGGCCCGCGAACCCTCCGAGGACGCCGTACGGCGCGGAGTGCGCGCCTCCTGCGACGCCATGCTGAACCCCGTGGTGCCCACCTTCGGCCTGCGCGGACTCGCCGCCTACGGTGCGGGCCTGGACCACTTCGTACGCAAGAGCCCGGCGGCGGACGTCGTCGCCGCGCTCGGCGGAGCCTATGTCGACTTCGAACTGGCCGGAACCGGCGGCTGCGGCTTCCGGGTGATGTTCGCCGACTTCCTCACCGAAGCCGCCGCCCGCACCGCGGACCCGGCCCTCGAACGGGCCCGCCCGCTCGCGCGGAACGCGGTGGACGCCTGGCACGAGTTCCTCGCCCTCCTCCTGCCGTCCTGGACCCCCGCGTTCACCGAGCTGCGCGACACCCTCAACGCCCGCGACCAGCACCTGCTGCGCGGCAGCCCGCAGGACCAGGACGCCGCCCGGACCCTCGGCTCCCACCTGCCGGGGCTGCGCTCCCGGGCGGCCGGGGAACTCGACCCGCTGCGCGCGCAGTTGGCCGGTGAACTGCGGGCGGTCGTGCGCCGGGTCGTCGAGGCGGAGCAGCACCTGTTCGACGTACTGAAGGAGGTGTGACCGCCCGATGTCCACCGCCGGCCCGCTCGCGCTGCGGGTCCCCGCCCGTCACCCGCGCTCCACCGCGCAGGAACGACAGGCCTACGACCGCTACCTGGCCGAACGGGGCCGCTACAAGGGCGAGTTCCTGCGCGACGTCCTCGACGCCGCGGGCGCGGGACCCGTACTCGAAGCCGGACCCGGCTACGGCGGGCTCGGCGGAGAACTCCTGCGGCTGGGCCCCACCGAACTGCACGCGGTGTGCGAGTCGCACGAAGCCGCCGCCCTGTACGAGCGCCGCCTCGCCGACGCGGGCGCACGGGCCGTCGTGCACACCGCGCCCCAGGGAGTGCCCAACCCCGCTCGGGCCCCCTGGAACACCCGCCGGTTCACCGTCGTGTACAGCGCCAACACCCTCGGCGGCTGGCCCGACCCGGCCGCCGCACTGCGCCGCCTGGCCGGGCTGCTCGTGCCGGGCGGCCAGGTGTTCGTCAGCGACCTGCGCCGCGACCCCGACCCCTTCATCCTCGAATACGCGCTCAGGGAGATGGCCGACGACACCTCGCAGGAGGGCAGCTACCGGCTGCGCACCTTCCTCACCTCGCTGCACGGCGCGTACACCCTGCCCGAGACCGAGGCCCTGCTCACCGCCGCGGGCCTGCACGACTGGCGGGCCGAGGCGGACGGGCCCATGACGCTCGCCATCCGACACCGGAGGAACTCGTGACCGACACCACCATCACCAGGAACTTCCTCGACACACCGAGCTTCTGGCGCGAATACCCCGAGCGGGACATCGAGTTCGTGCGCTGGTACCCCTGCGACGTCGGACCGCTCACCGCCGCACAGATGCACGCCCAGCAGGAGAAGTTCCCCAAGACCACCTCGTTCTACGTGCACATCCCCTTCTGCAACCAGGTGTGCACCTCCTGCCCGTACAACAAGTTCAACACCCGCAACACGCTGGTCCGCCGGTACATCGAGGCCCTGAAGGCCGAGATCGACCTCTACTCCCGGCACCCGTACCTCAAGGACGTCGTCTTCACTTCCGGCTACTTCGGCGGCGGCACGCCCACGACCCTGCGGGCCGAGGAACTCGACGACCTGATCGGCTTCATGAAGCAGCGGCTCAACTTCAGCGACGACTGCTCGGTCACCATCGAGTCCACCCCCGTCGACGTCGACCAGCACAAGCTCGACGTCCTGCTCAAACACGGCGTCAACCGGATGAGCCTGGGCGTGCAGACCTTCCACGACCCGCTGCTGCGCTACCTCGGCCGGGCCCGCGCGCACACCGGCGAGTCCGCCACCAGGACGATCGAGCTGATCGACCGCAGCGGCATGGAGAACCTCTGCATCGACTACATGATCGGCATCCCCGGCCAGACCCACGACCTGTGGGACCAGGACCTCAGGACCCTGATGGACCTGCCCGTGACGTCGTTCTCGGTGTACAACTACGCGGTCCTGCCCGGCTCCGAGGTGTTCTTCGCGCTGCAGTCCGGGGCCACCCCGCCGTGCCCCAGCACGCAGGAGGCCGACGAGATGTACCGGCACATGCACACCACGCTGATGGACAACGGGTACCTCGCCCTGACGTACAACGACTTCATCGAACCCATGAAGCCCGAGTGGGAGGCCCAGGGGGTGCGCACCTACCCGATCCTGACCGACGGCTCCAAGCCGTACCGGGGCCTGGAGACGGACACCTTCTACCTCACCGACCACCTCTCCCAGGTGTGGGGCCGCTGCGGCGACATGGTCGCCATGGGCTCCGGGGCCTACGGCTACCTCAACAACCGGATGTACCTCACCCAGCCCGACATCAACGCCTACATCGACACCTGCAACGCGGGCCGGCTGCCCATCGTGATGGGCGCCTACACCGACGAGCACGAACAGCGCTGCCGCAGCCTCGTCCTCGGCCTCAAGCTGCTCCGCATGAAGCGGTCCGTCTACCGGGAGCGGCACGGCGTCGACCCCTACGAGTACTTCCGCGACAAGTGCGACGACCTCGCCGCCAAGGGCCTCATCGAGATCACCGACGAGGCCATCCAGGTCACGTACCCCAAGGGCTGGTACTACATCGACAACATCTGCAAGACGTTCTACTCGGACGCCAACTACCGCCTCCCGCAGCCCACCTCGGCCAGCACCGAGATCCTCAACTGGCAGATCGACCGCGCCGACGGCCGGAAAGGACTCCCCGTTGTCCAGCTCTGAGAACGCTCCCGCGACCCTGCGCCGCCGACCCCGCGGCCGCATCTTCGACCTGGCCGGGCGGGTCCCGCAGAAGGACGCCTTCGACGACGTCGACGAGTGCCGGGCCTACGACCGCAACATCCGCAGCTCGATGATCATCCCGATGCAGCACATGATGAAGCTCATCGGGCCGTACTGCGGCGAGGGCAAGGAGATCCTCGAAGTCGGCTGCGCCAGCGGCCTGATCTCCCTGCGGCTCGCCGCACAGCACCCGGGCGCGCAGTTCACCGGCGTCGACAGCAACGACGCCTTCCTCGAAGTCACCCGCGAGAACACCATCTTCGCGAACCTGGTCGGCTACGGCGGCGACTTCGCCTGCGAATGGGCCCGGCTGACCCGGCTGCCGTACGACGACGACTCCTTCGACGTCGTCTTCAGCTTCTGCGCGGTGGCCCGCTGGGACAAGCCCGAACGGATCGTCGCCGAGTGCGCCCGGGTGTGCAGGCCCGGCGGCATCGTGGTGCTCTACGACCTGGCCCGCGACGCGGACGAGGGCATGGTCTCGTTCGTCCTGCAGTACGCGGACGGGGACGCCGAGGCGTTCATGACGTCGCTGCGCGCCTCCTTCAGCGAACCCGAGATGCGCGAACTGCTCGACGGGCGCGGCCTGGAGACGTGGTCCGTGGCCAAGGAGAACATCAACCTGATCACCTCCTCGCAACCGCTGCACGTCGGCTACAGCGTCGGAGAGCCCGGCATCTACGACACGGCGGGCACCGGCTGAGCCCCACCGCCGGCGACCCGCCACCGGACATCCGCACCCAGGAGCGCCTTCATGACCCCTCGCAGGCGGCTGCGCGCCGGCCTGATCCAGCTGTCCGTCGCCACCAACCGCACCGCCGACAACCTCCGGCGCGCCGACGCACTGATCCGGGAGGCGGTGGACGACGGCTGCGAACTCGTCGTGCTGCCCGAGGCGTTCGCCACGGCGCTCAACCTGCCCAAGAGCCACGAGGTGGCCGAGCCCGTGCCGGGCCCGGTCACCCGATGGCTCGCCGAGCGAGCCCGGCAGCACCGGATCTGGCTCGCCGCCGGGCTCCTGGAACGCAACGGCGAACAGGTGCACAGCTCCGCCGTCCTGGTCCGCGACGACGGCAGCATCGCCGACGTCTACCGGCGCACCGTCGTCTACGACCTGGAGGCCCACTTCCTGACCGGGGAGCCGGGCGCCCGGGTCGTGGACACACCCCTGGGCCGCATCGGCCTCGTCATCGGCTACGACATCCAGTTCCCCGAAGTGCTGCGCGCCCTGTTCGCCGACGGAGTGGAGATCCTGCTCTGCCCGTCCATCCTGCTGCGGCCCTTCGCCGACCCCGTACGGCAGATGCTGCTCGCCCGCGCCGCCGAGAACTGCGCCTACGTCCTGTTCGCCGGAGCCACCGGGGAGAACACCCTGGCCGGACTCACCTACATGGGCCGCACCGCGATCGTCCGCAGCCCCATGGCGATCGGCGCCTACTCCCGTGACTTCCGCCGCCAGGAATCGGTCCTCGCCGAAGCCGACCGGGAGGAGTGCGTGGTCAGCGCCGACCTGGACCTGCACGAACTGCGCCGCATGCAGGCGGCGGCCCCCTTTCTCGCGGACTTCCGCCGCTCACCGCTCGGCCAGGCACTGGTCGCAGCCTCCGTGCGGCCCGGCAACCTACCCCTGGGAGACATACGGTGAAGCCCACCACCCGGCCCCGCGTCGCGCTCCTGCAGACCCTGTGGGACCCCGACCCCGAGACCAACCTGAACCGGACGCTCGCCCTCCTGGACACCGTCGAGGCGGCCGAACTCGTCGTCCTGCCCGAGTTCTTCCTCGGCCCGCCCTTCTACTTCCCCGGCCGCGCCCACCTCAAGGGCATCATCGACCAGACCGTCCCGGGCCCGGTCATCGACCAACTCGCCGCACACGCCCGCAGGATCGGCGCGTACATCCTGTGCGGCACCGTCGTCGAACGCGAGGGCGACCGCTACTACAACACGGCCGTGCTCCTGGACGACCGGGGCGAGATCGTCGTCAAGGCCCGCAAGACCCACCGGTTCGCCGCCGAGATGGTCTCGGTCACCGCCAGCGACGAATTCGTCCTCGTGGACACCCCGTTCGGGCGGCTCGGCGTCTGCGTCTGCTCCGACTTCTGGATACCCGAGGTGCCCCGCACCCTCGCCCTGCGCGGCGCGGAGATCATCGCCGTGCCGGGGGCCGCCCTGCGCGGCAACCTCGCGATCACCCGTCCCTGCCTCCAGGCGAACTCCTCCTTCAACGTCTGCTACACCCTCCTCGCCAGCGCCGTCGGCAGCGTCACCGGCGAACGCGTCGGCCGCCAGGTGTCCATCAACGTCGCCGGACACAGCACGGTCGCCGCCCCAGAAGAACTCCTCGCCTCCCTCGACGAGGAAGAGGCCGTCCTGACCGCCGAACTGGACATGGAGTACCTGCGCACCATGCGCGAGGTCGACCTCTCCTTCACCCGCAGCCTCTACTTCTGCCTGCACGGCCGCCGCCCCGAGCTCTACGGCGGCCTCCAGGAGCCCTACGTGGGACACGGCGACCTCGAAACCCTGCTCAGCGACTACCTCACCCGGAGGTGAGCCGTCCCATGCAGTTCCCCGTCAGCGATGCCATCCCCACCGGGGCCGACCGGGGCCCGGCGCTGCAGAAACTCCTGGACCGGGCCGACGAGGCACACCGCACCCGGGCCCCCGACGTGCTGAGCGCCTTCTTCGGGCACACCCTCGACGCACGCACCCTGCGCGTCACCGGAGTGCACCACGTGGCGTTCTACGTCGGCGACTACGGCGACGAGAAGGACTTCGAGGACCTGCTGGACCAGGTCCACCGGTCGCCGGGGGTCAGCCGGGTCCGGACCGGACCCTCCTACATCGCGCCGCGCGCCTACGGCACCCCCGGACACTGGATCAACCTGCGCAGCGCTCTCGGCAACGAGATCGAACTGTTCAGCTGCCGCGGCCGCGGCAGCTGGGCCGACCGGTCGCCCGAGCAGAGGTCCGCCCTCATGTCGCACTACGGGCTGTCCGTCGACACCCCCGAACACGTACGGCCGCTGCTCGACTTCCTCGCCACCTTCGACGGCGTCCGGCTGCTCTCCCACACGCCCGCCGACGAACTCGGCCACACCTACGGGCACGTGATCCGGGACGACACCGGCCGGGTCCTGGAGCTCGTCCACGCCGGCGCACCGCCCGGAGGACTCGTATGACCCTTCAGGACCCCGCCCGGGTGCCGGACAACGACACCGGCCGGTTCTTCGTCAACGTCGAGTGCACCGACTGCGACACCTGCCGTTGCATCGCCCCCGACTTCTTCGCCCGCAACGACGAGGCGGGCTACTCCTACGTGCTGCGTCAGCCCGAGACCGAGGACGACGAGGACGCCGTGTACGAGGCGATGGACTGCTGCCCCGCCGACGCCATCTGTGAGGACGAATGACCCCTTCGGCCCCCGCCGCGATCCTGGGCATCGGCGGCAGCATGCGACCGGGCTCCACCAGCCAGGAACTGCTGCGGCACGCCCTGCGCACCCTGGCCGCCGACGGCCATCCGGTACGCCTGCTCGACCTGCGCGAACTCCAGCTCCCCTTCTGCAACGGCGACAAGCGCGAACCCTGGCCGCACTTCCCTGACGTGACCGTACTGCGCGAAGCGTGCCGGGCCGCCGACGGGATCATCCTGAGCGGCGCGGAGTACCACGGCGCCGTCAACGGCGCGCTGAAGAACGCCATCGACCTGCTGGACTTCGAACACGCCGAGGGGAAGGTGTTCGGCGCCATCGTCGCGCTCGGCGGCCGCAGCAACAGCAACGCCCTCAACGACCTGCGGATGATGGCCCGTTGGCTGCGGGCCTGGATGGTGCCGGGGCAGGTCGCCGTACCGCAGGGCCGCTCCGCGCTGCGGGGCGGAGTTCCCGTCGACCCGGACCTCGGCGGCCGGATCGACGACCTCGCCCGCAGCGTCGCACGCGCCGCCGGAGCACTGCGGACGACCACGGGCGGCATCCCGCTGACCCGGGGCTGAGGGACCCACGCACCCCGTGCGCCCCCCCGCCCGCCCGACGTACCGGACCGACGCAACCGACGTACCGGACCGACAACCGGAGGCACCCCAGGTGAGCGAACCCCACGTGACGAGCGTCGCCGAGGACGGTGTGCACCGCACCGTCTGCCGGATGTGCCACGGCGGCTGCGGCGCCCTGGTGGAGATCGGCGGCGGGCGGCTCACCCGCATCGAGGGCGACCCCGACAACCCCAACAACCGGGGGTTCCTGTGCGCCAAGGGCCGCGCCTCCCTCGACCAGCTGTACGCCGCCGACCGGCTCACCCGGCCCCTGCTGCGCACCGGGCCGCGCGGCAGCGGCAGCTTCCGGCCCATCGGGTGGGACGAGGCCCTCGACCGGGTCGCGCGGGCCCTCGACCGCACCCGCGACCGGCACGGCCCCGAGTCCCTGGTCGTCGCCCAGGGCACCGACCGCAACTACCAGGAGTGGCTGTTCCGGTTCGCCAACAGCTACGGCACGCCCAACGTGCTCGGCCCGGCCCACGTCTGCTTCTATCCACGGGTGATGGCGAGCATCCTCACCCTGGGAGCCTTCACCTTCTGCGACTACGAGGGCGCGCCCGACGTCGTCCTGCTGTGGGGCTGCAACAAGTCCATGACCCACGGCGACGGCGTCATCGGCACCCGGCTCCTGGACGCCGTACGCCACGGCACCCGCATGATCGTCGTGGACCCCCGGCGCACCGCGCTCGCCCGCCGCGCCCAGCACCACCTGCAGATACGCCCCGCAGGGGACGCCGCGCTCGCCCTCGCCATGATCCACACGGTGATCGAGGCGGACCTCTACGACCACGCGTTCGTCAAGGACCACACCGTCGGCTTCGAGGACCTGGCGGAACACACCCGGGCCTACGCCCCCGAGAAGGTCGAGCACCTCACCGGGCTGCCCGCCGCCGACGTGCGCGCCGCCGCCCTCGCCTACGCGTCGGCGCCGGCCGCCGCGATCGAACTGGGCACCGGGGCCCAGCAGAACCGCAACTCCTTCCACGTCTGCCGCGCCCTCGCCATCCTCTCCGCGATCTGCGGAAACCTCGACCGGCGGGGCGGCGACGTCATCTTCGAGCCACCGGGCATCGTCGGCCGCCGTGCCCTGCCGCTCACCGAAGCGCTGCCCGAGGCACAGCACCCCAAGCGGCTCGGCGGCGACCGCCACCGCATCCTCTCCATGGCCGGATGGGCGCACCCCCGTGCCGTCTGGGACGCGGTCCTCGAGCACCGCCCCTACCCGGTCACGACGATGCTCGTGCACGGCAGCAACCTGCTCGTCAACTACGCGGACTCCGACCGGGTCCACACCGCGCTCCAAGCACTCGACTTCCTCGCCGTCGCGGACCTGCACCTGACACCCACGGCCGCCATGGCCGACATCGTGCTGCCGGTCGGCGGCTGGCTGGAACGCGACCAGATCGTCGAGCACGCCCACTACGTCGCCGCCCGCCGGAAGTTCGCGCAGGTCGGCGAGTGCCGTTCCGACGAGGAGATCCTCACCGCCCTCGCCTCCCGGCTCGGCCTGGGCGAGAACTTCTGGGCCACGGCCGCGGACTCCCTCGACGCCCGGCTGGCCCCGGTGGGCATGGACTTCCGCAGCCTGGCCGAACAGCACTACCGGGCCACCCCGCTGACGTACGAGAAGTACCGCACCCAGGGCTTCGCCACCCGCAGCGGTCGTTTCAACATCCGCTGCGACGCGCTGCGGGCCTTCGGGTACGAGCCGCTGCCCGTGCACCGTCCCCTCGCCGAACGGCCGCAGGACGGCCCCTATCTGCTCACCTCGGCGCACTCGCCGTTCTTCTTCAACTCCGAGTTCCGCAACCTGCCGTCGCTGCGCGCCAAGGAACCGGACCCCGTCGTCGAGCTGCATCCCGAGGCGGCGGCCCGCGAGGGAGTCGCGGACGGCAGCTGGGTGCTGGTCGGTGCCCGTGGCCGGGAGGTCCGGATGCGGGCCAAGGTCACCGACACGGTCGCGCCCGACGTCGTGGTGGCCGCCGCCACCTGGTGGTACCCCGAGCGGGGCGCCGACGGCGGCTGGCGGGAGAGCAACGTCAACCGGCTCACCGGGGACGACGACGAGAACCCCGAGATGGGCTCGTCCAACTTCCGCGGCATCCGGTGCGCGATCCGCCCGGAGCCGCTGCCGGAACAGGTGTCGGAGCAGCTGTCCCGGCCCGCAGCGGAAGCCTGAGAGCGCCCGCCGCCCCCGGCTCTTCGCCATCCGGGTCAACTGCCCGGGGCGCCCCCGGAAAGTAAGTGACCTTCGCGGACCCGTTGGCGCTTGTCGAGGTCCGGCGCCCCGGGCCGCTGGAAGACTCCGGGGGCGGACGGCGGTGGGCCGTCACCGGCACGCGGACGACAGCGGACGAGAGGGGACACGATGAAGGCAGCCGCACGCGAGGAGAACGGGCCCCCGCCACTGGACCCGGCCTGGCAGGACGAAGGGCTGCGGCTGGAGATGCTGGCGGAGATGACCGACCCGGCCACCGTCGAGATCCTGGAGGCCCGCGCACCCGCCGCCCCCCGCGAGATCGTGGAGATCGGCGCAGGCTCCGGCACCATCGCCCGCCACCTCGCCCGCCGCCACCCCGACGCCCGCGTCTGGGCCACCGACGTCGACCTGCGCCACGTGCACGACGGCGGCCTGCCCAACCTGGTCCCCCTGCGGCACGACGCGGCCGCCGACCCGGCCCCCGTGCAGGGCGTCGACCTCATCCACTGCCGATCCGTGCTGATCTTCCTCGACGAGCCCGAGGAGGTGCTCGCCCGCCTCGTCGGCTGGCTCGCCCCCGGCGGCCGCATCGTGATCGAGGAGCTCGCCGGTTTCCCGCCGTACGACCCGACCACGGTGGTCGGCGGGGCCCTGGACGGCGTCTCGCAGGTACTGAGCCGGGAGGCCGGCGCCGACCCGCAGTGGGTGCGTGACCTGATGGTCGCGTCGCCCCCGCTGCTGGAGCGGTACGGACTCACCGACTGCGGCGCCCAGGTGCGGGTCTACCCGTTCCACGCGGGCAGCGCCGCCTCGGAGTTCTCCCGGCTCACGCTGGAGCAACTGCGCCCCCGGCTGCTGGCCCGCGGGCACCTCACCGAGCCGCAGCTCGACGCCGCGGTGACCCTGCTGCGCGACCACGACCTCGTGGAACCTGCCAGCTCCGTGCTCAGCGTCTGGGGCAGCCGCCCGGGCTGAGCCTCCCGGCGGTGCACCGCTCGACCTCTGCGAACCGACGAACGAAGCGAAGGGTGGACGACTGTGCCTGCCAAGAGCCGAAGTCGAAGCCGAAGGGACGGTGACCGGTCCCACGAGCAGCAGATGCTCACCACCTACCTGCTCGGGCCCGGACGGTACGAAGCGGCCGTCGAGGTCCTCAACCGCCACTGGCCCCTGCTCAGGCGGCAGGGGCTGGTCACCGACGAGCCCTCCTGGATCGCCCACGGGCAGGGCGCCGAAGGCCCGTTCATCGTGGAACTCGTGACCTGGGGCGTGCCCGGCGCCGTCGACGCGGCCTATCTCGACCCGGAGGTCAACTCCCTGTGGCAGGAGATGTTCTCCCTCACCGAGAGCCGCGGCGCCCGACCCCCCGTCGACTGGCCCGCCGTCACCCGGCTCACCGGCGCCGCCCCCCACGACATCCCCCGGGACACACCGCTGCACACCCTGACGACCTATCAGGTGCGCGAAGGCCGCACCGGGCAGCTGACCGAACTGCTCCAGCGGTACGGGGAGGCCCTGACCGGGGCGGGACTGCTCGGCCCCGCCGCTCCCGCGCTGTACGCGGGCGAGAACGCCCACGGCCCCTTCCTGACCGAACACCTCGCCTGGAGCGACCGGGACGGCCCGGCCAAGGCCTCGGGCGAACCCGCGGCCGCCGCCTGGTACGCGCGCGCCGCGGAACTGGCCGAAGCACGCGGGGACCGGCCGGGCGTCGAGCGGTGCCCGGTGGTTCCCCTGCACTTCGGCTTCATGACGGACCCCCTCACTGGAGAACACTCGTGACCTCGACCACGGACACCAAGCCCCCGGGGACCAACCCGTGGGCAGCGCTGGGGATGCTCTGCCTCGGCGTCTTCATGACCCTGCTGGACGTCACGATCGTCAGCTCGGCCACCCCCAGCCTCATCGAGACGTTCGACGCGTCCATCGACCAGGCGGTCTGGGTCTTCAGCGCGTACATCATGGCCTTCTCCACCACCCTGATCCTGGCCGGGCGGCTCGGCGACCTGCACGGCCCGCGACGTGTGTACCTGATCGGTCTCACCGTCTTCGGCACCGCGTCCGTGCTGTGCGGCATCGCCCAGGAACCCTGGCAGCTGATCTGCTTCCGGGTGCTCCAGGGGCTCGGCGGAGCGCTCCTCGTACCGCAGCTCATGCCCATGATCACCACCCTGTTCCCGCCGCAGAAGTGGGGGGCCGCCTTCGGGTTCACCGGCGCCCTGTCGGGACTGGCCGTGCTGGCGGGCCCGCTGATCGGCGGGCTGCTGGTCACCAACGCCTCCTGGCGGTGGATCTTCTACGTCAACCTGCCCATCGGGCTGCTCACCTTCTTCCTGGTGGTGCGCTTCCTGCCCGACCCGCGGCCGGGCCTGCGCCGGCCACTGGGCGTCGGCTCCGTGCTGCTGCTCCTGTGCGGCATGGGCGCCGTGGTGTTCGGCCTCGTCGAGGGGGAGCGGCTGCGGTGGTCGGCGGCGGTCTGGGCGGTCATCGGCGCGGGCCTGGTGCTGCTGGCCGTCTTCTTCGCCGACCAGCGCCGCCGCCAGTCCGGCGTGCCGCTGGTGCCCTTCGCGCTCTTCAAGGTGCGCAGCTTCACCCTCATGAACCTGATCGCCGTCACGGTCGGCTTCGGCGTCGTCGGCGCGTTCCTGCCCCTGACGCTGTACCTGCAGAGCGTGCAGGGCCTGTCCGCGGCCAGGGCGGGGCTGGTGATCGCCGTGATGCCGCTGCTGTCGGTGGTGTCCGCCGCCGTCAGCGGCCGGATCATCGAGACCGTCGGCCCCAAACGCGTCCTGCTCTGCGGACTGGTGAGCTTCGCCGCCGGTCTCGCCCTCCTCGCGCTCCAGGCCACCGCCGACGCCTCGGTGTGGCAGCTCATCGGACCGCTGGCGCTCGCCGGAGTCGGCACCGGATTCACCTTCGCGCCCCTGTTCAGCGTCGGTATGCGGGAGGTTCCGCCCCAGCTCAGCGGCGTTGCCTCCGGAACCGTCAACACGGTCCAGGAGTTCGGCGGTCTGCTCGCCAGCGCCGTCATCGGCATGGTGCTGCAACTGCGGCTCGGCAGCGGGCAGAACATCGCGACCGGGCGGCCGGTGGAATCCGGGAGCAGTCCCGCGCCCGGGGCCCTCGACGCCTTCCACGAGGCCCTGGCCGGTGCCATCCGGGTCAGCATGCTCACCCAGGCGATCGTGGTCGCGGCGGGCGCCCTGTGCGCGTTCGCCATCCGCCCGGGCCCGCCCCAGCCGGCGCCCCCGGAGAACCAGTCCGCCCCCGAGGCCCGCACCGCGGACGTCGACTGACACGTACGTACCGCACGCGGCAGGACGCTCCGCAACCGCCGGAGCGTCCTGCCGCGCTGTCGTGACACCCCGTCCGCCGAACCGGCCCGTCACGCACCGGGCCCGCCCCCGCATGCCCGTCCACCGGCCCGCCATGGACCGGTCCCGCCCCCGTCGCCCGGCTACCGGCCCTTCACGAACCGGGCCCGCTCCGCCGGTGCCAGCCGCTCCGTCGCGTAGCGCACCGTGACGCGGGGCAGGGCGTCGGCATGCCGGTCCAGGAACGCCACCATCACCGGCTCGTCCCGCCTGCCGATCTCCCGCAGCATCCAGCCGAGCGCCTTGTGGATCAACGGCTCCGCATCCTGCCGCAGCGCGAGCACCAGGTGGAACGTCGACGCGTACTGCCCCTGACGGATCAGCGCCAGCGTGGCGAGGACCGCGATCCTGCGGTCCCACAGCCAGGAGGACGCGGCCAGTTCGTCCAGCAGCCGGGTGTCCCCGTCCACCAGGCACGGCCCCAGCACGAGGTGCGCGGAGCCGTCCACCAGGTCCCAGTTGTCCACGCAGTCGGTACGCGCCAGATAGAAGTCGAGCAGTTGCCCGCGCTCCGCGCCGCGCGCCGTGCGCATGCGCTCGGCCAGGACGAGCAGGGCGGCGAACCGCTCCTCGTGGACCCGGCTGTGCAGCAGCACGTCCACGTCGTCGAGCGGCAGACCGCGGTACGTCCGGGCCAGCCTGCGCAGCGCCGGTACCCGTACGCCGAGCATCTCGTCGTCCGCCGACCGGCTGAGCACCCGCTCCTGCTGCGCCCGTACGGACGGCTCCGCCAGGTCCCGCAAGCCGGTTCGTAATTCCTTGAGCAGATCGTTCGCCATGACCGCGAACGCTAGCGCAGGCCACTGCCGCCCACCGCCGTCGCCCGGCGGAAGGGTCGGCCGGTCAAGTCCCGCCACGGCAGGCACCTTCGCAGTTGACCCGCACGCAGAAGCTCACGACCGCGGCTTACCCCGCGCGCCGGGCGGCCGCATGTTGGGAGACCGTTCGAACCCACTCACGGTGGGGCCCGGTCACGCCGGGAGTCCTCACCGACCGAAGGAGACGCCATGCCGAGGAAGGCGCTCAAGGTTCTGGTGATCGGTGCCGGTCTGGCCGGACTGACCCTCGCCCAAGGGCTGCGCCGTCAGGGCATCGAGGTGGAGGTGTACGAACGCGACACCACGCCCGTGGACCGCGCGCAGGGCTATCGCATCCACATCAACCCGTCCGGGACCGCCGCGCTGCGCGGCTGCCTCGGCGAGGAACTGTTCGCACTCTTCCTGGACACCAGCGGCAGCGGTGGCACGGGCCTGTGCTTCACCGACCACCGGCTGCGTCCGCTGCTCAGCCTCGAAGGGCCGAGGAACCCGGACCCCTCCCGCACCCACCGGTCCGTCTGCCGGGTGACGCTGCGGCACCTGCTGTTGCGGGGCCTGGAGGACACGGTCGTCTTCGGCCGCCACTACGAGCGGTACGAGGAGCGGGCCGACGGACGGGTCGTCGCGCACTTCGCGGACGGGTCCCGGGCCGTGGGGGACGTCCTGGTCGGCGCGGACGGCAGCCGCTCACGGGTACGCGCCCAACGACTGCCCCGCATAAGGGTGGCGGACACCGGAGCGATCGGCGTGGCCGGGAAACTCCCCCTGGACGACGCTCTGCGGGCCTGGATGCACCCCCCGCTGCTGGCCTCGGCGCACATCGTGATGGGCCCGCAGGGCTCCCGGATGTTCGTCGCCGCGCACGAGTACCGCACCAAACCGAGCAAGGCCCTCGGCCTCCCGCCGGCCGGCGGCGACCTGCTCTTCGACACCGACACCGACTACCTGATGTGGGCCGTCACCGCGACCCCCGGGCGCCTCGGCCTGCCGCCGGACACCCGTCTCAGCGGGCCGCCGCAACTCGCCCCCGCCGTACGGAGCCTGGTCGGTGACTGGCACCCGACACTGCGCCGTGCCGTCGCCGACGCCGACCCGGGCACGCTCACCGCCCTGCCGGTGCGCAGCGCCGCGTCCGTACCCCACTGGGAGCCGTCCCGGGTCACGCTGGTCGGCGAC
This sequence comes from Streptomyces sp. NPDC087440, assembly GCF_044744005.1. Taxonomy (NCBI): domain Bacteria; kingdom Bacillati; phylum Actinomycetota; class Actinomycetes; order Kitasatosporales; family Streptomycetaceae; genus Streptomyces; species Streptomyces sp. NPDC087440. The sequence continues at coordinate 16,941 of NZ_JBIUXN010000022.1, read as the reverse complement.
GCCGCGCACTGCGCCACCCCGCTCGGGGGGATGGGCGGCAACATGGCCCTGCGCGACGCCGACCTGCTGAGCCGCCGACTGGCCGCCACCGAGGGCGCACGGCCCGAACAGGCCGTGCTCGAACGGGCCGTGGGGGAGTACGAGGCGGCGATGCGCGGCTACGCGGCGAACGCCGTGCTGTCCTCGAAGAAGAACCTGGAGCGCTCCCTGGCGGAGAACGCCCTCAGCAGGGCCATGACCCTCGCCACCTTCCGCATGATCGACCGCCTGCCCCCGGTGAAGCGCCGCATGGCCGCCGAGGCGGGCGGCTGACCCGACAGCGCGGGCGGCCGTCCTGCTCCCGCTCACCGCCCGGATGCAGGCCCCAGTGGCAGGCTCACCCACGCCTGTGTCCTGACCTCGGGCCTGCACCACGGAATCCGTTCGTACTCCACCTGGTAGGGCATCGGCGGCCGGTCGCCGTCGTAGAGGCCCAGCATCACCGCGCTCACCGCCAGATGCATGAACGTGTAGGGAACCAGATGCACCGGCCCGGTGTGCGTGATCCGCAACCGCCGTTGCGCGGGCACCACTTGAAGGCCGATGCCGTCCGCGGGCACGAACTCCCGGGGCACCACCGTGCCCACGTCGAACCGGATCGAGGAGTCCTGGTAGAAGTCGGGGTCGTCGTGGGTGATCTCCAACGGCCGCTGCGCGTCCGCCTCGTACCCGTGGGCCTCCAGCCAGTCCCGCAGCTGCCGCCACCGGCCCGCCAGCGAGGCGTGGTTGCCGAAGTGCCGCAGGAAGGCGAGCAGGCAACTGCCGCTGTCCATCTCGACCAGGTCCGTGCAACTCGGTCCCGACAGCGGCCACGGGGCGCTCGGCTCGCGTCTGCGCAGCTCCGCCGGGGTGCTCCCGAAGGCCTCGCGGACCGCCCGGGTGAACGGCGCGTGCGCCGAGTAGCCGCACCGGGCGGCCACCTCGTGCACCGGCCAGTCGGTGAAGACCAGGCGGTACGCCGCCACGTCCAGGCGATGGCGGCGCACGTACCGCTGCACCGAATCGCCGGTCGCGTCACGGAAGATCTTCCGGAAGTAATGCGGCGCCGTGTGCACCTGCCGGGCGATCGCCTCGACGTCGACGGGGCACGACGCATCCCGCAGGCCTGCCACGATGTGCGGAATGGCGACCAGCACCCGGCGGTCGTGAAGTGCCACGGTGGTCACGCGCATCGCACTGCGCCCCGCGCGTTCTCCCGGCGGATGGTCCGGCACTTGGCGCCCCCCGATGGCCGGGATGAAGGATAACGATGGTATCCAGTGCCAAGGGTGGCCAAGGGCAACTTGGGTCCGATCCTGCCACCCGAAAATATCGTGTCAAAGTCATTCCAAAGCCAATCGCAGGACATGTGTTCGGCCCCGCGGGGATACCGTTCCGTAGACCCGGAAGACCTGGTGAAGCCAGAGGGCATGCGTGGAAAGGACGGCACCGAGATGAGTGCGACGCCCCTCCGTGAAACCGTGGTGGCAGCAGGGCAACGAACCTTCACGTTCGTCCAGTTCGGCCCGCTGCCGGTGATATCACTTCGACATGTGGGAAGTTTCCGTACACTTGAGCGGACTTGGCGCGATCTGACCGGCTACACCGACGCCTGCGGGCTGACCCGGGGCGCCCAGCTGATCGGCGTCGTCTACGACGACCCCGCGCACGTCCCCGCGGACCTCCTGCGCTACGACGCCTGCGTCGCCGTGCCCGGGGCCGGGCCGGACGTGCTCCCGAGGCTGCCCGGCGGGGAACTGCCCGTCCGCTACGAGACGTTGGGGCCCGTGTGGGCCTGGCGCACCACCCACCACGGCCCCCTGGACAGCCTCTCCGATACCTACCGGCGCTCCCTGGACAGCACGGCCTTCCAGGAGCAGGGCGTCGTCGCCCCCTGCCCGCGCCCGCCCTTCTACGAGACCTACCGGTCCGGCCTCGGCACCGCGACCGCCGACGAGTCCTGGGTCGACCTCCACCTCCCCGTCCCCTGACCGGCCCCGCCCTGTCCCGGCCCGCCCCCGCCGTACGAGCGCACCCGGCATGACCACCACGGTCAACTTCCCCCGGAGCGCACGGCCGCCAGGTGACCATGCCGCAGAACCGGGTCACCGCCCCTGGGCCGCCGCCGCCCGCCGCTGCCAGACTCACGGACCGATCCGTGACGCAGCCCACCAGCGGCCGCACCAGCCAGGGGAGGACCCAGCATGGCGATGGCCCCCGCCACCGGCAGCAAGGCACACCAAGCCCTGAACGGTGGGACGTTCAGGCAGCCGCCGTTCGGCGGCATCCACTGCGAGACGTCCGTCTTCCACAAGGCACTGCACGCCCACGGCCTCGACATCGGCGAGGAGATGCTGCTCGGCCTCGGCGGCGGCATCGGCTTCATGTACGTCGCCACGGCGCCCGGCACGCCCCCGTTCCTGGCCACCCGCAACGACCCCTTCCCGGTCTTCACCCGCCGCATGGCGGCCGGCGTGGGCCTGGAACTCGACATCGCCACCACCACGGACCCGCGCGAGGCCCACGACCAGCTCCTCGCGGAACTCGCCGTGCACCGCCTGGCGATCGTCTACGCCGACATGCACTACCTGCCGTACTTCAGCGCCGAGCACCACTTCGGCGGGCACTGCCTCCTGGTCGTCGGCGCCGACGAGGAGAGCGGCTGGTGGCGGGTGTCCGACCGGCCCGCGCGGCTGTGCACCCTCGCCCCGGAGGAACTGGCCGCGGCGCGGGCCTCCCGGCACCAGCCCTTCCCGCCCCGGCACGCTCTGGTACGGGCCCCCTGGGCCGACGCCGTCCCGCCCACCGGGACCCGGCTCCGGCAGGCCCTGGCGGCCGCCGCCCGCGCGGGCCTGGAACCGGCCAATTCCTCCCTCGGCATCCAGGGCCTGCACCTGCTCGCGGAACGGCTTGTTCCAGTCGTCCACGACGGTGCCGCTCCCGACGTCGTCGTGGACACCCTGGCGAAGGCCTTCGTCGACCTGTGCCTGGCGGGCACCGGCGGCGACGGCTTCCGCGGCATGTTCCACATCTTCCTCGGCGAGGCCGCCGCCCTGCTGGACGACCCGAGGGTCACGGACGCCGTCCCGCAGGCGGCGGCCGACGCCGCCGCGTGGCAGCACCTGGTCGCGACGCTGCTGCCCGCCGGGACCGCCCTGGGCCGGCTCGCCGACGCCCTGCGGGCACGCGAGGAACACCTCCTGGCGGGCACCCCCGAACGGCAGGTGGAGGCCGCGGCGGTCGAGGCCCGCCTGCCGCTGCTGCACGGCGAGGCGGCCGCCGCCGTCCCGGGACTGCGCACGGACCTGGCCGCCGCACTGCACGACGCCGTGCACTCCGTCATCGACCACGAGACCCAGCTCCTGCGCGGGCTGGAACCCGCGGGCCGCGAGCGCTGACCGGGCCGCGCGTCGATCACGTACGAGCACACCCTCCCCCTCGCGAAGGAGCACACGGTGAGTACGAGCACCACCACCACCACGACGGACGTCGCCCGGCAACTCGACGTCCTCACCGACCTGGTGACGCCTTGGGCCATGCGGGTGGCAGCCACCCTCACGCTCGCCGACCGCATCGGTGACAGTGCCGTCACGGTCGACGACCTCGCCCGCCACAGCGGTGCGGTCCCCGACACCGTCGGGCGTCTCCTCGAACACCTGGCGGCCCGCGGCGTGTTCGCACCGGACGGCCCCCACCGCTACCGCAACACCGAACTCTCGCACCGCCTGCGCCGCGACCACCCCATGACCCTGCACCCCTGGCTCGACATCGAGGGAGGAATGGGCCAGTACGACATCGGACTCAGCGCCCTGCTGCTCGCGGTCCGCACCGGAGCGGACGCCTACACCCCCACGTTCGGCCGCTCCTTCTTCGACGACCTCAACACCGACGCCGAACGCGCCGCCGCCTACGACGACCTGATGGCGTCCCTTACCGCCTGGACGCTGCCCGAGATCCTCCAGGCCTACGACTGGCAGACCGTCGCGCACGTCACCGACGTCGCGGGCGGCAGCGGTGCGCTCCTGGCCGGTCTCCTGCGGGCCCACCCGCACCTGCACGGCACCCTCGTCGACCACGCCCGCGCGGCACGCACCGCCTCCGCCAGGTTCGCCGAGGAAGGCCTCGCGGACCGGGCCACCGCACTCGCCGGATCGATGTTCGACCCGCTGCCGCCCGGCGCCGACCTGTACCTCGTCAAGTCCACCGTGATGGGCTGGGGGGACGGGTCGGGGGCGGCGGACATCCTGCGCCGCTGCGCCCGCGCGGCAGGTCCGGGCGGGCGCGTCGTCGTCGCGGAGTTCCTGCGCGGCGCACCCCGGCTGGTGCCCTCGCTCGACCTGTACATGGCCCTGCTGGGGGGCAAGGAGAGGACGGAGGAGGAGTTCCGCGCGCTGGGGGCCGCGGCGGGTCTCACCCTGCGGGACGTGCGCCCGACACCGTCCGGATACTGCCTGCTGGAGTTCACCCCGGACGCCTAGGGTCGACAACGCCACGTCCGACCGCCCTATCGACGGGACCCCCAGTGCACGACGCGACACTCCTGCGAACGCCCGAAAGCCCCGTGGAGCAGGCAGCCCTCGGCTCCCCGAACTGGTCCGTGGTGCGGGCCCGCCCCCTGCTCGTACTCAGCCTCAGAAGCCCGGGCGGCGAGAACACCTGGATGGACACCTGGCGGGACCTGACCGCCCTGGTGTTCTCGTGCGGTCTCGCCACCCGGGAGACGCAGGCGGTCGAGGTCCGTTACGACGTGGGCACCTCGCAGCGGTTCGACGCCTGCCTGTCGATCCGGCCGCTGCACACGGCGGCCGAGGTGTCCGCGGACGACCTCGCACGGGTGCCCGGGGTGCGGATGGAAACGGTCATGGGCTCCGGGCCCTACCTGCACCGGGGCCCCGGCCACGGACACCCCGCACCCGCCGCGGCCCACGCGCCGGCACTGGTGCCCGCCTGGCCCCGCTACCACGTCTACGGATGCAGCCCGGCGCTGGCCGGGGACTCCCTCACGATCACCGACACCTACATCACCCTGGCCGCGGCCGTCCCCGCGCGTCGATGACGCACCCGGCGCACCCCGGCCGGCCGAAACCCCGCCCGACCCGGAACCGGAGGACGCGCCCACCATGACGACGCCGACCACCGCCCTCGACTGGAACCGCAGCTACCGCAACGGCGACCACCACGCCTACTGGGAACTCAGCCATCCTTCGGCCGAGTTGGTGGGCTTCCTCGCGGCCCACGGTCCCGGCACGGACCGCACCGCCCTGGACATCGGCTGCGGAACCGGCTGGGACACCGTCGCCCTGGCCACCGCCGGATACCGGGTCACCGGCATCGACCTCAGCGAGGAGGCCGTCGCCCTGGCCGCCCTGCGCGTGACGGAGGAGAACCCACCCGGGCCGCTGCCCGCCTTCGAGCAGGCGGACGTACGCGAGCTGCCCTTCCCGGAGGCCGCCTTCGACCTCCTCGTGGACCGGGGCTGCTTCCACCACCTCGGGGCGCAGGACAGGACGGCGTACGCCCGTGAGACCGCCCGCGTCCTGCGCCCCGGCGGCACCCTCTACCTCCGGGGCAGCCGGGTGAACGCCTTCCCCTTCAAGCCGCTCACCCCCGAGGGCCTGGCCGACGTCTTCACCGGTGAGGGGTTCACGGTCGGCCCCCTGCTGCCCTTCCAGCTCCAGACCGACGCGATGTCCCTGCCCGCACACGCCTGCGTACTGACCCGGACCGCCCCGGCCGCCACGCCCTGAGCGGCGCGTCCCCGGCGCCCGGGGCGTGGCCGTGCCTCACACCCCCGCGGCGCGATGCGTCGGGGTGCCGTCCAGGACGGTCAGCAGTACCGGTACGTCGGCCAGTTCGGTGGCCGGGACCGACAGCGGGTCGGCGCCGAGCACCGTCAGGTCGGCGCGGTGGCCGACGGCGAGGCGGCCCGCCTCGTCCTGCTCGCCCGCCGCGTACGCCGCGTTGACGGTCATGCCGCGCAGCGCCTCCAGCGCGGTGAGTGCCTGCTCCGGGCCGTGCGGGTCCTGGGTGAGGTCGCGGGTCGGACGGCGGTGGATCGCGCCCGCCATGACGCCCAGCGGCGGGAACGGGGCGATCGGCCAGTCGGAGCCGAGGGCCACCACCGCGCCGGAGTCGTGCAGGTCGCGGCAGCGCCAGGCGTCCGAGGCGCGCGGCTCGCCCAGGCGGCGGGACCAGTTGTCGGTGTGGTCGGCCCGGGTGAAGTCGCAGCAGTGGGTGGGCTGCATCGAGGCCACGACGCCGAGTCCGGCGAAGCGGCGCAGGGTGTCGTCCGGGACGGTCTCGATGTGCTCGACCCGGTGCCGCGGCCCGGTCCCGAACTCGGCCTGTGCCTTCTCGACGGCGTCCAGGACGTGACGTACCGCCGCGTCGCCGATCGCGTGGGTGGCCGTGGGGACGCCCGCCCGGTGCAGCTCCGCGACGATGCGGGTGTACTCCTCGGGGTCCGGCCAGAAGGCGTGCCGGGACTCGCCGTGACAGTCCGGCTGCTCCAGCCAGGCGGTGCCGTTGTCGATGGTCCCGTCCATGAAGATCTTGACGCCCGCGACCTGCCACAGCGGGCCGCCCGTGCCCTGCTGCTCGATCAGGGCGCGTACGCCGTCGGCGTCGGTGCCGGGCTGGCACCAGGGGGCGATCCGTAGCCGCAGCGGCAGTTCGCCCGCCTCGGCCAGCTCGGCGATGAGGTCGAGGCTGTCGCCGTTGGCGTCCATGGCGTGGCCGCCGGTCAGCCCGGCGGCGGCCATGGCGCGCAGGGCCGCTGCCAGCCGGTCGCGGCGCTCCTCACGGGTGGGCTGCGGGGCGACGCTCTCGACGAGTTCGCAGGCGGCCTCCTCCAGGAGCAGACCGGTGGGCCGGCCGTCGGCGTCGCACACCACTTCGGCGGTGGCCTGGTCGAAGGTGCGCGGCCCGTCGACCCCGGCCAGCTCCAGCGCACGGCGGCTGGCCAGTGCGGAGTGCGCGTCGAAGAGCAGGAGGAACGCGGGGACGTCACCCAGTACCGCGTCGAACGGGGCGGTGCCGACGGGCTGTTCGCCGAAGACGTTCGGGTCGAGACCCCAGGCGTGCAGCCAGTCGCCGGGGGCCAGGCCGCGGACCGCGCCCGCGAGGGCCTCGCGGGTCTGCTCCAGGTCGGTGCAGCCCGACAGGTCCAGGCCGCCGGTGAGTTCGGAGCCGTGCACCGGGTGGATGTGGCCGTCGACCAGCCCCGGGGTGACGACCGCGCCCTTCAGGTCGATCACCGTGGTCCCGGCGTCCGCCAGGGCGCGGATCTCCGTGTCGTCACCGAGGGCGGTGATGCGCCCGTCCGCCGCGGCGAGCGCGGTGTGCGGCAGGAAGCCGCCCGTCGCGGGGTCGAGCAGGCGGGCCGAGAGCAGGATGAGGGACGTGCGCACAAAAGCTCCTTGAGGCGGTTGGTTCCACGTGCTGAGGGGGGGGCTGCGGTCGAAGTCCTGGGCGGTGGCGGTCGGTCCGGCGCAGGGGGGGTGAAGTCCTGGCCGGTGGTGGTCAGTTCGGGTCAGGGGCGGCCGACAGGGCGCCGAAGGGCAGGCCGAGGACGCGTTCCGCCGTGGTCAGCGGCAGACGTTTGATCTCGGGCGGGTCGCTGTCGGGGGAGGTGCCGTTGACGAGCATGCCGAGGCCGTCGAGCACGACCATGATCTGGATGGTGGACACCAGCGGGTCCTCGGTGCGGAACTCGCCGAGCTCCACACCGTCGCGGACCAGCGCCAGCAGCCGGTCGCGCCAGGCGTCCTCCTGCTCGGCGACCCGCTCGCGCAACGCGGGGCGGTAGCGGCTGAGGTGGCGGGCGTTCAGCCAGAGGCGGCTGATGTCGTCGTACGCCTCACCGGCAGCGAGCTGGAGGAAGCGCGCCAGGTGCTGGGTCGGGGTCGCACCCGCCCGCTCGGCGGGCAGCAGCTCTTCGATTTCCGCATCGGCGGCACTGCCGTACGCCTCCGCCACCAGATCCTCCACAGCCGGGAAGTAATGGCTGATCAGACCCGGTCGCACGGTCAGTTCGTCGGCGATCCGCCGGAGCGTGATCCGCTCCAGTCCCTCGGTCAGAGCAACGACAGAGGCCGCCGCAACGATTTCCGCACGTCTGGACGCGGGAGATTTGCGGATTCGCTTGTTCTCGATGCTTGACGGCATGGAATCGATGCTATTGAGTGTGCGACCAACAAGCAAGCAGTGGGTGAACAGCACACTGGAGGGGCCTGATGGCGTCCACGATTCCCGACCCGAAGTCCGGCGCCCGAGCCGAGGATTCGGAGCCCCGGCCACCCTCGGAACGGGCGGGCCGCATCGAAGCGCACGGCATCGACCACATCCCGGACGGGGAGCGCCACGGCCGCCCCCGGCAGCTCTTCTCCGTCTGGGCGGCGGCCAACGTCACCTACCTGAACCTGGTGACCGGCGGCTCCATGATCCTCATGGGCCTCTCCCTCGGGCAGGCCGTCGCCGTGATCGTCGCGGGCAACCTGCTCTGGCTGCTCACCGGACTGCTCGCGATATCCGGCCCCGCGGCGGGCACCCCGAGCGAGGTCATCACCCGGGCGATCTACGGAGTCCTCGGCAACCGCGTGAACAACGCGATCGTCGGCTGGCTGATCTCCGTCTGCTACTTCGCCATCAACCTGGCCGCAGCCGCCTCGGCCGCCTTCGCCCTGGTCGAGATGGTCGGCATCAGCGCCAGCACCTTCGTGAAGATCGTCGTCGTGATCGTCATCGCCGCGCTCACCCTGACCATCGGCGTCTACGGCCACGGCATGATCATGAAGCTGTACCTGCCGATCACGCTCACCCTGGCCGCCGTCTTCGTCGTCGTCGCCATCGGCGTCTTCCAGCACACCGACTACTCCTACACCCCGGCCGAGCCGCTCTCCGGCGCCGCGCTGTGGTCCGTGCTGATCGGCGGCTTCACCCTCATCGGGTCCGCCCCGCTCTCGTACACCACCAGCGCCGACTTCTCCCGCTACCTGCCCCGCACCACCTCCGCCCGGGCGGTCGTCGGCTGGACCGCCCTGGGCGGCTTCCTGCCCGGCGCGGCCATCGGCTGTCTCGGCGCCCTCGCCGCGACCGCCGTCGACATGGAGGACCCGCAGGCGGGGCTGCGCGAGATCCTGCCCGGCTGGTTCGGCCCGATCCTGCTGCTCGCCCTGGTCCTGGGCACCATCGCCATCAACGCCCTGACCTCGTACAGCGCGGGCCTCGCCCTGCAGGCCGTCGGCATCCGCATCCGCCGCTCGCGCAGCGTGCTCATCGACGGGGTGGCCGCCGTCGCCCTGACCCTGTACGGGCTCCTCACCGCGGGCTTCCTCGACACCGTCAACCACGCCCTCGAAGTCACCGTCGTGGTCGTCGGCCCCGCCATGGCCGTCTACGCCACCGACATCGTGCTGCGCCGCAACCGCTACGACGGCACCGCCCTGATGGACGAATCCCCGCAGGGCCCCTACTGGTTCACCGGCGGGTTCAACCCGGCCGGCACGGTGGCCCTCGTCGTCGGCGTCGCCGTGTCCGCCCTGTGCGTCAACAACGTCTACACCGGCCCGATCTCCGAGGCCCTCGGCGGCATCGACCTCGCCCTGCCGGTCGGCCTCGTCGTCTCCGCGCTGCTGTACGCGATCCTCGCCCGCGACCTCAGGCGTCGGACCCCCGCCTCCTGACCCCGCCGCCGCCCGCCCCGGTGCAGAAGGCGCTCGGTGCGGGCGGCAGTCCGGTCCGTCGGCGAGCCCGCGCCGCGCCGACCGCCGGGGACCGGTGGTGCCTAGGCCAGCCCGGTCAGGGAGCCCATGAGGGCCAGCAGTGCGCACATCCCGAAGTTGACCACCTTGTGCTGCATGAAGACCGCCGCGAACTCCCGGATGATCGCGCTCGGCCAGAAGTACCGGGCCGTCCGCGAGCCCACGACCTGCCCGTTGATACCGGTCTTGCGGGCCATCAGGGCGGCACGGAACGCGTGGTAGTTGTTCGTGACGACCACGCAGCGGTAGCCCGGGTCCACGTCCCGCATCAGTGCGCCGCTGAAGGCGAGGTTCTCCTCGGTGGTCCGCGACTGGGTCTCCTGCACGATCCGGTCGGCCGGGACGCCCGCCTCGACCAGGTACTCGGCCATCGCCTGCCCCTCCGGCCGGTCCTCGTCGGGTCCCTGTCCGCCCGAGGTCAGCATCATGGGGCTGCCCCCGGCAGCCACCTGGGACTCGTACACCCTGCGGCCCTTGTCGAGGCGGCTCGCGAGCAGCGGCGGCACCTTGTTGCGGATCAGTCCGGAGCCCAGCACCACCACGAAGTCGATGCGGCCGCGCGGCTTGAACCAGCCGTACAGCAGCGCGTACAGCAGGAAGCAGGTGAAGAGGAAGGAGACGTAACCGACCACCAGCACCGCGACGACCGTCACCGTGCCCAGCGCGCGCGAGCCCGTCACCAGCGAGGCGACGAGCATCGCGCCGAGGCCGATCATGCCCAGACCCGCCAGCAGCGAGAGCAGGTTCGCCGGACTGCGGCCCTCCTTGCGGACCATCGTCAGCCCGTTCCGCACCAGGAACCAGGCCAGCACCAGCGCGGACAGCAGCGCCAGCAGCAGGAGACCCGCGGCGATGCCGGCCGCGAGCGCGGGATGCTTCTGACCGGCCTTCAGCATCACGCCCACCAGGGCGAAGAACAGGGCGAAGACCAGATAGAAGCCGTTGCGCAGCCGCCGCCGGTCGTGCAGCATGCCGACGACCAGCGCCAGGAGGAAGATTCCGGCCGGGACAAAGACGATCATGGGATTACGGTACGTCACCGACGGGCGTCCTCGGGACCGAATGAGCAGGGCCGGACGGCCCACAACGCTCCACCGGGCGGGCGACCCGCACGGCGCGGCCGTTTGCGGACGCCGGGGTGCGACGGGTGCGCTCGTGCGGACAGCCCCGCTCCCGTCCTCGGAGAGCGGACACCCCGCTCCCGTCCCTGGAGAGACGCATGCACCCCATCCGGACCACCGCCCTCGCCGCCCTCGCGCTGCTCGCCCTCGCCCCCGCGACCGCCGCCGCCGACGCCCACCCGACGCCGAAGCACGGGCTGCTGCTCACCGTGAGCGGTGCCGAGAACACCTGGATCCGGGGCGTCGGCCTGCACTGCTCGGCCCCGGTGGGCGGCGGCCACCCCACCGCACGGGCGGCGTGCGACGCTCTCACCTGGGCGCGCGGCAGCTTCGACGCGCTGCCCGGCGACCCGCACCCCTGCACCAAGCAGTACGACCCGGTGACCGCCACCGCGGACGGCACCTGGCGCGGACGCACCGTGCACTGGAAGAAGACCTTCGGCAACGCCTGCGAACTCGACGCGGCGACGGGCCCCGTCTTCCGCTTCTGACTCCGGTACGTCGCGGGGCCGTGCCCGCAGCTGCGTCGCAAACCGCGCCCGCAGCCCGATCAGCGGCCCCGTGACGTCGCGATGGTCCCCACGGTGGCCAGCAGCAGCACCACCCAGCCGAACCACAGCCAGCCGTTGCTGCCCATCGCCGCCGTGTAGGCCGTCACCACGACCAGCATCCCGACGGTCAGCGCCCCCATCGACTTCGGCGAACTGTTCATGTGCGCCCCCTCACCTACGAGTGGAGGGTCATCGTCACCCGCCGGGGCGCGCCACCGCTACAGCCGTGCCGACACTGGCGCTACGACTGGCCGCCGCGTGCCCGGAGCGAGGCCAGGTACGCGTTGTACTCCGCCAGCTCCTTGTCACCGTCCCGGTCCGCCGCCCGGTCCGAGCGCCGCGCCACGCGCTGCTCGGAGCGGTACCACTGGAAGACCAGCGCGATCAGCACCAGCACGGACGGGATCTCGCTGAACGCCCAGGCGATGCCGCCCGCCGCGTTCTGGTCGGCGAGCGCGTCGATGCCCAGCGAGGCGGGCGGGTTCTTGTACGCCTCCACCATCGGCTGCGAGGCCATCATCAGGGCGATGCCGAAGAACGCGTGGAAGGGCATCCCCGCGAACAGCTCCAGCATCCGCATCACGTAACCGGGCCGGTGCGGCCCCGGGTCGACGCCCATGATCGGCCAGAAGAAGACCAGACCCACGGCCAGGAAGTGCACCATCATCACGATGTGCCCGACCGCGTTGCCCATGAGCATGTCGAACAGCGGCGTGAAGTAGAAGCCGTACAGGCTCGCGATGAACAGCGGGATCGTGAACGCCGGGTGCGTGATGATCTTCATGTACCGGCTGTGCAGCAGCGCGAGCAGCAGCTCGCGCGGCCCCTTGCGCCCCTTGCGGCCCCGCCCCGACACCGGCAGCGCGCGCAGCGCCAGGGTGATCGGTGCGCCGAGCAGCAGGAGGATCGGCGAGAGCATGCTGACGATCATGTGCTGCACCATGTGCACGCTGAACATGACCATGCCGTAGTCGTTGAGCTTGGTGCACATGACGAGGAGCACCGTCAGTACACCGATCACGAAGAAGACCGTACGGCCGACCGGCCAGTCGTCGCCGCGCCTGCGCAGCCGCACCACGCCCCACCCGTACAGGGCCAGCGCCGCCAGGCAGCCGATCAGGAAGAAGGGATCGGGGGAGAGCTCCAGGCCCCGTCCCAGCGTGAACGGCGGCAGATCCATGTTCATGCCGTGCCCGCTGTGGTCCATCCGCTGACTCCTGATTCGTGCCGGTTGTCCGGTCCAGAGTAGAACCGCCCCCGGCCGCGTCCGCGACCGGGGGCAGGCTCAGGAGTCCATCGGGCCTACAGGACGCACTCCGCTTCCTCGTAGCGCGCCGCCGGAACCGTCTTCAGCTCCTCGACCGCGCTGGCCAGCGGCACCATCTCGATGTTCGTGCCGCGCAGCGCCGTCATCATGCCGAACTCGCCGCGGTGCGCCGCCTCCACCGCGTGCCACCCGAACCGGGTCGCCAGCACACGGTCGTACGCGGTCGGGGTGCCGCCGCGCTGGACGTGGCCCAGGATCACCGGGCGGGCCTCCTTGCCCAGGCGCTCCTCCAGCTCGATCGCGAGCTGGTTGGCGACCCCGGCGAAGCGCTCGTGCCCGTACTGGTCGGTCTTGCCGATGTCGAACTCCATCGACCCCTCGCGCGGCTTCGCGCCCTCCGCGACGACCACGATGGCGAACTTCTTGCCCGCCGAGAAGCGCTTGCCGACCAGCTCGGTCAGCTCGCCGATGTCGAAGGGCCGCTCCGGCACGACGATCGCGTGCGCACCGGCCGCCATGCCCGAGTGCAGGGCGATCCAGCCGGTGTGGCGGCCCATGACCTCGACGATCAGCACGCGCTGGTGCGACTCGGCGGTGGTCTTCAGGCGGTCCAGGGCCTCGGTGGCGACGCCGACGGCGGTGTCGAAGCCGAAGGTGACGTCCGTGGAGGCGATGTCGTTGTCGATCGTCTTCGGGACGCCGACGATGGGCAGGCCCGCCTCGGAGAGGAGGTGGGCGGCCTTGAGGGTGCCTTCGCCGCCGATCGGGATGATCGCGTCGAGGCCGAGGTCGGTGACGTGACCGCGGGCCTGCTCGACGCCGCCGCGCAGGTGCGCGGGCTGGACGCGGGAGGAGCCGAGGATGGTGCCGCCGCGGGCCAGGATGCCGTTCACGGCGTCCAGGTCGAGGGGACGGTAGTCGCAGTCGAGGAGGCCCCGCCAGCCGTCGTGGAAGCCGATGACCTCGTCGCCGTGGTCGGCGACGGCGCGGTGGACGACGGAGCGGATGACGGCGTTCAGGCCGGGGCAGTCGCCGCCGGAGGTGAGGACACCAATGCGCATGGCGCGAGAACCTTTGCAACGTGGGCCGAATGACCGGACCACGTCGTCCGGGCGGGGTCCCGTCACCCTACAAGTGCGGGGTGACGGGACCGAACCGGGCGTCCGACTGATGGACGTTTCACGTGAAACGGCGTCAGACGGGCTGTGCGGCACCGCTCAAGGGGCTGAGCGCTGCCGCACAGGGGGTGTTCGTGGTGCCGCTCAGGCGGGCTGCGTGGCGCTGGCGATGCGCTCGGCGCGCAGCGCCTCGTACCAGCGGTCGTCGGTCGGCGGCAGCGCGTTCACGTCGAGGGCCAGCTTCAGCAGCAGGTCCGCGATCTGCGGGTTGCGGGCCATCACGGGGCCGTGCATGTACGTGCCGAACACGGTGTCGTTGTACGCGCCTTCGGTGCCGTCGCCGGTGCCGTTGCCCTTGCCCAGACGGGTGCGGGCGAAGGGGCGGGCGGTGGGGCCGAGGTGGGTGATGCCCTGGTGGTTCTCGAAGCCGGTGAGCTGCGGGAGGTTCAGCGGGGCGTCGATGTCGGCGAGCACGTCGCCGACGCAGCGCTCGCCCTCACCGCGGGTGGAGATCACGTCGAGCAGACCGAGGCCCTGCTCGCGCTGGCCGAGGTCGTTGATGAACTCGTGGCCCAGGATCTGGTACCCGGCGCACACCGAGAAGACGATCGCGCCGTTGGAGACGGCCCGGCTGAGCCCGCCGTCCTTGCGCAGCCGCTCGGCCGCCAGACGCTGCGGGCGGTCCTCACCGCCGCCGATCAGGTAGATGTCGCCCGAGGTGGGCACGGGCTGGTCGCTGCGTACGTCCACGCGCTGCACGTCGAGGCCGCGCTGGCGGGCCCGGCGCTCGACGACGAGGGCGTTGCCCTGATCGCCGTACGTGCTGAGGAGGTCCGGGTAGATCCAGACCAGCCGCAGACTGCTGTCGTTCATTCGAGTCATGTCCCTGCGGTTTCTGTCAGTTGCCGACGCGGCGGCGGAGGTCCTGGAACGCGGTGTAGTTGGCGATCGTCTCGATCAGCCCGGGCGGCGCCAGCTGCACGGCCTCGTCCAGCGTCTCGCAGACCCGGAACTGGAGGTTCGCGACTTCGAGGCGGACCGCGAGGTCCAGCTTGCGGTCGCCGAGCACGAAGATCGGGTGACCGGCGAGCCGGGTGTAGTCGACGTCCCACAGCCAGGAGGTGTCCGTGCCGTCGGCGCCGCGGGCGTTGACGGACAGGATCACCGGGGTCGGCGGCTGGTTGATCAGCGAGAAGGTCTCCAGCCAGCCGGCCGGGTTCTTCGCCAGCAGCAGCCGCAGTTCACGGCCCTGGTACTGGACGACGTCGTACCGTCCGGCCACCGCCTGCACCTGGTACATGCGCTCCAGCGCCACCTGCGGGGGCACCCCGAAGGTCGCCGCGACGGCGGCCGACGTGGCCGCGTTCGCCTTGTTGGCGCGGCCCGGGAGCTGGAGGTGGATCGGCCAGGCGCTGCCGTGCGGGTCCAGGACATGGTCGCCGGAGAGCACCCAGCTCGGGGTCGGGCGGCGGAAGCCGCACTCGCCGCAGAACCAGTCGTCGCCGGGACGCTGCATCACACCGCCGCAGGAGGGGCACGACCAGGCGTCGTCCTTCCACTCCTGACCGGCCGCCACCCACACCACGTTCGGCGACGAGGACGCCGCCCACACGATCAGCGGGTCGTCGGCGTTGGCGATGACGACGGCCTTGGAACCGGCCAGACCCTCGCGCCATTTCTCGGCGAGCATGCGGGTCTCGGCGGCGCGGTCGAGCTGGTCGCGCGAGAGGTTCAGCAGCGCGATCGCCTTGGGCGTCACATCACGGGCCACTCCCGCGAGGTACTTCTCGTCGACCTCGATCACGCCGTACTTGGCGTCCGAGCCGCCCGCGAGGGCGGAGGTGATGCCCGCGGGCATGTTCGCGCCGAGCGCGTTCGACACGACCGGACCGCTGGCCCGCAGGGCCTCCGCGATCAGCCGGGTCGTCGTCGTCTTGCCGTTGGTCGCCGAGACAAGCACCACGTCCAGGTGGTTCGCGAGTCGTCCCAGCAGGTCCGGGTCGAGCTTGAGCGCGACCTTTCCGCCGATCACCGAGCCGCTGCCGCGTCCCGCGGCGCGGGACACCGCCGCCGCGGCCTTGCCTGCCGTCACGGCCAGCTTGGCCCGCGGCGACAACGGCTCCGTGTTGCCTGCCATCGTCACTGATCCTCCTTGCATCCGGCGCCGCACTTGCCCCAGGTCCACCGGTCAACAGTCCGGGCTCAGCCTATCGAGGTCCCGCTGTCTGCCCGAACCGCGGCACCCATGGGGAAGGGCGCGGACCAGCCTCGACGGTACGTGACGCGCGGCGGAACGTACGCTTGCGGCCATGCGACACCGCCCCATTCCCGGCAGTTCCGGCACCGTACGCCCCATGACGCTGCACGGCGACCCCGTCCTGCACGCCTCGTGCGAGCCCGTCACCGACTTCGGTCCTTCGCTGGCCCGGCTCGTCGAGGACATGTTCGCGACGATGTACGCGGCCGAGGGCGTCGGCCTCGCGGCCAACCAGGTGGGGGAGTCGTTGCGGGTCTTCGTCTACGACTGCCCGGACGACGAGGAGGTCCGCCACCTCGGGCATGTGGTCAACCCGCGCCTGGTGGAGGCGGACGGGCCCGTCGTGCGGGGCTCCGAGGGGTGCCTCTCCCTTCCCGGCCTGGAGGCGGGGACGCCGCGCTTCGACCACGCGGTGGTGGAGGGCTTCACGCTCACCGGCGAGCCGGTGACGGTGACGGGGACCGGGTTCTTCGCCCGGTGCCTCCAGCACGAGTGCGACCACCTGGACGGGGCGATCTACCCGGACCGGCTCACGGGGTGGCGCAGGGCGAAGGTGCTGCGGGAGGCGCGCAGGGCGAAATGGGGGCGTACGGCTTAACCAGGAGCTCCGCCCCCCTTGGCGCCCGAGCCCCCTTGTTCGACCGCCCCAGCCCCTTTGGCCGGCGCCGCTTCACTCCGGTCCCTTGGGCGGCGGGGCCTCCCTCCCCCTCTCCCTAGCCCCCTTGGGCGGCGGGGCCTCCCTCCCCCTCTCCCTAGCCCCCTTGGGCGGCGGGGCCGCCCCCCGGGGGCGGGACGGGCGGGCAAGGGGGCGGCCCCTCCCGCTCCCGGCCCAGCCCGGTGCCGCCCCT
>NZ_JBIUXN010000021.1:0-189057 GCF_044744005.1 Streptomyces sp. NPDC087440 | reverse complement strand
CGGTTACATTCCGAACCCGGAAGCTAAGCCTTTCAGCGCCGATGGTACTGCAGGGGGGACCCTGTGGGAGAGTAGGACGCCGCCGAACAAATTTTAAAAAGCCGCTGCCCCCGAGTCTGTTGACTCGGGGGCAGCGGCTTTTTTGCGTTTATGGTCAGGTCATGCGCTACGAACTGGTCATCTTCGACAATGACGGCGTCCTCGTGGACAGCGAGCCGCTCTCGAACAGGATTCTGTCCGGGTACCTGACGGAGCTCGGGCACCCCACGACGTACGAGGACTCCCTCAGGGACTACATGGGGGCCGCCGTGCACCGCGTGCACGACCTGGTGCGCGAGCGGACCGGGCAGGAGCTGCCGGAGGACTTCGGGGACCAGCTGCACGAGCGGGTCTTCGCCGCGTTCGAGCGGGAACTCCAGCCGGTGGCGGGGGTCGAGGACGTACTCGCCAACCTGGTCGCCGAGGGGGTTCCGTACTGCGTGGCGTCGTCCGGGAGTCACGAGCGGATCAGGGTCGGGCACCGCAGGACCGGGCTCGACGAGTGGTTCGAGGAGGAGTGGCTGTTCAGCTCCGAGGACGTGGGGAAGGGGAAGCCGGCGCCGGATCTCTTCCTGTTCGCGGCGGAGCGGATGGGGGTGGCGCCCGAGCGGTGTGTGGTGGTGGAGGACAGTCCGCTCGGGGTGCAGGCGGCGCGGGCCGCGGGGATGGACGTCTACGGGTTCACCGCGATGACGCCGGCCGAGCGGCTGGAGGGGGCCAAGGGGTACTTCTCGGACATGAAGGAGCTGCTCGGGCTGCTGGATTGAGGAGGGGGCGGGATTCGGTCAGATTGGATGAGTGATCCATCTACCCACTGGTAGGTCTGGGTCGTACGCTCACCGTTCATGACAGATGCGCGCCTGCGGCACGGCAGGGCTTCTTTGGCGTTGAGCTTTTTCGCGCAGGGTCTCGCCTTCGCGATCCTCGTGACCCGAATACCCGCGCTGCAGAAGCAGTACGGGATGTCGGACGCGGTGCTTCCGATCTTTCTCGCCGCCGTGCCGATCCTGGCGGGGGCGGGCAGCTTCGTCGCCGAGGCGTTGGCGAAGCGGGTCGGGCCCGCGGCCGTACTGCGGTGGTCGCAGCCCGTCGTGCTGCTGGCCCTGCTCGGGGTCGGGGCGGGGCGCGAGATGGGGCACGTCGCCGTCGCGCTCGGGGTGTTCGGGCTGGCGGTCGGCATGCTCGACGCGTCCATGAACATGCTCGGGGTCAGCCTCCAGCGGGCGTACGGGCGGAGCATCATGCTCGGCTTCCACGCGGCGTACAGCCTCGGCGGGATCGCGGGAGCCTCGCTGGCATGGGTGGGGGCGCACTGGGAGCTGTCGCTGCTGGTGTCGTACCTGCCGGTGGTGTGTGTGCTGGTGCCGGTGGTGCTGGTGGGGAGCCGGTGGTACGTCGACGCGAAGGACGGCGGGGAGGCGGAGGCCGCGGCCGCGGCGAAGGGGGCGGCGGCGTTCTCGTTCAAGCTGCTGCTGCCGTTGTGCATGGTGATGGCGTTCGCGTACATCGGGGATTCGACGGTCTCGAATTGGAGTGCCAAGTACCTTCAGGACGTGCTGGGTTCGTCGGAGGCGCTGGCGACCGTTCCGTACAACGTCTACATGGTGACGACGCTGCTCGGGCGGGCCGTCGGGGACTTCGGGGTGCGGAAGTTCGGGGCGGTGGCCGTGGTGCGGAGTGGGGCTGTGGTGGCTGCTGTGGGGTTCGGGGTCGTCGCGGCCGCCCCGGGGGCGTGGGTCGGGATGGCCGGATTCACGCTGCTGGGGCTCGGGTTGTGCGTGATCGTGCCGCAGACCTTCGCGGCGGCGGGGCGGATGTTCCCGGGGGCGAGCGACCAGGCGGTGGCTCGGCTGAACATCTTCAACTACGTGGGGTTCTTGGTGGGGTCGCCGTTGGTGGGGGTGATCGGGGACGCGTGGAACTACCGGGGGGCCATGCTCGTACCCATGGTTCTGGTGCTGGTGACGCTGGTGTACGCCCGGTCCTTCGCGGCGGAGGGCGACCGATACGGTGGCGGGCATGAGCGGCCGCGCACTGTTGATGTGGGATGACGCCGTCACGGCGTACAACTTCGGCCCGCACCACCCGATGGATCCGGTCAGGCTTGAGCTGACCATGGGGTTGGTGCGGGCCTTCGGGCTGGACGGGGCGGTGGAGGTGGTGGCCGCGCCGGCGGCGGGGGACTCGACGTTGCAGCTGGTGCACCGGGAGGACTACGTCGCGGCGGTGCGGGCGGCGTCCAGGGCGCCCGGGGAGGCCGACGTCTCGTACGGGCTGGGGACGGTGGACGATCCGGCCTTTGCGGGGATGCATGAGGCTTCCGCCTTGATTGCCGGGCAGTCGGTGGGGGCTGCGGAGGCGTTGTGGCGGGGGGACGCGGCGCACGCGGTGAACTTCGCGGGTGGGCTGCATCATGCGATGCCCGGGGCGGCGGCGGGGTTCTGTGTCTACAACGACGCTTCGTTGGCGATCGCGCGGCTGTTGGAGATGGGGGCGGAGCGGGTCGCGTACGTGGATGTGGACGTGCATCACGGGGACGGGGTGCAGGCCGCCTTCTGGGACGACCCGAGGGTGCTGACGATCTCGTTGCACGAGCATCCGCGGCATCTGTTTCCGGGGACGGGGTGGCCCGAGGAGACGGGGGGCGAGGGTGCGGGGGAAGGCAGCGCGGTGAATGTGGCGTTGCCGGCGGGGACCGGGGACGCGGGGTGGCTGCGGGCCTTCCACGCGGTGGTGCCGGAGTTGTTGGCGGACTTTCGGCCGCAGGTGCTGGTTTCGCAGCACGGGGCGGATACGCACTTCGAGGACCCGCTGGCGGACTTGGTGGTGTCGCTGGACGCGCAGCGGGCTGTGCAGGCGGCGTGCCACGAGCTGGCGCACGAGTACGTCGAGGGTGGGCGGTGGCTCGCGCTGGGGGGTGGCGGGTACGCCGTCGTGGATGTCGTGCCGAGGGCGTGGACGCATCTGGTGGGGATCGCGGGGCATCGGCCGGTGGAGCCGGAGGCGGTGATTCCGGGGGTGTGGCGGGAGCGGGTGCGGGAGTTGCGGGGGGAGTTGGGGCCGGAGCGGATGACGGATGGGCGGACGGTGGCGTGGCGGGGGTGGGAGGAGGGTTATGACCCGGGGGATCGGGTGGATCAGGCGGTGGTGGCGGTGAGGCGGGCGGTGTTTCCGTTGCGGGGGCTTTTGGCGTAGGTCCGGGGCTGGGCCGGGGGCGTGCCTTTGGACGGGCGTCCGGCGTGGGGGTGGGCCGGGGGCTCTGTGGACGGGCGTCCGGCGGGGGGCTTGGCCTCGGGCCGGTGGTGGGGTGGGCCGGTGGCGAGAGGGCCGGGAGTGGGGTGGGCCCGTGTCGGGTGGGCCGCCCCCTTGCCCGCCCGTTCCGCCCCCTTGGGGCGGCCCGTCGCCCAAGGGGGCTCGGGGGAAGGGGAAGGGCGGAGCCAAGGGGGCTCGGGGGAAGGGGAAGGGCGGAGCTGAGGGGGCGGGGCGGCAAAGAGGTGGAGCCAAGGGGGCGGAGCCGAGGGGTGGTCTGTTGTCCAAGAGGGGTGGGGATTGGGCTGATTGGTGGGGAGGGGTGGGGTTTGGGGGACAGGGGGGTGGAGCGGGGGGAGCATGGAGGGGTGTTGAGTCGTGGGGCAGTGAGGGCGCATTTGTTGGCGGCGCGATTGGCGGGGGTCGTGGCGACGTCGAGGGAGGTGAGTCTGCGGAGTTACCGGTTGTTCGGGGCGGGGGATCCGAGGGTGTTGATCGGATTGGAGCCCCAAAAGGGGTGGGGGGAGGGGGCGTTGGTTGATTTGATGGCACGGAAGTGTGGGGTGTCGGGGGATCTGGGGTACCGGCAGGGGCCCGATGCCATCGATCCGGAACGGACGTTGGCGGCGCTGGACGCCTTCGCGGAGAGGGTGGGGGAGGCGGCCGCGAGGCGGGTTCCGGTGTTGTTCGGGACCGGACATCCGCACCGATTGCTCGGCTTCTACGCCGAGTTGGCAGACGCGATGTCGGCGGCGGGGTGTGAAGTGCTCACCCCCGCGCAGGGGAAGCGTGTCGACATAACGACCCGGTTCGGCGTACGTACGTACAACCTTGACTACGTACGAGGCGTCGCGCTGGTGCGCGAACCCGGCGCGCGGGTCGGCGCGAGTGACCCCGGCGTGCACTCCCATTCGCCCCTGCCGATTCGGGTGGTTCTGGAGGCCGCGGCGGAGGGCGGAGGGCCCCTGCCGGGGCTGGTCGTCGGGGACCACGGATGGGTCGTCGGCGCAGGTCAGCTGGGGTTCGAGGCGATCGGTCCGGCGGACGTGGACGACCCCGCGGTGTTCGTCGGGGAGGAGGAGGGGCGGGTGGCCGTGGCCGTTCCACTTGATGACGGTGTGCGGTCTGATTACTACCGACCGCTTACTCGCTATGTACTCAATCGAGCGTGTCTGTCACGGTAGCGGGCCGAACGCATCTCCTCTTCCCCACTCGCATCACACGCCCCTAGTCTGGGGAGTGAGCGCACAGCGACGAAGAGTCACCGGAAGGGGAAGCCGGTGCGCGTCATGTGCGGAAGGTACAGGTGGGTCATGACTGCTTCAGGCGAGAGGCCTCTCAACGAGGTCAAGTTTCTGACCGTGGCGGAAGTCGCCTCGGTGATGCGAGTGTCGAAGATGACCGTGTACCGCTTGGTGCACAGCGGTCATCTGCCGGCGATCCGGGTGGGCAGGTCCTTCCGGGTCCCGGAGCAAGCGGTTCACGAGTACCTCCGGGAATCCTTCGTGGGGGTCGAGACGGCCTAGTTATGGCCTGGGCTGCCCTCGGATTACGTCCCTCACTCGGTGGGCGGTAGGCTAGGCCCTTGTAGGTCGTGTGGGCCCAGACGCCCCGCACCAGTAGAGAGAAGCGAGGGTAGTCGTGGGCTCTGTTATCAAGAAGCGGCGTAAGCGGATGGCTAAGAAGAAGCACCGCAAGCTGCTGAAGCGCACGCGCGTTCAGCGTCGCAACAAGAAGTAAGCGACGGCGCATCGCGCGCTACGCAGTCCGGAACGGCCCTCCTGCCAGCAATGGCAGGAGGGCCGTTCCGCGTTTCCGGACGGGCGGGCCGCGTTTCCGGCCGGGCGGGCCCGGCCCCCGGGGTGGCCGAGAGTGCCGCGCGGACATCACAGCGCAACAAGCAGGCGCTACCGTGGCCCCAGGGGAGACCGAGGGGAAGGCTCTGATCTTGGGCAAGGTCGTGCTCGTCACAGGTGTGGCCCGGCAGCTGGGGGGCCGCTTCGTGCGGCGCGTGCAGCGGGACCCCGAGGTGGACCGGGTGATCGGGGTCGACGCCATTCCGCCCGAGCACCATCTCGGCGGAGCCGATTTCGTACGGGCGGACATCCGGCAGCCCGCGATCGCGCGGGTGCTCGCCGAGTACGGGGTCGACACGGTCGTCCACATGGACGTCACCGGCACCCCCCTGGGGAGCGGCGGGGGCCGGGCCTCCGTGAAGGAGACCAACGTCATCGGCACCATGCAGCTCCTCGGCGCCTGCCAGAAGTCGCCGACCGTGCAGCGCCTGGTGGTGAAGTCCACGACGAGCGTGTACGGGTCCGCGCCGCGCGATCCGGCCGTCTTCGGGGAGTCCACGCCGCCGAAGTCGCTGCCCAGCGGGGGCTTCGCGAAGGACGCCGTCGAGGTCGAGGGGTACGTACGGGGATTCGCCCGGCGGCGCCCGGACGTGGCGGTGTGCGTGCTGCGGTTCGCGAACATCCTGGGGCCGAGCGCCGACTCGCCGCTCTCCGAGTACTTCTCGCTGCCCGCCCTGCCGACCGTCCTCGGGTACGACCCGAGGCTCCAGTTCGTGCACGAGGACGACGTGGTGGAGGTCCTGCGGATCGCCGCCCACGACCCCCGGCGCGGGACGCTCAACAGCGGCACCTTCAACATCGCCGGGGACGGGGTGCTGCTGCTCTCGCAGTGCGCGCGCAGGCTGGGGCGGCCGACGGTGCCCTTCCTGCTGCCGGCCGTGCGATGGGTGGGCTCGGCGCTGCGGACGGTCGGGGTGACCGACTTCTCGCCGGAGCAGATACGGCTGCTGACGCACGGCCGGGTGGTGCGCACCGCCCAGATGCGCGAGACCCTCGGCTTCGACCCGAAGTACACGACCGCCGAGACCTTCGAGGACTTCGCGCGCAGCCGGGGCGGCGGGCTGCTGCCGCCCGACGTGCTGGCCCGTACGGTGGACCGGGCGGCGGGACGGGTCGCCGGGCTCGCCCGTGTCGTACGACCGAGAAGTGACGTTTCCCCCTCTGCCGAGTCCAAGGAGCGCATCTGACATGGCCGACGCCAAGGTCATCCCCTTCGGTGACGAGCCGCGGTCGCGGCGGGGCACGGGGAGCAGTGCGCGGGCGGGGGCCGGCAAGCGCGGCGGCGCCCGCAAGAGCGGCACGCAGGGCGCGCTCGCACCCGTACCGCAGCAGCGGACGCAGGCCGAGGACGGCCCGCAGGAGCGCGTCGAGCAGCCGGAGGAACAGGGGGAGCAAGGCGGCTGGGAGCGGCGGATCGCGGGCGGGCTGGCCTTCCTGCGGCGGCGGATCACCGGGGACTACGAGATCGACGAGTTCGGGTACGACAAGGAGCTCACCGATCAGGTCCTGATGTCGATGATCAGGCCGTTCTACGAGAAGTACTTCCGGGTCGAGGTGAAGGGCATCGAGAACATCCCCGCCGAGGGCGGGGCGCTGATCGTCGCCAACCACTCCGGGACGCTGCCGCTGGACGGGCTGATGCTCCAGGCGGCGGTGCACGACGAGCACCCGGCGGGGCGGCATCTGCGGCTGCTCGCGGCCGACCTGGTCTTCGTGCTGCCCGTGGTGAACGAGCTGGCCCGCAAGGCCGGGCACACCCTGGCGTGCGCGGAGGACGCGCAGGCGCTCCTGGAGCGGGGCGAGCTGGTGGGCGTGATGCCCGAGGGGTTCAAGGGGATAGGGAAGCCGTTCAGCGAGCGCTACAAGCTGCAGCGCTTCGGGCGGGGCGGCTTCGTGTCGACCGCGATGCGGGCGGGGGCGCCGATCGTGCCGTGCTCGATCGTGGGCGCGGAGGAGATCTACCCGATGATCGGGAACTCCAAGACCCTCGCCAGGGTGCTCGGCTTCCCGTACTTCCCGATCACGCCGACCTTCCCGTGGCTGGGGCCGCTGGGGGCGGTGCCGCTGCCGACGAAGTGGACGATCCAGTTCGGCGAGCCGATCGAGACCAAGGACTACCCGGCGGACGCGGCCGAGGACCCGATGCTGATGTTCAACCTGACGGACCAGGTGCGCGAGCAGATCCAGCACACCCTCTACAAGCTGCTCGTGCAGAGGCGGTCGGTGTTCTTCTGAGTGTGCAGGGGCGGGGGGGGGGGGGGGCGGGGGGGGGCGGCTGGTGGGGGGGGGGGGGGGGGGGGGGGGGGGGGGGGGGGGGGGGGGGGGGGGGGGGGTGTGGGGGGGGGGGGGGGGGGCCCCCCCCCCCCCCCCCCCCCCCCCCCCCCGCCCCTGCACACAAGAGCTGTGTGGTTACCGCTTGTTGATGTCCTCGCCGTCGATGCCCAGGCCCGGGAGTACGTCCGGGAGGATGGGCGGGATCGTGACGTCGGGGACGGCGGGCTTGGGGAGCTTGCCGGGGGTGGACGGGGCGGGTTTGTTGGACGGGGGGTCCAGCAGGTCTCCCGCGCCGCCGATCAGGCCGTCGGACTGCTTGCCGTCCGAGGAGGCGGGCGGAGGGCTGCCGGGCTTGCCCTGGTGGGGGCGGCCCGGGGTGGTGCCGGGGGCGGCGGGCCGGGTGCCGTCGGTGCGGTGCGGGGTGCCGGGGCGGTCCTTGTGGGCGCCCGGGGCGGACGGCTTCTGGTCGGACTGCGGGAGCGCGGGCAGCAGCGACCTGAGCGGGTTGACCTCTTGGTCTATGGCGTCGAAGACCGAGCTCACCTGCGAGCCGACGTCGCCCAGCTGGGCGGGCAGCAGGCCGCGCAGGCTGCTCCAACTGTCGCGGTGGGACTGGGCGAACGCGTCGAGGGCCTGGATGGGGCCGATGTTCCCGTCGCGTTCGTACGCCTCGTAGAGGAGCCGGTGGCCCTCGCCGACGTCGTGCTTCATCCCGTTCAACGTGCGTCTTACTTCGCCCAGTTGCTCGTGGTCGAGCTGGACGGCACGGCCCCGCTCCATGAGGCGTCTCGCCTCCTGGAGCCTGGTGGACGCCTGGTCGAGGTAGATCTGGCCTCGGTCGGACGCGTCGTCCGCCATGGTCAGCTTCAGGTCTTCCATGCCGCGCTTGAGCCCGTACAGCGAATCACCGGGGAGGGCGTTGGAGCTGGCGGCGGCGACGCCGCCGAACGCTCCGGCCGCGACTCCGACGGTGAGGCCGCCCGCCGCAAGGCCTTTCGACCAGCGGGAGCGGGGGCGCAACTTCCGGAGCGCGGTCGCCCGGTGGGCTCCCCGTCCGGTGCGCTGCTCGGGCACCTGAGGGCCCGCGGGTCCCTCCGCGGTGCCTTCCAGCAGCATGGCTTCCATGGCGGCGACGAGCTGGGCTCGTTGCACCACCTTGACCTCGGGGTCCATTTCCGGTGCGGGCAGGTCGCCAAGGCCCGTGACCAGGGAAAGCAGTGCTCCCTGGTCACCTGGCCCTTCGGCTGCTCCGGCCGTACCTTCGGGCTGTTCGGCCGCCGTGCCCTGGAGTTCCTGGTCCTCCAGGGCCTGGGCGAAGGCGTTGGCCCGCCGGTGCGCCGATACGTTAGCGATCACTGGCGGCACCTCCTCTCGTCATGACGATCGACTCCCCGGGTGGTCCGGAAGGTTGCACGCCATGAGCACATTCACGCGATGGAGTGAGTGGCTGCGGGCATGGCGTGACCGCAGGGAGCCTGCATTCCGCACAACGAGCCGCCGGGCACTTGGGTTACGGACGAAAGATGATCCGACTGCCGAAGAAGTCAGGTTTCGACAGCCTGTGATCGAACGGTCACCTGGCGTCGTCGGGGAGGAGGCGGGCGAGCGTGCGGACGGCGCGGTACTGGAGCGTCTTGATCGCGCCTTCGTTCTTGCCCATGACGCGGGCGGTCTCGGCGACCGAGAGTCCTTGCAGGAAGCGGAGTGTGACGCACTCCTGCTGCTGCGGATTGAGCTTGCGCACGGCTTCGAGGAGGGCCGCGTTGGAGAGGGACTCCAGGACGGAGTCCTCGGGACTGCGCTCGACCTCGTTGGCGTCGAGCATTTCGCCCGTGGTCACTTCGAGCCTGAATCGGCTCGATTTGAAGTGGTCCGCGACCAGGTTCCGGGCGATCGTGACCAGCCAGGCGCCGAAGTCGCGGCCCTGCCAGGTGAAGGTGGAGATCCTCCGCAGGGCGCGCAGGAACGTCTCGCTGGTCAGGTCTTCTGCCGTCGCCTTTCCGCCGACGCGGTAGTAGATGTAGCGGTAGACCGTGTCGCTGTACTGGTCGTAGAGGCGGCCGAAGGCATCGGCTTCGCCTCCCTGTGCGCGCTCGACGAGGTCCATCATGCGCGCGCTGTCGCTGTCGGCGGTGGGCCGACGGACGGTGGACGTGCCGGTGCCCGACCCGCCGCCGGTACCGCGGCTACGTCTGCCGACGGCGGCACCGCCGTCGGCCAGGGCGTAGCAGGGTCCTGCGGGTAGAGGGGTGGCAAAGGCGGGGACGGCGTACGCGGTGGGGACGAAGCCGCGCAGTCGGTCGATGACCGTTGCGCGCAGCGTAGCCAGGCCCGAGGCGTCAACCCCGACGTGTGGGTACACGGGACTCCCAGAGGCAGAGCTTCCATCACGTGCAGTGCCGGACTGTTCACTCGTGATGCTGATGAATGGGTTCCGGAATGCGTCTGAGGAGAATAACGCTTCGTACAGGCAGCGCTACACCCAGTTGCTCAAATCATCGTTTCCGTCGCTTCTGTTACGTCTGAGTGACGGTTCAAGTAGCAGATAGTGATCGGTTGTTGATCGAGTTGCGTCGTGAACTGGCGGAATGCGGGATCTGTTGTGGCCGAGTGACGAGGGGACGACTGGCCGGTGGGTTCCGCGGGTAAGACACGGGGATTGGCCGCCGAACGGCTGTGGCACGGGAAAGGGCCGGGTCCGTCCCCTCGAATGGGGTGGACCCGGCCCTTTGTCGTACGAAAGGGAACGGAAGCGGAATCCGTCAGCGGCGGCGACGGTGCAGGGCGAGCGCCGCGGCGGTGCCTCCGGCGAGCGCGCCGACGCCGGCGGCGGCCGGGATGCCGACCTTCGCGGCCTTGCGGCCGGTGCGGTAGTCGCGCAGCCGCCAGTCGCGTTCGCGGGCGTACTTGCGCAGCTTGGCGTCGGGGTTGATCGCGTAGGGGTGGCCGACGAGCGAGAGCATCGGGATGTCGTTGTGGCTGTCGCTGTACGCGGCGCAGCGGGTGAGGTCGAGGCCCTCGGCGGCGGCGAGGGCGCGGACGGCCTCGGCCTTCGCGGGGCCGTGCAGGGGTTCGCCGACGAGACGGCCGGTGTAGACGCCGTCGTGGGACTCGGCGACGGTGCCGAGCGCGCCGGTCAGGCCCAGGCGGCGGGCGATGATCGTGGCGGTCTCGACGGGGGCGGCGGTGACCAGCCAGACCTTCTGTCCGGCGTCCAGGTGGGCCTGGGCGAGGGCGCGGGTGCCGGGCCAGATGCGCTCGGCCATGTACTCGTCGTAGATCTCCTCGCCGATGGTCATCAGCTCGGAGACCTTGTGGCCCTTCACGATGGACAGCGCGCTCTCGCGGGCGTCCTGCATGTGCTCGGGGTCCTCGACGCCGGCGAGCCGGAACCAGGCCTGCTGCCAGGCGAAGCGGGCCAGCTCCTGGCGCTCGAAGAACTTCCGCTTGTAGAGGCCTCGGCCGAAGTGGAAGATCGCGGCGCCCTGCATGACCGTGTTGTCGAGGTCGAAGAAGGCGGCGGCCTTGGTGTCGCCGGGGACCGGGAATTCGGGCTCTGCCGGTCCGGTGGAGTCGGGGGCCTCGGGCTCGGCGGCGCGGGCCGCCTCCAGCTCTTCGAGTTCCTGTGACGTCTTGCGTGCTGCTTCGGCTGCAGCCTCGCCCGCCAGCACGCTCCGTGCGGTCGCGGAGCGCCTACGGGGGGTGAGCCATCCCAGTGCGGCCATGTCGTGAGCATAGCGATTCTGTTCGGAAGTTCCTGAGCGGGAGGGCTGCGGGGGTGTGAACTCTCCGCGTCCGGGTTGTTACGGCGTGCCCCGGCGGGTGTCGGTGGGGGCGGTCAGAATGGGGGGATGAGTCCTTTGCTGCGGCGGAAGAAGAAGGAACCCGCGTCGGGTGAGCGGGTGGTCACGCTGATCGGGAAGCCGGGGTGTCACCTGTGTGATGACGCACGGGTGGTGGTCGAAGGCGTGTGCGGGGAGTTGGGGGTGCGGTGGGAGGAGCGGGACATCTCGGTGGATGCGGAGCTGCATCGGGAGTACTGGGAGCAGATTCCGGTGGTGTTGGTGGATGGGGAGCAGCACACGTTCTGGAAGGTGGATGCGGGGCGGCTTCGGCGGGAGCTGGGGGGGTAGGGGCGGCGGGGTACGGGGGTGGGCCGGGGGTCCTTTGGACGTGCGTCCGGCGTGGGGGCTGGGCGGGGGCTGCCGGGGTGGGCCGGGAGCGGGAGGGGCCGCCCCCTTGCCCGCCCGTTCCGCCCCCGGGGGGCGGCCCCGCCGCCCAAGGCGGCTAGGGGGAAGCGGGGGGAGGGTGGCCCCGCCGCCCAAGGCGGCTAGGGGGGAAGCGGGGGGAGGGCGGCCCCGTCGCCCAAGGGGGCTGGGGGAAGAGGGTGGGGAGGGGCGGCCCGGTCGCCCAAGGGGGCTGAGGAAGAGGAGGAAGCGGCGTACCATCGGGGGCGGTTTGAGAGGGCTTGGGGGTTCGGTTGTGAGGAGAGTGTCCGGGTTTGCCCCCGAAGCAATGGCGACGTCACCGTGTGTGTTCCGGTTCCAGGGTGACGCGACGTGAACGCGTGACCCCGGTCACTTTGCTTGGACAAATCGGACACAATCTTTGTGCACGCGTTCACAAAGACATAGCCTGCATCCGACGGGGCGGTCTTGGGACATACGGCCGCCTACAGCCCCGCTCATCCCGCAGGAGCACCGTGGCAACTGGCCGAACTCACCGACCGGCGACCCGTAGCCGAGGCATTCCCGAGGCCACCGTCGCCCGACTTCCGCTGTATTTGCGTGCCCTGACCGCCCTTTCCGAGCGGTCGGTTCCGACCGTGTCGTCGGAGGAGCTGGCCGCCGCCGCGGGGGTCAACTCCGCGAAGCTGCGGAAGGACTTCTCGTACCTCGGTTCCTACGGGACGCGTGGCGTCGGGTACGACGTCGAGTACCTCGTCTACCAGATCTCCCGTGAGCTGGGTCTCACCCAGGACTGGCCCGTCGTCATCGTCGGCATCGGTAACCTCGGCGCGGCACTGGCCAATTACGGAGGGTTCGCCTCCCGTGGCTTCCGGGTGGCCGCGCTGATAGACGCGGACCCCGCGATGGCCGGGAAGCCGGTCGCCGGGATGCCCGTCCAGCACACCGACGAGCTGGAGAAGATCATCGAGGAGAACGGCGTCTCGATCGGGGTCATCGCGACTCCCGCGGGCGCCGCCCAGCAGGTCAGCGAGCGGCTGATCGCCGCCGGTGTGACCTCCATCCTCAACTTCGCGCCGACGGTCCTCCAGGTGCCGGAAGGTGTCGACGTACGCAAGGTCGATCTCTCGATCGAGCTGCAGATCCTCGCCTTCCACGAGCAGCGCAAGGCCGGTGACGCGGAGGCCGCCGCGGCCGCCGCCGCCGTGCTGCCGCCCCGCGCCGCCGAGGGCACTCCCCGGAAGGGACCCGACGGCGACGTGCCCGCCGTGATGCCGGCATGAGTCTTCTGGTCGTCGGGCTGAGCCACCGCAGCGCGCCCGTCAGCGTGCTGGAGCGTGCCTCGCTGTCCGTGGAGGCGAAGGCGAAGCTGCTCCAGGACACCCTCGCCTCCGAGCCCGCCGCCGAGGCGACGGTGCTCGCCACCTGCAACCGCATCGAGCTGTACGCGGACGTGGAGAAGTTCCACGCCGGTGTCGCCGAGCTGTCGACGTTGCTGGCGCAGCACAGCGGGGTGGGGCTGGAGGAGCTGACCCCTTATCTGTACGTGCACTACGAGGACCGGGCCGTCCACCACCTCTTCTCGGTGGCGTGCGGTCTGGACTCGATGGTCGTCGGCGAGGGGCAGATCCTCGGCCAGATCAAGGACGCCCTCGCGCTCGGGCAGGAACTGCACACCGCGGGCCGCCTGATCAACGACCTGTTCCAGCAGGCGCTGCGGGTCGGCAAGCGCGCGCACTCCGAGACCGGGATCGACCGGGCCGGGCAGTCGCTGGTGACGTTCGGTCTGGAACAGCTCGCCGCCGGCGCACCCGTCGCCGAATGGGCCGCGGGCAAGCGGGCGCTGGTGATCGGCGCCGGGTCGATGTCCTCGCTGGCCGCCGCCACGCTGGTACGGGTCGGGGTCGCCGAGGTCGTCGTCGCGAACCGCACCGCGGAGCGCGCCGAGCGCCTGGCGGAGATCCTCAACCAGTCGGGCGGGGCCGCGCGCGCCGTACCGATGGACGAGGTGGCCCAGGAGCTGACACGAGTCGACCTCGCGATCTCCTGTACCGGGGCGACGGGCCTCGTGCTCACCGTCGAGGACGTCGCCACGGCCCTCGGCCTGGACGCCGCGAGCGCGGCCGGTGCGATCGAGCCCGGACACGTACCGCAGATGCGTCACGAGGCCGACCCCAACTCCCTGGAACTGCACGCCGCGTGGGCCGACAACGGGGAGGCCGCCGCGCAGGCGCAGCCCCGGATCCGGCCGCTGGGCGACAGCGGGCAGGCCGTGCGCCTCGCGCTGCTGGACCTGGCGATGCCGCGGGACATCGACGGCGCCGCGCACCGGCTCGACGGCGTACGCCTGGTGGACATCGAGTCGCTGGCGGACGCCTCGGCCGACGCCCCGATGGCGTCCGACGTGGATCAGGTGCGCGGGATCGTCGCCGACGAGGTGGCCGCCTTCGGCGCCGCCCAGCGGGCCGCGCAGATCACCCCGACCGTGGTGGCGCTGCGCAGCATGGCCGCCGACGTCGTCACCAACGAGGTGGCGCGGCTGGAAGGCCGGCTGCCAGGGCTGGACGCCAAGCAGCGGGCGGAGATCACGCAGACCGTGCGGCGCGTGGTCGACAAGCTGCTGCACGCGCCGACCGTACGGGTCAAGCAGCTGGCCAGCGAGCCCGGCGGCGCCGGGTACGCGGACGCGCTGCGCGAACTGTTCGACCTCGACCCGCAGACGGTCGCGGCGGTCAGCCGGGCGGACGGACCCAAGGGTGCTGGCGACAGCGGCCCGCAGGGCGAAACGAACGACACCACGGGTGCCGAGAGTGCGAAGAGAGGGCGGGCATGACTGATGCCGCGAAGGCCACCAAGGCCTTGAAGCTGGGGACTCGGCGCAGCAAGCTCGCCATGGCCCAGTCCGGCCACGTCGCGACGTGGGTACGTGAACTCACCGGCCGCGACGTGGAGTTGGTGGAGATCACCACCTACGGCGACGTGTCGAAGGAGCAGCTCGCCCAGATCGGCGGCACCGGCGTCTTCGTCACCGCGCTCCGCGACGCGCTCCTGAGGGGCGAGGTGGACTTCGCCGTGCACTCGCTCAAGGACCTGCCGACCGCGCAGCCCGACGACCTGACGCTCGCCGCCGTGCCCGTGCGGGAGGACCCCCGCGACGTACTCGTGGCGCGGGACGGTCTGAGTTTCGCGCAGCTGCCGGACGGGGCGCGCGTGGGCACCGGTTCGCCGCGCCGGATGGCGCAGCTGAACGCGTACGCCCGCAGTCACGGGCTGCGGATCGAGACCGTCCCGATCCGGGGGAACATCGACACCCGGGTCGGTTACGTACGAAACGGCGAGCTGGACGCGGTGGTTCTCGCCGCGGCCGGACTGCGTCGTATCGGCAGGGTGGAAGAGGTGTCCGAGTTCCTGGACACCGAGATCGTCCTGCCCGCCCCCGGTCAGGGGGCGCTGGCCATCGAGTGCGCGGCGGTCAACGCCGACCTCGCCGCCGTGCTCGCCGAGCTCGACGACCCGCACACGCGGTTCGCCGTGACGGCCGAGCGAGCCCTGCTCGCCGCCCTGGAGGCCGGTTGCAGTGCGCCTGTTGGCGCTCTGGCCGACCTGTTGGTTGACGGGCAGATTGTCAATGAAATGCGCCTGCGCGGAGTCGTCGGATCGATCGACGGCGCCGAGCTGGTGCAGCTGTCCACTACCGGTCCCGTACCCACGTCGCACCACGCCGCGGAGGCTCTCGGGCGCGAACTCGCGTCGGAGATGCTCGCCAAGGGTGCGGCCGGTCTTATGGGGGAGCGAGCACTTTGAGCCCCACCACCACACCCGCATCCTCGGCGTCCTCAGCTTCGTCGGGGTTCCCCGCACCCGGGCACGTCACCTTCCTCGGCGCCGGCCCCGGTGATCCGGGCCTGCTGACTCTGCGCGCCGTCGAGGCGCTCGCGAGCGCGGACGTGCTCATCGCCGAGCCGTCGGTCCTGGACGTCGTACGCGCTCATGCCAAGGCGGGCGTAAGTACGCCTCAGCTGGCCGTAGTTGACGACTCGTCAGTAACTTCGGGCACGTCGGCGATCCGGACGCCCATGTCGTCCAAGGTCGTGGTCAATCTTGTCATGGAGGCTGCGCGCAGCGGCAAGCGGGTCGTCCGTGC
The DNA here is from genome assembly GCF_044744005.1 of Streptomyces sp. NPDC087440. NCBI lineage: Bacteria > Bacillati > Actinomycetota > Actinomycetes > Kitasatosporales > Streptomycetaceae > Streptomyces > Streptomyces sp. NPDC087440. The sequence continues at coordinate 173,308 of NZ_JBIUXN010000021.1, read as the reverse complement.
GGTCTCCGGCGACCCCGGGCTCGACGGCAACGCGGGCGAGGAGATGCTCGCGTGCGCTGCCGAGGGCGTCGCCTTCGAGGTCGTTCCCGGTGTCGCCACGGCCGTCGGCGTGCCCGCCTACGCGGGTGTTCCGCTGCGTGACTCCGCGGGCGCCGACGTGCGCTTCGTGGACGCGCGGACGGCCGACGAGCGGTGCTGGAGCGAGGTGGGCGCCTCCGACGCGACCGCCGTCGTCTCGACCACGCTCGACGCGGTCGCCGCCGCCGCCGGTGAGCTGGTCTCGGCGGGCCGCAAGCCCGACACCCCGATGACGGTCACCGTCGCCGGTACGACGACCCGCCAGCGGACCTGGAACGCCACGCTGGGCACGGTCGCCCAGGTGCTCAAGCAGGCGAAGGTGCTCCCCTCCCCGGAGGGCCACCAGAGCGTCATAGCCGTGGTCGGTGAGCGCAGTGCCGCCGCCCAGCGCGACCAGCTGTCGTGGTTCGAGTCGAAGCCGCTCTTCGGGTGGCGCGTGCTCGTACCGCGCACGAAGGAGCAGGCGGCGTCGCTCTCCGACCAGCTCAGGTCGTACGGTGCCGTCCCCCACGAGGTGCCGACGATCGCCGTCGAGCCGCCGCGCACCCCGCAGCAGATGGAGCGGGCCGTGAAGGGCCTGGTCACCGGACGCTACGAGTGGATCGCCTTCACCTCGGTGAACGCGGTCAAGGCGGTGCGGGAGAAGTTCGAGGAGTACGGGCTCGACGCCCGGGCCTTCGCGGGGATCAAGGTCGCCGCGGTGGGCGAGCAGACGGCCGCCGCGCTGGTGGAGTTCGGGGTCAAGCCCGACCTCGTACCCAGTGGTGAGCAGTCGGCCGCGGGTCTCCTGGAGGACTGGCCGCCGTACGACCCGGTCTTCGACCCGATCGACCGCGTCTTCCTGCCGCGCGCCGACATCGCGACGGAGACGCTGGTCGCGGGGCTCATCGAACTGGGCTGGGAGGTCGACGACGTCACCGCCTACCGGACCGTGCGCGCCTCGCCGCCGCCGGCGGACACGCGGGAGGCGATCAAGGGCGGTGGCTTCGACGCCGTGCTCTTCACGTCGTCCTCGACCGTGCGGAATCTGGTGGGCATCGCCGGGAAGCCGCACAACGTGACCGTCATCGCGTGCATCGGCCCCGCCACGGCCAAGACCGCCGAGGAGCACGGGCTGCGGGTCGACGTTTTGTCGCCCGAGCCGTCGGTGCTGCGGCTGGCGGAGGCGCTGGCCGAGTTCGGCGCGGCGCGGCGGACGGCGGCGCTGGAGGCCGGGGAGCACGTGGCCCGGCCGAGCGAGCGGCGGCCGGGGTCGCGCAGGCGGCGTACGACGTAAGGGCGTGTCCCGGGAGGGGCGGTGCGCGGGGGTTTCCCTGCGGGCCGCCCCTTTCTCGTACGGCTGCCTCGTCCGTGTCCCGTACGGCTGCCTCGTCCGTACGAGGAAGGGCTCAGCGGCGGCGGGCGGCCGTGCCGTGGTGGCGGGTGCCCAGGGCGTGCAGGTACTCCAGGGCGTCCATCAGGATGGTGCGGTTGTACCAGGTGAGCCACTGGCCGGCCTGGGCGCCGAGGGCGGCCAGGGCGTCGGTCTGGGCGGTGGAGAAACCTTTGACCCGCCGGTCCAGGTGGGCGGAGACCATGCCGACGCAGATGCCCGACGCGGTGGTCAGGGGCACGCTGTGGGCGGCGCGGCTGCCCGCGGCGAGGATCGCGCGCCGGGAGGCCTCGTCGAAGACGGGGTCGGACTCGACGTCGTGGACGGTGACCTGGGCGACGTCGCGGGCGGCGAGGGCGCAGGAGGTGCCGTCCTCGCCGACATGGGCGAAGAAGTCGACGAAGTCGGCGGTGAGGCCGGTGTGCTGCTCCAGGCGCAGGCCGCCCCGGACGCGGTCGGGGAGCTGGACGTTGCCCATCGGGGTGTCCAGGACGGCGAGGGTCTGGCTGAGGACCGCGCGCAGCACGGAGGCCTGGTTGGGCTCGTCGCGGGAGGTGTCCCGGCGGGCCGCGGGGAAGGTCAGCGGCGGCGCGGGCAGGCGGGTGCGCTGCGGGAACCAGAGCGGGGAGCGGGAGTCGGGGCGCGGGGTGCGTACGACGGCCTCGACCAGCTGGCGCATCCGGACGTTGTGCTGCTGGGAGGCGCGCTGGAGGAGGGCGAAGGCGGATTCGCCGTCGGGGAGGGAGTAGCGCTCCTGGAGGATGCCCTGGGCCTGGGAGATCAGGGGGTGGGCCTGGGCGCGGGCACGGAGGTGGCGGAGCTCGGTGCGCAGGCGGTCGAGTTCGGGGTCGGGGCTCGGTTCGGGGGCTTCGGGGTTGGGGCGGTCCGTCACGGGGCGGGTCCTTTCGGGGGTGGCCATGTCCGGGGCTGGGGGCCTGGGCGACTCTCTAGCTCACCACACGGGTGGGGTGGGGCGGGAGTGGGGGAGGGCGAGGGGGCCGACAGAGGGTCGGTAAAGGGCGGGGGGTGGCGGGCGTAGCGTGGGCGCATGACTGTGTATGGCTCTTTTCCGGGGGCTCGGCCCCGGCGGTTGCGCACCACCCCGGCGATGCGGCGCATGGTGGCCGAGACCCGGCTGGACCCCGCTGACCTGATCCTGCCCGCGTTCGTGCGCGAGGGGATCAGCGAGCCGGTGGCGATCGGCGCCATGCCCGGGGTGTACCAGCACACGCTGGACACCCTGCGCAAGGCGGCGGCGGAGGCCGTGGCGGCGGGCGTCTCCGGAATCATGCTGTTCGGCGTCCCGGACGACGAGAAGAAGGACGCGGCGGGCACGGCGGGCACGGACCCGGACGGGATCCTCCAGGTCGCGCTGCGCGCGGTGCGCGAGGAGGTCGGGGACGACCTCGTGGTGATGTCCGACCTGTGCCTGGACGAGTTCACGGACCACGGGCACTGCGGTGTGCTGGACGCGGAAGGGCGCGTCGACAACGACGCCACCCTGGAGCGGTACGCCGAGATGGCCCAGGTGCAGGCCGACGCGGGCGCGCACGTGGTGGGACCCAGCGGCATGATGGACGGTCAGATCGGTGTCGTACGCGACGCGCTGGACGGGATCGGGCGGGAGGACGTGGCGATCCTCGCGTACACCGCGAAGTATTCGAGCGCGTTCTACGGGCCGTTCCGCGAGGCCGTCGGGTCGTCGCTGAAGGGCGACCGCAAGACGTACCAGCAGGACCCGGCCAACGCCCGGGAGTCCCTGCGGGAGTTGGCGCTCGACCTGGAGGAGGGCGCGGACATGGTGATGGTGAAGCCCGCCGGTCCCTACCTCGACATCCTCGCGAAGGTCGCCGCGAGCGTGGACGTGCCGGTGGCCGCGTACCAGATCAGCGGTGAGTACGCGATGGTCGAGGCGGCGGCGGAGAAGGGCTGGATCGAGCGGGAGCGGGCGATCCTGGAGACCCTGACGGGCATCAAGCGGGCCGGTGGGCAGATGATCCTGACGTACTGGGCGACGGAGGCGGCGCGGATGCTGCGCTGAGGGGCGTGCCGCATCGACACCCCTGTGCGCTTCTGCATCCCTGTGCGCTTCCGCATCCCTGTGCGCTCCCGCACCCCCGTGCGCTCCCGCACCCCCGTGCGCTCCCGCATCCCGGCCTGGCCGCCGTCCATGGACGCGCAGTGGTCGGCGGCGGGCGTGACCTGCGGGGCGGGTGGCCCGGGGCGTTGTCAGTGGTGGCTTCTACAGTGGTTGCACTGATCGGAAAGGGGTCGGTGGGGCGGTCGAGGGCGGCCGCTCGCGGGGAGAAGTGCGCTGGGAACGGGGGCGGTTCGGGTGCTGTGGCGGTTCGAGGTCGACGGGTACGTGGTGGGTCTTGACGCGGACTTGGAGTGGGAGTTCCGCAACCCGCGCGGGGGGCGGCTCAAGCAGGTGCCGAAGAAGGCGGAGGGGCACCCCGAACTGGCCGCCATGACCCGGTTCCTGCGGATGCTGCGGCTGCACCGGAACGACTGCCGGGCGCGGGCGCTGAGCTGGGCGGACGACGGGGTGACGGCCGTGCCGGAGGAGCTGGCGGCGGACGCGGTGTGGGGGGCGGCGCTGGAGGCGGCGGGCATAGGGGGTGCCGGTGCCGGTGTGGGGGTCGACGAGGGCGTGGGCGGGGCGCTGCTGGTCGGGCGGGCGTACGAGCACTCCCTGACCGGGCACCGGATCGTCATGGTGGTGGCGGAGGAGGCCGCCCGGTACCGGGACGTGGTGATGGAGCACGCCGGGTGGGAGCGGGCGGAGGGCTTCGAGGTCGCGTACGTGCCCGGACACGCGCCGGAACTCCCCTTCCCGGAGCGGGCGTTGGCGGCACATCCCGGCATGGAGGAGACCGTGCTGGAGCAGGCTCGGACGCTCTTCGACTGCGGGCTGTACAAGAAGGACATCGACGCCTTCTTCAAGTCGCTGGAGAAGAGCGCGCCTGTCCTCGTCCCGCTGTTCCTCGACGAGATCGCCCTGAACTGCCTGCACGGCCACCCCGGCGGACACGGCGTGGACGTCGAGACCGCCTCGGCCTACTTCGGGCGGGCCCGCCTCGCCGAGCGGGAGCGCGGGCGGCCGATGGACGACACCTGGCTGCACGGCCGGTACCTGCACTTCGCCGCCTCGGGCGCGATCTCGGCGACGACCCTGCGCGCCCGCGCCAAGGAACTGGCGGTGAAGGGCGTCTGCACCCCGGAACACGTCGCGGACTTCCGTGAACTGCTCGTCCGCCGGGTGAACGGGAACACCGAGAGCGCGGAGCCCTGGGTGTACGCCCAGCTGCCGGCCGACCTCGCCAAGGTGGCCAAGGCGGCGAGCCGCGACCCCGAGGCGGAGCTGGCGAAGCTGCTCGTGGACTCCGGGCTGATCGGGGACGTGGCGTTGCGGGAGGACGCGTTCTGGACGGCCGTCCTCAAGGGCAAGGCGTACGAACGGGCGGTCGCCGAGCAGCCCGAGACCGCGCGGGCGGGCATCATGCGGCTCATCCCGACCGCCCGGCCCGTCCTGCACAGCCTGTGGAGGGAGTTCGTCGAGCGCAGCGGGCTGTTGGCCCGTCTGCTCGGCGAGGAGGAGGGCCTGTCGGCGGGGGAGGCGGCGGGCTGGTTCGGCCGCTGCATCCACTCCTTCAGCACCCGGCAGCAGGCCGGCCCGATGCTGTACGAACTGGCGCAGCGGATCGCGCCGCGACTGCGGGCGGACGGCGTTGCCGTGGAGATCCCGTACGCGTCACTGCGCAGGGACCACTCGCGGGCGCTGCCGCTGGACCTGATCGACCTGCTGCTGGAACACGGGGTGCCCGTGGCGGACCCGCCGCCGCTGTTCGACGGGACCAAGCTGTCCGACGTGGTGGTGGCGAGCCGTCCGGAGCTGCGGTTCGTGCGGGCCGACGCGCGGTTCGCGCGGGAGCTCGCGAGGCTGCTGCGGGCCCTGCTCGACATGACGGACGACCTCACACCGGGCGGCAACTCCTGGTACCAGCCGCACGAGGTCAAGGGCTGGGACGCACTGCCGGAGCTGTTCGCGAACGAGCTGGGGCACCGGGCGCTGGGAGAGTGGTGCGCCGCCGAACGCGAGCGGCTGCGGGGCGGCGGACTCGACGTACGCGGACTGTCGCTGCTGCTCGGCAGGTTCGTGCACGCGGGGGCGGCGGTGGAGGCGCTCCCGGAGGACGTGCGCGCCGCACTGGCCGAGGAGCTCGCGGGAGTCGACCCGGTGCAGCTGCTGCTGCGGGAGCTGCCGGGGGGTGCGGAGCGGGCCGAGGTCGAAGGGCGTCTCGCGGCCGGGGAGCCCACATCGACGTACCGGGTCGCGGGGATGCCGGTGACGGACGCGCTCCTGGTGCAGGAGACGGTGAACTGCCGGGTGGGCCTGGCACAGCTGATCGCCCGGTTGGGGAAGGGGGACGACGCGGCCCCGGAAGAGACCGTGGCGAAGGACGTCCCGCTGCCCGAGCGGGGGGTGGGGAAGCTGTGCGTCGACCTGGTCGCCTGGTCGCGGGCGCAGGAAGTCCCGCTGTGGGACGGGGACGTGATGGAGCCCGGCGTGCGGTCGCCGGTCACGACGGTCGCCCTCGGGAACCTGTTCTCCCTGCACGCCTACGCCTCCCGGCACGTGCTGATGCACGGGTCGCGGTGGTGGCGGCAGGACAACACGCGACCGGAGGAGTTCGCCGGGTACGCGAGGTTGCCCTTCCTCACCGGGGCCTCCGCGACGGCCGGGGGCGGTGCTCCGGGGGAGTGGCGGACCGTACGGACGGACTGGGCGGGGCAGCGGGGTGCGGCTCCCGGCTGGGTGTACCGGACGCGGACCTCCGTCGCGGTCGTCCTGGACGCGTCGCCGACGCACCGACTGCTCCTGGAGTACGCGCCGGAGGGGAAGTTCGCGGAGGGCGGGCCGCTGGCCGCCGCCGGGGTGGCGGTGGTCGAAACGCGCGAAGCGACTCCGCAGCGGCCGCCCGCGTGGTACGCCCGGTACGCCCGGCTGCTGGAGGAGCGCGGCAGCCGTCCCGCCCGGCCCGGCCTCGCCACCGCGTTCGGCGAGGCGACGGGGCTCTCGGCGGCCGCCGCGACGGCGCTGCTCGTCGGGCAGTTGGAGTGTGCGCCGCAGCCTGGGTTCGGCGCGCCGAATCCGCCGACCGCGAAGCTTGCCCTGCCGGACGGGTGGGAGGTGCGGGAGGAGGACGTGGCGGCGGAGGCCGGGGTGTGGGGCGCCCTGGTGGACGCGGAGGACATCGCGACGCTGTACGACCTGCTGCTCCCGGACGACCCCGAACTCCTGTGGACCGAGGGCCCGGACGTGGCCCGGGCGGCGCGCTGGTGGCGGGAGCGCTTCGGGGAGCCGATCCCCGTACCCGCCCCACTCCTCCCGCTGGCGCGCAAGGAGTGGGTGCGGCCCACCGGCGAGGGCGTGTTCTGGCGGGCCCGGCCGAGCGGGCGGCAGAACTGGTGGCCGGTGTTCCGGTTCGACGCGGTGGCGGCGCGGGTCGCGACCGGGGCGGGGGTGCTGGACGAGGGGCTGCCGTTGCACGCGGGGCCGCCGGATCTGCTGGGCGCGGTGCGGGTGGCGGCGTGGCTCGCGTACCGCACACCGCTCGGGGACCCGCTGCGGCCCGCGATCGGGGCGGCGATAGGCCGGCTGCGGGCGGAGGTGGAGGGGAGGGCGCCGGGCCGTCCGCTCACGGTGTTCGCCACCCAGTCCAACTACCTGATGGGGGCACCCGATCCGCTGGAGACACGGGGGCCGACACGGCATCCGGCGGTGACGGTCGAGAACGACGCCACGTACGTCATGGACACCGTACGGATCGATCCGGCGCTGCTCAGCGGCCCGCAGGACCCGGTGCTGGAGGAGCTGGACGCCTACCTGGACGGGGTCCTGCCCTCCCAGTGGGTTCCGGCGGCGAACGGGCTGCCCGGGCTGGCGGACCTGAAGGTGCTGCTGTCACCTGAATTCGGCGAGCTGGGGCGGGCGTTGGAGGCGGAGGCGGAGGCGGCATCGGTGGCGGGCTCGGCGTCGGGGTGGGCGCAGTACCCGGCGCGGTCGGCGCCGCACGTGGTGGAGGCGTGCGCGCAGGGGTACGGGCTGGGCGCCGACGCGGCGGCGTACTTCCTGATGCTGGCCGTGCTGCCCGATCCGACGGACCGGATGGTCAGGCAGTGGACGGCCTGGAAGCCCGCCCGCTTCAAGGCCGCCAAGGAGGAACTGGCCGCCTCCGGGCGGGTGGTGGAGGCATCCAGGACACGGGCGGGACGCTCGCTGTTCGTGCCGGGGCCGTGGGCGGGCCGCAAGAGGCCGAGGCTGCCGCTGGAGGCGGGGAAGGTGCGCCTGCTGGGGCCGCTGGCCGCCGACCACCGGTCCACGGCACACGTGGTGGCGGTGCCGAGTGGGCCGGTGGCGGGCCTGTTCGAGAAGTGGGCGGCAGAGAGAGGGCTGCCGTTGGGGGCCTGAGACCGGGCCGGGCCGGGGAACCCGGAACCCGGGGTGGATGTGGGCGGACGGCTGGGGAGCCCAGGGGGATTAAGGGGCGCAGCTGCGGGCGGTCTCGCTGAGGCGCTGTCCGGCCTCACGCAGTTCCTCCAGGCGCGCGGCCAGGGTTGCTTCCGTCGCCTGGGCGGCGCAGGGCAGGGCGTGCAGGTCGTCGCCCGCCAGGTCGTCGGCGACGGTCGCCGCGAGCATCTGCTCGTACGTCGTGTTGCGGGCGCGCAGCTCTTCGTAGGAGCGGAGGTCCTCGTGGGCGGCGAGGGCGCGGGTCAGGTGGGTCGCGTACTCCTCGATCGCGGCGATGCGACGCTCGGTGGAGTCCGTCACCACGGCGAGGGCCTGCCGCTGGGCCGCAAGGAGTTCCCGCACCTGCGGCCCCGGATCCTTCCCGAACGCCTCGGCCAACTCGGTGCGGCGCGCGGTCTGTTCGGACAGGCTCTTGGCGATCTGCCACCGGTGGTGCGGAAACGCGGTGCCGGCCTGGAGGGTGTCCACGGCGTCCCCGAGCAGGGCGGTGGACCGGACGACGGTCTCCTGCGCGTCGTCCACACGGGACAGTTGGCCGGTCGCGATGTCGTCCAGTTCGCAGGCGATTACGTAGCTGCCGTGGTGCGTGGCGAGCGTACGGTTCAGGGCGAGGCGGCGACGCAGCCACACCAGCCAGCCCGCGCCCCCGAGGGCGGCGGCCGTCGCGAGGAAACCGCGCATGGCGGTGGAGCCGATCGCCTCCGCCACCCCGTGGCAGAGCATGCCGGTGAAGATTCCGCCGCCCAGTGCCGCGAGAGGTCCGTACTCCCAGTCCCGCATGAGAGTGCAGAGGCCGGCCAGAGCGCCGAGCCCGGCCAGTACGCACAGCAGGACGATCAGGGCCGGCGCCAGCAGTGCCACCAGCGCGGTGCCTGCGACGACCGCCGCGACCGCCCCGATCAGGCGGCTTTTGACGCCGTCCGCATCGAGCAGTCGGGGAGCGGGCCGGGTGGAGGCGATGAGCCGGTCGGGCCGCGCGAGCAGTGCGGCACGGTCGGCCTCTGGTATCTCGGGATCGAGGACAGGGGCGGAGCCTGGGGAGTGCTTCTTCATGGTGAGTTCCGGTAGAGCGACGAGGGTCAGTGCCAGCGGAGGCGGTCGCCGGGGGCGGCGTAGCAGGAGATGCGGGTGCCGCTGTCGTCCACCGTGCTCACGCCCCTCAGGCGCTTCGGGCAGAACTGGCCCGCCCGGTAGTGCTTGCCGCTCGGGGAGAGGATCGCCCCGCCCGCCGGGGCCTGGGTGCGCTGAGGCGGCTTCGGGGCGTGGGTCTTGGGGGCGCTCGTCTTGGGGGCGGACTGGCGGGGGGTGTGCGTCCGCTGGGGGGCGGTCGTGCGCGGGGGCGCGGCAGGCTTCGGGGTCGTGGCCGACGGGGTCGGGGTCGTGGGGGTCGGCACTGCTGTGGGGGTGCTCGTGGCGGTCGGGGTGGGCGTCGGCGAGGGGGTGGCCGATGCGGTGGCCGTCGCGGACGGGGACGCGGAGATCGAGGGCGCTGCCGCCTTCGTGGTGTCCTGACAGCCGCTCACCAGCAGCGTGGCGAGGATCGCCGTGCCGGGCAGGGCGAGGCGGCGGACGAGGGCGGAGGTGCGCGGAGACATGCGGGGGCCGATCCTGGGCGGGGAGGGGGGTGTGCTCAGGTTCGTATGGGGGAGGTAGGGAAACACGTGCCGTTCGGCCCGGTTTGGGCTGCCGAAGGCCCCGGATCGACGGGGCTTTCGGTGAGGTGGGGCGGGACGTTCGGGTCTGGGGCGGGGCGGGGGTGGCGGGTCAGAGGCTGGTGACGTCGTCCAGGGAGGACTGCCAGTAGGAGACCCGGATGTCGGCGTCGATGTAGACGCCCTTGGCGGGGAGGCGGACCGGGGCGAAGCGGTCGAGGTTGTGGTGCTGGGCGTCGTAGAAACCGAGCGAGAGGGTCTTCGCGGTGTAGCCGGGGTCGGGGGTGTCCGTGGGGGAGGAGAGCTTCACTGCGGCGTAACCGCTCTCGCCGGGGTTCAGGCTGACGACCGCCTGCGGCTGGGTGTCCTCCATGGTCGGGGGGACGGACTGCGCGCCCTCGAAGCGGACGACCGGGGAGTAGAAGAGGTCGCAGAGCTTCGGGCCCGTGTTGGTGGCGGTGAGGATCATCGTGTTGAGGGGGCGGTTGACGACCTGCGCGGTGACCTTGATGCGGGAGGCGTCGCAGACGGGGCGCTTGGCGGGGGCGTTCGGGGTGGTGTGCCGGGGGGGCGTGCGGGGCTTGGTGCCGGACCCGGACCCGGTGCCGGTGCCGGTGCCGGTGTGTGTGCCGGAGGTGGCCTTGTTGTCCGTGCCGGTCTGGGTGTCCGGGTGGGGGGTGGTGACGGGGGCGGAGGTGCGGGCGGGGCCCGCGTCCTTGGTGCCCGAGCCGTTGTCGCAGGCGGTCAGCGAGAGGGCGGCCAGGGCGGCGGCGGAGGTGGCGACGAAGAGGCGGGTACGGGCGCTGCGGGACATGAGGAACCTCGTTCCGGTGGTGGGTGGTGCGTGACGGGCCGCGAGTGCGGGGGCCGCTCGACCGGGGGCCGGGAGCGGCGTGTTTTGATGCCAGAACCTTGCAGGAACATCCGTCCCAGCCGCCATGATTGACGGGCAATCAGGGACGCTGGAACGCTGACACCGGCTGTGACCTGTGAATACGTCGTTGCCCTGGAATGCCGGGGTGGAACGGAGGACCGGTGGGCAGGGACGGGGACATCGCCGCTTTCGCGGAAACGCTGCGGGAGTGGAAGGCCCGTTCGGGACTGAGCTACGGCGTGCTGGCCAAGCGGCTGCACATGAGTACGTCGACGCTCCACCGGTACTGCAACGGGGACGCGGTGCCGACGGAGTTCGCACCGGTGGAGCGGCTGGCACGGGTGTGCGGGGCGGCACCGGCGGAGAAGGTGGAGGCCCACCGGCTGTGGATCGTGGCCGACGCGGCGCGCAGGCGGAGGGGTGGGGGCGGGGACACTTCGGCGGCCGACGCGGGGCCGGGGCGTATCGGTGAGGTAGGTGCGGGTGCGGGTGCGGGTGCGGGGGCCGGTGCTGGTGCTGCCACCGCAGGCGTGGACGCTGCTGCCACCGCAGGCGGCGACACAGGTGCGGGCACAGGTGTGAGCGCCCGTACGGGAGGCACGGACGCGAGCACCGGCACGGTGGGCGGGAACGCGACCACCGGTACTGGAGGCGCGGATGCCGGTGCCGGGCGGGCCGCTGTCGGCGCTGGCCGGGCGGGCACCGGCACCGGTGGCGCGGGCATCAGTGCCGGGGACGCGGGCGCGAGTGTCGGGGGCGCAGGCACCAGTGCCGGACGGGCGGGCATCGGTACCGGGAGCACGGGCACCGGCATCGGCACGGGGGCGGCGAGTACCGGCACTGGAGAGGCGGGCCCCACCGAGGACGAGGACGCCCGTCCCGGACGGGCGGGCATCGGCACCGGGAGCACGGGCACGGGCATCGGTACGGGGGCGGCGAGTACCGGCACTGGAGAGGCGGGCACCTCCGAGGACGAGGACGCCCGTCCCGGACGGGCAGGTACCAGCACCGGGGTTGTCGACACCGGGCACGCGGCCACCAGCGCCGGGGACGCGAGCACCAGCGCCGGGGACGCGAGCACCAGCGCCGGGGACGCGAGCACCAGGCACGCGGACACCAGCGCCGGGGCCGCGGCCACCGACACCAGGCACGTGGGCACCGGGCACGCGGCTACCAGGCACGCCGGCACCGGGCACGCGGCCACCAGGCACGCCGGCACCGGTGCCGGAGAGGTGAGTGCCGGGACCGGGCGCCCCCGCCCCGGCGCCCCTGCCGGCGGGGCGGACCCCCTCGTGTCGTTCCGCGGTGGGGAGGTCCGGGGGCGTGCGCGGCGGAGGCGGGGGGTGCTGGTCGGGGGAGGTGTGGTGGTGGCCGTGGCGGTCGCTGCCGCCCTCGCCGTGAATCTGCGGGGCGGTGCGTCCGGCAGCGACGATTCCGCCCGGCGGCCCGGTGCGGACGCCGTCGCCTCCTCCTCGGCGCGGCCGGACGCCGTTCCGGGTGCGGCCACGCCCGGCAGCGGGACGGCGCGCCCGAAGTCTCCCTCCGCCACCGGCACGCCCCGGGAGAAGGAGAAGGAGCGGGAGAGGGAGCGGGATTCCGCATCGACCGGTGGTGGAGCGGCTGCCCGGAACGAGGTTCCCTTCGGCGTCGCGGTACGGCCGTTCGTCTTCGAGACCCCGTGCGGCCCGCACTTCCTCGTCGACAGCCCGCCGGACAAGGTCGCCCCGCCGCCCGGCGAGCAGGACGCCCCCGGCTGGGCCGCCTCCAACGGTGCGGTCCCCGCCGACGAGCAGCTCGTGGCGCTCACGCTCCAGGGCAGGTCGCAGCAGACCGTCGTCCTGGAGGCACTGCACGTACGCGTCGTACGCACCGGCCCCCCGCTCGCCTGGAACCGCTACGACGGCACCTCCGCGTGCGGCGGCGACGTCGAGACGAAGGCCTTCGCGGTGGATCTCGACGCGGTGCGCCCCGACGCCGTTCCGGGCGCCGGGCAGCGCGACTTCCCGTACAAGATCAGTGAGACCGATCCCGAGGTCTTCTACGTCAAGGTGAAGGCCCGCGCGCACGACGTGAGGTGGTACCTGGAGCTGGAGTGGTCCAGCGGCGGGCAGCGCGGCGTCCGGCGCATCGACGACCGGGGCAAGCCGTTCCGTACCAGCGGAGGAGCGGGCCGACCCGCCTACCTGCACATGCTGGGCGGCACCGCGTGGGAGAGGGCGACGGACGAGGGGGACACCCCGTACGCCCCGGACGCCCCGTAGGACTTCGGAGGTCAGGTACGGGTACGGCCCGGCGGAAGGAGAGCTTCCGCCGGGCCGTACGCGTTCGGAGCGCGCAGGGGTCAGAGGCGCTCGGGGGTGCGGATGCCCAGCAGCCCCATCGCCTTGTGGATGGTGCGGGCCGTCAGGTCGCAGAGGAAGAGGCGGTTCTCGGCGACTTCGAGGGCCGGGGCCGGCTTGATGACCGGGCACTCGGAGTAGAACGTGGTGAAGAGGGAGGAGAGGCGGTAGACGTACGCGGCCAGCTTGTGCGGCTCGTACGAGGCGGCCGCCTCGGCGACGACCTCGCCGAACTGGTCCAGGTGCAGGCCCAGCGCCCGCTCCGCGGCGGCGAGTTCCAGCTCCGGGTGGGCCACCGGCTTGCGGTCGCCCGCGTCCCGCAGGATGGACCGGGCCCGGGCGTACGCGTACTGGCTGTACACGCTGGTGTCGCCGTTGAGCGAGACCATCTGGTCGAGGTCGAACTTGTAGTCGCGGGCGGCCGACGTCGACAGGTCGGCGTACTTCACGGCGCCGATGCCGATGTCCGCACCGTTGGCGACGATCTCGGCCTCGGACAGGCTCACCTTCTCGTTGTTCTTCTCCCGCACGACCGTCGTCGCCCGCTCGATCGCCTCGTCGAGGAGGTCCTCCAGGCGCACCGTCTCGCCCGCCCGCGTCTTGAACGGCTTGCCGTCCGCGCCCAGCACCGTGCCGTAGCCCATGTTGTGCGCGGTGACGTCGTCGTTCAGCCAGCCCATCCGGCGGGCCGCCTCGAAGACCATCTTGAAGTGCAGGGACTGCCGCACGTCCACGACGTACAGGAGGGTCGACGCGTTCAGGTCCAGGACCCGGTTGCGGATCGCGGACAGGTCGGAGGCCGCGTAGCCGAAGCCGCCGTCGGCCTTCTGCACGATCAGCGGGACCGGCTGGTCGTCCTTGCCGCGGATCTCGTCGAAGAAGACGACCAGCGCGCCCTCGGAGCGGACGGCCACGCCCGACTCCTCCAGCAGCCGCGCCGTCTCCGGCATCAGGTCGTTGTACGCGGACTCGCCGACGATCTCCTCGTCCCGGACCTGCATGTCCAGCTTCTCGAAGACCGAGTAGAAGTAGACCTTCGACTCGTCCACGAACCGCTGCCACAGGTCGAGCGTCTCCTTGTCGCCGGACTGCAGGGCGACGACCCGCTTGCGGGCCCGCTCCTTGAACTCCTCGTCCGCGTCGAAGACCGCCCGCGACGCCTTGTAGACGCGGTTGAGGCTGCTCATCGCCTGCTGGCCGTCGACCTCGTCGGCCGGGGCCAGCTGGTCGGGGTGCTCGATCAGGTACTGGATGAGCATGCCGAACTGGGTGCCCCAGTCGCCGATGTGGTGGCGGCCGATCGTCTTCTCGCCGGTGAAGTCCAGCATGTTGCGCAGGGCGTCGCCGATCACGGCGGAGCGCAGGTGGCCGACGTGCATCTCCTTGGCCACGTTCGGCTGGGCGTAGTCGATGACGGTCGTGCCGGCGTTCTCGTTGTACGGAACGCCCAGGCGCGCGTCGGCGGCCCGCGCGGCGAGGGTCTCGGTGATGGCGCGGTCGGTGACGGTGACGTTCAGGAAGCCGGGGCCGGAGACCTCGACGTCGGCCAGCACGTCACCGGTGGTGAGGTGCGAGACGACCTGGGTCGCCAGCTCCCTCGGGTTCGCCTTCGCCTTCTTGGCCAGCGCCAGGATGCCGTTGGCCTGGAAGTCGGCCCGGTCGCTTCGGCGCAGCAGCGGGTCCGCGGGGGCGGCGTCCGGCAGGGCAGCCGAGAGCGCGTCCGCGAGGCGCTGGTTGACGGTCGAAGCGAGCGAGGGGACCGAGGCCATGGGGTGCCGTTCCTGTTGGTGATGGGGTTGAGTGGACAACCCCAGTATTTCACGCGGGTGCGCGTCGCCTTCTCGGATATAAAGCAACCCCGGGCGGACTCCTCCCGTCTGGGAGAATGGCCCCTGCCAGCTTTCACACCATCCGGAGAGCTTCCGGGGAATCAAGGACGTGCCGACCGTGTCCCAGAGCAGCACCCCCGAGACCGACTGGGTCTCCCGTTTCGCGGACGATGTCATCGCCGAGTCGGAGCGACGTGCGCCTGGCAAACCGGTCGTCGTCGCGTCCGGCCTCTCCCCCTCCGGCCCGATCCACCTCGGCAACCTCCGCGAGGTCATGACCCCGCACCTGGTCGCCGACGAGATCCGCCGCCGCGGGTACGAGGTCCGCCACCTCATCTCCTGGGACGACTACGACCGCTACCGCAAGGTTCCGAACGGCGTCCCGGGCATCGACGAGTCCTGGGCCGAGCACATCGGCAAGCCGCTGACCTCGGTCCCCGCCCCGGCCGGTTCCTCGTACCCGAACTGGGCCGAGCACTTCAAGGCGCCCATGGTGGCGGCCCTGGCCGAGCTCGGCGTGGAGTTCGACGGCATCAGCCAGACCGAGCAGTACACCGCGGGCACCTACCGCGAGCAGGTCCTGCACGCGATGAAGCACCGCGCGGACATCGACGCCGTACTCGACCGCTACCGCACCAAGAAGGACCCGGCGGCGGGCAAGAAGTCCCAGAAGCCGGTCGACGAGGCCGAGCTGGAGGCCGCCGAGGGCTCCGGCGCGGCGTCCGAGGACGACGGCACGAGCGGCGGCGCGTACTACCCGTACAAGCCCTACTGCGGGCAGTGCGAGCGCGACCTGACGACAGTGACGGCGTACGACGACGAGTCGACCGAGCTGACCTACACCTGCGTGTGCGGCTTCACCGAGACCGTCTTCCTGAACGACTTCAACCGCGGCAAGCTGGTCTGGAAGGTCGACTGGCCGATGCGGTGGGCGTACGAGGGCGTGATCTTCGAGCCCAGCGGCGTCGACCACTCCTCGCCGGGTTCGTCCTTCGTCGTCGGCGGGCAGATCGTGCGCGAGGTCTTCGACGGCGTGCAGCCGATCGGCCCGATGTACGCGTTCGTGGGCATCTCCGGCATGGCCAAGATGTCGTCCTCCAAGGGCGGCGTGCCGACGCCCGGCGACGCGCTGAAGATCATGGAAGCGCCGCTGCTGCGGTGGCTGTACGCGCGCCGCAAGCCCAACCAGTCGTTCAAGATCGCCTTCGACCAGGAGATCCAGCGGCTGTACGACGAGTGGGACAAGCTCTCGCTGAAGGTGGCCGACGGGTCGGTCCTCCCGGCGGACGCGGCCGCCTACTCCCGCGCGGTCGGTACGGCCGCGGGCGAACTCCCGCGCACCCCGCGCCCGCTCTCCTACCGGACGCTGGCCTCGGTCGCGGACATCACGGCCGGTGCCGAGGACCAGACGCTGCGCATCCTGAGCGAACTGGACCCCTCCGACCCGATCGGCTCGCTCGACGAGGTACGGCCGCGGCTGGACCGGGCGGAGTCGTGGATCACGTCGTACGTGCCGGCCGACCAGCGGACGCTGGTGCGGGACGAGCCGGACGCGGCCGCGCTGGCCGCGCTGGGCGACGCGGACCGTGAGTCGCTGCGTCTGCTGGTCGAGGGCCTCGACTCGCACTGGTCGCTGGACGGGCTGACGACGCTCGTCTACGGCGTGCCGAAGATCCAGGCCGGGCTGGCGGCGGACGCCAAGCCGACGCCGGAGCTGAAGGTGGCGCAGCGGACCTTCTTCGCGCTGCTGTACCAGCTGCTGGTGGGCCGGGACACGGGCCCGCGGCTGCCTACGCTGCTGCTGGCGGTGGGGGCGGAGAGGGTGCGGAAGCTGTTGGGCGCGTAGCTTTCGGCGCGGCGGTTTTACGTCGCTGGGGCGGCCACCTTTGTGGGGTGGCCGCCCCTTTGCGTGCGCGGGGGCCCCATGGGACGTGCGTCCGGTGCGGGGCTGGGGCTCCCGGGCGGGGCCGGTAGCGGGAGGGGCCGCCCCCTTGCCCGCCCGTTCCGCCCCCGGGGGGCGGCCCCGCCGCCCAAGGGGGCTGGGGGAGGAGGGGGAGGGCGGCCCCGCCGCCCAAGGGGGCTCGGGGGAGGGTGGGGAAGGGGGCGGCCCCGGCGCCCAAGGGGGGGGCTGGGGGGGGGAAGGGAGGGGGCGGCTTCGCCGCCCGGTGGGGGATGGTGCCCGGAGGGCATCCATCCAGGGGCGCGGGGAACTGCGCGACCAGCCACGACGCACCCGCACGGACCCGTGCAATCGCCGCGCGGCGAGCGCTTTAGGTGAAGGGGCGGGACAGGGGCACCCATCGGGGGTCCGGGGGCGGAGCCCCCGGGGTTGAGCCCCGGGCTGGGGTCCGGGGGTAGAGCCCCCGGGGTGGCGCCCCGAGGGTGGGGGAACCGGGGTGGAGCCCCGAGGGTGGGGGAACCGGTGGAGCGGGGGGCGGACTGCATACTTCGGGGGAGGGCGGGGACGGAGGCTCCACCCCCGGCAGGATGCCCCCGGCATCCCCCACACGCGAGGCTGAACGTATGAAGAACGAACTCCTCGCCGCCCTCGGCTGGATCATCGGCATCCAAGGCGCCCTCGGCTTCATCGGCCGCACCTGGTCCGACGGCGACTGGGGCCTCCTCCACCTCTGGTTCACCCCGCCCACCGCCCTCTACATCGTGATGGCGGTCGCGGGCCTCGCCTTCGGCATCGCCGTCGACGTACGCCGCAAGCAGGAGAAGAGGGCCGCCGGCCGCTAGGGCGTGTGCTCGTCCAGCTCCAGCTGGTACTGCTCCTCGTACCGCTTCGCGTACATCTCCAGGTCCTCGACCGGCAGCTCCTGCCCGTACAGATCGACCAGGTACGAACCGAACTGGAGCGGCGTCGGGAACGACCCGTTCTCGATCGCGCACCGCCGGAACGCCGCGTAGTACGCGTCGTCGTCCAGGACGAAGTCCGCCTCCGCACCGGGCTCGTCCGCCGTGAAGTCCGGGTCGTACCCCCCGAGCGGGCGGCTGCGACCGGGTCCGGCGGGCACCATCACCTGCTGCGCGCCCTCGGGGTCGTAATCGCCCGTGTACTGCTTCTGCTGCGCCGGGAGCGGCGCGTCGAACCACTGGCTCGGGTGCGTCGGGGGCGTCTGCTCGGGCACCGGGGCGACCGGGGCCTCCGGAGCGGGGGCGGGAGCGGGAGCGGCCGCGACGGGCTCGGCCGCCGGGACGTCCTCCCGCACAACGCCGGCCCCCGCCTCGTCCTTCTCCAGCCGTACCCGGCCGCCCTCGGCTATCGCACCCGCCTCGTCCTGCGCCTCCCGCGCGGCCGGCAGCGCCGGAGCCGCACCCGACGGAGACGGCGCAGGCGCGGGCGGCAGCAGCACCGGCTCGATGCCCGCCGCCGCCAGCCCCGCCGGACCCGTGTCCGCGAGTGGGATGCCGTACTTCGCCAGCCGCAGCGGCATCAGCGCCTCCACCGGCGCCTTCCGCTTCCAGGAGCGGCCGAAGCGGGCCTGCAGCCGGGCCTGGTAGATCAGCCGGTCCTGCTCCAGCTTGATGACCTGCTCGTACGAACGCAGCTCCCACAGCTTCATCCGCCGCCACAGCTTGAAGGTCGGCAACGGCGACAGCAGCCAGCGCGTCAGCCGCACGCCCTCCATGTGCTTGTCGGCGGTGATGTCCGCGATCCGGCCCACCGCGTGCCGCGCCGCCTCGACCGACACCACGAACAGAACCGGAATCACCGCGTGCATGCCGACCCCCAGCGGGTCCGGCCACGACGCAGCGCCGTTGAAAGCGATCGTCGCCGCCGTCAGCAGCCACGCGGTCTGCCGCAGCAGCGGAAACGGAATCCGCATCCAGGTCAGCAACAGGTCCAGCGCGAGCAGCACGCAGATGCCCGCGTCGATACCGATCGGGAAGACCAGCGAAAAGTTCCCGAAGCCCTTCTCGACGGCGAGTTCGCGCACCGCCGCGTACGAACCGGCGAAGCCGATCCCCGCGATGATCACCGCACCGGCGACCACCACACCGATCAGTATTCGGTGCGTGCGTGTCAGCTGCATCGCGGCCACCTGCGAACCCCTTCCGTGCGTCCCCGCGCGGTCTGTACCTTCCGTGCCTGGCGGCCACAGCCTGGCACACCGAAACGGGGGCCCGGCCCTCCGGGTGAGGACCGAACCCCCGCAAAAACCTCTAAAGCGGACCGACTTGTACTCAACTCGTTGGCTACGAGCCGATCCGGAGCGCCTACTGCTTGTTCGCCGCCGCGATCGACGCCACGACCTCCTGCGCCGCCTTCTGCGCACCCTTCAACAGGTCCGCCGGGTCCGGCGCCTTCGTGCCCGCGTAGCCCGCGCCGTTGTAGTCCAGCGTCACCACGACGTTGCCGGTACGGGTCACCACCACCGCGTGGTTGAAGTCCGTGCCCGCCTCGCGCGCGCCGTAGCCGACCGTCGAGGCCTGGTCGCCGATGCCCTCGGCCGGATTGGCGCGCACGTCCTTCGCGCCCTCCTTGCCCTGCACCTTGTTGACCTGCTTGGACACGTACTCCGTGGCGCGCTTCTCACCGCTGCCCAGCGCCTGGTTCGACTCGAAGAGCTGGAGCGAGTACGTCAGGTAGTGGTACTGCGAACCCTTCACGCCCTTGTCGTCCAGACCGCCCCAGGAGCAGCCCCGCCGCGTCTGCGGGTTCGACGACTCGTCCGCCGTGCCCTCCGCCTTGTCGGCCTTCGGCACCAGGTCCTCGACCGTGTCCTTCTTCAGCGCCTTGCACGCGTCCGGCAGTGAGGCGAACTTCGCCGGAGCCACGGTCGGCGGCGCCGACGGCTTCTTCTGCTGCTCCTGCGCCGCGCCCGAGTCCTTCTTGCCGCCGTCCGCACCGGAACCAGAACCGGAGTCCGACGAACAGCCGGCCACGACGAGCAGTGCCGGGGCGGCCACCGCGCAGGTCAGTATGCGGGCGATACGGGGAGCTTTTCGGTACATGGTTCGTTGAGTTCCTTAACGTCGGATCACTGTCGCTGCTGTTCGCTGTGACGCGCTGCTGTGCGCCGCTATTCGCTGTTGGAGAACTGCTCGGCGAGCTTACGGGCCAGGACCTGCGCCCGGTCCTGGAGCGCCCGGCCGTCCGGAAGCTGATCGGGTCGGCCCGGCTGCTCGCCGTACGTGACGCTCACGATCACGTTGGACGTCCGGAAGACGACCGAGACCGTCCGGTCCTTGGCCGTCGTCGAGCCGCCCGGCGCGCTCACGTCGTCGAGGAAGGCATCGTCCCCGAGACCGTCGAGGGTACGCGGCTGCAGCGCGACCGCGTCGGGAGTGCCCGGCGAACCGGAGGTCCCGGCGGACTGCCCGGGGGGCGTGCTCGGCGGGGGCGAGGAGGTCGGCGGGGCGCTGGACGCGGGCGGCGGGTTCACCGGCGCGGGCAGGTCCGCGGCCTTCAACTGCTCGTCGTACACGGCCTGGGCGCGGTCGTCGTCGCTCACCGCGTCGTCGTACGAGACCACCCGCTCGAAGTCCACCGTGAGCAGGTGCGTGGCGTCCGGCGACTCCGCCTTCCAGTGGCAGCCGACCCGCCGGTCCGTGTCGTACGTCACCGCGGGCTCGCCCGCGAACAGCTTCTGCTGCTGCTCCTCGGGCAGCTTCTCCGCGCCGGGCAGCATGGCCTTCAGGGTGCCGCGGTCGATGATCCGGCAGGGCTCGGGGAGGGTGCGGTACTTGCCGGGGGGTGCGGCCGGGGCGGCTGACTCGCCGGACTTTGAATCGCTTGCGCCGTCGGGCCCGGCGTCCGTGCCGGAGCAACCGGTGACGCCGGCGGCCAGGGCCGCGAGGAGCGCGATGCCGGGCGCGGAGGCCTTCGCGCGAGCCTTCGCGTAAGCCGTGACGCCCGCCTTGCCGCCCGTGAGTCGTGGCACGGTCCAGGCCCCCTTCGAAGGAAAAGTGTTTGCCGCCCTGCGGTGGCCGATGACCACAATGTGTATCGCACGCACTGGTGTGGATGCCGGTCCGCTGTCCCTTTCGCGGCCATTCCCACCCATTTTTGCGCTCTGCCCGCATTCATTCCTATTTCTTGCCATTCCGGGGGACCGAGAACTCATGTCATACGTAGAAGTGCCGGGGGCGAAGGTCCCGATCCGGATGTGGACCGACCCGACGACGGTCGAGGAGGGCGCGATGCAGCAGCTCCGCAACGTCGCCACGCTCCCCTGGATCAAGGGCCTGGCGGTGATGCCGGACGTCCACTACGGCAAGGGCGCGACGGTGGGCTCGGTCATCGCGATGAAGGGTGCGGTGTGCCCGGCGGCGGTGGGCGTGGACATCGGCTGCGGAATGTCCGCCGTCAAGACCTCCCTCACCGCGAACGACCTCCCGGGCGACCTCTCCCGCCTCCGCTCCAAGATCGAACAGGCCATCCCGGTGGGCCGCGGCATGCACGACGACCCGGTCGACCCGGGCCGCCTGCACGGCTTCCCGACGGCGGGGTGGGACGACTTCTGGGGGAGGTTCGAGGGGGTCGCGGATGCGGTCAAATTCCGTCAAGAACGTGCCACAAAGCAGATGGGAACGCTCGGATCCGGCAACCACTTCATCGAGTTCTGTCTTGATGAAACAGGATCGGTCTGGTTGATGCTGCACTCCGGTTCCCGGAACATCGGCAAGGAACTGGCCGACCACCACATCGGGCAGGCCCAGACGCTCCCGCACAACCAGGGCCTGGTTGACCGTGACCTGGCGGTCTTCATCGCCGACACCCCGCAGATGGCGGCGTACCGCAATGACCTCTTCTGGGCGCAGGAGTACGCGAAGCACAACCGGGCCATCATGATGGGCCTCTTCATGGACGTGGTCCGCCGTGAGTTCAAGAAGGCCAAGGTGACCTTCGAACCGGTCATTTCCGCTCACCACAACTACGTCGCCGAAGAGCGCTACGACGGCATGGACCTCCTGGTCACCCGGAAGGGCGCGATCCGCGCCGGGTCCGGGGAGTTCGGGATCATCCCGGGTTCGATGGGCACGGGCTCGTACATCGTGAAGGGCCTCGGCAATGTGGCCTCCTTCAACTCCGCCTCGCACGGGGCGGGACGTCGGATGAGCCGGACCGCCGCCAAGCGGCGCTTCTCCACCAAGGACCTCGCCGAACAGACGCAGGGCGTGGAGTGCCGCAAGGACTCCGGGGTGGTGGACGAGATCCCGGGCGCGTACAAGCCGATCGAGAAGGTCATCGACCAGCAGCGTGACCTGGTGGAGGTCGTCGCGAAGCTGAAGCAGGTCATCTGCGTGAAGGGCTGAACGGGCCCTGCGCAGGAGCCCCCGGCTAAGGTGCCGGGGGCTCTTTTGTTGTCCCGACTGCCGTGCCCGTACCGCATTCCCGACCGTATTTCCGCAATCGCACCAGTGGAGTTCGACCCATGTCCGAGGCCGAGGCCGTGATGACGTCCGATCTGCGTTCCGATTGTGGGAGTTGCTTCGGGTTGTGCTGTGTGGCGTTGACGTTGACGAAGTCGTCGGACTTCGCCATCGACAAGCCGGCGGGGAAGCCGTGCCCGAATTTGGGGGAGGACTTCGGGTGTGGGATTCACGCGAAGTTGCGGGGGGAGGGGTTTTCCGGGTGCACGGTCTATGACTGTTTCGGGGCGGGGCAGAAGCTGTCGCAGGTCACCTTTGGTGGGGTGGGGTGGCGGGAGGAGCCCGGGAGTGCGGAGTTGATGTTTCCGCTGTTGCCGGTGATGAAGCAGTTGCACGAGCTGCTCTGGTACGTGGGGGATGCGTTGGGGCGGGATGCCGCGCGGCCCGTGTGGGGGGAGCTGCGGGTGCTGCGGGAGGAGACCGAGGAGCTCACGCGGGGGAGTGCGGAGGAACTCGTCGCGCTGGATGTGGAGGGGCATCGGTTGAGGGTGAACGCGGTGCTGGTGAGGGCCGGGGAGCTGGTGCGGGGGGAGTGGGCGGCCCGGGTGCCCGCGCCGAAGAAGAAGGGGAAGAAGCGGAGGGTTGATTTCCGGGGGGCGGACCTGATGGGGGCGCGGCGGGCGGGGGCCGATCTGCGGGGGATGAATTTCCGGGGGGCTTATTTGATTGCCGCGGATTTGAGTGGGGCGGATCTGCGGGGGGCGGAGGTCATCGGGGCGGACTTCCGGGATGCGGATGTGCGGGGGGCGGATTTGAGCGAGGCGTTGTATCTGACGCAGTCGCAGGTGAGTGCGGGGACCGGGGATGCGGGGACGCGGCTTCCGGTGGGGGTGGAGCGGCCCGGGCACTGGAAGTAGGGGGAGGGGCCGGGGTCACGCTGCCGTGCGGGTGATTCGGAGGGGTTGAGAGCGGGCAATCCGGGGCAAAGCGGTGGGTGGCCGATTGGATCAAGGGTTGTCTGCCCGGGTCGGTCGGTGTGCGTGGCCGTCGGGCGCTTCCTGTCCCCCACGCCTCTCCCGGAAGGCGGCCTCGTGACCGTCCTTGATCTGTCGCCCGAACCCCAACAGCGGGAAGGAGGGCAGCCGTCCGGTGCGAGCGCGCTCGGTGCGCGGCTGCCCCGGATTCCCGTGTGGCTGGCCCGTACCGTTTTTGGTGTTTCGCTCGTGGGCCTGGTGGGGCTCATGGGGTGGATGGCGTTCTGGCTGTGCCGGTTCACCGTGGACGACGCCTTCATCACCTGGCGGTACGGGAAGTCGTTCGTGGAGAGCGGGGTGTGGGACTGGAACCCGTTCGTGGCGGGGTCCGGGCTGCCGAGGGTCGAGGCGTACACGAATCCGCTGTACGCGTTCGTGTCGATCGTTCCCGCGGTGGCCGGTTGGCCGGTGGAGGCGTTCTTCAAGGCGCTGGGGCTGTTGCTGCTGGGCGGCGGGGTCGTGGTCGCGGCGTTGCTGCGGGACGTGCCGCGCTACCAGCGGGTCGCGCTCGTCGCGGTGATGGCGGCCAATCCTCTGTTCGTCTCGCACTTCTTCCACGGGCTGGAGAGCGGGAGCTTCGCGCTCTTCATCGCGTTGCTGTACGGGGTGCTGTACCGGCGCGGGAAGCTCGGCGCGCTGGGCTGGGCGGCGGCCGTGCTGGTCGCGCTGTCGCGGCCCGAGGGCATGGGGTACGCGTTCGTGGCCGTCGCCTGGGCCGCGCTGGTCAACCGCAAGGACCGCCGCGAGGTGCGCGGCGCGCTGGCGGTCGCGGGCGGTCTGGTCGGGTACTGGGTGCTGCGGGCCTGGTGGTTCGGGCATCCGATGCCCAACACGTACCTGGTGAAGTCCGGTTCGGTGGACTCGTTCGGCATCATGCAGCAGCTCACCTACCCGGTCGTGCCGGTGGTCGGGATGCTGGTCGGCGGTGCCGTGCTGTGCGAGATCCTCTGGCGGCGGGCGGACGCCCGCAAGGAGCGGAAGAACGGCGAGGGTTCGGGTGCCGCCGCCGTGCGCGTGCCCGGGCAGGGGGAGCGGCCCGCGACGCACACCCCGCTGCCGTTGCAGGACCTCACCCCGACCGTGCTGGCCGCGTTGACCGTCGCCGTCACGCTGGTCTTCTATCCGCTGTCGGTCCTGCACATGGACGTCAACAACCGTTTCTTCTGGCAGCTCACCGCCCCGGTGGCGCTGGTGCTGCTGTGCCGTCCGCTCAAGGGGCGCAGGCTGCCGGGCGGGGCGCGGGCGGCCGACGGGGCCGCACCGAAGTGGGCCGCGCTGGCGCTCGCGCTGACGGGTCTCGCGGCCATGTACTTCAAGGAGTTGCCGGGGATCGACCCGAAGGCCGTCGTCGCGGGCGGTGCCGTCGCGGTGGCGGTGGCCGTGGTGCTGTGGGGGCGGACGGTGACGCCGTTGCTGGTGGTCGGGGCGGCGGGTGTGATGTTCGCGGTGTCGGCGACGCCGCTGGAGACGATGGTGGGCGGGATGACGTACCGCTTCCATCTGCGGGAGGCGCACGAGGAGTTGGGCCGGCTCATGGCCCGGGACAAGAGCATCAAGGGCCTGGTGGGGATGGGGGACGCGGGAGTCTTCCCGTACGCGCTCAACAAGGACCAGCAGGCGATCGACCTCGGAGGGCTCGCGGACCCGTACATGGCGGACCCGAAGGGGATTCCGCGTGAGGTGTTCGCGAGGAACGGGGCGGCGGTGGTGGTGCTGGCGGGGGAGCCGGACTACGGGAAGAACTGGTTCGGGATGGCGTCGTCGTACACGATGGTCGACTACGTCAAGAAGGAGAAGTGGACGTATTCGGCGGGGCTGCCCTTCGGCGGGTCGTACTGGCTGAACGTCTTTGTGAAGCCGGGGACGGGGGAGCAGTTCCTGCGGGAGGTGAAGGCGCGGAGGCCGGTGGCGGAGAGGGCGAACATGTCGCCGGAGCCGATTGGGTGGGCGTATGCGGAGGCGCACACGTGGGACTTTCCGTTCTTGGATGATCCGGTGAGGTGAGGGTCGGGGGTACGGGGGTGGGGTGGGCCTCTTGTGGGGTTCGCCCGGTACGGGGGCGGGGCCAGGGGCGGCACCCGGGTGGGCCGGGAGCGGGAGGGGCCGCCCCCTTGCCCGCCCGTTCCGCCCCCGGGGGGCGGCCCCGCCGCCCAAGGGGGCTGGGGGGAGGAGGGGGGAGGGCGGCCCCGTCGCCCGAGGGGGCTAAGGGGGCTGGGGCTGGGGGAAATTGTGTAACGCGGGGTGGGGGGCGGTGGCATGGTGGGGGCGTGAATGGACCCCGTATAGACATTGCGTTCGCGTCGGAGCTGCATCTCTTCGTCGCGGCTGACCGGCGGGCCGGGCGGACCGAGGCCGAGACCGACGGGGTGTCCACGCTCGGGCACGTCGTCGAGTCGCTCGGTGTGCCGCTCACCGAGGTGGGCGTGCTGAGCGTGGACGGGCGGCCGGTCGGCGTCGGGCACGTGCCCCGGCAGGGGGAGCGGATCGACGTGGCGGCGGTGACGCGGCCGCAGCAGGTGGCGGGTGCGCCGCTGCGGTTCCTGCTCGACGTGCATCTGGGGACCCTGGCGCGCCGGATGCGGCTGCTGGGCATCGACGTCGCGTACTTCAGCGAGGACATCGGTGACCCCGCGCTGGCCACGTACTCCGCCCGCGACCGGCGAGTCCTGCTGTCCAGGGACCGGGGGCTGCTGCGCCGGCGCGAGCTGCACGCGGGGGCGTACGTCTACAGCGACAAGCCGGACGAGCAACTGCGGGACGTGCTGGGCCGGTTCGCGCCGGTCCTTGCGCCCTGGACGCGCTGCACCGCGTGCAACGGGGAGCTGAAGGAGGCGACGAAGGAGTCGGTGGCGGGGCTGCTGGAGGGCGGTACGGAGCGTTCGTACGACGTTTTCGCGCAGTGCACGGCGTGCGAGCGCCCGTACTGGCGCGGGGCGCACCACGCGCGGCTGGCCCAGGTGGTGGACGCGGCGCTGGCCGAGTTCGGCTGAGCGTCCCGCCGGTACCTCCTACCCCCGTACGGTCGTGGTCTCCGACGCGACCACCACCGCGTCCGCGGGCGGCTGCGCGGCATCGGCGGCCGTGTCGGCCCGCACGGCGGCCCGTACCGCCCGCCAGCGGCGCAGGAACTGCACGGTCTCGCCGACCACCGAGATGCCGCCCGCCAGGGCCAGGATCACGCCGAGGGCCCGGACCATGCCGGTGGCCCCCTCCAGGACCTCGCCGTTGGTGACGGCGTACAGGGCCTTGTAGATCAGGGTTCCGGGCAGCAGCGGGGCCGCCGCCGGGATGACCCAGGGGAGGGCAGAGGTGCGGGCGCGGCGGGAGAGGAAGTGGCCGCCGACGGCGACGGCGACGGCGGCGATGCCGGTGGCGGTGATCGGGGAGAAGCCCAGTTCGCGGAGTTCGGCGTAGACGAGGACGCCCGCGAGGCCGAGCAGGCCGACGGCGGCCCATTTGCGCGGGGCGACCTTGTAGCGGGCGGCGATGCCGACGGCGAAGAGGGCGGCGGCGACCAGCCGCCAGTCGAGGTAGGCGCCGGAGGTGGCGCGTACGGACGGCAGGGTCGGTACGTCGAGCCCGAGCCGGGTGGCGAGGCCCAGCACCAGGCCGGTGCCGAGCACCACCGAGGCGAAGATCGTCAAGGTTTCCAGCAGGCGGGCGACGGCGGTGAGGTAGTGCCCGGCGAGGGAGTCCTGGACGGCGCTGGTGGCGGCCATGGTGGGCAGCAGGACGAGGACCCCGGCGATGATGATCGACTGGCTGGCGACGCCGGGCCAGAGCGCGTGCACGACGAGGGCGACGGCGGCGGCCGGTATGGCGGCGAGCGTGAAGCGGTAGAAGGCGGGGACGCCGTACCGGGCCAGCGAGGAGCTGATCCAGTTGCCGGTGACCGCCGCGAGGAGCGCGCAGAGCGCGACGCCGAGTTTGGCGCCGGTCAGGACACTGGCGGCGGCGGCGATGAGGCCGACCAGGGCGTGTCCGGTGTAGCGGCGCTTCCAGGGGCGCAGGGCGCCGGGCCGTTCGGGTTCGGGGATCAGCTCGGCGGCGGCCTTGCGGGCTTCGGCCAGGGAGAGGGTGCCGTCGTGGATGGCCTGGACGAGGAGCTGGGTGTTCTCCAGGGTCGCGAAGTCGGTCGTGTGGTGCTGGATGATGCGTTTGCCCATGAGGGGTACGGCGTCGCCCGCGGCGTGCCCGGTGAGTTCGACGGCGTTGAGGGTGACGTCGGACTCGCAGCCTTCGAGGCCGTAGGCGTCGGCGATGACCAGGATCGCGGCGACGGTCTCCTCGGCGGAGGCCCCGTTGCCCGCGATGAGCTCGCCGATGCACAGGGCGAGGTCGAGGGCGTCGGCGGCGCGCTGCCGGGCGTTGTCCGCCTGGCGTTCCGCGCGCAGTTTCCGTGATCCGTACCGGCTCGTGTCGAGGCCGCGCACGTGCGGGAGCGTGTGGTGGAGCCAGGGGAGGGAGATGCTCGGCATGCGGGGGGAACCTTGCGGGGCCTCGGGGGCGGGGGGACTCACCCCTCCTCCCCCTGACTGCACCTTTTAAACACAAATGTCCGAATGGTCGAACGACTGCCCGCACCCTTGTGCGCGGGGCCGACCCCGACTTGCGCCCGCCCGGTGTACACCCCGCGCCCGGCGGGGAGGGAGCGGACATGCCGACCCCCAAGGACGCCCAGGACAGCACGCCCCACCACACGGCCCCCGACGTGATCGTCGTCGGCGCGGGCCCCGCCGGTCTCCTCCTCGCGGGCGATCTCGCCGCCGCGGGACTGAAGGTCACCGTGGTCGAACGCCGCGCGCACACCGCCGGGAACCTCACCCGTGCGTTCGCCGTGCACGCGCGCACGCTGGAGGTCCTGGACGCGCGGGGCCTCGCCGACGACCTCCTGAAGACCGGCCAGAAGCTCACCCGGCTGAACCTCTTCGGTTCTTTCGCCCTGGACCTCTCCCGGCTCCGGTCGCGCTTCCCCTTTGTGCTGATCACTCCGCAGTACGAGGTGGAACGCGTCCTGGAGCGCCGGGCGCGGGCCGTCGGCGTCGACTTCCGGTACGACACGGAGCTGGTCGGCGTCGAGCCGCGCACCACGGGCGTCACGGCCCGGCTGCGGACCGCCGACGGGGACCCCTTCGAGCTGGGTGCGCCGTACCTGGCGGGGGCGGACGGGGTGCGCAGCCGGGTGCGGGAGTCGCTGGGGCTGCCGTTCCCGGGGGAGTCGGTGATCACCTCGATGGTGCTGTCGGACGTACGCCTGGCCCAGGAGCCGGAGTCGGTCCTGACCGTGGGCGGCAAGGGCGATGCCTTCGCCTTCGTGGTGCCGTTCGGGGACGGGTACTACCGGGTGATGGGCTGGTCGAGGGGCCGGGAGGCGGCGGAGTCGGACCCGGTGGAGCTGTCCGAGATCCAGGAGATCGCCCGGACGGCGCTCGGGGTGGACCACGGGCTGCACGACCCGCGCTTCCTCTCCCGCTTCCACAGCGACGAACGCCAGGTCCCGTCCTACCGGGTCGGCCGGGTCTTCCTCGTCGGCGACGCCGCGCACGTGCACTCGCCGGCCGGCGGCATGGGCATGAACACCGGCATCCAGGACGCCGCGAACCTCTCCTGGAAGCTGGCGGCGGTGCTGCGCGGGCGGGCCGAGGACGAACTCCTCGACACCTACCACGCCGAACGGCACCCGGTCGGGGCGATGGTGCTGCGGGTCAGCGGGGCCATGGTGCGGGGCGCGATGGCGGGCGGCCCGCTGACCCGGGCGGGACGGGCGGTGGCCGCCCGGCTCGCGGGGAGCGTGCGGCCGCTGTCCGGGCGGGCGATGCGGATGATCTCGGGGATCGGGATCTCGTACGGGGCGGAGCGGGGGGAGCATCCGCTGGTGGGGCGGCGGGTCCCGGACCTGGCGCTCGCGGAGGGCCGCCTGTACGAGCTGCTGCGGAAGGGTGAACACGTGCTGGTCGCTTCCGCCGACGGGCCGGTGCCGGTGGCGGTGCCGCCGCATACGGTGCGGGCGCACTGGGCGAGGGGGTCGTCGTTGCTGGTGCGGCCGGACGGGTATGCGGCGTGGGCGGCGTACGAGCCGAGTGGGAGGCAGCGGCGGAGGGCGGGCCGCTGACCGCTGGGGCGCGGGGCGGGCGGGGGTTTACGGGCATCCCGTGCGGGCCGCTGGGGCGCGGGGCGGGGCGGGGTCGGGTCAGCTCCCGGTGCCGGGGTGGGGTGCTGCGCGGGGCCGGGGTCGGGGCGGCACCCGGTGCCGGGGTGGGTTTGCTCCCCTACCCGCCCCTTCCCGTAACCCTGCGGGGCTGTGAAGGGTTCTGTGCGGGTGGGGTGTGGCTGGCGTTTTTGCGCAGTTCCCCGCGCCCCTTGAGGGGCGGGAGTTGTGGTTGGGCGCGCCCGCGCGGCGGAGCCGCAAATTGGCACAGTCCCGCGCCCCTGAAAGGGGCGCGGGGAACTGCGCGAGCAGCCGACCACGAGCCGCGCGGCTGAGCGCTTTAGGTGAAGGGGCGGGGCTGGGGCGGAAAGCTTGGCCCGGTGCCGGGTGGGGGTCAGAAGTAGTAGGGGTCCCCCGTGGACAGGGCCAGGACGTGCTGGTGGTCGTTGGCCGGGTTCAGATCGCGGGTGGCCGTGGGGCGGGCGGTCTGGATGTCGAGCCAGAGTTCGTCCGGGGTGTTCGGGACGCGCAGGGTCAGGTGGAGAGGGGTGGGGGACGGGGTCCCGGCACGCAGGGGGCCCGTCTCGCAGAGGAGGACCGTGGGGGTGCGGCGCGCGCACGCGGTGGGGAGCGGGCCGGTCACCGCGGTGGAGAAGGTGAGCTGGACCGTCCCCGAGGCCAGACTCGCCGGGCCGTGGTTCCAGGTGCGGAGGTGGAGGTCGAGCCGCCCGTCGTCCTCGTACACGACACGTCCGTGGTGGGCGAGGTCCGATTCCACGCCGGAGGAGGCAGAGGCCGGGCCGGTTGCGGAGAGGGTCGCGGCGGTCAGCAGGAGGGCCAGCAGTCTCAGGGGCTTCGTCATGTGCGCCTACGTACCCGCCCGGTTCACGGAGCGCTCCCGCCCCACCCCCATGCCACCCTTATGACCATGATCGTCGCCCGCTCAGCAGCACTCTTCCTCGTCGCCGCCCTCTTCGAGATCGGGGGCGCGTGGCTGGTCTGGCAGGGGGTGCGGGAGCACAAGGGATGGGTGTGGATCGGGGCGGGGGTGATCGCGCTCGGGCTGTACGGGTTCGTCGCGACGCTCCAGGCCGACGGCAATTTCGGGCGGATCCTCGCCGCGTACGGCGGGGTCTTCGTCGCCGGTTCGATCGCCTGGGGGATGGTCGCCGACGGCTACCGCCCCGACCGGTGGGACGTGCTCGGCGCGCTGGTCTGCCTCGCCGGTATGGCGTTGATCATGTACGCCCCAAGAGGGCGCTGAGCCCGCCTATCCTCGTACGCAGGCCATCCGTCGTCACGTCCGAGGAGCACCCCGCATGCCCAGCGCCCCCATCGCCGTCGTCACCGGAGCGAGCAGCGGAATCGGCGCGGCCACGGCCCGGCAGCTGGCCGCGGCCGGTTACCGGGTGGTCCTCACGGCCCGCCGCAAGGACCGTATCGAGGCCGTCGCGGAGGAGCTCGTCGCCGCCGGTCACCAGGCCGTTCCGTACGCCCTGGACGTGACCGACCGGGCCGCCGTCGACGAGTTCGCGACCGCCTTCAAGACGATCGCCGTGCTGGTGAACAACGCGGGCGGCGCCCTCGGCGCGGACTCGATCGCCACCTCGGACCCCGCCGACTGGCGGCAGATGTACGAGACGAACGTGCTGGGGACCCTCAACCTCACCCAGGCGCTGCTGCCCGCCCTCACCGCCTCCGGCGACGGCACCGTCGTGATCCTCTCCTCGACCGCCGGGCACGGCACGTACGAGGGCGGCGGCGGTTACGTGGCCGCCAAGCACGGCGCGCACGTCCTCGCGGAGACCCTCCGGCTGGAGATCGTCGGCACCCCGGTCCGCGTGATCGAGGTCGCGCCCGGCATGGTCAAGACGGACGAGTTCGCGCTGACCCGTTTCGACGGCGACCAGGAGAAGGCCGCCAAGGTCTACGCGGGTGTCGCCGAGCCGCTCACCGCCGACGACGTCGCCGAGACGATCACCTGGGCGGTCTCGCGCCCCAGCCACGTCAACATCGACCTGCTGGTGGTCCGCCCGCGCGCCCAGGCCTCCAACACCAAGGTGCACCGGGAGCTGTAGGAGCCCTACAGCCACCCGTTCCGGCGGAAGGCGCGGTGGACGGTGAAGCACGCCGCGGCCATCACGGACACGGCCAGCGGATAGCCGTACGTCCATTCCAGTTCCGGCATGTGCTCGAAGTTCATGCCCCACAACCCGCAGCCCATGGTGGGTACGGCGACGATCGCCGCCCAGGCGGTGATCTTCCGCATGTCCTCGTTCTGGGCGACGGTCACCTGGGCCAGGTGCGCCTGGAGTATCGAGTCGAGCAGGGCGTCGTACGAGGCGAGCTGTTCGACGGTACGGGCGAGGTGGTCGGCGACGTCCCGGAAGTACGGCTGGAGGTCGGGCCCGACGGGCGGCAGCGGCTTCAGCGGGTCGGCGAGGGCCAGCAGCGGGCGGGCCAGCGGGGCCACCGCCCGTTTCAGCTCCAGGAGTTCGCGCTTGAGCTGGTAGATGTGGCCGGCGTCGACGCGGCCCGAGTCGGGGCTGAAGACCATGGACTCGACGGAGTCGATGTCGTCCTGGACGGCGTCGGTGACCCGCTCGTACTCGTCCACGACGAAGTCCGCGAGGGCGTGCAGGACGGCCGCCGGGCCCATCTTCAGCTGCTCCGGCATGTCTTCGAGGGACTCGCGGATGGGGCCGAGCGAGCCGGAGCCGCCGTGCCGGACGGTGATGACGAAGTCGGGGCCCGCGAAGGCGACCAGCTCACCGGTGTCCACGACCTCGCTGGTGGCGGTGAGTTGCTCGTGCTCGACGTAGCGGACGGTCTTGAAGACCGCGCAGAGCGTGTCGTCGTACCGCATCAGGCGCGGGCGGCGGTGTGGGCCCGAGGCGTCCGCCAGGGCGAGCGGATGCAGGCCGAAGAGGGTGCCCAGCGCGTCGAGTTCGGCCTGTTCGGGTTCGTGCAGGCCGATCCAGACGAAGGCCTTGCCGTCGCCCTTGCGGACCCGCTCCAGCGCCTCGGCGGCCGAGCAGTCGCGCGGGGTGCGCACGCCGTCCTCGAAGACCACGCAGTTCTCGACCGCGCTGCCCAGCGGGGAGCGGGCGGGATGGCTGAGATCCACCGCCGCGCGGACGGCCCGAAGGCGTCGGCGGGCGGCACTGCGGAGGCGGTGCATGAGCGGCATGCGGGGGAGTCTGCCCCGCCCTCGGTCGAACAGGCCAGGTCCTTACCGAGCCTTGACCAGCGGTTAGCGCTGCGCGGTCGCCGTCAGGCGGCTTTCACCAGGGCCTCGCGGACGGCGGCGGCCCACTCCACGAGCAGCTCCTGGTAGCGCGCCTCGTCGGCCGGTGACAACGCGCCGTCCGTGCGCGACCAGAGCGCGCGGATCTCGGCGTTGACGACGGCGGCGGAACGGACGGAACGCGCGGAACCAGGGCTCGAAGAAGTGGAGGACATGTGTACAAGCGTAGGGGCTGCCACTGACAGTCGGCATTCCGGGCGGCTGAGAATGGCCTGAAAACTCGCCGGGCGTGAGCCGGAGTGCGTAACGGCGTACGTACCGGCGTGCAGACCGGCGCGAGTGAGGGTGGGCGAGAGGCTACGGCCAGACCAGGCAGTACGCCTGATGTCCCGCCTCGTGCAGCCGGTGCGAGAAGTCCTGCCACTCGTGGAGGAGTTGGTAGACGTTGAACGCGTCGCTCGGGCCGCCCCGGTCGGGGACCGTCGACCAGATGAAGGCCGCGGCGCCCACCGACTCCTCGCCGATGCCGCGCAGCGGGTCGACCACCGTCATGGGGAGCTTCACCACGGCGTAGTCGGGGTGCAGGACGACCAGTTCCAGCGGGGGGACCTTGTGCAGGGGTATGCCCTGGATGCCGGTGAGGACCATCGCGGCCATCGTCTCCGGCTTGATCTTGGTGAACATGCCGCCCATGCCCAGCTCGTCGCCGCCCAGTTCCTCCGGGCGCATCGAGATCGGCACGCGGGCGGCCGTCGCCCCGTTCGGAGCGCCGAAGTACTTGTAGGTCACCCCCACCCGGCCAGCCCTGCTTCCCGTACCCGACGATTTTGATCCCGTGCTCAATCCTGCCAGGGAATCGTGACCCGTCCGGGGGCCGTGCGCCAAGCCGTCGGCGCTGTGCGCCAGACCGTCTGCGCTGTGTGCCGGACCGTCGACACTGTGTGCCAGGCCGTCGACACTGTGTGCCAGGCCGTCGGCCCTGCGGGCACCGCTGCCCGGGGCATCGGCGACCGAGGCGGCGTCCGGGGCCTCGCTCGCCTCCGTACGCGCCGCACGTTCTCGTCGCCGGTGCCGTCCGCGCCGGGCCCGCTCGGGACCCAGGTCGTCGGTCCCCTCGCCCAGTCCGCCACCGCGATGCATATCTCTCACCCGACTGTGCTGTGTCAGCGCTTGTTGCCGTGTCCCGCCCCCGGGCCCTGCCCCGGCCGCGCGGCCCGATCATCGTCTTGGTTCAGTGACCAGTGACCTCCCCAGCACCCGTGCGGTGAAACACCTGTCCGCAAGACCGGGCGGGCCTCTGACACCATTGCAGTGTGAGCCTCCCCTATGACGCCCCAGTTTCGCAGACGCTTTTCGACCGCGCGTCCCTCGTGACGCCCGGCGGCGTGAACTCCCCGGTCCGGGCCTTCAAGGCCGTGGGCGGTACGCCCCGGTTCATGGTGTCCGGTACGGGTCCGTACCTCACCGACGCCGACGGCCGTGAGTACGTCGACCTCGTGTGCTCGTGGGGCCCGATGATCCTCGGGCACGCGCACCCGGAGGTCGTCGCGGCCGTCCAGGAGGCGGTCGCCCGCGGTACGTCCTTCGGTACGCCCGGCGAGGGCGAGGTCGCGCTCGCCGAGGAGATCGTCGCCCGCATCGCCCCCGTCGAGCAGGTGCGCCTGGTGTCCTCCGGCACCGAGGCGACCATGTCGGCGATCCGGCTGGCCCGTGGATTCACCGGGCGCGCGAAGGTCGTCAAGTTCGCGGGCTGCTACCACGGGCACGTGGACGCGCTGCTCGCGGCGGCCGGTTCGGGCCTCGCCACCTTCGCGCTGCCGGACACCCCGGGTGTCACCGGCGCCCAGGCGGGCGACACGATCGTGCTCCCGTACAACGATCTGGACGCGGTCCGCGCCGCCTTCGCCGCGCACCCCGGCGAGATCGCCTGCGTGATCACCGAGGCCTCGCCCGGCAACATGGGCGTCGTCCCGCCGCACGAGGGCTTCAACGCCGGTCTGAAGGCGGCCTGCGCCGAGAACGGCGCGCTGTACATCTCCGACGAGGTGATGACCGGCTTCCGTACCAGCAAGGCCGGTTGGTACGGCGTCGACGGCGTCGCGCCCGACCTGATGACCTTCGGCAAGGTCATGGGCGGCGGCTTCCCGGCCGCGGCCTTCGGCGGCCGCAAGGACGTCATGGAGCACCTCGCCCCGGTCGGCCCGGTCTACCAGGCGGGCACCCTCTCCGGTAACCCGGTCGCCACGGCCGCCGGTCTCGCGCAGCTGCGGCTGCTCGGCGACGCGGCGTACGCCAAGGTCAACGCGGTGTCGTCGGAGATTCAGGGCCTCTTCACCGAGGCGCTGACCAAGGAGGGCGTCGCCCACCGCCTCCAGACGGCGTCCAACATGTTCTCCGTCTTCTTCACCCCCGACGAGGTGCGCAACTACGAGGAGGCGCGGCGGCAGGAGTCCTTCCGCTTCACCGCGTTCTTCCACTCGATGCTGTCGCAGGGCGTCTACCTGCCGCCCTCGGCCTTCGAGTCGTACTTCGTCTCCACCGCCCACGACGCGCAGGCCGTCGAGCGCATCGCCGCCGCCCTGCCCGCCGCCGCCCGAGCCGCAGCAGAGGCCACCGCATGAGCAACACGAGCGATCTCACCGTCGTCCACCTGATGCGGCACGGCGAGGTCCACAACCCCGAAGGCGTCCTCTACGGCCGCCGCCCGGGCTACCACCTCTCCGACCTCGGCCGGCAGATGGCCGACCGGGTCGCCGAGCACCTCGCGGACCGCGACATCACGCACGTCGTCGCCTCCCCGCTGGAGCGCGCCCAGGAGACCGCCACCCCGATCGCCAAGGCGCACGGCCTGGACCTGGCCACCGACGCCTCGCTGATCGAGGCGGGCAACGTCTTCGAGGGCAAGACCTTCGGCGTCGGCGACGGCGCGCTGCGCCGCCCGGAGAACTGGAAGCACCTCACCAACCCGTTCCGCCCGTCCTGGGGCGAGCCGTACATCGAGCAGGTCGTACGGATGATGGGCGCCCTGAACGCGGCGCGCGACGCCGCGCGCGGGCACGAGGCGGTGTGCGTCAGCCACCAGCTGCCGATCTGGATCGTGCGCAGCTTCGTGGAGCGCCGCCGCCTGTGGCACGACCCGCGCAAGCGGCAGTGCACGCTGGCCTCGCTGACGACGTTCACCTATCAGGGCGACAAGATCGTCTCGGTCGGCTACACGGAGCCCGCGCGGGACCTCGTACCGGCGCATCTGCTGGCGGGTGCCAAGCCGGTGAAGGGCAAGGACAAGGCGTTCGGCGCCTGATCCGTAATGGAACCCCCGTAGAGATGCCATGAAACGGGCATTTCGGCGGGGGTTTCGGCATGTCCGAGACCGGACGTTCCGCGTCCGCCCGGTTCGGGTAGCAGTCGCGGGACCACGCCCATTGCGCATGATCGCTTCGTGTCTTCACGAACACTCAGCGAAATATGCGCAATGTGCCGGAACCTGAACGTTCGTCGGGCCCTCTCAGTACGTGTCCATCTGATGGGCCGAAGGCGCGACGAATGCGGATGGGGAGTTATGCGCGACATCACCCGAAGGGGACTGCTGGGAGCCGGGGCCGGAGCCGCGGCCGCGATAGGCCTGGCCGCCTGCAAGGGCGGCGACGACCCGGCGCCGGCGGGCAAGGGGCAGAGCACGAAGCAGCCCGGGAAGGGCGGCACCCCCTCGCCCACCTCCGAGGCCAGGCCGATCGGCGACGGCTCGACCGCCGACACCGGCAAGCAGCCGAACCAGCCGGACAAGCCCGTCCCGCTCCAGCCGGGCGAGACCCCGCCGCAGTTCGTGATCTTCTCCTGGGACGGCGCGGGCGAGGTCGGCAACGGCCTCTTCCCCCGCTTCCTGAAGCTCGCCAAGGAACACGACGCGGCGATGACCTTCTTCCTCTCCGGGCTCTACCTCCTCCCGGAGACCAAGGCGAAGCTCTACAAGCCCCCGAACAACCGCGTCGGCGCCTCCGACATCGGCTACCTCACCGACGAGCACATCAAGATGACGCTGCAGTACGTGCGTCAGGCCTGGCTGGAAGGCCATGAGATCGGCACCCACTTCAACGGGCACTTCTGCGCCGGTCACGGCTCGGTCGCCAAGTGGACGCCCGCCCAGTGGGAGAGCGAGATCGAGCAGGCCGTGAAGTTCGTCACCGAGTGGAAGACGAACACCGGCTGGTCCGACCTCGACCCGCTGCCCTTCGACTACTCGAAGGAACTGGTCGGCGGCCGCACCCCGTGCCTGCTCGGCCAGGACAACCTGCTGCCGATCGCCAAGAAGCTGGGCTGGCGCTACGACGCCTCCTCGCCCGGCGGCCGTCAGATGTGGCCGGTCAAGCGCAAGGGCGTCTGGGACCTGCCGCTCCAGCAGATCCCCTTCCCCGGGCGCGGCTTCGAGGTCCTCTCGATGGACTACAACATGCTCGCCAACCAGTCCAAGAACTCCACCAAGGGCATGACCTCGCGCTACCCGGAGTGGAAGAAGCAGTCCACCGGCGCCTACATCAAGGGCTTCCAGCGCGCGCACTCCACCAACCGCGCCCCCTTCTACGTCGGCAACCACTTCGAGCAGTGGAACGGCGGCATCTACATGGACGCCGTCGAGGAGGCGATCAAGCACATCGCCGGTACGAAGGAGACCCGCCTGGTCTCCTTCAAGCAGTACGTCGACTGGCTCGACGTGCAGGACCCGCAGGTCCTCGCCAAGCTGCGCACCCTGGAGGTCGGGCAGAAGCCGGCGGGCGGCTGGAAGAGTTTCCTGACCCCGGGCTCGAAGACCGCGCCGCCGACCGGCGCAGCGTCGTAAGACCACCGCAAAGCCCCTTATGTGCCCTTGACAAGGGGCTTTGCAGGCACGTAGGGGGGCGGGCAAGATCGTGGGAACTGCCATGCGAAACTTTTCACATGAGTCCTGCCCGAGCCCCCCGCCGTCGCCCGGCCCGCGCCTCCCGCACCGCCCTCGCGGTGACGGCCGCGGCCGTCGGAGCCCTCGTCCTGTCGGCCTGCGGCGGTGACGGCAGTACGTCGTCGGGCGGGGGCGGCGGCACCAACTTCGTCGCCGGCAAGGACAACCTCGACACGGTCCCCAAGGCGGACCGCGTCGCCGCCCCGAAGCTCGACGGCAAGACCCTCCAGGACGAGGACTTCGACTCCACCTCGCTCAAGGGCAAGGTCGTCGTCGTGAACGTCTGGGGCTCCTGGTGCCCGCCCTGCCGGGCCGAGGCGCCGACCTTCGCGAAGGTCTCCAAGGAGCTCAAGAGCAAGGGCGTGGAGTTCCTGGGCATCGACGCCCGCGACCCGCAGAAGGACCAGGCCCTCGCCTTCGAGAAGGACGCGGGCATCGAGTACCCCAGCCTGTACGACCCGGACGGCAAGCTGATGCTGCGCTTCCCCAAGGGCAGCCTCAACCCGCAGGCCATCCCCTCCACGATCGTCCTCGACAAGGACGGGAAGATCGCGGGCCGCTCGCTGGCGGCACTCAGCGAGAAGAAGCTGCGCAAGCTGATCGACCCCCTGATCAACGAGAAGTGACGGAAGTGAACGTCGTCTCCCTCGCCGACGCCGCAGGGACGGTGCAGTCGGGTGCGCTGATGCTCGCCGTGCCGATCGCCCTCCTGGCGGGCCTCGTCTCCTTCTTCTCTCCGTGCGTGCTCCCGCTGGTCCCCGGCTACCTGAGTTACGTCACGGGCTCCAGCGGCACCGACCTCGCGGAGCAGCGCCGGGGGCGGATGGCACTCGGCGCATCGCTCTTCGTGCTCGGTTTCAGCGCGGTGTTCGTCTCGGGCGGTGCGCTCTTCAGCTACTTCGGGCGGACCCTCCAGGAGTACAAGAGCACCACGAACATCGTCCTCGGCGCCCTCATGGTGCTGATGGGCCTCTTCTTCATGGGCGCCTTCCCCTTCCTCACCCAGCGGGAGTTCCGCCTCCACAAGAAGCCGGTCGCCGGGCTGGTCGGTGCGCCGCTGCTCGGCGCGCTCTTCGGGATCGGCTGGACACCATGTCTGGGCCCCACGCTCGGCGTGATCATGGGGCTCTCGATGCGGGAGGCGGACCCGGCGCGCGGCACGGTACTGATGGCCGTGTACTGCATCGGCCTCGGACTCCCCTTCATCCTGGCGGCCGTCGCCTTCCGCAAGGCGCTCGGCGCGTTCGGCTGGGTGAAGAAGCACTACGTCTGGGTCATGCGCATCGGCGGCATCATGATGATCGCGACCGGTCTGCTGCTCCTCACGGGCCTCTGGGAGACCGCTGTGCTGAACATGCAAAGCTGGACCAACAGCTTCCAGGTGGGGATCTAGTTCCATGAGCAAGACCGAAGAACCGGCCGCGACGACCGGCGGGCCCGGCGTCGATGCCGCCGCCCGAGCCGACGAGCAGACCGCCTCCGACCGTCTCTCCACGGCCCCCAAGGACGACCGCGAGAGCGACCCCCAGGGGAGCGGGCCCGCTCCCGCCGCCTTCGGGATCGTCGGCTGGGCCCGCTGGTTCTGGCGGCAGCTGACCTCGATGCGGGTCGCGCTGATCCTGCTGTTCATGCTGTCGATCGCCTCGATCCCCGGCTCGCTGGTCCCGCAGCGCAGCGTGGACCAGACGAAGGTCGACGACTTCTTCAAGGCGCACGAGACGCTCGCACCGCTCTACGACAAGGTGCAGCTCTTCGACGTCTACAGCTCGGTGTGGTTCTCCGCGATCTACATCCTGCTGTTCGTCTCCCTCATCGGCTGCATCGTGCCCCGCACCTGGCAGTTCGTCGGCCAGCTCCGCAGCCGCCCGCCGGGCGCGCCCGGCCGCCTGACGCGCATGCCCGCGTACACGACCTGGCGTACGGACTCCTCGCCCGACGAGGTCCGCGCCCTCGCGCTCGCGATGCTGAAGAAGAAGCGCTTCCGGTCGCACGTCGACGGCACCGCCGTCGCCGCCGAGAAGGGCTACCTCCGCGAAGCCGGAAACCTGATCTTCCACATCGCCCTGATCGTGCTGCTCCTCGCCTTCGCGACCGGCCAGCTCTTCAAGTCCGAGGGCGGCAAGCTGATCACCGAGGGCAGCGGCTTCTCCAACACGCTCACCCAGTACGACGACTTCAAGTCGGGCTCGCTCTTCGACCGCGACACCGACCTGGAGCCGTTCAGCTTCCACCTCGACAATTTCGTCGGCACGTACGAGCGGACGGGCCCCCAGCGCGGCACCCCCCGCGTCTACGAGGCCCACATCACGTACTCCGAGGGCGCCGACGGCAAGCCGAAGAAGGGCGTCATCGAGGTCAACACCCCGCTGACGGTCGGCGGCTCCAAGGTCCACCTCATCGGCCACGGCTACGCCCCGACGATCACCATCCGCGACGGCAGGGGCAAGGTCGTCTTCAAGGGCCCCGCGCCCCTCCTGCCCACCGACTCCAAC
Source organism: Streptomyces sp. NPDC087440 (assembly GCF_044744005.1). Taxonomy (NCBI): domain Bacteria; kingdom Bacillati; phylum Actinomycetota; class Actinomycetes; order Kitasatosporales; family Streptomycetaceae; genus Streptomyces; species Streptomyces sp. NPDC087440. The sequence continues at coordinate 133,452 of NZ_JBIUXN010000021.1, read as the reverse complement.
GTCACCTCGACCGGTGCGATCAAGGTGATGGACGGCTACCGCGACAAGAACGGCAAGCGCACCCAGCTCGGCTTCACCGCCGTGTTCGTGCCGACCTTCGGCGGCGCGGGCAAGGGCAGCATGTTCTCCAAGTACCCGGGCCTGGACTACCCGGCGCTCGCACTGACCGGCTACCACGGCAGCCTCGGCGTCGATGCGGGCCTGCCGCAGAACGTGTACCAGCTCGACACCCGCAAGATGACCCAGTTCAAGAAGCCCGACGGCAGCCCCTTCGCGAAGATGCTGCTGCCCGGCGAGAAGATGGACCTCCCCGACGGGGCCGGGTCGGTCACCTTCGAGAAGGACATCAAGGAGTGGGCGACCTTCCAGGTCTCCCAGCAGCCCGGAAACATGTGGGCCCTCACGGGCGCCATCGCCGCGATCCTGGGCCTCGCCGCCTCCCTCTTCATCCAGCGCCGCCGCATCTGGGTCCGTGCCGTACGGTCCGACGACGGCACCACCCTCGTCGAGATGGCGGGCCTCGGCCGCAGCGAGTCCAATCGCCTCCCCGAGGAACTGGCCGCCCTGGCCGAAACCCTGCACACCCAGGCGCCGACGACCGCGACGCCCCCTCCCGCCGAAGAATCCCCTGCCGAAGGAGCGCGCGCGTGATCCTCGCAGCCGCCGCAGTCACCGAAACCAACGAGAATCTCGCGCAGATCAGCAACGTCCTGATCTACTCCGCGATGGCCGTCTACACCCTGGCCTTCCTCGCGCACATCGCCGAGTGGACCTTCGGCAGCCGCAGCAAGGTCGGCCGCACGGCCGCCGCGCTGACCCGCCCGGCCGCCCCCGCGGTCACCGTCCGCGCCAAGGGCGGCACCGCCGTCCTCGACAAGCCGAAGGTCGTCACCCGCGCCGCCGCCGGAACGCGCGACGCCGAGGACGGCGCGGGCGCCGCGGGCGGCACCGAGAAGGGCGACCTCTACGGCCGGATCGCCATCTCCCTCACGGTCCTGGCGTTCCTGGTCGCCGCGGGCGGCGTCGCCACCCGAGCGCTCTCCGTGCAGCGTGCCCCCTGGGGCAACATGTACGAGTTCTCCATCACCTTCTCCACGGTCGCGGTCGGCATCTACCTCGCCCTGCTCCCGACGAAGATGAACGTCCGCTGGATCGGCCTGCCCCTGGTCACCACGGTCCTCCTGGACCTCGGCATCGCCACCAAGTGGCTCTACACCGACAGCGACCAGCTGGTCCCCGCCCTGGACTCCTACTGGCTGTGGATCCACGTCTCCACCGCCATCTTCTGCGGCGCCGTCTTCTACGTGGGCGCCGTCGGCACCATCGGCTACCTGCTCCGCGACCGCTACGAGGTCCGCGCCGAGCTGGGCGAGACCGCCGACACCCTCAAGGCCCACCTGGCCACCCTCCCGAAGTCCAACCCCTTCGTGATGGCCGTGCGCGCCGCCCGCGTCCCCTTCCGCCGGGTCATGGACAGCTCGGTCTCCCGCCTCCCCTCGGCGGCGTCGCTCGACAAGTTCTCGTACCGCATCAACGCGGGCGTCTTCCCGCTGTGGACCTTCACGATCGTCGCGGGCGCCATCTGGGCGGGCGACGCGTGGGGCCGTTTCTGGGGCTGGGACCCCAAGGAGGTCTGGTCCTTCGTCACGTGGATCGCGTACGCCTGCTACCTGCACGCCCGCGCCACGGCAGGCTGGAAGGGCCGCAAGGCCGCCTACCTGGCCCTCTTCGCCTTCGCGACCTGGCTCTGGAACTACTACGGCGTCAACATCTTCCTGACCGGCAAGCACTCGTACGCGGGCGTCTGACCCCCGATTGCTCCGTCCAGACCGGCCCGGTCGCGTCCCGTACGCGGCCGGGCCAGGCTGTTTCCCATGACCGCCGCCACGACTTCCGTCCCGTACGGCACGGCCGAACCGCGCCCGGGAAACACCTGCTTCCTCCGCTACGAGCTCCGCCTGCCGCACCCCCTGGACCACGTCTGGGCGGCGGTCGCGACCCCGGCGGGCCTCAGCCAGTGGCTCGCACTGCCGGACCCCTGGGAGCCGAAACTCGGCGCCCCCACGACCCTCCACTGGCAGTACGAGGGCTCCCCCTTCACGGAGGACGGCCGCATCACCGCCTGGGACCCGGGCCGCGTCGCCGAGTACACGACCTCCGTCAACGGCCGCGCCCGCTTCCACCTGGAGCCCAACGGGCCCGACGCGACGATCCTGCGCTTCACCAATGAACTCCGCGACCTGCCCCCGGCGGACCTCCCGGCCCGCCTGGCGGGCTGGCACGTCCACTTCGAGTTCCTCACCCGGGCCCTCGCGGGCACCCCGTACGACTGGTCCGCCTGGTCCCTGACCCGCTTCCACGAACTCCTCGCGGAGTACGAGACCCGCTGACGGCCCGCTGACGGGCCGCCGGTCAGAGCCCGCGCGGGACGAGCCGGGTCCCCGGGGGCATCGGGTACGGGGACTCGACGGGCATGAGCAGGGCCGCCGTCTCCGCGCTGCCGCCCATGGTCCGGGCGAGCGGGGTCACGTCCCGGATGCCCACGATCCACTCGTCGGCGTACCGCCGGGCCGCCTCCCCGCTCAGCCCGAGCTGGAGCGCGCGGTACGGCAGCGGATTGAGCCGCACGTCCCGCTCGGGGTCCCACTGGGCCCGTACCGGCGAGGTCTTCAGCTGCTGCTTCCAGGCGGCCTTGTCGGGGTGCACCTGCCGCTCGTAGTGCGACAGCACCGCGTTGCGAAGCGCCCAGTCGAAGCCCTCGCGCCGGATCTCGACGGCGAGGACGGTCTCCTGGCCCTCCTTCGTCGCCCAGCCGGAGCGGTACATCATCCACAGGAACGACGGCTTGATCCACGTCATCCGGTCCCGGCTCCAGTTCCACGGGAACTTCCCGTCCCGCGCGGCGGGCAGCCCGATCTCGGGCCGGTACGCCTGGTAGACGGTGACGGTCTCGTCGGTGAGCAGGGCCCGTATCTGCCGCTGGGGGACTTCCTCGGATGACATGCGGCTCAGGGTGGCGCACGGCCGGGCCGGGGGCCAGGGGTTTTGCGGGCTACTTGGCCGAGTCCTCCGGGCCTCCGCCCGGCTCGCCGCCCTCGCGGCGCTTCAGCTCTTCCTCGCGGCGGCGGAGGTCGGCCTCCCAGTCCTTGAGGAGGGACTCGTCCTTCTTGTTCTCGTCCTTGATGGACTTCAGGAAGTCGGGGTTGTCGTCGGGGGCGACCCAGGTGCTGCGCTGGTTGCGGTGCCACTCGGAGGGGGTGCGGCCGCCCTGCGGCGGGCGGCGGTCCTTGCCCGCGGCGAGCCAGACGATCGGGCCGACGACCCAGAAGAGCAGGATGATGAAGACCCAGGCGACCTTCGGGAGGTGCTTGGCCTCGTCCTCGGGGGTGTTCAGGCAGTCGATGAACGCGTAGATCGTCAGCGCCAGCGGCAGGATGAACATCAGTGCCCTGAGCATGGAGTGCTTCCCCCTGGGGACGTCAGACGGGCCGTACGACCGGCCCCGGTGAGGGCCCCAGGGTAGTCGGTGTCCGATACTGGACGACATGGCTTACGACGATCTTCGCTCGTTCCTCCGTGCCCTGGACCGCGAGGGCGACCTCAAGCGCATCACGGCCGAAGTCGACCCCCACCTGGAAGTCGGGGAGATCGTCGACCGGGTGAACAAGGCCGGGGGCCCGGCGCTGCTCTTCGAGAACGTCAAGGGCTCGGCGATGCCGCTGGCCATGAACGTCTTCGGGACCGACCGGCGCCTGCTGAAGGCGCTCGGCCTGAAGTCGTACGACGAGATCAGCGAGCAGATCGGCGGGCTGCTGAAGCCCGAGCTGCCGCAGGGTTTCGTGGGCGTACGGGACGCCTTCGGCAAGCTGGGGGCGATGGCCCACGTACCGCCGAAGAAGGTCAAGGACGCGCCCGTGCAGGAGGTCGTGCTGCGGGGCGACGAGGTGGACCTGGAGAAGCTGCCGGCCCTCTTCACCTGGCCGGAGGACGGCGGGTCGTTCTTCAACCTGGGGCTCACCCACACCAAGCACCCCGAGACCGGCATCCGGAATCTGGGGCTCTACCGCCTCCAGCGCCACGACAAGCGCACCATCGGCATGCACTGGCAGATCCACAAGGACAGCCGCAACCACTACCAGGTGGCCGCCAAGCGCGGCGAGAAGCTGCCGATCGCGATCGCCTTCGGCGCGCCGCCCGCCGTGACGTACGCGTCCACCGCCCCGCTGCCGGGGGACATCGACGAGTACCTCTTCGCCGGGTTCCTCCAGGGGAAGCGGGTGGAGATGGTCGACTGCAAGACCGTGCCGCTCCAGGTGCCGGCGCACGCCGAGGTCGTGCTGGAGGGGTGGCTGGAGCCGGGCCGGATGCTGCCGGAGGGTCCCTTCGGCGACCACACCGGGTTCTACACGCCGCAGGAGGACTTCCCGGCGCTGACGATCGACACCATCACGATGCGCAAGCGGCCTCTGTTGCAGTCGATCGTCGTGGGGCGGCCGCCGACCGAGGACGGGCCGCTGGGGCGGGCGACGGAGAGTTTCTTCCTGCCGCTGCTGAAGATCATCGTGCCGGACATCGTGGACTACCACCTCCCCGAGGCGGGCGGCTTCCACAACTGCATCATCGTGTCGATCGACAAGAAGTACCCGAAGCACGCGCAGAAGGTCATGTCGGCGATCTGGGGCGCGCACATGCTGTCCCTGGAGAAGCTGATCGTGGTCGTGGACTCCGACTGCGACGTGCGGAACTACCACGAGGTGGCATGGCGGGCCTTCGGGAACGTCGACTACTCCCGCGACCTGACCGTGGTCGAGGGCCCGGTCGACCACCTCGACCACGCCTCGTACCAGCAGTTCTGGGGCGGCAAGGCGGGCGTCGACGCCACGAAGAAGCTTCCCGAAGAGGGATACGTACGCGACGGTGGCTGGCCGAACATGGTCGAGTCGGACCCGGCGACGGCCTCCAAGGTCGACCGCCGCTGGAAGGAATACGGCCTGTGAGCAGCGCCGCAGCAGCAGTCCCGCAGCCTCAGCAGGGCCCCCGGCCGGGGAAGGTCCGCGCGTTCCTGAACCTGGTGCTCATCGAGCACTCGGTCTTCGCGCTGCCCTTCGCGTACATCGCCGCCCTGACGGCCATGTTCCAGCTGGACAAGAACATCCACTGGGGGCGGCTGCTCCTGGTGACCGTCGCCATGGTCGGTCTGCGCACCTTCGCCATGGCGGCGAACCGCATCATCGACCGCGAGATCGACGCCCGTAACCCGCGCACCGCGAACCGGGAGATCGTCACGGGCGCGGTCAGCGTCACGTCCGCGTGGACGGGGGCCGGGATCGCCCTGGTCTTCTTCCTCGGGGCGGCGGCGCTGCTGAATCCCCTGTGCCTGGCGCTCGCGCCCGTCGCGGTCATCCCGATGGTGGTCTACCCGTACGGCAAGCGCTTCACGAACTTCCCGCACGCGATCCTGGGTCTCGCCCAGGCGATGGGGCCGGTCGGCGCGTGGATCGCGATCACGGGGGAGTGGTCGGGCGACGCGGTCGTCCTCGGCCTCGCGGTCGGCATCTGGATCGGCGGCTTCGACCTGATCTTCGGCTCCCAGGACGTCCAGGCGGACCGCGCCCACGGTGTGAAGTCGGTCCCGGCCCGCTTCGGCATCCCGGCCGCCCTGCACGGCGCCCGGGTCTGCCACGTGATCACCACGGCGCTGCTGGTCTGGTACGGCCTGCGCACCGACGCCGGGATCTTCTTCTGGATCGGCATGGTGATCGTCGCCGTGGCCTTCGTGTACGAGCACACGATCGTTCGCCCGCACGACCTGTCCCGCCTGAACCGGGCCTTCTTCACCGTCAACGGCTTCATCGGCATCGCCCTGTTCGCGTGCGCGCTGCTGGACCTTCTGCTGCGGGGGCTGACGGTCTGACCCAGGTGCGCCGGCACCTCGGTTGCCTGCGGCGCTCGCCCCGGTCCCGCCCCTTCACCTCAACCCGCGGGGCATGGGGTGGCTGGTGTCTTTGCGCAGTTCCCCGCGCCCCTTGAGGGGCGCGGGGAACTGCGCGAGCAACCACAACTCAAGCCGCGCGGCGAGCGCTTTAGGTGAAGGGGCGGGGCCGGGGCGAAAACCGGGGGTCCGGGGACGGAGCCCCCGGCAGGAGCCGCAACCACCCGCTGCCCGCGCCAAGCGCCAAGCGCTACGCCACCCTCCGCCGGAAGGCGAACGCCGCCAGTACCCCACCCACCAGGCCGAAGAGGTGGCCCTGCCAGCTCACCGCCGTGTTGGTCGGCAGGACGCCCCACAGGATCGAGCCGTAGACCACGGCGACGACCAGGCCGATCACCACGTCCCACGGCCGGCGGTCCACGAAGCCCCGTACCACCAGGTAGCCGAAGAGGCCGAAGACCACGCCGGACGCACCGGCGGTGTTGGAGTAGGCCGGGGCCGTCAGCCACACGCCCAGGCCGCCGACCAGCAGGATCGTGAGGACGACGGCCGCGAATCGGCGTATCCCGCTCAGGGCGGCGAGGAAGCCGAGGACCAGCAGGGGCAGCGTGTTCGAGGCGACGTGGGCGAAGCCGTGGTGCAGGAAGGCCATGGGCAGGACGTCCCGCAGCTCCGGCAGGGAGCGGGGGGACAGGCCGAAGGTGTCCAGGGCCCCGGTCGCGGAGTCGACGGCTTCCAGGACCCAGAGCAGGGCGACCCAGGTCAGCATCACCGCGGCGGCGGTCTTCGCGCGAGCGCCCCGGGAAGCCGGTCGTGGCCCGGTCTGCGGCGGACAGGTCATCTCGGTCACCCCCTGTTGTCACTGAAGAACGTCTCGGCACCGTGCCCGGTTCCCGCGAACCGGCCCCCGATAAGCTCCGCCCATGACTGAGCCCGCCGCGCACCACCCCCGTACCCCCTGGGTAGTAGGGGTCTCGGGCGCCTCCGGAACCCCGTACGCCGCCGCCGTCCTGCGCGGGCTGCTCGACGCGGGCGAGGCCGTCGACCTCGTCGTCAGCCGGGCGTCCCGGCTGACGATCCTCGACGAGACGGGGATCTCCTACCGGGACAGCCACTGGCGGGAGGATCTCGCGACCTGGCTGGGGCGGGGTGCGGACGGCAAGCCGGACACGTTCACCGGGCTCGACCTGTCGGACGTACGGCACTGGAGTGCGGGGGATCTCGCGGCGGGGCCGTCGTCCGGGTCGTACGCCGTGAAGGGGATGCTCATCGTCCCGGCCTCGACGGCGAGTGTCGCCGGAGTCGCGCTGGGACTGTCGAAGGACCTGCTGCAGCGGGCCGCGAGCGTCACGCTCAAGGAGCGGCGGAAGCTGGTGGTGGCGGTCAGGGAGACGCCGTTGAACGGGCAGACGCTGAAGCATCTGGTGGCGCTGGACGAGGCGGGCGCCGTGGTGCTGCCCGCCTCCCCCGCGTTCTACGCCGGTGCGACGCACATCCAGGATCTGGTGGACTTCGTCGCGGGGCGGGTGCTCGATGCGGCAGGTGTGCCGCACGGCCTCTACCGCCGGTGGGAAGGAGAGCTCGGGGGAGCGTCCCGCAACCCGTAGGAAGGGGTGTGTCAGCCCTGCTTGGAGCGCTTCAGGCGAGCCTTGAGGCTGCGCACGGAGCCGGTCGCGGAAGCGGGCTTGTGGGCACGCGAGCGGTTGGCCAGTTCCTGAAGCTCGCGCATGCGGACGTAGGCCATCTCGGTCGTGTACACGGTGGGTCACTCTCCATTGAGTATCGGCAGATCAGGACGATCTGAAAGAAAAGCTTGGATCTGGTGAAAGATCCGCAGGGGATTCGGTCCCTGTGCCTTAGATTCTATACGTAAACTCGCGGTATCGCTGAACAATGGAAGGCTTCAGGCATATGGACGCCGTGGACAGGCAGCTCATCCAGGCACTTCGGGAGAACGGCAGGGCCTCGTACGCCGAGCTCGGACGCCTCGTCGGCCTCTCCGGCCCGAGCGTCACCGACCGCATCAACCGCCTCGAATCGGCGGGTGTCATCACCGGCTACCGCGCCACCGTCGACGCCAAGTCGCTCGGCCTCGGCGTCACGGCCCTCATCGGCATCTCGCTGTCCGACGCCGCCGACCACGAGGACGTGGCCCGCCGGCTGAAGGACCTGGAGGAGATCGAGGACTGCTGGTTCATCGCGGGCGACGACTCGTTCATGCTCAAGATCCGCGCCGGGGACGTGGACGGTCTGGAGCGCACGATCCGCCGCCTGAGCGGCACGAAGGGGGTCTCCCGGACCCGTACCACCATCGTGCTCTCCACCAAGTGGGAGAACCGGGTCGGGGAACTGCCGGAAGAGGGTTAGGCGTACGGTTGGGATGAGCTTGGTTGACGTACACACATAGGAGGCGGCCGGGTATGGACGCGGGACTCAAGCGCGAGCTGGAGCAGAAGGTCCGGGCCGGGGAGCGGCTCAGCCGCGAGGACGGCATCGCGCTGTACGCGTCGGACGACCTGGCCTGGCTGGGCGGTCTCGCGCACGAGGTGCGGACGAGGAAGAACGGCGACGTCGTCCACTTCAACGTCAACCGTCACCTCAACATGACGAACGTGTGCACCGCGTCCTGCGCCTACTGCTCGTTCCAGCGCAAGCCGGGCGAGAAGGACGCGTACACGATGCGCATCGAGGAGGCCGTCCGCCTCGCCAAGGCGATGGAGAACGAGAACCTCACCGAGCTGCACATCGTCAACGGTCTGCACCCGACGCTCCCGTGGCGCTACTACCCGCGCTCGCTCTCCGCGCTGAAGGAGGCCCTCCCGCAGGTGTCGCTGAAGGCGTTCACGGCGACCGAGATCCACCACTTCGAGACGATCTCGGGGCTGTCGGCCTCGGAGATCCTCGACGAGCTGATCGAGGCCGGTCTCGAATCCCTCACCGGCGGCGGCGCCGAGATCTTCGACTGGGAGGTGAGGCAGCACATCGTGGACCACAACACCCACTGGGAGGACTGGTCGCGCATCCACCGCCTCGCCCACGAGAAGGGCCTCAAGACCCCGGCCACCATGCTCTACGGCCACATCGAGGAGCCCCGCCACCGCGTCGACCACGTGCTGCGGCTGCGGGAGATGCAGGACGAGACCGGCGGTTTCCAGGTCTTCATCCCGCTGCGCTACCAGCACGACTTCGTGGACATGAAGGACGGCAAGGTCCGCAACAAGCTCCAGGCGCGGACCACGATGGCGACGGGCGCCGAGGCGCTGAAGACCTTTGCGGTCTCCCGGCTGCTCTTCGACAACGTTCCGCACGTCAAGGTCTTCTGGGTCATGCACGGCGTCCAGACCGCCCAGCTCGCGCTCCAGCACGGCGCGGACGACATGGACGGCTCGGTGGTCGAGTACAAGATCACGCACGACGCGGACGACTACGGCACCCCGAACAAGCTCGGCCGTGACGACCTCCTCGAACTGATCCGTGACGCCGGGTTCCGCCCGGTCGAGCGCAACACGCGCTACGAGATCATCAAGGAGTACGACGGCCCGGACGCCTCGCGTCGCGAGAGCCCGCAGGCGATGCGCGTCTGACCTGCGGTTCTGTCGTTACGAGCGGTACTTCTGGCAGTACGAGAGCCCCGGCCACCCACCTGGCCGGGGCTCTTCGCGTCTCGGTTACCGTGCCGCCATGTCTCTCACCTTCGTCCTCGACCCGCCCGTCGACGCCGCCCTCCGCGACGGCCTCATCGCCCTGTGGGCGGACGTCACGGACGCGGGCGGCGCGGTCGGCTTCGTGCCGCCGGCCGATCCGGAGGAGATCCGGCCCGAGCTCGTACGCCACTTCGTCGCCATGGCGGAGGGGCGCACGCGGCTGCTGGTCGGGTACGACGCGGGCGGCGAGGTCGCCGCGACCGCGTACCTGAATCTCAACGAGCACCGGCTGATGACCCACTGGGTCTGGCTGTACACGGTGATGGTCCACCCCAAGCACCAGGGGCGGGGGTACGGGCGCGACCTCATGGCCGCCGCGGCCGACGCGGCGCGCACGCTCCCCGGCATCGAGGCGATCCGGCTGACCTGCCGGGGCGGGACGGGCGCGGACGCGTTCTACACGGCGTGCGGGTACCGGGAGGTCGGGCGGGTGCCGGGGGCGATACGGGTGGGGCCGGGGGACGATCGGGACGACGTCATCATGCTGCTGGAGCTGGGGCGAGCGGGGACTGCCGAGCTGGGCTGACGGGTCCTCAGGACGTACGTCCCGGGCGGTCGGGACCTTTGCGGCTGCTGACGCGTATCCGACAGGCGTAGCTTGTGAATGTATTCACAAGAGCTCGACGCAGAGAAACCAGACGCAGAGACCAGGTGAGCGCAGTGGCCACGATCCACATGCCCCGCACGACCGCCCGTACCGCCCACGCCGCCCCCGGCAGCCAGGACGAGGTGATCGTCCGCAGCCGTGCCGCCCGCGGTGTCCTCGCCGGACTCCGGGTGCTGGTCGCCTGGACCTTCCTGTGGCCTTTCCTGGACAAGATGTTCGGCCTCGGCTTCGCCACCAAGACGGAGGCCGCGGTGATCCACGGCGGCTCGCCGACCGCCGGGTTCCTGCTGCACGGCACCCAGGGCCCCTTCGCCCACGCCTTCGACGGCGTCGCCGGTGCGCCCTGGCTCGACGCGCTCTTCATGCTCGGCCTGCTCGGCATCGGCCTGGCGTTCCTGCTGGGCATCGGCACCCGGATCGCCGCCGTGTCGTGCACCGCGATGATGGCCTTCATGTACCTGGTCACGCTCCAGCCCGCGAGCAACCCGATCACCGACGACCACTGGATGATCGCGCTGGCCGCCATCGCGGTCGCCGTCACCGGGGCGGGCAGCTACGCCGGGCTCGGCCGGTGGTGGCGGGACCTGCCGCTGGTGCGCCGCTTCCGGTGGCTGGTCTGACCAGGGGCTTTGCAGCCCGTACGCACGGAGTGCGGTCCGTGCGTACCGCGAAGCACAGGGGCCCGGCTCCCTCGCCGGGCCCCTGTGCTGTACTGGTAGCGCCCTATTTTTCCGCCGCCACGAAGAAGGTCACGCCGTGAGCACCAAGCACGCCACGCTCCGCTACACCGCCATGCGCCTCGGAGTCTTCGCCGCCTGCTTCGCGGTCGTCTGGGTGCTGGTGAGCCTGCGTGTCCTGCCGTCCAGCCTCGGCGGCATGTCGAACGTGCTGTGGGTGCTGCTGCTCGCGATCGTGGTCTCCGCGCCGCTGAGCTTCGTACTCCTGCGCAAGCAGCGGGACGCGATGTCGGAGCACATCGTGTCCAAGGTCGACCAGACCAAGGCCCGCCTGGAGTCCAACCGCAGCCAGGAGGACCTGGCATAGCACGCGCGGGTCGTCCCACCTGCTGGGACCCGACGTAAGCGCGACGTAAGCTGCGTCACACTCGACGGCGCCCCGGAAGCTGAGCCCACGGCTCAACTCCCGGGGCGCCGCCCGTTTTTCACCACTTCCGCGCCACTTCCGCACCACCCGCACCCCAGGCTTCCCCAAAGAAGACCTTTGATGTTCTCAAAGTGCTGGTGTTAACGTGTTCGACATGACGACATCCGCCGCGCCCCAGAACCCCATGAGCGTTCCGCTCGTGGCGCGCCTGCATGTCGATCTCTGCCGCCGCGTCTCGGCCGCCTGTCGCCGCTCCGTCTGAAGTTCTCAGCGCGACCCTTTTCTCCACCCCCTCCTGCCTTACGCAGCTTCCTTCACCGGAGTGTGTCCGTGTCCGCGTCTCCCGCGCAGAAGGCCGAGCAGGCCGAGCAGCCTGCAGAGCCCAAGAAGAAGAACCCCATATCCAGGATTCCGTTCTGGGTGCAGATCGTCGCCGGTCTCGTGCTCGGTGTCGTGTTCGGCTGGCTGGCCCGTCAGTACGACGTGGACTGGCTGAAGACGACCCTGGAGACCATCGGCACGATCTTCGTCGGGCTGCTGAAGCTGGCCGTCGCGCCGCTGGTGTTCTTCGCCATCCTCGTCTCGATCACCAACCTCCGCCAGGTCAACAACGCGGCCCGCCTCGCGTCCCGCACCCTGCTCTGGTTCATGATCACCTCGCTGATCGCCGTCGCCATCGGCATGGCGCTCGGCCTGCTCACCAACCCGGGCGAGGGCACCGGGCTCTCCCGGGCCGACGGTGCGAAGCCGGAGAGCGCGGGCACCTGGCTCGACTTCCTCAAGGGCATCATCCCGAAGGACATCATCACGCCCTTCCAGGACCTCGAAGTCCTCCAGATCGTCTTCATGGCGGTCGTCGCCGGTATCGCCGCCCTGGCCATCGGCGAGAAGGCCAAGCCGATCCTGACGCTGTCCTCCTCGGTGCTGGAGCTGCTCCAGAAGGCCCTGTGGTGGGTCATCCTGCTCGCCCCGATCGGCACCATCGGTCTCATCGGCAAGGCGGTCTTCAAGTACGGCTGGGACCTGCTGGCCCCGTACGCGACCTTCACGATCGACATCTACGTCGGTTGCGCCCTGGTCCTCTTCGGCGTCTACCCGCTGCTCCTGGCCACGGTCGCCAAGGTCAGCCCGCTGAAGTTCTTCAAGGGCGCCTGGCCGGCCATCCAGCTGGCCTTCGTCTCCCGCTCCTCGGTCGGCACCATGCCGGTCACCCAGCGGGTCACCGAGCGCCTGGGCGTTCCGAAGGAGTACGCGTCCTTCGCGGTTCCCTTCGGCGCCACCACCAAGATGGACGGCTGCGCCGCGATCTACCCGGCGCTTGCCGCGATCTTCATCGCGCAGATCTTCGGCGTCCAGCTCGGCGTCAAGGAGTACCTGCTGATCGCGTTCGTCTCGGTCATCGGCTCCGCGGCCACCGCGGGTCTGACCGGTGCGACGGTCATGCTGACCCTGACCCTCTCCACCCTGGGCCTGCCCCTGGAGGGCGTCGGTCTGCTGATGGCGATCGACCCGATCCTGGACATGATGCGTACGGCGACGAACGTGGCCGGACAGGCGCTGGTTCCGGTGATCGTGGCGGCACGCGAGAAGATCCTCGACCACGACGCGTACAACTCGGCGTCGGCGGACCCGGTCGAGGAGTACGAGGCGACGGCGTCGGAGTCTGCGGCGTCCGAGTCCGAGTCGAAGGAGCGGGTGCCGGTCCCCGCGTGACCGCAGCCTTTCCGTACGTACGGGAGCCCCCCTGCCCCCTTTGGGCCGGGGGGCTCCCGTGCGTGGTGTTCCGGGCCGGGGGCGGGGAGTGCGGCCCCGGCTGGGCGGGGCAAGGGGGCCCCAGCCCCGCCCCTTCACCTAAAGCGCTTGGCCGCGCGGCTTGTGTGTGTGGGGGGGGCTCGCGCAGTTCCCCGCGCCCCTTTCAGGGCGCAGGGGACCTTCGGCCCGGAGGGGCGGGACTTCTGGCCCGTGGGGGGCGGGCGGTGCGCTGCTAGCGTGGAGGAGCCGCGCGGACCGGTTCGACGCTCCGCGCGCAGCATCCGCGTGCACGCCTGACGACCCGGCAGCACGACGTACCGGCCGAGAGGAGGCGACCGTCCCATGGATCACAGTCCGAGTTGCGCTGACCGCACCGCACTCCGCGTCGCCTCCGTCGCTTTCGCGCGCTGAATCCCAGCCGCTTCAGCCCCCGGTAGCGGGCATGCCCGGGCTCTTCGCCCCGGCGTGACCCCGGCGAGTCGAGTGCACTCAACTCCTCGCTGACATCACCGCATCACTGCATCACCACCGCATCCGCGCGCCCGCGCGGCCCCGCCGCGGCGTGCTTCCGCATGCCCCGGTGGCGTCGCCGCGTCCCGTGCGCTCCGGGTGCCCGCACAGAGGGAGCTCTGTCATGCTCACGATCTTCCGACTGGCCGCCCTGCGCCGCCGCCTGGCCAGGGCACCGCTCGACAACGCGGTCTGCCTGGCGCTCTCGCGGCGTACGGGACGGCACTAGCCCCCGAAATCAATCCCCGTTTCACCCATCAGGAGAACCTCATGAACACGAACACCACCCACGCCACCCACACCACCCTTGCCGGGTGCGAGAACCACCCCGAGACCGTCGAGCTGCTGCGCGAAATCCGTGACGAGCTGCGGGACTTCAACAAGGACATGGACCGGCTCAACCAGCTGACGGAGGAGCAGGTCGTGTCCACCGTGCAGAACCGCAAGGTCGCGGCGATCACCCTGATGTTCGTGATCCCGTCGACGTTCGCGGCCATCCCGGGCGCGAACTTCGAGCACCTCAACGAGTACGGCTTCGACAACTTCTTCGCCCTGCCGGTCCTGGTGGGGTCGGTGGTGCTGTCGGCGCTGGCCACCTTCGGCCTCGTGAAGAAGAAGGGGTGGCTGTAGGGCCCTCCGGCTCCGCGGGGGCCGGGCCGACGCCGGGCGGCCCCGTGGTTCACACGGTCAGCATCGCCAGGGGGGCGGAGTGGGTGACCTCCCTGATCCGCCCGGGTGTCAGTCCGGCCTGCCGGAACGCCGTCCGGCTCCAGTCGAGCCAGGGGCCGATGTCCATCTGGGAGGGCTGGCCGAGGTCGGAGCTGTAGACGGTCCTCGGGAGGAGGGACAGGACGTCGTCGAAGTCGGTCCGGTCCTGGTACCCGAGGAGGAGGGTGAGGGCGGTCTGCTCGGTCCACACCTGTTCGGCCGCGGCCACCTCCACCAGGTCCTTGCAGGTCAGCCCGGTCATGGGATTGGCGGGCTGGTTGAGCATGAGGCGCGGCAGGTCCAGGCGTACGGCCTCCTCCACCAGCAGCCGCACCTCGTGGCCGTCGGCGTGGCCGGTGGAGATGACGACCGGCAGGTCCCGGGCGGCGCGCAGGAGTTCGCGCACCTCGGGGCGGAGTGCGCCGCTGTCGTCGGTGACGGTGAGCGGGCGTTGTCCGTCGGCGAGGAGCGGATGGGAGGGGGTGCGGGCCAGACGGCTGCGGTGGGTACGCCCGGTGACGGTGGGGAGGTGGACGATCAGCCGCAGACCGCTGTCGTCGCCGTGCTGGATGACGGCCTGCTCGACGGCGCGCGGGTCCATGCCGCCCGCCAGGTCGTTGAGGACGATCGAGCCGGAGACGGGCAGCCCCTGCTGCCGCGCCTCCCAGGCCTGGGCCGCGGTGGAACCGAGGTGGTTCTTCAGGACGACCCAGCCGGAGTGTGCGGCGTAGACCGACCCCGCACCGGTCGCGGTGTGCCGGCGGACGTAAGCGTCCGGGCCGACATGGTGGTGCACGTCGATGAAGCGGGCGTCCCGCGGGGACGGCGCGGCGGGTTCAGCGGCGGTCATCTTCGCCCCCGTCCTCCCACGGGCGGGCGTAGCCGAAGCGGGCCCGGGCCTCGTCGAGACGGCTGCCGCCGAGCGCGGCCTCCCGGATGCGGGACTCGGTGCGCTCCACCGCTTCGGCGCGGCGCACGACCTCCTCGACCAGAGCGGCCGGGATGCGCAGCGCGCCGTTGTCGTCGGCCAGGATCCAGTCGCCCGGGGCGACCGACGTACCGGCGATGTCGACCTCGACACCGGTGCGGTCGAGCATCACCCGGTTCTTGCCGCTGACCATCGTCACGTTGGTGCTGAACAGCGGGTATCCGGCGCTGCGGCTCTCCCGTACGTCCCGTGCCGAGCCGTGCACGACCGTGCCGGAGACGCCTCGGTCCAGGGCGACGGAGCTCAGCAGGGAGCCCCAGGTGGTGCAGGTGCGGCTTCCCCCGTTGTCCACGACGACGACCGATCCGGCCGGTACGTCGTCGAGGTAGTCGGCGGCGCCGCGGAACACGGTGTCGTCGTCGACGGCCCGGTAGCGGACGGTGAAGGCGGGTCCGCAGGCGACGGCGTCCGGGGTGCGGGCCGCGATGCCCGGCAGCACCCCGGCCGGGATGCGCAGACCGTCCATGGCGTCGGCCACGGCGGCGGTGTCCAGGCGGAGCAGGCGCTCGCGCAGCGCCGCGACCTCGACCTCGCCGAGGGCGGGGGCGGGGGCAGGGGCTTGGGCGGCGGCTTGGGCGGTGGTCATGCGGATTCCTCCGTACGAAGAGTGAGGTGCCGGGCGGCGGACCAGGCCGCGAACTCGGTGAAGTACGTGGTGACTTCGGCGCCCCGGTTGGGGATGCTCAGGGTGTCGGTGCGCCGGCCGGTTTCGTCGCTGACGGTGCAGGTGAGGGCGACCGTTCCGGTGTACGTCGTGCGGTTGCCGCCCTCCCGGACGCCCGACAGGGAGACCTGGAGCGTGCCCGTGCCCGTGCCCGTGCCGTCGCCGGTCGGGCGGTCGCGCTCGCGTGCCAGCTCGCTCGCGAGGGCGCCGTCGGTGAGCCGGTCGTCGAGGTCCAGGGCGAGGCCGTGCCGGTCCAGGAGCAGCGCGAGCTCCTGGACCGCGGTGCGGTCCCGGTCGGTGACGACGTACGGCGCGAGGGCCGTGTCGAGGCGCTCGGCCAGGTCGTCGGCGGCGTCGGGCGGGCAGTCGAGCCGCACGTCGACGTACGGGTAGTGCCAGCGGTACGCGGGCCTGACCGCCACGCCGCTGTCCTTGACGAGGGCGTCGACCAGGGCCGCCGCGTCCGCCTCGACGAGGCCGAGCGTGCGGCGGAAGACGGTGGTCGTCGCGGCCGGTTCGGGCAGGTCGGGCAGGCCGTCGCGCAGGACGGCCGCCAGCATCGGCAGGCACTCCTTCGGCGGGCCGGGCAGCATGATCACCGTGCTGCCCCGGGACACGGCGGAACAGCCCCAGGCGGTGCCGCCCGGGTTCGGCAGCAGGCCGGCGCCCTCGGCGAACAGCGCCTGGCGGCGGTTGTCGTCGTGGACGGCCACCCCGAACCGGGTGAGGCGTTCCACCACCCCCTGCCAGGCCTCCTCGCGGTGCTCCAGCGGGCGGTCGAGGGCGCGGGCCACGGCGCTGCGGGTGACGTCGTCGGAGGTGGGGCCGAGCCCGCCCATGACCACGATCACGTCGTCGCGGCCGAGGGAGGGCCGGACGGCGTCGTCGATGTCGGCCTCGTCGTCGCCGACGGTGTGGCGCACGCGCACCGCGATGCCGCGTTCGGCGAGCATCCGGGCGGCGTCGGCGGCGTTGGTGTCCGCCAGGTCGCCGCGCAGGAGTTCGTCGCCGATCGTGACGACGGCGGCGGTGGGGGTGGCGCGGTGCCCGGCCGGCCGGGCCGCGTCGATGACGGCCCGGGCCATGTCGGTGGTGGTGGCGGTGCCGCCGAGGTCGTAGGTGACCCGGTCGCGGCGGCGGACGACATGGCGGACGGCGTCGTGGACGGTGTCCGCCGCGTCCGGGAAGCCGAGGTGTTCCAGCATCAGGCCGATGGTGAGGAACGCCGCGGCGGGGTTGGCGCGGCCGCGTCCGGCCATCGCCGGTGCGCTGCCGTGCACCGGCTCGAAGTAGTTCCCCCGCGCGCCGATGTTGGCGCTGGGCGCGAGGCCCAGGCCGCCCATCACGCCGCCGCCGAGGTCGGAGAGGATGTCGCCGAACATGTTCTCGGCGACGATCACGCCGAAGCGCTCCGGGCGGCGGGCCATCCACAGGGCGACGGCGTCCACGTTCAGGACCTCGAAGGGAATCTCCGGGTAGTCGGCGGCGATCGCCTCCAGCCGTTCCCGTACGTACGCGCTGCTGTGGCGCAGGACGTTGGGCTTGTCGGCCAGGGTGACCCGGTCGTGGCCGTGCCGACGGGCGGTCTCGAAGGCGAACCGCAGGATGCGGTCCAGTCCGTACGAGGTCTGGAGCCGGACGGCGGCGGTGGCACCGTCGCGCCCGCTGCGGCGTGCGTTGGGGTGCTCGGCGACGAGCGGCCACAGGGCGTCCGGCACGCGGCTGAAGTCCAGGCCCGCGTACAGGCCCTCGGTGTTCTCCCGTACGACGCAGAAACGGTACGGGGTGCCGCCGCCGAGATGGTTCTCCACCGGGCGCAGATTGGCGAACAGGTCGAGCCGCTGGCGGAGTTGGATGATGGGGGAGATGTACTGCGGGGCGCTCTCGCGCAGTTCCGGGGCGAGTTCGGCCAGTGCCTCGCGGCGCGGCTTGCTGGTGGTGGCACCGAGCAGGACGGCGTCGCTGCGGGCGATCAGGTCCCAGGTGCGGTCGGGCACGGGGTTGCCCCCGGTGCGCCAGCAGTCCCAGCCGATCTCGCCGAACTCCAGGTCGACGGGGAGGGCGAGGTCCGCGAGCACCGGCAGTGCGGCGTCCAGGACCTCGGGTCCGATTCCGTCGCCGGGCAGTACCGCGACGGTCTTGCGGTTCATGAGTCTTCAGCTCCGAGGAATCGGGTGACGGCGGCGTCGGTGAGGTCGGGCCGGTCGGCGTGCGGGCGCATTCCGGCCCGTGGGACGCCCACGAGCCGGTGCTGCGGGCCGGGGCCGGTGGCCAGGTGCCTTCGCCGTACGAGCAGGGACTGTTCGCCGTAGAGGTGCAGCAGCGGGCCGGGGAAGTCGTGTACGGGGGCCCGGGCGTCGGCGTCGAGCAGCAGCCGCAGCCCGGCGGCGAGCCGATGTCCTGCCAACTCGTCGTCGGGGGAGGGGGGATGGTCGGGTGCGGGTGCGGGTGCGGTGGCGGCCGGTCGGTCGGGACCGCGGACGGCCTCGTCGAGGAGGCGCAGGGCGGCGGGCAGTCCCTGGTTGGCGACGGCGGACGCGATCCGCTCCAGCGTGGTGTTCAGCTCGTCGTCGGCGACGGTGGGGCCGGAGAGCAGCAGCACCCTGGCCCGACGGGTCCACTCCTGGGCGAGCAGGGCCTGGACGACGGCGCCGCCGAGGGCGTTGCCCGCCAGCAGGTCGGGGGCCGCCGCCGCGAGGTACGGCGCCCAGCGGTTCACGAGGGCCTTGAGGTCGTCGCCGTCGTGCAGCAGCGACAGGGTGTCGTAGACGGTGACCCGGTGCCCCGAGGCGAGCAGCGGCCCGGCCGCCCGCCGTAAGAAGGCGCCGTGGTCCCAGCGGGGCAGTACGGGGGCGAGGACGACCGCGTGGCGCGGTGCGCCGGGATCGCCCAGAACGGTGTGGACCGGTTCCGGGTGAGGGGAACTCACCGGGCACCCGCCGCGGTCAGCTCCCGGGCCGCCGAGAAGGCGTCGCCGATCCGGTCGACGGGGAGCTTGGCGCGCTCCTCGACCGACAGGTCGAAGTGCCCGAGGACCAGGTCGGGCAGCGGCAGGGACGGCGTGGCCTGCTCGATCTCGGACTCCATGCGGTGGGCGAGGCCCAGGATCCGGCCGAGGTCGTACGTGTCGCCGCCGGTGCCCCGGCCGAGGTAGGCCAGCCACTGCTCGGTGACCAGGTTGCCCGGGCCCTTGCCCATGCCGAGGATGGAGGAGTCGATCCAGGTGGCGCCCGCGTCCACGGCCGCGATGGCGTTGGCCAGTGCCAGGCCGAGGTTGTTGTGGGCGTGCAGGCCGACGGCGGTGTGGGTCACCGACCGGACCAGGGTGACCAGTTGGGACACCTCTTCGGGCAGCATGCTGCCGTTGGAGTCGGCGAGGTAGACCACGTCCGCACCGGCGTCGCCGGACATCCCGGCGAGTTCGACCAGTCTGCGGCGGTCGAGTTGGCTGACCCGGGTGATGTTGACGGTGGTGGTGAACCCCAGCTCGGCGGCGCGGGAGAGCAGGGCGAGCCCCGGCTCGGGTGCACCGGAGGGGAGGCAGAACCGTACGAGCCGGACCCCCGCCTCGTACATCCCCGAGAGGTCCTCCTCGGTGATGTTCTTCGGGTGCAGGATCATGCAGAGGCGGTCGGGGGAGACGACTTCGGCGACCGCGCGTATGTAGTCGTCCGCGCCGACGCCGGTGCGGCCGATGCCGGGCTTGGTCATGAACGAGCCGTTGCGGTAGCCGATCTCGACCCACTCCAGGCCCGCCGCGACGCTCTCCCGGGCGTGGTGCAGCGCGTAGTCGAGCGGGAAGTCGAAGTTGTTGCGGTAGCCGCCGTCACGCAGCGTCACATCAAGGTTGACGATCATTACCCCTCCATAGCTGGCGCACTCAGTGGGCGGGGTGGTTCTCGGCGTACGGAATCCGTTAAGAATCGACGCATCGGCCGGAAAATGATCATTAATATCGGCGGGATTTCTCCAGATGAATCCCGCACCACCCCGTTGTCGCGCTTCCGGTTCACTTCAATACTCCTCGGCCGAGAGAAAACGTCGGCGAGTGGAACGCCGGAAGCGCGCTGTCCAAAATCTATCGCATGCAATCCAAAGAATCGTAAGGCCGAGGCAAAGAGTCAGTCATGCGGGGACGTGTGTTTCTCTGCCGCCACCTTTCGGCGAACTTGTGCGCTGGTGGCCTCAAGCAACTCCAATCGCTTGGGAGCGACGTTTTCCGGGAGTGCGAGAAACATACGGATGGTGATGGGCTCCCCCCTGAGCGGAAGCAGCGCAATCCGCCGGGAGGAGACCGTCTCGGCGGCCGCCGGGTACACCAGCGTCCAGCCGGCGCCGCCCGCGCCGATCTCGGCGAGGGTGTTCTGCAGCCCGGCGAAGGGCGGGCCCAGCGACGGCTCGAAACCGGCCCTGCGGCAGGCGGCGGCGACGGTGTCGAAGAGGACCGGGTTCGCGTCCCGGGAGGTGATGCGCAGCGGCAGCCCGGCCAGCTCGGCCAGGTCCAGGCACGCGCGGTCGGCCAGCGGGTGCGCGGCCGGCAGCGCGACCACGAGCGGGTCGTGCCAGAGGGTAAGAAGATGCAGGCCAGGGGCGCTTTCGACACCTCGCACAAAGGCGGCGTCCAACCGTCCGGCACGTACCTGCGCCAAGCGCGTGGGGGCGTCCAGGGTCTGGAACTCGAAGCGGGTGCCCGCGCCGGACGCGGGCAGTGCGTCCAGGAAGTCGTCGAGGCGTCGCCCCAGGGCGGAGCTGATGCCGACCCGGAAGGTGGACTCGTCCTGCGTGGCCAGTCGCTCGGCCTTCACCGTCAGCGCGTCCAGGGCCTTCAGCAGCTCTCGCCCCTCCGGCAGCAGGGCCTCACCGGACGGGGTGAGGGTGACGGCGCGACCGGACCGGTCGAACAGCTCGACGCCCAGCTCCCGCTCCAGCCGGCGCACCTGCTGGCTGACCGCGGGCTGGCCGATGTGCAGCCGCTCCGCCGCCCGGCCGAAATGCAGCTCTTCGGAGACAGCGATGAAGTACTGGATCTGGCGCAGTTCCACGGGATCCCCCAACCCCTCCGGGCGGCCCCGTCGTTGAATGGCGAATCATTTCACCTGCAGGGTCGCTGCGGCCGGAATCATCGCACACCGCGGAGCGGCACCCAACGGGTGGGTGCCGCCTACAAGTAGTTTGTTCCGCTAATTAATGGGGGTTCCTTGCAAGTCCTTTACCCGGACGTCGTTTCCCCGAATTGATTCGGCCCGCTCCTTTACGGTCCGCTCTTTTCGGGCGGCCAGGGAAAGGAACAAAGCAAAGGCGGCGACACCGATTGTCGCCGCGGCCACGACGAACCAGCCGAGGGCGAACAGATCGCCCGAGGGCAACCGGCTGGAAAGGAAAATGCCCAGCGATGCGCCCAGCAATTGGAGCGCTCCCATCAGTCCGGAGGCGGAGCCCGCCGTCGACCGGAAGGTCGTCACCCCCGCGCTCATGGACAGCGGCAGCAGGAATCCGTTGCCGAAGGTCATCACCGGCATGAAGACCAGCACCAGCAGGCCCCAGTCCGCCCCCGCGCCGCTCAGCCCCAGGCCCAGCATCATCAGCGCCCCGAGCAGGAAGAACCCGTGGCCCGCCCAGAGGAGCTGATGGATGTGCCGCGTGCGGACCAGTGCCCGGGAGGTGAGATTGCCCGCGACGTACGCGATCGAGACCGTGATGTAGCAGTAGCTGGTGGTCTCGGTGGCCAGGCCCATCCGCTCGAAGATCAGCGGGGAGGCCGCCAGGTAGCCGAAGTAACCCCCGTACGCCACCGCGAGGTTGGCGGTGTAGGCCCAGAACAGCGGGCGGGTCAGCAGACGGGGGTAGTTCCTGAGGGTGGCTCCCAGGTGCTTGCTGCGGCGCTCCGGCGGCAGGCTCTCGGGGATCGCGACGACCATCACGCACAGCGTCGCCAGGCCGATCAGGGCGGTGACGACGAACGGCGCCCGCCAGGAGACGTACGTGGTCAGGTATCCGCCGACCAGCGGGGCCACGGACGGGGAGACGCCGACGATCGGCATGACCGTGGCGAACATCCGGGCCGCGTCCTTCTCCTCGTACAGATCGCTGATCACGGCCCGTCCGAGCACCATGCCCGAGCCCGCGCCCAGCGCCTGGAGCAGCCGTCCCGCGCCGAACACTTCGACGGTGGGCGCCACCGCGCAGACCAGGGAGGCCAGGACGAACAGGCCGAGCCCGGAGATGATGACGCGCTTGCGGCCGTACGCGTCCGAGATCGGCCCGTAGACGGCCTGCGAGAGGGCGATGCCGATCATGAACGCGCTGAACGTCCACTGCACGGACGCCACCGGGGTGTCCAGTGCGTGCGCGGCGGCCGGCACACCCGGCAGATTGATGTCGGAGGCGAACAGGCCCCCGGCGTTCAGCGAGCACAGGACGGCGAGCAGGAGCCCGTGGGACGTGCGGGGTGACGCTGTCTTCATGGCACGTGGCAACTTTCTGGGTCGTGGGCGAGGTCAGGGAGACGGGGATGGGGGCGGGGCCGGGTCGGCGGAGTTCTGTGCCCGGGCGATCTCCGCCCCGGCCAGCCGCCCGAAGGTCAGCGCCCGCAGTGCCGACGTGGCCCCCGCGCAGCGGCCGCAGTGGAGCCCGGCCGTCTCGCCGACGGCGTACAGGCCCTCAAGGGGCTCGTTCCTCCCGGTCAGCACCCGTGAGCGGGCGTCGGTGCGCAGTCCGCCGAAGGTGAAGGCGATGGCGCAGTGCACCGGCCAGGCCATGAAGGGACCGGCGTCCAGCGCCAGCGCCCAGTTGGACTTCGGCGGGACCAGATCCACCGTGTGCCTGCCGTCCGGCCGGGTCGGATCGTACGGAGCGGTCGGCCGGCAGGCGGCGTTGAACCGGTCCACGGTGCGGGTCAGTTCGTCGGGTGCGAGGTCCAGGCGGCGGGCCAGCTCGGCGATCGTGGGAGCGGTGATCGGGTTCTGGTCCCTCACCAGCAGCCGCTCGTGCCCGTCGACCCGCAGGATCTTGGCGTCGCAGATCAGGTACGCGGACTGCCGGGCCTCCCGCCAGATGCTGAAGGCGACGTCGCCGAAGGTGTTCTCGGGGGTGTCCGCCCCCTCGTCCACGAAGCGCCGGCCGTCGGCGTCGACGAGGATCCCGTACGGATAGGCCAGGATCAGCGCCCCGGTCGGGTGGCTGCGCGGGTCCACGGGCTCGCCGTGGAAGCGGTCGTAGCGCCCGCCGCGCGCGGCTCCCACCGCCACCGCCATCTCGATGCCGTCGCCCGTGCTGTTCCGGCCGCCGGGGGTCGAGACGGGCAACTCCCCTGCTGTGGCGCCGATATGACGCTCCAGCAGGTCCGGACTGCCCTGGAAGCCGCCGGAGGCCAGGACGGTGTGCCGTGCGGCGACGTGCCGGGTCCTGCCGTCCTGCTGTACGTAGACACCGTTGACCGTGCCGAGGCCGTCGGTGCTCAGCCCGGTGGCCCGCGCTCCGTAGCGGATCGAACCGCCCAACAGCTCCAGCGACCTGGCGAGACCGTCCACGAGGCTCGCGCCGCAGGTCTCGAACGGCACGCCGTGCCGGTCCGCGAGCCAGCGCACGGTCGGCTCCGCGTGCGCACACAGCACCGCGATGTGCTCGGCGTCCCCGAGCCCCTCGGTCGGCTCGTGCGGGCGGCACCCCAAGCCTTCGGCGGGCCCGGGGGGCGGGAGGGACGAGCGGGTCCGGGCGGTGCTCCAGCCACGGAGGTAGCGGCTGGAGCGTTCCAGGACCAGGACCCGGCCGCCCGGCGCGTTCTCGGCGAAGCCGACCGCCGCCGCGAGCCCGCCCGCACCGCACCCCACGACCAGCAGGTCCCAGGGGGCGGCGGAGGAGGGCCGGGTGGTGCCAGGCAGGTCGCTCACGGCGGCTCATCCACTCCTGTTCCAGCGGACCGGCCGGGGGTCAGCGCTTGGCCGCGCGGGCGGCCAGCGTCTCGCCGGCGACGGACCAGCTGTCGGTGCCGATCTCCTGCACGGTCACCCACACGCTCTCCGGCTTGCTCCCGGTGGCCCTGACGTACGCGTCCGTCAGCTCGCGGACCAGTTCGGCCTTCTGCTCGGCGGTCTTGCCGGGGGTCTGCTGCACGTGGATGAGAGGCATGGTGTTCTCCGGGGTCGAGGTCGGGCTGACGAAGCGCGGCTCCCCGGCAGTGCGCGGGGCCGTCGCCGATCCAGTCCAACACCGGCCCCAGCACCGGCCAAGACGCAATTCGCTCTGCCTCGATCACGAATCGTGATACGTCCGGGCTCCTTGAGATCCGTGGCCCATTCACCCCAACTCCCGTGGAATCCATCAGGAAACGTGATCGTCTCATTGTGAATCGGGTGTGGTTCGCCCTCTTCCCTCTGTGGTCGACTGGCTCTGTCCGAACGGCTCGGCCGTCTGCGAGGGACACCGCCCACGCGGCGGAGCGCACCTTTCCCGCACCTCCTCGGGCACCTTCAGCCGACTCGTGCGACGGATCGCCGAGCCTGCGCAACGGATCGCGGAACGCGCAGAACTGATCGCCGGACTCGCAGAACTGATCGCCGAACCCGCGGAATTGATCGCTGAGAAGGATTCCTCCTGTGCCTGTCATCGATACGAGCAACGGCCCGCTCGAACACGTCCTCCTGGACGGCGACCCGGACCTGGCGCCCCTGGTCTTCCTGCACGGCGGGCTCGGCTGCCTCGCGGCCTGGGGGAGCTTCCCCGCCCGCCTCGCCGAGGCCACCGGGCGCCGCGCGCTCGTCTACTCCCGCCACGGCCACGGCGGCAGCGGCCCCGACCCGCTGCCCCGCACCCCCCGCTACATGCACGAGCACGCCCAGGACGTGCTGCCCGAACTGCTGGCCGCGCTGGGCCTGCACCGCCCCGTCCTGGTGGGCCACAGCGACGGTGCCTCCACCGCCCTGCTGCACGCCTCGGCGCACCCCGTGGAAGCGGTGGTCGGGATGGGGCCGCACCTGTTCTTCGAGGAGGCGAACCGCATCGGCATCGAGAACGCCCGCGCCGCGTACGAGGCGGGTCCGCTCGCCCGGAAGCTGGCCATGGTGCACGACGACCCCCACGGGGTCTTCGACCGCTGGAGCGGGGTGTGGCTCTCGCCCGCCTTCCGCAGCTGGAACATCGAGCCCGAACTCGACGTCACCGCACCGGTGTTGATGATCCAGGGCGACGCGGACGAGTACGGGTCGCTGGCCCAGGTCGACGCCGTCGAGCGGGCGGTCGCCGGCCCCTTCCGGCGCCTGGTCCCCGAGGGCGGCGACCACTACCCCCACCTGGGCGCCCCGGAGCTGGTCGCCGACACCGTCCGCGACTTCCTCGCCGAGCACGCCCGGTCCGCGCAGGCGGCCCGGTCCGCGGAGCACGCCCGGTCCGCCGAGGCCGCCCGATGACCGTTCACGCCCCGGTGCGCCGCCTCGACGCCCTGCTGGCCCGCTCCGCCCGCCGCCACCCCGGCCGCACCGCCCTGGAGGGCGCCGGTGAGAGCTGGACGTACGCCCAACTCGAAGCAGCAGTGCAGGAGTTGGCGAACCAGCTGGTCGCCGGCGGGGTCGCTCCCGGTGACCGCGTCGGTGTCTACGCGCCCAAGGCCCCGGCCACCGTCATCGCCCTGTACGCGGTCCTGCGGGCCGGCGGTGTGGCCGCGCCCCTCGACGTGGCCGACCCCGCGGAACGTACCGCCCGCATGATCCGCAACGCGGGCCTGTCCCTGCTGCTGACCGACGGCCGCGCACTGCCCGGCGCCCACCGCGCCGCCGCCCGCGCCCGCGACGGGGCACCCGCCCCCGAGGCCCCCTTCGCGCACGGTCTGCACGGGCTGCGGGTCCTCGCCCCCGAGGAGCGGCCCGCACCCCTGCCCGGGCCCACCGCCCTGGGCGGCTACCTCCTCTTCACCTCCGGCTCCACCGGCTGGCCCAAGGGCGTTCTCCTCTCGCACGAGAACGTCGCGCACTACGCGCTCTGGGCCGCCGAGGAGTTCGGCCTCACCCCGGACGACCGGATCGGCTCGCAGGCCGCCCTCACCTTCGACCTGACCACCTTCGACCTGTTCAGCGCCGCCGCCGCGGGGGCCTGCACGGTGCTGATGCCGGACCTGCTGCGGTCCTTCCCGCGCGATGTCGTCGCCTGGCTGACCGAGCAGCGCATCACGGCCTTCATGGCGGTGCCGTCGCTGTACCAGAACATGCTCCGGCAGGGCGGCATCGCAGACGCCCCGCCGCCCGCCCTGCGCATCGCGGCCTTCGGCGGCGAGGCGTTCGTCCCCGAACTTCTGGAGCAGTACCTGCGGGTCCTGGACGGGGTGCCCTTCTACAACCTGTACGGGCCCACCGAGACGAACGCCTGCACCTACTACCGGGTGCCGTCCGACTGGACCGCCGACCGGGAACTGCCCATCGGCCGCGGCATCGGCGGCGTCCACATCGACGTACTCGACGAGGACGGCAGGCCCACCGACGGCGAGGGCGAGATCCACATCGCCGGACCCGTCGTCTTCCAGGGCTATCTGCGCGGCGGCGCACCCGTCGACCCCACCGTCACCGTCACCTTCCGGGACGGCGTGGCCCGCCGCGCCCACCCGAGCGGCGACCTCGGCCGGATCAGGTCCGACGGCGAGGTCCTGCTGCGCGGCCGACGCGACAACCAGGTCAAGCGGCGCGGCCACCGCATCGACCTGATGGACGTGGAGAACGCCCTCCTGGAACTGCCGCAGATCACCGCCGCCGCCGTCGTCGCCAAGGGCGGCCCGTACACGGGCCAGATCTGGGCGTACGCACAGACCGGTGCCGCCGAACCCGAGGTCCTGGCCGCGCTGCGCGACGTGCTGCCCCGGCGGATGCTGCCCGACCGGGTCGTCCCCCTCACCACCCTGCCCACGACCACCAGCGGGAAGGTCGACCGTCGCGCCCTGAGCGAGACGGCGGAGCCCGCACTCCTGGAGGAGATCACCGCATGAACAGCGTCGAAGAACTCTGCACCCTCATCGGCAGCCGTATCACCTGGGGGCGCGGCGAGGACGCGAGCTCCCTCGACGCCGACACCCCGCTGCTGGAAAGAGGGCTCCTCGACTCGCTGGCCATCATGGAGATCGTCACGGCCCTCGACAAGGAGGCGGGCGTCGCCCTGCCCGACACCGAGATCGTCGCTGCCAACTTCCGTACGCCCAAGGCCCTGTGGGCCGCCATCGAGAGCCTCCCGGACGAAGCCCGCTCTGGCGGCAGCCTGGCGGGCGGGGCCCGGACATGAGCGCGGCGCTCACCTCGGTGCTACGCTCCGGGGCCCCCGAGACGGAGCAACTCGTCGACGACTTCCGGGACCTGGCCGAGCCGGTGGTGCGCCGGGCCGAGGGCAAGGACTTCCTCGCCCAGTGGCAGGCCATGGCCGACCTCGGTGTGCTCCGGCTCGCCGCGCCCGGGGCCACGGCGCCGGGACCGGTCACCCGCTCGCTCGCCATGGTCGAAGGCATCGGTCTCGCCGGGGCGGAACCAGGGCTGTGCTACGCGCTGACCTCGCAGATCTTCGGGATGCAGTTCCCGCTGCGGGACGCCGTCGGCGCGGACGCCTGGCACCGGGTCGCCGACGTCCAGGAAGGCCGTGCGCTGCTGTGCCACGCGCTGACCGAACGGGGCGGCGGCAGCGACCCGTTCTCCATGCGCACCCGCGCCCGGCCCGACGGCGACGGCTTCGTGCTCGACGGGGCCAAGACGTTCATCACCGCCGCCCCCGTGGCCGACCGGGCGATCGTGTTCGCCCGTACCGCCGAGGAACGCTCGCCGTTCGCGCTCTCCGCCTTCCTCGTCCCGCTCGGCCTGCCGGGGATCAGCCGCGGCGAGACCTTCGCCAAGACCGCCCTGTCCACCGTGCCGATGGGCGAACTCCTCTTCGACGAGGTCCGGCTGCCCGGGAGCGCACTGCTCGGCAGACAGGGATCGGGACTCGCGGTGATGGCCTCCACCACCGCCTGGGAGCGCGCCGTCATCCTCGGCTACGCGCTCGGCCCGATGCGGCGCCTGCTGGCCCGTACCGTCGAATGGGCCGCGGAGCGCGACCACTTCGGCCGCCGGATGGGAGCCAGTCACCAGGTCGCGGCCCGGGTCAGCGACATGGCCCTGGCGCTGCACCGCTCCCGCGTCCAGCTCTACGCGATGGCCGCCCGGCTCGACGCGGGCACGCCCACCCGGCTGCTGGCCGCCGAGGCCGCCCTCACCAAGGTCTCCGTGTCCGAGGACTACGTACGGCTGACCGAACACGCCACCGCGCTGGCCGGCGTCCGGGCCTTCCTGCCCGGCTTCGACCTCGCCGCCGACCCGGCCTCCCCGATGGCGGCCCTCACCTACGCCGGTCCGAACGACCTGCTGCGCGTGAACGTCGCGCGCCAACTCGGCCTGCCCGTCGAGAACTGACCGGCCGACCACCGAGAAGAGCACCACCCGGCCGACCACCGAGTCGAGCACCACCCGGCCGACCACCGATCCGAAGGACTTCGATGACGCTGCCGACCCCCCTGGACGACCTCCTCAAACTCGCCGCGCAGACCGGCGAGCGGATCGCCCCGCTCGCCGCCGACACCGACGCCGCCCGTGACGACGGCCATGAGAGCTACCGCATCCTGCGCGAGTCGGGGCTGCTCGCCCTGCTCGTTCCCCGGCACGCCGGCGGCGCCGGGCTGGGCTTCGGCGACTACTGGCGGGTCCTGGCCGAACTCGGCGCGCACCACGGCGCCGCCGCCCTCGGTCTCAACATGCACCACGTCGTCATCGGCGCGCTCGCCGACGCCGACGGCACCCGGCTGCCCCCGGCCGCCGAGGCGTTCCGCGCCTGGATGCTGGACGAGGTGGTGAGCGGGCGCAAGCTGTTCGCCTCCGCCACCTCCGAGGCGGGCCGAGGCGCGAAACTCCGCGGCATGCAGACCCGTTACCGGCTCAGCGAGGACGGTACGCACTACATCCTGAACGGCAAGAAGTCCTTCGTGTCGCTGGCCGGTGTCGCCGACTACTACGTCGTCGCGGCGTCCGCCGACAACGGCGCCGAGGAGACCGGCGAGGCCTCGCACTTCGTCGTCGCCGCCGACGACCCCGGCGTGACCTTCGGCGCGGTGCAGCACATGGCGGCGATGTACGGCACGAGCACCGCCCCGATGACCCTGGACGAGGTCCGGGTGCCCCGCTCCCGGCTCTACCTGGGCGTCGAGGGCATGTCGCTGTTCAAGGTCGTACGGGAACCGCACTGGATGGTCGCCGGGTACACCGGCGCCTACCTCGGCATCGCCGAGGCGATCTTCCGGCACACCGTGGACCACGTCACCGCCTCGCCCGCCCGCGCCGCATCACCGGTGGTGCACCAGGAGTTGGGCCACATGTCGGCCCGGCTGCGGGCCGCCCGCGCACTGGTGCACGAGGCCGGTGACCTGGTCACCGCGGAGCGCGGCAGCCTGGAGGCCAACGCCATGGTGCACGCCGCCAAGTACGCCGTGGGCGAGGTGGGCCCGCAGCTCGCCCAGGACGCGCTGCGCCTGTGCGGGTCGGCGGCGGTCAGCCGCAGCCACCCCCTGGAGCGGCTGATCCGCGAGGCGCAGTTCGCCCACGTGATGCCGGCCAAGCCGCAGGAGTGCCTGGAGTACCTGGGCAAGGCGGCGGCCGGCGTCAACCTCTACGACGCCCGGGCGTTCGCATGGTGACGCCGGTACGGGACACGTGTGACACCCAGGACCTCCGGGCGGTGACCCGCGAGGACTTCCGGGCCCTGATGGGCCACCACCCCGGCGGCGTCGCCGTCATCACCACCGCCGATCCGCAGGGCACGCCGTTCGGCTTCACCTGCACCGCGCTGTGCTCGCTCTCCCTGGACCCGCCGCAGCTGCTGGTGTGCGCGGGCAACAACGGGAGCACCCTCCCGGTCCTGGCCGCCCGCGGGGCCTTCACCGTCAACTTCCTGCACGGCACCGGGCGGCGCGCCGCCGAGGCGTTCGCCGGTCCGGCCGCCGAGCGGTTCCGGCGCGTCCCGTGGCGGCCCGCACCCGTCACGGGCCTGCCGATGCTGCCCGAGGACGCGCACGCCACCGCCGAGTGCCGGGTCGACCGGCTCGTACCGGCCGGTGATCACACCATCGTGATCGGCGAGGTGCTGCACACCGTGACCCACGCCCAGGCCGCCGAGCGGGCGCCGCTGCTGTACGGCAGGCGCCGCTACGCCACCTGGCCCGAGTGATCAAGCACCGCCCCCCCTGCCTCCCACTGCCCCCCCACCTGACACCTTTGGAGCCCGCATGTACCGCACCCTGATGAAGTCGAAGATCCACCGCGCCACCGTCACCCAGGCCGACCTGCACTACGTCGGCTCGGTGACCGTCGACTCCGACCTCATGAAGGCGGCCGACCTGCTCCCCGGCGAGAAGGTCGACATCGTCGACATCGACAACGGCGCCCGGCTGTCCACGTACGTCATCGAGGGCCCGGCGGGCTCCGGCGTCATCGGCATCAACGGCGCCGCGGCCCGTCTCATCAGCCCCGGTGACCTCGTCATCCTCATCGCCTACGCCTCCGTGACGGACGCCGAGGCCGCCTCCCTCGTCCCGCACGTCGTCTTTGTGGACGAGCGCAACGGCATCGCGGGACTGGGCGGCGACCCCGCCGACGCGCCCGAGGGCTCGGGCCTCAAGCGCGGCGACCTCGTCGCGGGCTGACCGTTCGTGCACGGCACGTCAGACTGCTTCCGGGAGGAACCATGACGCCGCTCTCCGTGGTCAGCGGCGGCACCCGCGGCATCGGAAGGGCGCTGAGCCTGCGGCTCGCCGCCCTCGGCCACCAGGTGATCGCCCTCTACCGGGGCGACGAGGCCGCCGCCCGGGAGGCCGCGACGGCCGGCGAGGGCCGGATCGAGACGCTGCGCTGCGACCTCGCCAGGCCCGAGGAGATCCGGGCGGTGTGCCGCAGGATCACCGACACGTACGGCGCACCGTCGGTGCTGGTCAACAACGCCGGTGTGAACCGCGACCGGCCCTTCCTGTCGATGGCCGCGGAGGACTGGGACACCGTACTGGCCACCAACCTCTCCGGCCCCTTCCACCTCACCCGGGCCCTGGCGCCCGCGATGGCCCAGGCGGGCGGCGGCAGCATCGTCAACGTCGCCTCCACCACGGCGATCCGGCCTCGGCTGAACGGCACCAACTACTGCGCGAGCAAGGCGGGCCTGCTCCAGCTCACCAAGTGCCTGGCCCTCGAACTCGCCCCGCACATCCGGGTGAACGCCCTGCTGCCCGGATTCACCGACACCGAAGAGGTCACCGAGCGCTACCGCCTCGACGACCCCGAGCGACTGGCCGCCGTCCTGGACACCGTCCCGGGACGTCGGCTCGGCACGGCCGACGACATGGCCGACGCCCTGGAATTCCTGGTGACCGCGCGCAGCGGGTACGTCACCGGACAACAACTCGTCGTCGACGGCGGCCACTTCATGGGCTGAGCTGGCCCGCACAGGGCCGGTCAACGCCCGGCCACGCCCGCCCACGCCCGGCCGCGACCTCGACGAATCCCCTCGTACGCCTCAGGAGAAGAAGCACATGCGACTGACCAAGGACCAGACCGACCAGTACCACGAGCAGGGTTTCCTGCTGCTCGAATCCCTCCTCGACCCGCAGGAGGTGGAGTCGCTGCGCGCCGCCTTCGCGCGTGACGCGCAGATACCCGGCCCGCAGCTGGTCACCGAGGACGGCGGCACGGAGGTGCGGGCGGTCTACTCCTCGCACCAGCGACAGCCCGAGTACGCCGGTCTGATCCGTGACCCGCGCATTCTGGAGCCCGTGCGGCAGCTGCTCACCGACGACGTCTACGTCTACCAGTTCAAGATCAACGCCAAGCCGCCGTTCGGCGGCGACAAGTGGGCCTGGCACCAGGACTTCCTGGCCTGGCAGCTCGCCGACAACCTGCCCGCCCCGCGCCAGGTCAACATCGGGGTCTTCCTCGACGACGTCACCGAGTTCAACGGACCGGTCATCTTCCTGCCGGGCTCGCACGCGAACGGGCTGGTCAGCGAAGGCCGTTCGGACTCCGCGAAGTCCACCCAGCACCTCGACCCGGACGACATCTCGCTGTCCCCGGAGCAGCTCGCCGCGCACGTCGACCGGTGCGGCATGACCAGCCCCAAGGGCCCGGCCGGGTCCGTCGTGCTGTTCTCCCCGGAGATCGTGCACGGTTCGTCCCCCAACATGTCGCCGTTCGCCCGTCGGCTGCTGATCGCCACGTACAACGACACCGCCAACCTGCCGAGGCCCACGGGCGAACCCCGTCCGGACTACGTGGTGTGCCGCGACACCGAGCCGCTGCGCCCGCTGACGGCCCCGTTCTCCCGGGCCCTGAGCGGGGTGACGGCATGACCGGGCGCACCGGGCGCGGTGTCGTCCTGGAGGAGTTCGGCAAGCCGCTGCGGCTGCGGGAGTTCCCGCTGCCCCCGGCTCCCGACGGAGGCATGATCGTCGCCTGCGGGTACGGCGGCGTCTGCGGCACCGACCTGCATCTCCAGCAGGGGCACCTGGACATCCCCGTCCCGCTCGTGCTCGGCCACGAAGGGCTGGGTGTCGTACGGGAGTTGGGCGCCGGAATGCACCAGGACGCCACCGGGGCGCCGCTGGCGGCAGGCGACACGGTGATGTGGGCCTCCTCCATCGCCTGCGGCGTCTGTCCGCCCTGCCGGCTGCACCGCGAGCCGACCCTGTGCGAGCGGCGCCGCACCTACGGCGTCAACCGGGCCCTCGCCGACGGGCCGGAGCTCTCCGGGTCCTGGGCCGACCACATCGTGCTGCGGCCCGGCACCACCGTGATCAAGGTCCCGGACGGCACCGATCCGCTCGCCGCCATGTCGCTGGCCTGTGCAGGGCCCACCGTGGCCCACGCGCTGTACGAGCGGCGTCCGGTGCGCCTCGGCGAGCGGGTCATCGTGCAGGGCAGCGGCCCGGTCGGTCTCGCGGCGGCGGCGTTCGCGCAGCTGGCCGGGGCCGCCCAGGTCGTCGTGGTCGGCGGCCCGGCGGCCCGCCTGGAGCGCGCCGCCGCGGCCGGCATCGGGGACGTGCACCTGAACATCGCGGACGCCGCCGACCCCGCGGAGGTGCTGCGTGAGGCGCGGGCCGCCGTCGGAGGGGACGGCGCCGACCTGGTCATCGAGTGCGCAGGGGTGCCGGCCGCCGTCGGGCAGGGGCTCAACCTGGCGCGCAGGGGCGGCAGTTACCTCATCATCGGCCAGTACACCGACGCCGGGGACACCCGGATCAACCCGCACCAGATCGTCCACCGGCAGCTCGACGTCATCGGCTCGTGGGCCTTCACCGGTGCCCATCTCGTGGAGTACGTACGTCTGTTGCCGGCCCTCACCGGCCGGTTCGACCTGGCGAGCCTGGTGACGTCCTTCCCGCTGGACAAGCACGCCGACGCGCTTGCCGCGGTCGCGGACGGTTCGGTGATGAAGGCGGTGCTCACGTCCTGACGGTGCTCACCGTGCTCGTTCGGCGTCCCCGGCGTCCCCGGCGTCCCCGGCGTCCCCGGCGTCCCCGGCGTCCCCGGCGTCCCCGGCGAGCGCGGTGAGCGCGGTGAGCGCCTCCTGGGTCGCCCCGTCGTCGGGCAGGTAGGCCAGCAAGTGGTGGCCCGGCTCGTCCACGGCGGCGAGCTTGACGTACCGCAGGCGCAGGTCACCGGCGACCGGGTGCCGGAAGTGGCGTACGGCGGGGTGGAACGCCGAGGTCTCCCGGTCGCGGTACCAGCGCAGGGCGTCCGGGTCGGCCAGCAGCTCCTCGGTGATCTCCGCGTAGCGGGCGTCCCCGGGATGCCGGGCGGCCCGCGCCCGGAACTGTCCGAGCAGGCTCCGTGCCTCCGGCTCCCAGTCGGCCAGCAGCGTACGGACCGGCGGCCAGCGGAACACCAGCCACAGCAGGTTGCGCTGCTTGGGCGCCAGGCGGGCCATGTCGGTCAGCAGTGAGGCGTACCCCGCGTTCCAGGCGATGAGGTCCCAGTGCGGGTCGAGCACCGCGGCCGGGTTCGGCGTCAGCGACTCCACCAACGACAGCAGATTCCGGGACACCCACACCGGCGGCCGCTCGGCGGGACCGTCGTGCTCCACGAACGACAGCACGTGCGCGGTCTCGTCCGCACTCAGCCGCAGCGCCCGCGCCACGGACCGCAGCACCTGCTCCGACGTACGGACCCGCCCCTGTTCCAGCCAGGCGTACCAGGAGCTGCTGACACCGGCGAGAGTGGCGACCTCCTCGCGCCGCAGCCCCGGCGTACGGCGTCGCGGTGAGCCGGACAGCCCCACCTCGGCGGGCGCGAGCCGCTCACGACGTGAACGCAGAAAGGCACCCAACTCGCGACGCGGTCCGCCGGGTTCACCGCCGCTCACGCCCTCGCCCCTTCCCCTGACCTCGGCCTGCTCCCGGGGCGGCACCCCAGGGTGTGAGCAAGGGTAATCGGCTACGGGGCCACGCCGGCCGGTGGCGGTGATGGTCTGGACACATCGGTCCGACAGCCCCACGAGCGCGGGCCGACCGGTCCACGTGTGCGGGTCGACCGATCCGCGTGTGCGGGTCGACCGATCCGCGTGCGTGGGCCGACCGACCCGCGGACACGACCGAACAAAGCCCCCCAAGAGCCCCAAGGAACCCCATGGACACCGCCGACTCACCCCGCACCACACCCGCACCCTCACACCCCTCCACCCCCACCCCGGCCGCCCCACCCCTCCCCGCCGCCTCGCTCCGGCTCCTGCGCGCGGCCGGGTTCGTCAGCAACTTCGACCGCTTCTGCATCACCCCGATGCTGTTGCTCATCGGCGCCCAACTCGGCGTTCAGCTGGCCACGGTGATGCTCGCCGCCAGCGGTTACTTCCTTGCCTACGGCCTGATGCAGCCGGTCTGGGGGCTGGCCAGCGACCGGTTCGGCCGGGTGCGGGTCATGCGGATCTCGCTGGCCGGGGCCGCCGTCGCCGCTCTGTGTTCGGTGCTCGCGCCCGGCGCGACCGTGCTGATCGCGGCACGCATCGCGGCCGGCGCGTTCTTCGCCGCCTCCATCGCCGCCTCCATCACGTACGTCGGGGACACCGTGCCCGCCGCGGTCCGTCAGCGCCCGCTGAGCGAGCTGATGACCGCGTTCGCGCTGGGCACCGCCGTGGCGACCGTCGTCGCCGGGGCGCTGGCGCACTACGTGAGCTGGCGGCTGGTCTTCGCCCTGCCCGGTGTGATCGCCCTCTACCTGGTCGTCGCCCTGCGCCGCCTCCCGGAACCGCCGCGTGCGGCGCCCGGCGCGCTGCTCGCCCCGTTCAAGGTCGTCCTGAGTTCCCGCTGGCAGTGGTACGTCATGGCGGTCGCGATGCTCGAAGGCGCCGTCCTGCTGGGCTTCCTGACGTACATCGCGCCCGCCCTGGAGGCCCGGGGCGCCTCGGCGACCCTGGCCGGGGCGGTGTCCGCGCTCTACGGCGTCGGCTCGATGGCCGCCTCGCAGCTGGTCAAGCGCCTGGTCGGACGCTGGAGTGCGGCGGGTCTCATCGTGGCCGGCGGGGTGCAGATGGCGGTGGCCTTCGGCTTCGCCGCGGTCAGCCTGTCGGTGCCTTCCCTGGTGGTGTGCGCCCTGCTGCTCGGTGGCGGGTGGTCGTTCATGCACTCCACGATCCAGTCGTGGGCCACCACGCTGTCCCCGGCCGCCCGTGCCACCGGTGTCGCGATGTTCGGGGTGGCTCTGTACGTCGGCTCGGCCCTGGCCAGCGCCTTCGCCGCGGGGCCCGCGGAACGCCATGCGTACCCGGGCATGTTCCTGACGGCCGCCCTCCTCACCGTCCCGCTGACGGTGGCCGCCGCGGTGGGCCGCGCCCGCTGCCGCAGCTGACCGCCGCGTCGCGGGTCCGCCCGATCGGGGCCCGTCGGCCAGGTCGGGGCGGCCGCCCCGCGCCGTAGGCTTGCCGCAGAGTAGGAGCGGCGGCCACTGACCGGGCCGCCGAGCCAGTGGGGCGAAGGGGACAGGGGACTCATGGGAGCGTCGGACGGTACGCCGGTGGCGACGGGGCGGACCAAGCGCATGCCGCGTGCGGTGCGGGAGCAGCAGATGATGGACGCCGCCGTGGAGACCTTCGCACGGCTCGGGTACCGGGCGGCCTCCATGGACCAGATCGCCGAGCTGGCGGGGGTGTCCAAGCCGCTGGTGTATCTGTATCTGAACTCCAAGGACGAGCTGTTCACCGCCTGCATCCGGCGGGAGGCGGGTGCTCTCGTCGAGGCGGTACGGGCCGGGATCGAGCCCGGGCTGCCCGCCGACCGGCAGCTCTGGGACGGGCTCACCGCCTTCTTCACCCACACCGCCGAGAACCCCGACGGCTGGTCCGTCCTGCACAGCCAGGCCCGTACCCACGGCGAGCCCTTCGCCGGCGAGGTGGCCGCGATGCGGGAGGAGATCACGGCGTTCGTGAACCACCTCATCGGCGACGCCGCCCGCGAGGCCCGCTGCGATCCGCACCTGGCCGACCGCGAGGTCGCCGGGCTCGCCCAGGCCCTGGTCGGCGCGGCCGAGTCCCTCGCGGCCTGGGCCAACGACACCCCCGGCGTCAGCGCCCGGGAGGCCGCCTCCACCCTCATGAACTTCGCCTGGGCGGGGCTGGAGAACCTCATGAAGGGGGAGCGGTGGTCGGCCTCAGCGGCCAAGGTCCGTTGAGGCCGTTCCCGTCAGGTGCGGGCGGCCGTCCCTGCTGCCCCGGAGTGCGAAGCCGTTGTCCGGGAGGCGTACGTACGTCACGCGCGTCGGCAGGAGGACAGGGGCCCTGAACTCGGCCCGTACGGACACCACTTCAGGCAGCTGCGCCTCCGCCACGCACCGCGCGAAGGTCCACATCCCGTGCGCGATCGCCTTCGGAAACCCGAAGAGGCGCGCGGTGAGCGGGTGGAGGTGGATGGGATTCAGATCCCCGGACACCCGCCCGTACCGCCGCCCGAGATCCCCGTCCAGCACCCACTCCACACCACCCCCCGCCCCCTTGGGCACCGCCTCTTGCCGCCCCGCCCCCTTGGGCTCGGCCTCTTGCCGCTCCGTCCCCTTGGGCGACGGGGCCGCCCCAAGGGGGCGGAACGGGCGGGCAAGGGGGCGGCCCGCCCGACTCCGGGCCACCCCGGTCCCGGCCCCTGCCTCAGCCCCGTCACCGCCCCCGGCCCGCGCCAAGTACGTGCTGCGCGAC
The DNA here is from genome assembly GCF_044744005.1 of Streptomyces sp. NPDC087440. Lineage (NCBI taxonomy): Bacteria > Bacillati > Actinomycetota > Actinomycetes > Kitasatosporales > Streptomycetaceae > Streptomyces > Streptomyces sp. NPDC087440. Next base: position 96,276 of record NZ_JBIUXN010000021.1, on the reverse strand, counting down.
ACCCACACCGGCTCCCCCACACCCTCGCCCCGCACCTCCGTCACCATCACCACCTCCACCCCCCTCCGATGCCCCCGCACCCCCTCCGCGTACACCGCCACATCCACCCGCTCCGCCGGGCTCAGCGCCCTCCGCTGCGTCACCTCGATCCCCGTGTGGACCAGACCCAGCAGCGGCAGCGGGAAGTCCCGGGCCGCCATGATCCGCATCGCGAGCGGAAAGCCGAGCAGATGGGGATAGGGGAGCGGCACCGGCGCCGCCCCCTCGTACCCGCACAGCCGCGCGTACGCCGCCACCTTCCCGGGGTCCAGCACGACCCCCTTGCGCACCAGCCGCGGCGAGGCGAGCCCGACCGAGGCGGCATCGCGGGGCACCTTCTTGAAGGGGGACCGCGCCGCCCCCGCCACCACATGCAGCATCCTCAGGCCCCCAACAGGCTCTGCCCGCACACCCGGACCACCTGCCCCGTCACCGCGCCCGAGCCCGGATGCGCCAGCCACGCCGTCGTCTCGGCGACGTCCTCCGGGAGGCCGCCCTGGCCGAGGGAGTTCATCCGGCGGCCCGCCTCGCGGATCATCAGCGGAACGGCCGCCGTCATCCTCGTCTCGATGAACCCGGGGGCCACCGCGTTGACCGTGATGCCGTACGCGGCCAGCCCCGGGGCCAGCGCCCGCACCAGGCCCGCCACGCCCGCCTTGCTCGCCGCGTAGTTCGTCTGGCCCGCGTTGCCCGCGATCCCCGCGATCGAGGAGGTGGCGACGATCCGTGCGCCCTCGCCCAGCACGCCCGACTTCACGAGCGACTGGGTGGTCCGTATGACGGAGCCGAGGTTCACGTCCAGGACCGAACTCCACGTCTCCGCCGACATGTTGGCGAGCTTCTTGTCGCGCGTGATCCCCGCGTTGTGGACCAGAACGTCGAGCGGTCCCGACGCCGCGATCCGCTCGGCGGCGTCCTGCGCCGTGATGTCGAGGGGCAGCGCGGTGCCCCCGACCCGTACCGCCGTGCGCTCCAGGTCCTCGGCCGCCTGGGGGACGTCCAGGCACACCACGTGCGCCCCGTCCCTGGCCAGCGTCGCCGCGACGGCCGCGCCGATGCCCCGGGCGGCCCCGGTGACCAGTGCCGTGCGGCCGTCGAGCGGCCGGTCCCAGTCGACGTCGTACGCCAACGAGCTTGGCGTGCCCGTCAGTTGGACGACCTGCCCGCTCACGTACGCCGACTTCGGGGAGAGCAGGAAGCGCAGGGTGGACTCCGCACCGGAGGCCTCGCCGGGGGCCAGGCGCAGGAGCTGCACCGTGCGGCCGCGCCCGATCTCCTTCGCGAGGGAGCGGACGAATCCCTCCAACGCCTGTTGCGCGGCGGCCTGTTCGGGGTCGTCGGGGGAGAGGTGGGAGCCGAGCACGAGGACGCGTCCGCCGCTCGCCACGGTCCGCACGACCGGGTGCAGCGCCGCGTGGACGTCCGCGAGGCCGTCCACCGTGACCACGCCGGTCGCGTCCAGGACCACGGCGGCGGGCGCCCCGGCCGAGGGGACGACGCGCAGTCCGGTACGGGGGAGGAGATCCCCCAGTGCCTCGGTGTGCGCGGAGGTGCCCGCCGTGAGGTGCAGCAACTCGCCGCCCAGGGTGGGGCGTTCGGGCGACCAGCGGAGGAGGGCGGCCGGTTGCGGCAGGCCGAGTCTCCGGGTCAGGAAACGGCCGGGTGCCGTGCCCGTGAAGTGCAGATAGCGATCGGCCATCGTCCCTACTTCCTGCGCGGTGGTGGCGGTACGGTGATGCCTGTATTTACTTCTGAGTAAGGTTACTCAAGAGTCAGGAGCTGGTCGAGATGACGCCGCCGACACCCCAGGAGCCCCAGAAGCCCCAGCCGTACGTCGCGTGGCCGCACCGGGTCGCGGTGATCGGCGGCAGTCGCATCCCGTTTGCCCGCTCCGACGGCCCGTACGCGACCGCCTCCAACCAGGAGATGCTGACGGCGGCACTCGACGGACTGGTGGAGCGGTACGGGCTCCACGGGGCCGGTGCGGTCGGGGAGTTCGCGGCGGGCGCGGTCCTCAAGCACAGCCGCGACTTCAACCTGGCCCGCGAGACGGTCCTCGGCTCGAAGCTGGACCCGCGCACCCCCGCCTACGACCTCCAGCAGGCCTGCGGCACCGGCCTCCAGGCCGTCATCGCCACCGCCAACAAGATCGCCCTCGGGCAGCTCGACTCGGCGGTGGCGGGCGGCGCGGACACGGCGAGCGACGCGCCGCTGGGGGTCAACGACGCGCTGCGCCGCATCCTGCTGGAAGCGCGGCGGGCGACGTCGGCCCCCGCCCGCCTCCGGGCACTCGCCCGTGTCCGCCCCCGCCATCTCGTCCCCGACATCCCCCGCAACGCCGAGCCCCGCACCGGCCTCTCGATGGGCGAGCACGCGGCACGCACCGCGCGGGCGTGGGGCATCGAGCGGGCCGAGCAGGACGCGTTGGCGGCCGCCAGCCACCGGCGGCTGGCCTCGGCGTACGAGAGAGGATTCCTGGCGGACCTGGTCACCCCCTACCGGGGCCTGGACCGCGACCAGAACCTCCGCCCGAACTCCACCGCCGAGCAACTCGTCCGCCTGAAGCCGGTGTTCGGGGTCCGGGCGGGCGACGCGACGATGACGGCGGGGAACTCCACCCCCCTCACGGACGGCGCGGCGACCGTCCTCCTCGCGAACGACGCATGGGCCGCCGCCCGGGACCTGACTCCCCTCGCCTACCTCACGGCGTACGAAACGGCCGCCGTCGACTACCTCCACGACGAGCCCGGCCCCGACCGGGACGGGCTGCTCATGGCCCCCGCGCACGCCGTCCCCCGCATGCTGGAGCGGGCGGGCCTGGGCATCGAGGACTTCGACCTCTTCGAGATCCACGAGGCCTTCGCCTCCCAGGTCCTGGCCACCCTCGCCGCCTGGGAGAAGCAGGGCCTGGCCCCCGTCGACCGCGACCGCCTCAACGTGGCGGGCTCCTCCCTCGCCACCGGCCACCCCTTCGCCGCGACGGGCGCCCGCATCGTCGCCACCCTGGCCAAGCTGCTCGCCGAACGCGGCGTCCGGGAGGACCGCCCGGTCCGCGGCCTGATCTCGATCTGCGCGGCGGGCGGCCAGGGCATCACCGCCATCCTCGAACGCCCGTAGGGGCGTGTCCGGCCGAGCGGGTGAGAGCGGATCGTTTCGGCGGCACTCGTTGGAGGGAGAGGGGGCGACGCGGCCCGCCCGGCCGGGCACGGTGGGCCGCGTCGCCCCCTCAGTACCGAGGAGTTACCCATGACCCGTACCCGCCGCATGCTCACCGCCGCAGCCGGTGGTGCCGCCGCCCTCCTGACCTGCCTCCCGGGCTCGGCCGTCGCGGCCTCGGGGGAGTTCAGCTACGTGTACGACGACGCGGGCCACCGCACCTCCCTGGTGGACCCGCCGAGCGGAACGTGCATCATGCTGCCGGGCACCGGCCAGGACTGGTTCGACAAGCTCCCCATGATCGCGCCGCACAACGGCACGGACCAGCGGGTCTACGTCTACCAGTCCAAGGACTGCACGGGCGAGCGGTACGGCATCGACCCGATGTCCGGCACGGAGGAGTCGCTCCCGAGGGTGACGATGCGCTCGGTCCGCTTCGACTGAGACCGGCGGCCGTGCGCGGGTGACGGGTGCACTCCCGGCCGCCCGGACCGACGAAGCCTTACGTCCGGCTGCGCCCCTATCCCAACGGGCCTCCCCGGCGCACCGGTTCAGGAGAATTCGCTCGCCTTTCGGCGGCGGCCCGTCCCCGGTTGGTACACATGCGGCCGGGGCGATCACGCGCCCCGCTCATCCTCTCCCCGCACGGCTCGGAGCCGCAGGGTGGAGCAACCCGGCCGGAAACATCGGATTTCCGCCATTGTCATGAACTCGGGAGTTTTGTAGGGGTAGTTGGGGGAGTGTGCCGGGGCGAGGGCAGCCCACGCCCTCGCTGGAGGGGAATCTCACGTGTCCGTGGATCTTCCGGCGAACAGTCGCCTCAAGACGTACAGCGATCGCGAGTACGTCCACACCACCCTGGTCCGGCACCAGGGCACCACCATCGCGCTGGCCATCGACGAGGACCGGCGCCTGTACTACAGCGTGCTGGACCTCAACGGGCAGGCGACCGGCGCCGGTTCGGGCCGAGCGGCTCCCGCGCCCGGTGCCGACCTCGACGTCCTCCACTGGTCGGAGGAGCCGAGGGAACTCCGCTTCCCGGCCGAGATCGCCCGCGCCGGTTTCGCGGCGGCCGGGGCCGCCCGGCTGCCGCGCGTCCAGCTCGGCGGGGCGGCCGAGGAGGGGCCGGGGAAGATCCTGCTGGACGACGAGGTCGACGACTTCCGCTCCGGCACGGGACGCCTGACCGCCCCGTACCCCTTCCAGGTCGTCTCGGACGGCAAGCACGTCTTTGTGTTCCGGCAAGCGGTCGGCGCCGACCACGAGGACGCGCTCTACCGGCTGACCAGCGGCGGCACCACCGGCGACAAGGCCCACCCGGGGCGGCAGACCGACAGTGCGCAGCGCGTCGTCCAGGTCGCCCCGGACGCGCTGCTCTGCGACCGGTTCGTGCTCACCGGCACCGAGCTCAAGCCGGTCCAGGAGGTCCGCTACCGGCGCAGCAGGCACCGTGACCAGCCGGAATCGGCCAAGGACAGCCTCGGCACCACCGACATGAACGGCCGCCCCTTCTACGAGCCGACCCTCGTGCTCGGCTTCGCGGGCAAGGTCACCGAGGGCCGGTTCGCCGTCCTCCTGGTGCCGACGCTCGTCGCCGACACCAGCCGCTGGCAGTTCTTCCTCGCCGACGCGGCCGGCACCGGCATCGAGTCCGTCAACGTCGAGCAGTCCGAGGACGGGCGCTTCCACACCCAGGGCAGCCGCCTCTACCGCTGCCCGAACGCCGCCTGCAAGGACGCCGTCCTGGAGCGGGCCCCCGGCGTCTGCGCGGCCAGCGGACACGACCTGGTGCCCGTCCAGCCGGACACCCGGTTCGCGGAAGCGGCGCTGTCCTTCGCGCAGGGGTACGGGGAACTGGCCACCGGTGGCGAGGAGATGAAGCTCGGTCCGGCCCCGTACACCGTCGAGGCATGGATCAGGCCGACCGCGTTCGGCGGCACGATCCTGGCGACCACGGGCGGGGCGGACGGGACCGCACCGGGCGGCATCAGGATCGCCCTGACCGCCAACGGGGGCGTGTCGGTCACGCACGGCCTCGCGGACGGCACCACGGCGACGGTGACCCCGTACGCCGCCGGGCTGAAGAGAGGCGAGTACCAGCACATCGGCATCGCCTACAACGGCAAGGAGGTGGCCTTCTACAAGCAGGGCTACTGGAAGACCTGGGCCGCCCTCGTCCCCGCCTGCGCCCCCGGCTCCCGCCTCCTCGTCGGCGCGTCCGCCAAGGCCGCCGGGACTCCCGGCGACTTCTTCGCGGGCGAGATCGACGAGGTGCGGGTCTGGCACCGCCGCCGCCCCGGCGTTGAGATGAACGCCGACTTCGCCACCCGTCTGGTCGGCGACGAGCCGGGCCTCGCCGCGTACTACCGCTTCGACGAGGGCACCGGCACCACGGTCTACGACCAGAGCGGCCACGGCCGCGACCTCGCCCTCGGCGGCAGCACCGCCTGGACGGAGTCCGAGGCGCCGGTCGCCGACCACCCGGGCATCCGCCGCGACTCCTTCCGGCTCGAAGGCCGTACGGTCGCGGGCGGCCTGAGCGCCGTGCTCCACCACCAGCAGGAGGAGGGCGCGGTCGGCCACGAGGGCACGGCCAAGCCGCTCAAGCGGCAGGCGCGCGTGCTGCTGGCGTGGACGGCGAGCAAGGAGACCGGGGGCGCGGGCGGCACGGGTGACACGGGTGTCGGCCGGATCGCCACCCTCGACTTCGCGGTGGCCAACGACGGCAGGCTCGCCCAGGTGCCCGACGTGCTCGCGCTCCCGAAGGTCGGCGCGAACCTGCACGAGGTCAACGCGGAGCGAATGAACGCCCTCAAGCTCGAAATCCCCCTGGTGGAAGCCGAGTTGGAGGCCGCCACCAAGGCCCTCGACATCCTCAAGGGCGACGTCGCCGACCCCGACCGGTTGGAGGCGTCGCTCCGGAAGGCGATGGCGGACGCCTGGCAGGCCGGTGCTCCCGCCGCCGACGGCTCCGTCGCCGACTGCCTCCTCGTCACGCGCCCGCCGAACTCCCGAGGTCCTGCGGACTACGAGTACATCGCGTACTCCGTCGGCAGCGACGGGGTCAAGCGGCCCGTGCTCCGTTCCGGGACGCCCGGCGAAACGGACTCGACCGCCCTGTGGACGGGAGTCCCCTTCGGGGAGCGCGCCTCCGCACCGGCCGGTGCGCAGGGCGGCGGGGGCGGCGGCCTCTCCGTGTCCGACGAGGACGAGAACGGTGGCGGCGACGGCCTCGGAGCACCGGCCCGGCCGGAATCCTTCGGCGACGGAATCTCCGGCGGCCCCTTCGGCGGCCTCTCCGGCGGCCCCTTCGGCGGCCTCTCCGGCGGCCCCTCCGACGGCTCCGCCTCGGCGGACTCCTCCGGCTGGCACTTCCGCAGCACCCCCGCCGACCAGTTCCTGAGCTGCTCCGGCAAGGACCCGGTCGTCTCGGCGACCGGCACGAAGCTGACGTACTCACCGGGCACCGGCCTCCTCACCGGCGGCGGCAACCAACTGCACCGGCACAACGACGGACGCCTCGTGATGAACGACGCGTACGTCATGAACGGCGAGTCCGTATCCGTCACCGTGCACATCGTCCCCGTCCGCCCCGCCGCCACCAACGCGAAGGCGACGCAGGCCGCTTCCGACGTCCGCGCCCTCCTGGCCCGCGCGGGCGAGTACCGCAAGCACCGCGACCACTCCAGCCATCTCGGCGATCTCATCGCCCAGCACACCCAGCTCACCAACACCCTCAAGAGCCTCCTCGAAGAGCTCGGCCGGGTCTCCGGCGGCACCCTGGGCCGCAGCGAGCACACCGAGCCCGTCGCCCACCTCGGCACCGACCGCTGCGGCCTCGGCCACTCCGGCGCACTCCTGGACTTCGCGAAGACCGGCACCACCCCGCACCTCGCCGACAGCGGCACCGGCCACCTCGGCCTGTACTTCCGCGACGAGCAGGAGCAGCTGACCGGGCTCTTCTACGACGCGAACGTCGGCCGGTCCGGCAAGTCCGTCGAGGCGACCGGCGGCACCACCCTGCGGCTCACCGCCCGCGACGCGGGCATCGACCTCAAGGGCGTCAGGGTCACCGTCACCGCCGACACGACCGGACCGTTCGCGGACCGCTGCACCCTCACCCTCGCCGACAAGAACGGCGACACCGAGACCTGGTCCCTGCTGCCCCGCAGGGTCACCGCCCTCGCCGACGCCCTGAACGGACTGCACGCCGAGCCCGCCCGGGTCGGCGTCGTCTCCTCCCTCAAGGCGGGCACCCTCACCCTCGACGTCGAAGGGGCCCGGCGTGCGCTCGCCGCAGGTGACCTCCTCGACATCGGCGGCACGGTGTACGCCGTCGCCGCGCCGGTCGCCGCGAAGGCCACCGAGGTGCGGGTCAAGCACGGCCCGGCGACGGCGGAGTTCCCGGCCGACACCCCGGTGCAGCTCGTCGGTTACGCCCCCGCGCTGGTCACGCACACCCGGCCCGGCGCGTCCGCCGCGTTCGGCTCCCGGCTGGTGACCGCCTCGCTCACCGGCACCGCAGGCACGGTCAAGGACGGCACCGCCAAGGACATCGGCAAGGCCCGACCGCCGCGCTGGTGGGGCGACCTGCCGGGCCGCTCCCTGGTCTTCGCCGCCGGTACGCAACTGCCCTCGCTCCCCGAGGACGCCGACCGGGAGACCGTCAAGCACACCGACGACGTCACCGTGGAGGCCTGGCTCCACCCCGCCGAGCCCCCCGCCGGAACCACCGTCTCGCGCATCGTGCACGCCCACGTCCCCGACCCGACCGGCGGCCCGTCGGCCACCTCGCGGTACACCCTCGCGCTGGGTGCGGCCGGCACGGACAAGCGCCGCCACCTGATCGCGGGCGTCGGCGACAACCTGGCCGTCAGCCGGGGCACCGTCCCCGTCGGCGAGTGGACCCATGTCGCCGCCGCCTTCGAGCAGTCCTGGGCACTGGACTTCGCCCACGCCCGCGCCGTGGTGGAGGCCCCGCACGCCGAGGACCTGAACATCGCCCGCGACCTCACCCTGGAGGTCTTCCTCCAGGTGGCCCAACTGGGCGGCGTGCAGGGCCTGTTGTCGAAGGGGCGGATCGACGACGGCACCGGAAAGCGGGTCCCGTACCAGCTCTCCGTGAATGCCGACGGCAAGCTGGTCTTCGCCTTCGAGGACGCCACGGGCCGCGAGATCCAGGCGGTCTCGAAGGACGCCCTCACGCCCGGCACGTTCCACCGCATCGCCGTCGTGCGCAAGCTGACCACCGTGCGCGAGGACAAGATGGGCACGAAGACCATCTCCTTCCTCGACAAGGCGGGCAAGGCGATCGAGCAGACGTTTGACGCCCTGGAGTCGGTCGTCACCCACAAGTACACCGACATCACCTTCCACATCGACCGCAAGACACCCAGCAGCACCCGCTACCAGGGCCACCCCGAGCTTTCCCACCCAGGCCCCCTCGACATCGGCCGCGCCCGCAACGGCGTCGCCGAGCAGCCCTTCTCCGGGATCATCAGCGAGCTGCGGATCTGGAACACCGCCCTCGCCGACGACCAGCTCTGCGCCGACCTGCCCCGCGAGACGCCCACCGGTCCCGGCGGGGTTCCGGCCAAGCGGGAGGGGCTGGTCGCGCACTGGCGGTTCGAGGAGAACGAGGGCAACGCCGCCCAGGACGAGTCCGGCAGCCACACCGCGAAGGTGCGCGGAGCCGTCTGGACGAAGAACCCCGACCCCGAGGGCAGCACCTTCCGCCTCTACCTCAACGGCCGCGCCACCGAGGCGATGCCGTACACGGAGGCCGACAAACTCCCCTACGGGGACCGGCAGTTCACTCTCGCGGGCCGCGTCGACGGCGGCACGGCCACCACGTCCGACCGCTACGTCGGCACCCTGGAAGAGGTCCGGGTCTGGCGCACCGCCCGCAGCGAGGAGCAACTGCTCGACAACCTCTACGGCCGCCTCACCGGCGACACCGCCGACCTCCTCGCCTACTACCCCTTCGACGACGAGTCCACGTCCGTCGACGCCACCAAGCTGATCGACTACGGGCCGCGCGGCGTCGACCTCCCGCTGTCCGCCACCCGGGCCGCACGGCCGGAGCCGGTCATGTCGACCGCCCCCATCTCCTCCGACACGCCCGAGGTGCGCTCGGCCTTCGCCACCGGCCGCCCCCTCTTCGTGCAGAAGACGGCGTCCGCACCGGCGGTGTCGGAGTACGCCGACCTCCAGCTGCTGCGGGACGGCAGCACGCGCGGCGTCCTGAAGCGGGCGTACGCGTACGTCCAGAACGGCCAGTGGCAGTTGATCACCGGCTTCAAGCTGGGCGACCTGAAGTCCGAGTGGGTGGGCCAGGTGCAGTTCGCGCCGCAGCTCATCGGGTACGTGGAGGGCGCGCCGCCGGTGCCGTCGGAGAACCTGGTGGCGACCCGGCGGCCCACCTCGCTCAGCTACATCAACACCACGTCGGTGGAGTTCAAGCAGGCCGACGAGGTCGTGGAGTCGCTGTCCTCCAGCAAGGACACCAGCGTGGACGCGTCCCTGGAGTTCGGGGTGAGCGCCGACTTCAACTTCAAGTCCCGCATCATCACCGCCCCGTTGGGCATCGGTACGTCCACGCCCATCACGGAGATCAAGGCCAACCTGCGCGGCGGCGCGAGCCTCGAATACTCCAACGGCTGGGGCGACCAGACCGAGCTGTCCGAGGGTCTCAACACCACCCGCTCCACCCTGGTGGGCCTCGGCGGCGCCTGGGACCCGGAGCACGAGGACGACGCCAAGAAGGGCGGCCGCCGCTTCCAGCCCGCCAACATGGGCTTCGCGCTCGTCCAGTCGGAGACCGCCGACGTCTTCGCGCTGCGCCTCGCGCACACGGGGGCGGTGGTCGCGTACCGGATGCTGCCCAACCCGGACATCCCGCGCGACTGGAACCTGATCCCGTTCGCGATCAACCCGCGCTACGTGAAGCAGGGCACCCTCGACGGCACCGTCGGCTTCAAGGAGGGCGCCAAGCTCCTGGACCCCGACTACCAGGACGCCACCGACCGGGGCGACTACAGCTACTTCAAGCCCCGGGAGGCGTACGCGCTCAAGCGCCGCATCGTGGAGGACATGCAGCGCCGCCAGGCCTACTACGAGGGCGTCTCCACCGAGACCCACCACCCCGACCCGACGGCCGAACGCGCCCGGGGCCTGCTCAGCAGCTTCATGGGCCCGGTGCGCGGGACGCAGGACGCCCAGCAGGACACGGCGAAGGAAGTGGCCTCCTTCGCCCGCCGCGACATCGTCAACACGTACGCGTGGTCGGCGGACGGCGGTTTCTTCGCGGAGACGACCGAGACCACGGACGTCGTCACCGAGACGACGTCGGGCACCTACAACTTCACCGGCAAGGCGACCGCCGGCGCGTCCTTGGGCTACACGGTCTCCGCCGTCGGCATGGGCTTCCAGCTCGACGCCTCGCTCGGCGGCAGCCTCACCCGCACCCGCTCGCGCAGCCGGGAGGCGACCCGCTCCTTCAGCCTGGAGGTGAAGGTCGACACTCCCGGAGACCTCCAGCTGTACAACAAGGACTCGATCCCGCAGTACGACACGGCGGGCAGGCCGATCGAGGTGCCGGGCCGGGTCGACGCGTACCGCTTCATGACCTTCTACCTGGACTCCGACAAGGCCAACTTCGAGGACTTCTTCGGCAAGGTCGTCGACCCCGCCTGGCTGAACGGCCCCACCGCGAACGCGGCGGCCCTGCGCCAGGCCGACCAGGCCGACCACAAGCCCCCGTGCTGGCGCGTCCTGCACCGGGTCACCTTCGTCAGCCGCAAGCTGCCCGACACGCTGGACGCGGGGGCGCCGCCGCTGCAGAGGGCGATGCGGGCGGCGGACGTCTCCAGCAACTTCGAGCTCGTACGGAGGCTGGAGCCGTACGTCGACCGGGCGGTGCGCAGTCGCTCGGAACTGGCGGCGAAGGTGCGGGACGCGATCAAGGTCCATCTGCCGGAGCTGACGCCGCACTCGGCGGCGATCGAGAAGTTCTTCGGCGACTACTACGGGCTGGAGGAACTGACCGCGTAGTGAAGTGAGTTGAGGGGTTGACGGCGGTGGCGTCCTCCTGGCCGGTCCGGCTCGGGAGGACGCCACCTGTCACGCCCTACTCCTCCCGCAGCGAGATCGCGCCCACCGGGCACGACTGGATCGCCAGGCTCAGCCGGGGGGAATCCGGGTGTGCCCCGGGACGTACCTCCGAGAAGCCGTCGTCGTCCTGGGTGAAGGTCTCCGGGGCGGAGAGCACGCACTGCCCCGCCCCGATGCAGACCTCCGTGTCGATCACGATCCGCATGTCCTCTTCTTCCTTCCTCACCCTCACCACGCCACCGGCAGTTCCGCCAGGCCCTGGATCTGGTCGCCGGGTTTGCACGGGATCCGGTCCGCAGGGGCGGCCAGCCGCAGGTTCGGCAGGCGGTGGAAGAGGGCGGGCAGGGCGATCTCCAGTTCCGCGCGGGCCAGGTTCTGGCCGAGGCACTGGTGGATGCCGAAGCCGAAGGCCAGGTGGCGGTCGGTACGGGCGAGGTCGAGGGCGTCGGGGGAGGAGTAGACGGCCGGGTCGCGGTTGATGAGGGACGTCGAGAAGATGACGGCCTCCCCGGCCCGGACCGTCTCGCCGCCGATCTCGATGTCGGCCGTCGCCAGGCGGGACATGCCGTCGGCGATGGACAGGAAGCGGAGGAGTTCCTCGACGGCCGTGCTCACCCCGGCCGGGTCCGCGGTGCGGAAGCGGGCGAGCTGTTCGGGGTGCTCCAGGAGGGCGTACGTACCGAGCGCGATCATGTTCGCGGTCGTCTCGTGCCCGGCGAGGAGCAGGATCAGGGCGAGGTTGACGAGTTCGTCGCGGTCGTCGAAGACGCCGATCATGTCGTCGAGCAGGCCCTCGGGAAGTCCGGGCTCGGCGGCCTGTTTCCGGTCAACCAAGTCGTTGAGATACGCGTCCAACGCGTCCCGCGCCGCCTCCACGTCCTCCTTCGCGGGCCCGCGCAGCAGCCGCCGCGAGGCCTCCTCGAAGAAGTCGTGGTCCGCGTACGGAACCCCCAGGAGCGCGCAGATCACGATCGACGGCACGGGCAGGGCGAAGGAACCGACCAGGTCGGCGGGTGAGCCCTGCGCGACCATGTCGTCCAGCAGCCGGTCCACCGTCGCCTGGATCGCGGGCCGCAGCCCGGCCGTGCGCTTCAGGGTGAAGCCGGGGATCAACTTCCGCCGCTGGGCGTTGTGTTCGGGGTCGTCGACGCCGAGCAGTTCGAGCCTGCGCCGCTCGACTCCCACCAGGCGTTTGGCGAAGACGGGGAAGTCGGGGCGTTCGCGGGCGGAGGAGAGCCGCTGGTCGGCGAGGAGGGCACGGGCCTCGGCGAGGCCGGTCACCATCCACACCGGGGTGCCGTCGAAGATCTCGACCCGGGTCAGGGGGCGGCCGGTGGCCCGCACGGGGTCGTAGCCGGGGGCGGGATCGTACGGGCAGGTGCGGTTCTGCGGGAAGACGACGGGGGCGACGGGCGACGCGGCCACGGGTGACTCAGTCACGGACAACCTCACTCACGGTCAAGCGGAGGGACCTCTACCGATCACCCTCCACTAGATGCCCGGAGCATCTACCTGGTCTACGCAATGTTCGGCCAAAAGGGTGCCGCGCACGGGTGATGCGGCCGTGGGTACCCGGTCGGTCGCGCGTGGGTGGCGGAGGCGGCGGGGCCGTTCGACGGTGGAGGGGCTGGCCCTCCCACCCCCCCCTGCAAGGAACGGGACGGGACGGCCCTCCCCCCTCCCCTCCGTACGGAAAAGGACCCCGTGAACATGACCTCGCACCCCGCCCCGAACCGACGCCTGCGCGCCGCCCGCGCAGCCGCTGTCGTCTCCGCCGTCGCCGGAATCGGCCTGCTGGCGGCCCCGCTCGCTGCGGCGGACGACCGCGGCGGCGGCGACGACAAGTGCAAGTGGTGGGGGAAGGTGCGGGTCTGCGAGGGCCCGGCCGGGCCGCAGGGACCCGAGGGTCCGGCCGGGCCTGCCGGTCCCGCGGGCCCCGCCGGTCCGGTCGGCCCGGCGGGCGCGGCAGGCGTGGACGGCCCCGCAGGCCCGGCCGGACCCGTCGGCCCCGCGGGCAAGGACGGCGTGGCGAAGGCCCCGGTCTTCGCGGCGAGCGCGGGCGTGGTCATCGCCCAGGGCACCACGGCCGAAGGCACGGCGACCTGCCCCGCCGGTACGAAGGCGACCGGCGGCGGTTACACCCAGGACGACGTCGTCTTCTCGTTCCCGTACTTCTCGCAGGCCTCGGCCGACGGGAACTCCTGGACGGTGAAGATGAAGAACACCGGCAGCGCGGGCTCCGACACCTTCACCGTGCACGTGGTCTGCCTCCCGGTCGGCTGACGCTGCGGGCGCCTGTGCCGAGTGCCGTGCGGGGGAGGGGCGTGAGCGCCGCCTCCCCCCCACGGCGTGGGTGGCCGGTCGTTCCGGGGCTCAGCCCTGGGCGTTGCGGCGGCGGCGCGAGGCCACCAGGAGGGCCGCGCCCACGGCGAGTGCGGCGGCGGTGGCGCCGGCCGCCCACGGGAGGGTGTTGCCCGCGCCGGTCGAGGCGAGGTCGGAGCCGCCGATGGCGGGGGCCGGGGTGGCCTGGTCGCCGCCGGTCACCGGCTTGCCGGAGGTCTCGCCGCCGGAGGTGTCGGTGCCGGTGCCGGTGCCGCCCGTGCTGCCGGTGCCCGTGCCGTGGTCGGCGCCCTTGGAGGCGTCGGGGGCGGGGGTGCCCTTGTCACCGGGGGTGCCGGTGGTGCCGGGGGTACCGGTGGTGGTGCCCTGCCCGGCGTCCTTGGAGGCGTCGGGGGACGGCTTGCCCGTCTCCTTGCCCGGCTCCTTGGACCCCGCCGCGTCGGCCTCGTCCTGCTTGCGGGCTTCGCTCAGACCCTTGTCCAGGAACGCCTGCACGTCCTCGGGGGTGCCCCTGAGCGCCTTCTTCCCGGCTTCCTTCACCCGGGGGCCGCCGGTGCTGATGGCCTGGCCGACGAGCACGCGGTTGTCGACGATGCGGGCCTCGTACTGGCCCTCGTCGAGGAACTTCTGTACGTCCTCGGGCGTGCCCTTCAGCGCCTTCAGGGCGGCTTCCTTCACGCCGGGGCCGCCCTTGCCGTGGATCTGGGCGGTCAGCACGCGGTTGTCCGAGATGCGGATCGGGAACTGGTCCACCTCCAGGAACTTCCGCATCGCGGCCGGACCGGCGTCGATGGCCTTGCTGCCCTCCTCCTTGATCACGCGGCCGGCGTTCTTGGCCCCCATGATCCGCAGGATCTCGATACGGTCCGCCTCGGCCTGCTTGGACCCGGCGTCGGGCGCGGTGACGGCGGGGGCCAGGGCGGGCGCGGCCTGGGCGGGCGCGGCGAGCAGGACGGCCGGTGCGATGGCTGCCGAGGCGGCGAGCACGGATATGCGCGTGAACTTCACGTGAGGTTCCCCGAGGTGATCAAAAAATGGCAGAAATGGTCGCCACAGGGTAGACCGGCCCTCACCATTCCTTTACATCGGGACCATCTCCGTCCGCTTTGCCGGGAGTTGAGCCGGATCCATCATCGACCACTATGTCCGGATTGAGGGCATCAAAGACAAGCACCCTCATCTCGAAGTCGACATGGAACCGCGCCGCGTACCGCCCGCCCCGCGTCACGTCCCCCGCGAACCCCTCGCTGGTCCGCCACCGTGCCCCGTCCGGCAGCAACGCCCCGACGGCCCCGGGGACGGAGGGCCCGGCCTCCGCGCCCTCCCGCCACGCGTATCCCGTACGAAGCCGGTCGGCGTCCCGCGCCGAGAGCTGGACGACACCGGCCATCCGGACGTCCGAAGGTCCGGGCGCACGGCCGCTGTTGAGGTCCTCCCTGACCCACCGCACCCGCACGAACTCCCCGAACGCGGGGAACCGCCGCTCCACCGGCCCCCGCTCCTCCCGCACCACCACGCTCTCCCGCACCGGCTCCCCCCTCTCCGCCGTGCACCCCGTCAGCCCCAGCGCCATCCCCGCGACGGCGACGACCACCGCACCCCACCACCCGCGCTTCACACGTCTCCACCTCTCCCGCCCTGCCGCCCCGCCCGCCGGGATCGAGTCGTCGGCAGGGCCCGACAACGCCAAAGGGAACCAGACCACCCGCTGTCGCAGGCGCACCTGCCGGGATGGGCATGGTCACGTCTGCCTCTCCGCAACACCGGCTGGCGCCGACCGGGCACGCTGCCGAACGCACCCCCTCCGCCCTCCGTCCCGTGCCGGTGCGTCGTGGCTGGGTGCGCAGTTCCCCGTGCCCTCTGAGGGCGCACCCCGCACCCCCTGAAGGGCGCACCCCGCGCACGCCGAAGCACAGCCTCGCCCCTGAGGAGGACCGCCGACTCACCGCTCGGCCGACCCCAACCCCCAACCCCCGCCCCGAGGGCTGATGGAACACCCCGCAGCCCGCCCGATGATGACGCACATGAGCACTCATCCCGCCACTCATCCCGCCACTCACCCCACCACCCTCCCCCCGCTCACCCCCACCACCCCACCACCCCGCTGGGCGGTCCTGGCCGCGCACCTGACCACGCTGGTGGTCCTCCCGAGCGGGCTCTGGCGCATCCTCCTGGTGTGCGGTTACCCCGCCGGATACACGACGGCCGGCTTCATCCCGTTCGAGACGCTCGACGCCAAGGCATGGATGCTGATGCTCAGCGTGGTCAGCGAACTCGTCGCCCTCCTCACCATCGGCCTGGTCCGGCCGTGGGGCGAAGTCGTACCCCGCTGGATACCCCTCGTCGGAGGGTGCCGCGTCCACCCCCTGGCCGCCACCGTCCCCGCCCTCCTCGGCGCGGCGGCGCTGACCCTCCTCTGGGCCAACCTCCCCTGGTGGTGGACGTTCCCGCACGACGACATGACTCCGACCGGGAGCCTCGTCGTCGGCATCCTCTACCAGCCGCTGATCCTCTGGGGCCCGCTCACGGCAGCCGTCGCCATCTCCTACTACCGCCGCCGCAGCAGCCGCAAGACCCCCTGACGGCCCGCCCCGCTCACAGCCCCCGCAGAACCCCGTCCGGCTCCTCCTCCGCCGCCTCCGCGAATTCCGCGAAGTCCATGTTCGCCACCTGGAGGTTGGCGTGTACGACGTGCACCGCCCCCGGCACGAGACGCAGTTCCCGGGGCTCGGGCGCTTCGATCAGCTCCTGGTCGTACACGGGGTCGAGGCCCGCAGGGTCCTCCCACCCCAGGTTCAGCGCCAGCAGCGCCCGTACCGGCGACTCCATCGTGTGCCGGTCGGCCAGGAACACGACGCTCAGCTCCTCGTCCTCGGCCGCCCGCGCGAAGACCTCATCGGCCCGGGCCCCTTCCCACTCCGGACGCTCCAACACCACGACGTACGGCGGGAATTCACCCTCATCGCCCCACGGTCGGCGCACCTCCTCGACCACCGCGCGCCACGCCGCCTCGTCCCCGAAGTCGGTCCTGATGACCAGCGCCTCGTCGTCCTCGCGGCGTTGCATCCTCACGACTCCAGGATGCGGTCGAGCGTCCGCCGCCCCAGCGCGCTCATCGCCGGATTGCTCTCGACGTAGTACCAGACGAGCCCCATCGCCTGCTCGAAGGCCCACGCCTTTCCGCGCTCCCACTCCAGCTCGTCGCACGCCAGCCTGCGCCGGAGCGCCTCCCTCGGGCCCGCCTCCAGCAGGTGCCACGCACCGACCAGGTCCAGCGCCGGGTCGGCCGCGCCGAAGCCGCCGGTGTCGAGTACGCCGACGAGCCGACCCCCGGTGACCAGCACATTCCCGGGGATCAGGTCACCGTGGCTCATCACATCGGGAGACGTACGCGGCAACTCCCGGTACCGGGACCACATGTCGCGCAGCCGGGGCACATCAAGCAGCCCCTCGCTCTCCTCGAAGCACTCCGCCATCCAGTCGTCGTGGTCGGAGATCACCCCGCCCCGGTTGTCCCCGTCGAAGCTCCGCCCCCGCGTATCCGCATCCCGCAGCGCCGCGATGAACGCCGCGAGATCCCCGGCGAAGGCCTCCGAACCGCTCGGGTCGGCGTCGAAGGCGACCGTCCCCGGCAGCCAGGTCTGGACCGACCACGGCATGGGGTAACCCGCGCCGGGCTTCCCCATGGCGACGGGCTCCGGAACCGGGAACGGCGACACCCGCGCCAGTTCCGCCGCCGCCTCGGCCTCCCGCTCCAGAACGGCCAGGGCCTCCCCGGGATCGGCCGGCCGCAGCGGGAAGCGCGCGGAGAGGTCGTCCCCGATGCGGAAGATGCTGTTGACCGTCCCGGTCGACGCCTGGGGCCGCACGGCCCTGCCGCTCCACTGCGGGAACTGCTCCTGGATCAGCGCCGCGACGAGTTCGCTGCTCACGTCCACTTGGTCAGCGTGCATGGTCATTCCCGCAGGCCCTTCCCTCGGTCCCCTGTGCTCTGTGTTCGCGCCGGTACCGAAGCGTACGGATCATCGTCGTGCCGTGTACGGAGATATTGCGGCCGGATCGGTGAGGTCCAGGTCCGCGTCGGGCCAGCGGAGCCGCAACAGGGCGGCGACACGGCGAGCCCAACCCCCCAAGTGTGGAAGGGAGTTGTACGTCGCGGCCGTGCGGCCCGCCGCCTCCAGGGTCGCGATGAGCTGGGCGCGACTGTCGTCGCCCGGCGGGCGCGCGTCGAGCAGGGGGAGGCGTTGCAGACGTACGAGTGCCCAGGCGAGGCAGGCCGCCGCCAGGCCGAATCCGTACCGCCGGTCGTCCTCGACCTCGGGCACCCCGGTGGCCAGGGCCCGGCGGTATTGGTCGGCGAGGCCGCTCGCGTCGGGGTCGCCCACGGACATCCACGCCGGGCCCGGGACGTACAGGCAGACCGCGTCCGCGAGCGCGTGGGCGTAACCGGCGAACTCAAAGTCGATGAGGCGGGGGTCGGCGGGGCCGGAGGCGTTGAGGAGGATGTTGTTGGCTTTCGCGTCGCCGTTGCTGAGGGCGAGGAAGGGGCCGGGTTCGGTCAACTCGTCCATAGCCGCTACGAGTTCGGTGGCAACCGGACCGGTGAGGGGTGCCCCGAGGGCGGCGGCGTGTTCGCGGGCCTCCTCCCGGAGCGGGGAGAAGCGGGCCACGGGGTCGCTCCGGGGTGCGGGGTACGTGTCCGAGTGGCCGGCGGTGGCGGCGCCCAGCTCGCCGAGGGTGCGGGCGAACGCGGCGAGTCGGTCGGCGTGGGCGGCGGCCCCGTCGCGGCGGAGCAGCCGGTCCAGGGCGGTACGGGGTGCGAGGTCCTCCAGGACGAGGACCCCGGCGGCCGGGTCGGCGGCGAGGACGCGCGGGGCGATGGCGAGACCGAGGTCGTCGGAGAGGAACCGGAGCGCGGCCTGCTCGGTGCGGGCCGGGGCTGAGTTAGGACGGTCCTGCGGAAGCTCGGGCAGAAGGCCCAGCGGAAGGGCTGGCTCGGGGGACCGGGGCGTGGGCGCGATCCTCTCCGAGGAGCTGCATGCGCGGTTCTATCCGAGCAAGCGGGTCCAGGTGGAGCAACGGCACATCACTGGCCGAGGGCGGCACCTGGCAGATCACCCTCGTGTCGGGCCCTGGCTGCTTGGGCTTCACGGAACTCCACCAGCTCGACGAGAACGCCTAGCCCTACTCCTGCCCCGGGCCGCCCGGCCCGGGGCAGGACCGCGTCTTCACGGCAGCCCGAATGACGTCGCCGGTGGCGACGACCCGCTCCTGAAGCTGAGCCTTACGGAGCGGGGAGTCGCCGTCGGGGCCCGGGGCGAGGGCGGCGCACAGGACGTCGGGGACGGTGACGGGGACGCTGGGTTCTTCCCGGCTGGTGGAGCATCGGCCCTCCGGCCCCTCGGGTGGCTGCCAATTCGCCCTGGGGGACGCGGCGCTGGAGGTCGCTCCGATGCGTGCTCACGAAGGGCACCACCGGTACCGCCCGGACGTCAGGAGCCCGGCGAGGGTGTTCGCCGGTCCTGATCGGTGCGTGGCGCGGGCGGGTTAGAACCAGCCGCCGCCGCCCCCGTTGCCGGTGTAGATGCCGTCGTAGGCACCGCCGACACAGTCGTAGCGGCCGTTGTCCTGGGCGTCCGTCACGTACGTCTTCGTGCCGCCGCCCGCCTCGCACTCGTCGTTGCCGACCGCGTCGCGGCCCGGGAGGTACAGGTACCTGCCGGCCAGGTCGCCCCCGTCGCAGGTGGTGGCGCCGACGCTCTGGCCGCCGCCGGCTTCGCACTGCTCCACGGTGACGAGCTGGTGCAGATTGGTGGGAGGGACAGGGTCTGCGGCTGCTGCCGAGGTGGCTGCGGCGAGGGGCAGGGCACCGGCGACGAGCACCGCCGCACACAGGGAAGCGATCTTCATGTCATTCCTCAATGAGTGAGCACGTGAGAGTGCAGAGCAGGACGAGAGGGTCGGCCGAACGCGTGGATCAGCCGGAGAACGTCAGCCAGCGGCCCCGGGCAGGCTCGGAAGCTCAAACCCGGCCGGGAGGCCGCCACCGTCGTTAACCGCCGAGACAATTCCCCCGTCGGTCTTCACGTCGCCAGAGGCCGAGCTGGGCTGGAACTTCCCGTCGCCCTTGTACTCCAGCGTCACCTTCGCCGGCGTCCCCCGCTCCTGCGCCTTGTAGAACGGGAGCTGGTTGTTGCAGAACATGTCGCCGTTGGCCTCCACGGTGCCCGAGCAGGAGTCGAAGACCTTGCCGTCGGTGGTGTAGACGGTGGCGGTGAAGGGACCGGTCGGCACACCCTCCTCGGAGGAGACGTTCCCGTCGGCACGGAACCCGGTGCCGTCCCAGGCGGCGTCCCAGTCGTTCAGGACCGTCTTGGTCGCCACCGGCTCATCGGCCTGGGCCAACGCCCCGCCGCCCAGGGCGCCAAGAACACTCACGGCCAGTACGGCGGCGGCTGACATCGTGCGTACGTGCATGACTTCTCCACAGGGATCGGTGACCTGCCGCAGCAAGCAGCAGGCACTCTGAGCAACCGAAATACGAGCATTCGGTTACGGAAAGCCACCGCACCCTGTGAGAACGCCTCCCGCATCTCCTACTCGCTGCCCGCGCCCCAGCCCGCAGGGAGATATGGCATGGGCACTCAGCTTGTTTTTATGGCTTGTGGGCTTTGAGTTGATTACGTTCAGCGATGCTTTCAGGGCGTCTGGTTGATTTGCCCACGTCGTGACGGGTGGCGGGGTGCCGGTCCACGCGCTGCGGGTGGTGAGCCGGGGGTGGATACGGTCCCGCGCCATCGCCTGGGCGGTGCCGTAGCGGTCGGTGGCCTGCACGGTTTCGGCGTCAGGCTCGCCCCAGGAGTCGGGCTTGGCGAAGCGGAACTCCTTGCCGTGCTTCGGCGGTCACCCGCCGAGGGGACAGGACAGGGCGTACTCCTTGAGCGTGGGCGTCGGCCGTCGCATTACCCGGTCCGAACGCATGCGACCGAGGACCTCGACGGGGAGATCGTCGAGGAGGTAGGCCATGCGCGGGGCGTCGTAGCCGTCGTCGAAGACGACCAGGATGTCGTCGTCACCGACTTCCCACTGGCCCTGGCCGATCAGGTCGGTGACCATGCGGCGGACCTGGGCGGCGGTAATCTCGGCGACATCGTCGTCGGGGCCGAGCCGGACTGCGTCGAGCAGCCGGCACCACGACGTCCGTCCGGTCTCCAGCGCGGCGACGAAGGGTACGGCCAGCCGGGGATGAACTGGTCCGAGGAGCGTCCCGAGCGTCCGTAGACGTGGCAGAACAGGCGGTCCGGGCTGGTCGGCGCGTCGGGCCGCAGCCACGCGGAGACATCGACGGCCAGGACCAGGCGCCCGTCGGCGGCCTTGGGCTGTGGCAGCATGGCCAGCGCTTTTCGGAGCCTGTCTGCGTCGATGTGGCCCTGGTTGAGGGCGTCGTACAACGCGCCGTGCCCACGCCGGTGCTCGGCCGGCAGCGTCAGATCGACCGGCGAAGTCACCGGGCCGTCTTCGCAGAGCATCGCGTCGCACAGCTCGAACAGGGTGTCACCGCGCCGGGTCAGGCATGCGTAGAGGTCCTCTCCAAAGTGGGACGCGAAGTCGAACGCCTCGTGCCGGGCATCGTGTCAGATGCGGAGCAGTGAGGCGTGGATGCGGGCGATGGCCCGCAACACCTCGTCGCGGTTCCTGGCCTGCTGCATCCAGGCGGGCAGGCGGGCCACCACGGTCATCTTCCGGCCGTGGTCGTGCCAAGGAATCCCCTCACGCAGCGACGCCTGCACGAATCGTTTGATCAGGTCCAGGTGCTCCAGGTCGTAGGCCCATACCCACCCGTGCCGGGTCTCGGTCTGCAACCACAGACGGACGCCGAAGTACGGGTCTACCGCCGGCTCGTGCGGAGCCCGGTACGAAGTCACATATCCACAGCTCGACTCTCTCGACGTCCCGCAGTTCCGGCAGACAAGACGTCTTGACGCAGAGAGGCCCGGACCGTGCACACCGGGCAGCTCCGGTCCGGCCACGATGCGCGCGATCTTGTCGCATCTGGGGCAGCGCACGAGGACCGATACGAGGAAGTCGTACTGCGTGCTCCGTGGGTCCCGGAACCGATGATGTGCGGAGATCGGGCTCATCGGCCCAGTATGCGAGCCAGGCGGCGAAGGCCCCTACGGGTTGACCTCAATGCCGTTGACTTTGGGGTTGAATGCCCAGCTCAGCTTGATCCTTAAGGTCGTGGCGATCCTCATGGACCTTAGCTGAGCGCCGCCCCCAAGCCGCTGGCCAACTCTGGGGCGACCCGGGTCTGGATTTTCTCGCCGCGACGGAAGAAAGCCCCCGACGCGAGTCCGGGGGCCAATCCCATGCGCGCGGAGCCTGTTGGAGATCAGCAGCCCTACCGAGAGCGGTGCGGTTCCGTCGGGAGCGCGCCGAGACGGCAGGCCTCCGCAGCATGCTCCTTCGGTGCCTTAAGGAACCACTGGCTGAGGTCGCTGACGCACCTGGCCTCACTGACCTCTTGGGCGCTCTTGCAGGAATTGATGAAGGCGATACGGAACTCGGCTGTCTTCTTCGTCTGTTCCGGCATGTGGGTCTGCATGTACTCCCAGAGGTCTTCGGGTCCGCCTGAGCAACGGGAGCGGCGGCAACGGTGAAACCGGTGAGGGCGATGCTGAGGCTGCCGAGGGCGGCAGCGAGGCGGGGCAGGGTGGTCATGGTCTTCCTCCGTGGAGAATCGGCAACAACCTCACACGGTGCGCCCGCAGGAGACGCCCTCCGGAGAATTCCGCCGTACGACGTCGTGTCCCGACGACCCACAATCGCCGTCCACCAAGGTTCAGTCCGGTCGGGCCGTGGCGGCCCGACCGGGGCGCAGTCGCCTAAGGCGTCGCAGACCGCTGGCCTCGTCCAGACCAAGAGCATCGGCGTGACCAAGGACTGGACCGGCAGCCGCCTGGTCGCCTCCAAGCGGTAACCCACACCCACCCGCGTCCGGGGCGGGTTTCGGCACCTGCGACCCCACTTGCCCTGCCCGGCACAGGTGCCCAAACCCAGCCGGGCAGGCCCCGGACGCCCGCCCGGCTCGAAGAACCGGCACCCCGCCACCCACCAGGACGTGGGCAAAACCGTCAAACGGCCCAGCACTCACTACGAACGCGACCGGGCGAGACCTTAAGGATCAAGCTCAGTGCCCGTGCAGCACCGGACCCCTCCAGCAGTCGCTCACGTACGGGCAACTGGAGGGGCCGGAAGGGGCGTCGGCGGTGGGGCTACTGGTTG
Source organism: Streptomyces sp. NPDC087440 (assembly GCF_044744005.1). Lineage (NCBI taxonomy): Bacteria > Bacillati > Actinomycetota > Actinomycetes > Kitasatosporales > Streptomycetaceae > Streptomyces > Streptomyces sp. NPDC087440. The sequence continues at coordinate 73,344 of NZ_JBIUXN010000021.1, read as the reverse complement.
AAGAGGACGGAGCGGAACTTCAGGCCCTCGCCGGCGTGGCCGCTGTGTGCCTTCAGGGGGAAGGACTCGCCCTCGCATTCGAGGTCGGTGAAGACGGTGGCGATGCTGTTGGTGCGGTTGCGCGGGGAGTGCGCGGGCGTCGTGCTGGGGTCGGCGACCTCGTCCAGGTCGATGCACTCACGGGCCTTGGGGTCGTGGAGCGTGGCCTCGATGGTCTTGCCGTCGCGGTTGTAGGTGAAGGCGAACTGGCCGGTCGCGGCGTTGGCGGAGGTCGGCAGGGTGACGACGAGCGCGAGCGCGCCCAGGGCGGCGGCGAGGGAGGTACGGAAACGCATGAGGGCATCCTTTTACGCAGGGGACGGATTCCTCCCCAGGCTGTCCACGCCACCACCTGCTCAAGAGGCGGGGCAGTGTGCTGTCACCCGTTCGTGAACGCCGAAACCTTTCCCCGGCGGCCATGTGGGGGACCCTGCGCCATACCCTGCCCACTGATCACCCGAAGATATGGCACGGGCACTGAGCTTGATCCTTAAGGTCTACGACGATCACTGGGGCCTTAAGGATCAAGCTCAGGAGCTGTGCCATATCCCTCTGCGGGGTGCGCTGCGGTGACGCACGGCTCTTCATCGGGGCGCGTGCGAGGGGTGTGGCAGGTGTCAATATGCGCGCCCCCAAGATCACCGGTACGCGCCGGGACGGCTCTCCAGGGTCGCCGACGATGCCAGGCATGCTCCGTTGGATCGTCGGCCGCCGGTCGGCGTCCGTTGAGCGAGAGAGATCCCCCATGCGACTTCGCCACACCGTCGGTGCCGCCCTCGGCGCCCTCGCCCTTGTCCTGACCGTCCCCACGTCGGCCAGTGCCATCGACGGCTCCTTCTACTACCAGTACGGCGATCCCGCCAACCCGACCGCCGGGAGCATGGAGAGTCCCGACGCTGCCGTGTGCATCAACGTCCCCGAAGTCGAGGGAAAGCCCGACACCGCATTCGCGCCGAAGAACAACGTGCTCGACTCTGAGGCCATGGTCTACAGCGAGGAGAACTGCGAAGGCGTGGGAACGAAGCTCAACGTGGAACAGGAGCTCGGCTCCGACGTGAAGTTCAAGTCCGTGATCTTCGAGGCGGTCTGAGCCACCCCGCCCTGCCCCGGCACAGGCGGCCACGGCCCGACCGGGGCCGGGCTACGCCAGGACACCCTGACATGCACACAGAAGAGTGCGCAGGGAGATATGGCACGGGCACCTTGACTCTGTCGGGGATCTTTGCGTCTTCCAGCGCGGCGCACGGACTTGCCCGGGGAGTTCCGCCGACCGTCGCAGACTGTCGGAATCCGTTGTCCCGTCGCCCCATTCCGGCGCGCAAGTCCCGTCTCTGGTCCAGACGGCCCGAGCGCCGGGCCGAAGTCGAGGCGCACGCTGGTCACTTGACCTCGACGGGTCCAAGATCCCCGACAGAGTCAAGCTCAGCCACCACAACCACTGGGGAAACCCGAAAGCCGCAAACGACACCAACCCCGTTGGGCTCGGCCGCATTTCACCCGTCGGGTGCAGGGTGCTCCGACCTGGTCAGCGCCGTCAGAAGGCCGGGTCCGGGTAGGCGCGTTCGGTCAGCGGGGCCCATGCGCCCCCGTGTTCCGCCTCCGTGAAGGCCGCCAGTTGCGGGTGTTCGTGGCGGCACGGGTCGCAGAAGGTCTCGTCGCCCACGGGGCGGAAGACGTGGGGTCCGGGGCGTCCCGGCCCCCGGCACTCGGTGATGGCCTTGCGGGCGGGGAGGGCGGTCGTACGGGACCGGGCCGTCGCCTCCCTGGCCGCGTCGGCGGCGGCGAGGGAGGCCGCGTCCGGGACCTGGGTCGCCAGGCGGTGGGTGACGAAACCCGCCGCGTTGCGGATGGGGTCGGCGGGCAGGCCGTGGGTCAGGGCGTTGTGGATCTCCCAGGCGGGGACGCCGAGTTGGAGGCGGGCGGCGACCGCGTTCGCCAGGTAGCGCACGTCGCGGAAGGTGAGCGCCAGGTCCTTGCGCTCGGTCTTCAGCGCCCACAGGATGCGCTCCGCCCGCGCGAAGTCCTCCGGGCTGGTGTTGTTGCTGCTGACCGTCTCCGCCGCTTGCGGGGTGTCTTGGGGTGGGCGGGTGGGAGATGTCTTGCTGTTCGTCTGCGTAGTACCGGTAGAACGGCCGACGGACGGGCCGCTCGGTCGACCGGCCGTCGGTTTCGTTTCCCTCGGAACCGCTGTCGCCGTCCCCGTGCGCAGGGCCGTGAACTCGTCGTCCGTCAGGGGGACGGTGCTGACCCACTGCTCCGTGTACCACCGCCCGTCGCTGCCCTGCGTGCGGTAGTCGTGGGCGTACCCGTACTGGACGAGTTCCTTCTTGACCCTCTTGTACGTCCCGGGCTTCAGGCCCAGTTGTTCGGCGTGGGCGCTCAGGGGTGCGTACTGGTCGGCGGGCGGCAGTCCGCCCACGTGGGCGAGGAGGAGGCGGGAGGCGGCGTCCAGCTCGGTGCGGCGGAGGAGGGCGTTCGAGACCTTGGTGAAGGCGCGCGTCGGCGAGATAGCATGCAGGAACATTCCGGGGGCTCCTCTAGTAAGCCTCGGGGGTGAGGCCCTCGCGTCTGGTGCTCGTAACACCTGCGGGGGCCGCTCTGCGTGCACGTCGTGGCATGCGGAGCGTGAGTGGATGGCTGACGCTAGCGCATCAACTCGTCACTCCGCGTGGCCAGTTGGGAATGTTCCCCCGTGTGGGTGATCAGGCGCGCGCGTACGCGATGAAGTCGCCCCAGGCGGTGGGGGAGACCCCGAAGGTGGGGCTGGCGTCGGCGAGTTTGGAGTCGCGGACGTGGATGGTGGTGGGGTGGGCGGCAATCTCGACGCACTGGCCGCCCTCGCCGTCGCTGTGGCTCGACTTCTTCCAGTGGTAGCCAACTTCGAGGCATTCGCCGCCAGCACCCGTGCTGTAGCTCGACTTCCGCCATTCGAGGGCGACTTCGAGGCAGTCACCGCCTGCGCCGCCGCTGTAGGACGACTTGAACCAGGTGAGTTCTGTGGTGGTCATCGGTCTCCCAGGGTTCCGTCGATCGTCAACGTGCGGGTGTTAGGCGCAGGCGTACGCGATGAAGTCGCCCCAGGCCGCCGGGGAAACCCCGAAGGTGGGGCTGGCGTCGGCGAGTTTGGAGTCGCGGACGTGGATGGTGGTGGGGTGGGCGGCGACCTCGACGCACTCGCCGCCCGAGCCGCTGCTGTGGCTGGACTTCTTCCAGCCGTAGCCGACCTCTACGCACTCGCCGCCTTCACCGCCGCTGTAGCTGGACTTCCGCCACGCGATGGCGACTTCGAGACAGTCGCCACCTTCCCCACCGCTGTAGGACGACTTGAACCAGGTGAGTTCTGTGGTGGTCATCGGTCTCCCAGGGTCCCGTTGATCGTCAACGTGCGGGTGTTAGGCGCAGGCGTACGCGATGAAGTCGTCCCAGGCGGTGGGGGAGACTCCGAAGGTGGGGCTGGCGTCGGCGAGCTTGGAGTCGCGGATGTGGATGGTGGTGGGGTGGGTCGCGACCTCGACGCACTCGCCGCCCTCACCGCTGCTGTGGCTGGACTTCTTCCAGTCGTAGCCGACTTCGAGGCACTGGCCGCCTTCGCCGCTGCTATAGCTTGACTTGCGCCACTCGTAGGCGATTTCGAGGCACTGGCCTCCCTCGCCGCCGCTGTAGCTCGACTTGAACCAGGTGAGGTGTTCGGCGTTCATCGGTCTCCCAGAATGCTCATGATCAGGTCAACCGTCTCGGGTGGCCTGAGACACTGTGACCGCATGATCGCATAGCGGACTTCGAGGTCGCGCACTTCTTCGGGATCAGTAATCAGGCGGGCGTGGCCTTGTACCTCGGTGTACCCCACGTGCTGGCCATTCTTTGCCACGATCAGCGTGAACGCGCCGTCCATGTTGGGGTGTTCCTCCCAAGCGGTGGATGCAGCCTGAAGGTGGACGTTGCGCATCTCGGACACCTTCAGCAGGCTGCGGAGCTGCGCGTGGTGGATGTCCCGCCCGCCAATAGGCCGCCGCAGAACGTCTTCCTCGATAATGAAGCTGAACTCCGTTGGTGGCCACTTCTCGAAGACCGCCTGCCGCGAGATCCGGTCGGCAACGCGCTTGTTGATGGTCTCTTCGCTCAGGAGCGGGCGGCGCCGCTGGAAGATTGCTTGGGCGTAGTCCTCTGTCTGCAGTAGCCCCAAGATCGCTTGATTGCTGTAATCGTGCAGCTCAAGCGCCTCGGCCTCCAGCTTGGCGTAGTTGCGATACCAGTCCGGGTGCCGTGTCCGGTTCTTCTTCAGCGCCTCCTCCACGTCGGGGATGGCTGCGATGAGCGTTCCGTGTGCCCGGAGCACAGGGTCGACGGCCCGCAGGAATTCCGGCTGGGGTGTACGTGTGTGGCGCTCGATCGCCGAGATGAGGTCCGGACCGAAGCGAACGGCAGTGGCCAACTCGACCTGGGTCATGCCCCGGTACTCGCGCAGGGCCTTGATCTGCTTGCCCAGCGCGCTGAACAGGTGGGCCGTGCCGTCTTCTTGGGAGGGCGTCTCGGGGGAGGGGTCCGGGTTCGAGAGCACGTGGGGGCCGCCTTCGGGGTCACGGTTGACAGGCCGTACAACGCGCGTGGCGCACCCGTACAACTACCCACGGTCGCCCCGCCGCACCTGTTCAGCGTAGATCCGACCGACCACGCTCTGTCACATGAACAGTGAAATGGCCACGCTGGACGTGGAGTTCGAGCAGCAGATCAGTTCCACGCGGCGGGGTGCGCGGCTCGCCCGGTTGCTGGCGGAGCAGCAGATTCAGGAGTGGGGGGTGCCGTACGGGTGCGAGTTCGCGGACGCGGTGACGACGGTGGTGGCGGAGCTGGCCGCGAACGCCGTGCTGCGCGGCCGGGTGCCGGGGCGGGACTTCTCGCTGCGGATGGTGCTCGGCGACGTACTGCGCATCGAGGTGTCGGACGCGAAGGGTGAGCGGCGGCCCGCGCGGCAGCCGGACCTGCTGCCGCATGTGGCGGGCGGCGGGTACGGGCTGGTGCTGGTGGAGGAGTTGGCGGACGAGTGGGGCGTCACGGACCGCAACCCCGGCAAGACCGTGTGGGCCGAGCTGACATGGCCGGGCAGCCGCCCCACACCCCCCTCCCCAAACATGGGACAAAATCCAGCAAGATTGTCCTAGACGTACGGCGACATGCGGAGAGGGCGGGGAATGGACCCGGTGGCGGGATGGGTGTGCGGGGTGGGGCTGCTGGTGCTGGGCGCGTCCGTCCACTACCTGAGGAAACACGTCGGGACCGGGGCCGGGGGCGTCGGCCGGAATGCGGCGATCGGGATCAGGACAAAGGCCACGATGGCGTCGGACGCGGCCTGGGAACGGGGGCACGCGGCGGCGGGCCCGCTGCTGACGGCGACCTTCCGTACCGCGTACGTGGTGGGGGCGGTGACGGTGCTGGTGACCTTGGTGGTGGGCAGCGGCGGGAGCCCGGCGGTCCTGGCCGTCCCCCTGACGGGATTCGTGGCGGCACTGGGCCTGCTCGTCGCGGCATCAGTACGGGCGAACGCGGCGGCCCGGGACCTGTCCGGCGACCGGGGCCTGCCCGGCTGACCACGGCCTGGGTTCGGGGGAGCCCGGGCAGTGGTCCGCCGGACGCGGCGGGACGCGGCCGGGAGGGACCTCAGGCCACAGCGAACTGCGCGACGTACTCCGCGAAGGGCTCGATGCCGACGTCCGCCCGGAGTGCGTCCATGCGCTCCGGCTCCTCGCAGGGCCACGGGACCGGGGCCCCGTCCTTCACGCCGGCGATCTGAGTTCCGTAGACCTGCTTGCGGCCCTCGTTGACCAGCGTGCGGTCGTGCAGGAAGGCCAGTTCGCGGGGACCTGCGGTGCCCGCCGACACCGCCTGCCGCATCAGCCGGAGGGCACGACGCTGCACGTCGAGCTGCCGGTCGGCGTGCTGGGCGATGAGCCAGGCCGCGCGGGCGGCCTCCTCGCCGACCAGTTCCGCCGTCGGCCAGCCGTACTCGTCCATGATCTCGCTCAGCCGGTCGCCGTGCTGGGCGGTCAGCCGCCGCCAGGCCAGTTGCTCGGCGGGGTCGTCGCTGTTCGCGCGGACCGTCGACCGGTGATCGGCCGCAGCCATGGCCGTGAGTTCCGCTGCCAGTGCTGCCAGTGCTGTCAGTGCCGTCGGTGCGGAGACGTCGTGCGCCACTCTCAACTCCTGCCTCGGGTAGGTGCTTTGGGGTCGCCCGAAAGCCTAGGGGTGCAAAGGGGACGTAAAGATCATTCTGGAGAACGGTGACAGGTACCTCTCCGAGCCGGGACAATGGATCTACCCCGAGAGCCAGAGCCGCACTGTCCGCCCGTGCTGCTGCTGTGCCGGGGTCCGCCGCCGTCCGGACCTGGAGTGCGGGCGGGCGGATCGTCGCCCCCGGCCACCTGCACGGCCCCGACGCGCTGCGGCCGACCACCGCACCGGACCTGGGGCAGGACGAAGCGCCGGCGCGGCAGTTGCAGACGCGGCACGGGGGCTTTCGCATCCGGTGCCGGGGAGAGTCGCCGGAAAAGGTGGGCGGCGGCCGATGAGTTCCTCCATGATCAACAGTCATAGATCGTGAACGGCGCACCGCAGCCACGAGAGTGGCCGAAGCGAGCACCGATCGGGCACCTGCCGAGAACCAGACACCAGACACCAGACATCGAGGACCCCCAGATGCGCACCCTGATCAGCACAGCCTTCATCTCCCTCGACGGCGTCGTGGAGGCCCCGGGCGGCGAGCCCGGATACCGGAACTCGGGCTGGACCTTCAAGGACATCGAGTTCCTCCCCGAGGCCTTCGACATCAAGGGCCGGGAGCAGAAGGAAGCCACCGCGATGGTGATGGGCCGTACCAGCTACGAGGCCTTCAGCCCCGTGTGGCCCGACATGGAGGACTTCGCCGACTACAAGGCGATGCCGAAGTACGTCGTCTCCACCACCCTCACCGAGGACGACCTGGTCTCCAACTGGGGCGAGACGACGATCCTGCGCACCCTCGACGAGGTCGCCGCGCTGAAGGAGACCGAGGGCGGCCCGATCATCGTGCACGGCAGCGCCTCCCTGAACCAGGCCCTCTCCGACGCAGGCCTGATCGACCGCTACCACCTGCTGGTCTTCCCGCTCCTCCTCGGCGCGGGCAAGCGCCTCTTCAGCACCACCGACAAGGACACCCAGAAGCTGAAGCTGGTCGAGCACGAGGCCTACGCCAACGGCCTGCAGAAGAACGTCTTCGACGTCGTCCGCTGACGAGGGCCGGGCAGGGGGGCGAGTCGGCCCCCCTTGGGCGCAGCGCGGGGCACCGGGCAGAATCCGCCCATGGCCGACGACCTCCCCGACCTCCCCGCCCGCCCCGACACACTCTTCGTGTACGGAACCCTCCGCTTCCCCGAAGTCCTGCGCGCCGTGCTCGGCCGGGTGCCCGCCGGGGCGCCCGCCCTCGCACCGGGCTGGCGGGCCGCCGCCCTGGAGCACCGTGCGTACCCCGGCCTGGTCGCCTCCCCGGGAAGCACGACACGGGGCGTGCTGCTGGCCGACCTGACGGTGGCGGAGTGGCGGCTGCTGGACGCGTACGAGGGTGCGGAGTACGACCTGCGCAGGATCGCGCTGGAGGGCGGGACTCCGTACGGCTGGACGTACGTATGGTCGGGCACCGCCGGCGTCCTCCCGGCCACCTGGGACGCCGAGGCCTTCCACACCCACCAGCTGGACACGTTCCTCACCCTCATCTGACGCCCGGAATGCCCGGAGGAGCCGCCGTATGACCATGACCGACGCAAGGGATTCAGGCTGGCAGAAGGCGGGGGAGCTGACCTGCGGGCGGCCCGGCCACGGGAAGGGGCACCTGTGTCTCTCCGGCCCGCGTGATGCGGCGGAACTGGACGCCGAAGCAGGGGAGTTGAGCGACTGGTTCGGGGAGGCGTTCGTCGGGGTGCGGGGGCTGCCCGGGACTCTCGGCGGCGAGCCCGTCGCGTGGGGGCGGGTCTGGGCGTCGGGGGCGCGGTGGCTGGCGGTGGGCCGGGTCGGCGGCGGGTCCGTGCTGGTGGCCCTGGAGCGGACCACCCCGGACCCGGACGCACTGCCCGAGAGCGCGACCTGGCTGGAGCGGCTGGTGGCCGTGACGGGGTGGGAGGCGGTGGGGAGGCCACCCACGGAGGTCGACTGGGCGGACGTCGAGCGGCGGTTGGGGACGCGGCTGCCGGGCGACTACAAGCGGCTGTACGAGACCTTCGGGGAAGGGGACTTCGACGGCTTCCTGGGCGTCTACGGCCCCGAATACCTCATCTCGACCGCCGTCACGGCCCGGTACTACGACGAGGAGCGTACGCGCTTCCCCGCGCCCGGCGGGCGGCTGACCTGGGGCGGGAACGAGCACGAGCAGGACTTCCACTGGATACCCGACGCCGATACCGACCCCGACCGGTGGCCGGTGCACGTGGCGGACGAGGGCGCGACGGACGACGAGGTCGAACGGTTCGACTGCACGCTGACCGAGGCGGTGTACCGCTACCTCACCGACCTCCGTTTCCCGGGCTCGATGGCCGAGCACTTCGACGTCCACTGGTTCCAGGCGACGCGGGCGGAGTGACGTGAAGGGCCGCGAAGTCGGTTGCGGGGCAGGGGGGTTGATCGGCGGGCTGTCCGGGGTGCCGTCGGCCGTGGTGGTCAGTGCCGTGGTGGTCCGGATCTGGCGGGAGTGCGACGTCGGCACGGCGGCGGGGTTCTTCTGGGCTCCGCTGGCGCTGCTGCTGTGGGTGGCCACGGCCGTGCTGTGGACCGTGGTGGTGTGGGCGCTCGGGCGGTACGGGGTCGGCGTGGCCCTGGCGGCCGGGGTGGTGGCCAACCTGGGGCTGGTGTGGTGGGTGCTGGCGGTGGTGGCCACCCCGGCGGACTACCCGGACCCGCTCTGCCCGGCGAACGTACCCGCGTGGTGGCCGGAGTGGGTGCCGGTGTGAGCGCGGGCCCCGGTCGCCCGGGAGGGGCTACGGCGTGTCCGGTCGAACGCTGTGTACGGGGCGGAGCCGCAGGCCCGCCACGGACGTCGAGGGTGGTGTGCCCTCGGCCAGCAGCAGTGTGGTGATCGCGTCCGCCGGGCCCGGTGCGAAGTGCACTTCGCCGCCGGGCAGCGGCACCACGTTCCTCGCCCGGTCGGCCGGGATGCCGAGGAGCTCGCCCAACCACACCGCCGACGCGGCGGGTTCGGGCGTCTCGACGACAAAACCGGCCAGGTCGTGCGGCCCGCGCGCGACCCGCCCCGCGCTGTAGCGGTCGAGGATGACCTGGCGGTCCGGGGTGTACGTGACGAAGAACGGGGCCCAGGCGGGAGCGTCCCGCAACACGGCCTCGGTGAACGAAACCGGGGAGCCCTCACGGGCGAAGACATGCAGGTCCACCGTGTGCCCGGCGCGGCGGAGCCGCTCCGTGGTGGCGTTCACGTCCGTTACGTGCACCGCGAAGTTCAACGCCCCTCCGCCCGCGGCGAGCAGCGCGTCGACGTGCGGCATCCAGACGGTCATCGCCCGGCCGTAGGGCGATGCGTCGAACTCGGCGCGGTCCACCACGGTGAGGATCTCCACGTACCGGGCGTCGAGCCGCCACGCACCGTTCCGGAAGCCCAGGTGCGGCGGGTTGGCGTGGGCGGGGAGGCCGGCCGCCGCATACGCCTCGGTGGTCGACTCGACATCGGGAACGCAGTGCAGAAGGTGGTCGAACTGCGGTGTCTCGGGGTGCAATTCAGGCTCCTGGAAGGCGGATCGGGGGCGAGATCGGGCGCGTTGGTCAGTGGAGGGTGAGAGGGGTTTCGGAGCTCACGCGATGCAGCTTCTCCGGGTTGCGGACGTAGTAGAGGCCCGTGATCAGGGTGGACTCGACGCGGGCGGTCATCACTCCGTCCAGCTCGCCGTCGATGTGGACGAGGAGGGCGGGGGTGCCGTTGACCACGGTCGGGGTGACCGTGAAGGACGAGCCCTTGCCGTCGACGTGCTTGCCGATGCCGCCCAGCATGAAGCGGGCCACCTTGGACGCGCCGATCGTCGGGCGCAGGGCGGCGTGCTTGATGCCGCCGCCGTCGCCGATCAGTACGACGTCCGGGGCGAGGACGTTAAGCAGGCCCTGGAGGTCCCCGGTCTCCAGCACGCGCTGGAAGGAGGCGAGGGCCGCCCGGGTCACGCTCGCCGGGACCGTCTGGCGGGGCCGGCGCGCGTCCACGTGCTGCCGGGCCCCTGTGCGCGATCTGGCGGACCGCCGCCGGGGACTTGTCGACCGCGGCGGCGATCTCGTCGTACCCGACGTCGAAGATCTCCCGGAGGACGAACACCGCGCGCTCGGTGGGGGAGAGGGTCTCCAGGACGAGGAGCATGGCCATGGAGACGCTCTCCGCCAGCTCGACGTCCTCCGCCACGTCCGGCGCGGTGAGCATCGGCTCGGGCAGCCAGGAGCCGACGTACGACTCCTTGCGGCGCTGGAGGGTGCGCAGGCGGTTGAGGGCCTGACGGGTGGTGATCCGTACCAAGTAGGCGCGCTGCTCGGTTACTTGGGACAGGTCGACCTTGACCCAGCGCAGCCAGGTCTCCTGGAGCACGTCCTCCGCGTCGGCCGCCGAGCCGAGCATTTCGTACGCGACGGTGAAGAGGAGGTTCCGGTGGGCGAGGAAGGACTCCGTGGCGGGATCAGGGGTGAGGCCCGGGGCGGGGTCCGGGGTGGGTGTGCTCATGGTCGTACGGCCTTCTTCGGGACGATCGCGGGTCTCACGACGAGATCCTTCGCGCTGGATGCCGTCTGATCATGGACCGGTCAGGCCGTACGGTCGAGGGCGAGGGGCGCGTCCTGTGCGGCCAGGCGCTCCTGGCGCTGCTCGCCGCCGCCCATCCGGTGCAGCCGGTACCCGCCGGGCTTGGCCGCCTCACCGGCGAGATGCTGGACGACGCTCGTGCACACCGTCTCCTTGAGCTTCGCGCCCAGCATTCCGTCGACCTTCCAACGCACCGCCACATCGGCCCTGTTGGCGAACTGGAAGATCCCGTCGCGCCGCCCCAGGCTGATGCACTGCGCGGCGAACGGCTGGTTCACCGTCTCCGGCTGTTCGCCCGCGATCCGGCTGAGCACCGTGTCGGCGGCCCGCGCGCCCAGCGGCATCGCGGCCTGGCAGCTCATCCGCAGCGGCAGGCCCGAGGGGGCGGCCGAGTCGCCCGCCGCGAGGATGCGGTCGTCGTCGACGCTGGTGAGGGTCTCGTCGGTGAGGAGGCGGCCCAGCGCGTCGGTGGTCAGGCCGCTCCGTGCCGCCAGGTCCGGAACGCCGAAGCCGACCGTCCAGATGGTCACCGCACTGGGCAGCTCGCGCCCGTCGGCGAGCCGGACGGCGTCCCGGGTGACCTCGGTGGCCCGGCTGCCGGGGCCGTCCACGACGTCGACGCCGAGGCGGGCCAGCCGCTTGGCCACCGAGCGGCGGCCGCGGGGGTGCAGATACGGGTTCAGCTCGCCGCCGCAGACCAGGGTGACCGCGCGTCCCGCCTCCGCCAGCTCGGCGGCGGTCTCGATGCCGGTGGGCCCCGACCCGACGACGACCACGGGGGCGCTGGCCGCCTCCAGCACCGGCCGCAGCCGCTCCGCCTCCTCCAGGGTGGCGATGGGGTACGCGAACCCGGCGGCCCCCGGCACGCTCGGGTCGGCGCTGCCGCTCCCGACGGCGTACACGAGGTAGTCGTACGAGAGGACCTGCCCCTGATCGAGTACGACGCTGCGCGGGCCGGCGTCGATGCGCTCCACGGTGTCGACCACCAGCCGCACCCCCTCCGCCAGCACCTCCCGGAACGCGACAACCGCGTTCCCGGTCCCCCCGACCTGCTGGTGCAGCCGGATGCGGTGGACGAACTCGGGACGGGGGTTGACGAGGGTGACGTCGAGCCCGGCCCGCTGGGTGAGCCGATTGGCGGCCATGACGCCCGCGTATCCGCCGCCGACGACGACGACCCGGGTGCCCTGGATGTGGTTCTCGCTCATGGTGTCCTCCACTCGAAAGGGGTTCGACCACAGGACACCGGGGGTGCGGAGAGTGTGACGGGATGTGGTGCGGGTCACAGGGCGGGGGTGCTCGAACGCCTGGACCGGGGGTCGCCCGCAAGGCTGGTCCTGTGCCAATGGCATGTGCCAGACGGATGTGGGCGGGCTAGCTTCCCGGCATGGTCAGTTCCTCGCACGAGGCCATGCATCGCCTCTTCCAGCACGATCACGGAGTGTTCACCCGTACCGCACGGGCCCTCGGGTACCCCTTCTCGGAACTCGTGGACGCCTCGCTGATGCCCACCGACTGCACGACGCCCGACGCCCTGGAGCGTCGGATCGACACCCTTCTGCGCGTCGACACCCACGGCTCCGAGGGCAGCTTCCTCCTTGCGGTGGAGGCGCAGAGCGCGAAGGACCCCGACAAACCCGGAAGCTGGGCGTACTACGCCGCCTTCCTCCGGGAGAAGTACGACCTGCCCGTACTCCTCGTCGTCATCTGCAACGACCGGCGCACGGCCGCCTGGGCGGCCCGGCCCGTCGACTTCGGGGTGCCGCAGTGGTCGACCCTGACGGTCCGGCCGCTGGTGCTGGGCCCGCACAACGTCCCCGTCGTCACCGATCCGGACGTCGCCCGGGACGACATCCCGCTGGCCACCCTGTCGGCGATCACGCACAGCAAGGACGCGAACGCCGGTGCCATACTGAAAGCGCTGGCCGCAGCCCTGAAAACCGTGGACGAAGACGACGCGATGATCTTCGCCGAACTCACCGAACGAGGCCTGGGAAAGACCCCGGCCGCCGCGACCTGGAGGAAAATCATGGCCGCCGACCTCTCCTTCTTCCGCTCGGAAACCGCCCAGAAACTGCGGGCGGAGGGCCGTGAAGCGGGCCGTGACGAGGGGCGTGATGAGGGGCGCACGGAGGGTCGTGCCGAGGACGTCCTGCTGCTTCTTGCTCAGCGTGACATCGCGATCAGCGATTCGGTGCGCGAGCGCGTCCTGGCCTGCACGGACTTCGACGTCCTCGAAGGCCTCTTCATCCGGGCCATCCGGGCGACCTCGGCCGAGGAGCTCTTCGACGAGGCCGCCCCGACCGCCGCACGGGCGGAAGGAGCGTCCGACAGCCGCGCGTGAACCGAGTGGGCGTAGGTGATGCTCGCTCGGTACCCGCGTACGGCGAGTACCGCGAAAGCGGCGGCGGTTCAGGCCGCGATGCAGAGGAGCCCCGTGGCCCGCGCCGCGTAGGCGATGCTCCCGGCCGCAGGCACGGCCCCGAGGGGGGCCGTTCGCGGTGGTGGGCGCGAGGCGCGCGACGGCGGCGGTGGGCATGGTGCCACTCCGGGGATGCGGGCCGTTACTGCCCCACCCGGCCGTCCACGCACTCGCGCAGCAGGTCCGCGTGGCCGCAGTGGCGGGCGTATTCGTCGACCATGTGGACCATCAGTTCGCGCACGGCGATGTCCTCGCGGCCGACGTGCTGGCCCAGGTCTGCGGCGTACTTGGCCAACTCGGCGTCCGTGGCGGCCTGTTGGCGTTCCAGGTCGGCGAAGGAGGAGGCCACCAGGTCCGGGTCGCCCACCGCCTCGTCGAAGTCCGCGTCGCGCTTGCCGTACAGCTTCGGGAGCGGGTCGCCGTGGGTGATCCAGTTGAGCCAGTCGCGTTCCACCTCCGCGAGGTGGCGGACCAGGCCCAGCAGGGACATCGTGGACGGGGGGACGGAGTGGGTGGCCAGTTGGGCGGGGGTCAGGCCGTCGCACTTCAGGCGCAGGGTGAGGCGGTAGTTGGTGATGAAGTCGAGGAGGGTGGCGAGTTCGCCCTCGGGCGCGGGGCCGTCGTTGTCGCGGGGGTCGTCGTCCGGGTTCAGCCACATGTCGGGGTAGACAGTTGCTTCGGTCCAGCGGGTGGGGCGGTGATCGTCGTGGTCGGTCATGGGGTCATCGTCGTTGGTGAGGGGCTGTGGGGCCAGGGCATTTGGGGCCCGGTCCGCGCGGATGCCGAGCGCGGACCGGGCCCCGGACCCGCCGGTGTCAGCAGTTGCCGCCGGTCGGCCTGTTCGCGAAGCGGTCGGCGAGCCAGTCCATCGCCGGGAAGGCGCCGACCGTCACGCCGCCGATGTGGCCGAGGAGCGGGTGCGCACGCCACTGGACCTTCGCGCCCGCCTTGCACCAGTCGGCGCGGAGCTGTGTGCCGACCTTGTACGGGATCAGCTCGTCGATGCCCCCGTGGTAGAGGTAGACCGGGTGGTCGGGGGCGTGCGTGCCGAGCTTGGAGTCCGCCAACTTCCGTTGCCAGTCGGGGGATTCGAGGGGGTTGGTGGTCGTGACCTCGCTGATGCGCTTGAAGGGGGCGGAGATCGCGTTGATCGCCACGCAGTTCTTGCGCATGAAGTCGACGTAGGCCTTGCCCTGCGGGTTGAGGTAGGAGTCGAGCTTGAGCTCGGGGTAGGCCGTGTCGTGGCCCGCCGCCGCCATCAGGATCAGGCCCGCCCCGATGTTGCCGTCGCTGAACTTCGCGACCTCCATCAGATCGGCGGGGACACCGCCGGTCGCGGTTCCCTTGACGTTCAGTTCCGGGGCGTACGCGTCGTGGAGTTCGGCCGCCCAACTGCTGGCCTGGCCGCCCTGGGAGTAGCCCATGATGCCGACCGGGGAGTCCTTCGACAGGCCCGTCTCGGCGGCCGGGAGCTTCAGGGCCGCCCGCGCCGCGTCCAGGACCGCCTGGCCCTCCGCGCGGCCGACCGTGTACGTGTGGTCGCCCGGCGTGCCGAGGCCCTCGTAGTCCGTGACGGCCACCGCCCAGCCGCGCTGCACGACCTGGTTGATCAGGGTCGCCTCGATCGTCGTGCCCGTGGGGAAGCCCGCGCTCGGGGCGCACTGGTCGCCCATGCCGACCGTGCCGACCGCGTACGTGACCAGGGGGCGCGGCCCCTTGCGGCCGTCCCGGGGGACGATCACCGTGCCGGAGACGGTGTTGGGCGCGCCCTTCGCGGTCGTGGAGCGGTAGTTGATGTGCCAGGCGTCGGTGTTCGTCGGCTGGAGGGGGAGGGGGTGGAAGGCGGTGGGCGCGGCGGAGAGGAGCGTGCCGGGGGCGTCACCGGCCGAGGACGCGCCGGGCGCGGTCGTGTCGTCCGCGGCGGTGGCGGTCGCCGCTGTCGGGAGGGCCGCGGACAGGGCCAGGGCGGCGGATGCCGCGAGGATTCTCGTACGTACGGACAACATGGGTTCTCCCTACGAAGGGGTGGGGGGCTCTTGCGTACGGAGAACGTAGTGACCGGCGAGTAGGGAACGCGCTGACCGGAATGCTCAGCTTCACTGACTTGGGGGCGTACCGGTTCGGGGGCCGGTATTCGCGGCGCTCGGCCCCGAACCCGCGCCCGAACCCGCCGCCACCCGGTACGCCCCCGGCGTCGTCCCTGTCCACCGCCGGAACGCCCGGTGGAAGCTGGTGTCCTCCGAGAAGCCCAGCCGCGCCGCCAGTTCCGCGATCGGCTCCCGGCCCTCCGCCAGGCCCGCGATCGCCGCGTCCCGCCGCACCGCGTCCTTGAGCTGCTGGAAGCTGGTGTTCTCGCGGTCCAGGCGCCGGCGCAGCGTCGCCGGGCTCACCGCCAGGCGGGCGGCCGTGTCCGGCAGGGAGGGCAGGCGCGGGGAGGTTCGCAGGGCCTGCGCGAGGGCGCGGCGGACCTGCTCGGCGACCGTCGCGCCGTACTCCCGCCGGGTGAGCAGGTCGAAGGGCGCCCGGTGCAGGAGCGCGTCGAGCGATTCCTCGTCCCGTACGAGCGGGGCCGACAGCCACCGGACGTCGAAGCCCGCCGCCGTCCGCGCCGCCCCGAAGCGGACCGGGCAGCCGAAGAGGCTCCCGTACTCCGCCTCGTGCGGCGGCGGCGGATACCCGAACTCCGCCCAGCGCAGCGGGATGCGGCTGCCGGTCAGCCAGCTGCACAGCCGGTGCCAGATGATCACCATGCACTCGGTGAGGAAGCGGTCCTCGTACCGGTCCTCGTCCGAGCCCAGCCCGTTGTGCACGGTGAAGACCGCCTCGGTGGGGGTGCGGGTGAGGGAGAGGTCCGGGCCGCCGTCGAAGAGGGCGTAGAAGGCGGTGCCGCGTTCCATCGCCCGGCCCAGGTCGGGGCAGCCCAGGGCCGCGTAACACATCATCGCGAAGGTCCCGGGGCGGCTGGGCGCGGCGGACAGGCCCAGGAACTCGTCCTGCGTGGTGCGGTACAACGCCCGGAAGAGGCGGGCGAACTGGACGCTGGTCACGCGGGCGCGGTCGTCGCCCAGCAGCAGCGGCGGGATCTGGGCGGCCTGGAGGAGCGGGACCGTGTCCACCCCGGCGCGCTCGACGCCGCGCAGCACGGCCCGCACGTGGTGCACGCTGATCGTCTGCTTGCCCATGTGGGGGACCGTAGCGTCTGTGAGCGCACGGGTCAGCCGGGGTGACGTTTCGCGTCATCTCCCGTGCGGGAACGGCTCCTTACCGTCGGGTCATGACGGATACGGGTGACACCACCGCGACAGGTCCGAGCCCCGCGACAGGCCCGAGCCCCGAGAGGGTGCCCAGCCCCGCGACAGGCCCGAGCCCCGCGACGGGGCCCAGCCCCGCGACGGACCAGAACCCGGCCACGGGTCCGGGCCTCGGGACGGGTCCGGGCCTCGCGGCGGGTTCGGGCCCCGCGGCGGGGCAGATCCCCGCGACGGGTCCGGGGCCGGCGACGGGGCAGATCCCCGTGCCAGGTCCGAGCCCCGCGCCAGGGCCCAGCCCCGCGCCAGGGCCCAGCCCCGCGCAGCGGCCGCGTCCCGCGGCGCTGGCCGGGTTCACCGAGTGGGCGGGGGAGCGGTACGGGGACCTGCCCGCCCTGCGGGCGAAGGGGGTCGGTCCGGTCTCGTACGCCCGATTCCGGGACCGGGTACGGGACATCGGCCGCGGCCTGATCGCGGCCGGGGTGGCGCCGGGCGACCGGGTCGGCATCCTCGGTGAGACCTGCATCGACTGGACGTACGCCCACTTCGCCGTGCTCGCGGTGGGCGGCGTCGTCGTCCCGGTCTACCCCACGGCCGGCGACGACGAGGTCGCCTGGGTGCTGGGCGACTCGGGCACCTCCCTCGTCCTGTGCGAGAGCGCCGGGCAGGCGAAACGGGTGGGGGCGACGGCGACCCTGCTGTTCGGGGAGCTGGCGGGGCTGCCCGCCGCCGGGGCCGGGCTCGGGGACTTCCTCGCCCGGACGGACGCCGTCCGCCCCGAGGACCTCGCCTCGCTCGTCTACACCTCCGGGACCACCGGGCCGCCCAAGGGGTGCCGCCTCACCCACGGCAACTTCGGGGCGGTCCTCGACGGCGGGGCCGAGATGATCGAGGGCGGGCCGGGGGACGTCACGTACCTCTATCTGCCGCTCGCGCACCTGCTCGCCCAGCTCATCCAGTTCAACACCCTCATGTTCGGCGGGGAGTTGTGCTATTTCGGGGGGCGCGTCGAGGACGTCGTCGCGGAGCTTGCCGAGGTCAGGCCCACGCACCTGCCCTCCGTGCCCCGGCTCTTCGAGAAGGTGCACGCGATCGTGCTGGGGCTGGCCGAGGCGCAGGAGGGCGGGAAGGAGCGGTTCGAGGAGGCCGTCCGGGTCGGGGTGCTCGCGGCGGAGGGAAGGCTTCCGGAAGAGGACCGGGCGGTGTGGGAGGCCGCCGAGGAGTCGCTGTACGGGCTCGTGCGCGCCGCCTTCGGAGGGCGCGTGCGGTGGGCGCTCACCGGGGCCGCCCCGATCCCCCCGCAGACCCTCGACTTCCTGCGGGCCTGCGGGATTCCGGTGTACGAGGGGTACGGGATGACCGAGTCGGGCGGGGTCATCTCCCTCAACCGGCCGGGCGCGGTGCGGTACGGCTCCGTGGGGCGCGCGTACCCCGGCTGCGAGATCCGCATCGCGGAGGAGGACGGCGAGGTGCTGGCCCGGGGCGGCATGGTCTTCCCCGGCTACTACGGCAACGACACCGCCACCCGCGAGACCCTCGACGACGAGGGCTGGCTGCACACCGGCGACCTGGGGGCGCTCGACGCGGACGGCTACCTCACCATCACCGGCCGCAAGAAGGACCTGGTCATCACGTCCTCGGGGAAGAACCTCACGCCCTCCCTCGCCGAGCACGCCATCCAGCGGTCCCGGTACGTCTCGTACGCCGTCATGGCCGGGGACCGCCGCCCGCACCCCGTCGCGCTGATCACCCTGGAGGCGGAGGAGATCGCCGCCTGGGCGGCCCGGGAGGGGCACGATCCGGGGGAGCGTCCCGGCCGCCATCCCGCCGTACGGGAACTGGTCCGCGAGGCCGTGGAGGCGGCCAACGCCGGGCTGTCCCGGCCGGCCCGCATCCGGGCCTTCGCCGTCCTCGACGAGGACCTCAGCATCGCGGACGGCACGCTCACGCCCACCCTGAAAGTGCGGCGGAAGGCCGTTCTGGAGCGTTATGCGGCGGAAATCGAAGAACTCTACCGGTAAACACGTCCGGTGAAAACGTACACAGCGCGGGCAAAGGCAGGAGCCCCGTTCCGATTACTCGGAACGGGGCTCCTTGGGTACTGCGTTCAACGACCGCGATCGGTCGTTTCCCAGTCCTGGAGTCCGAAGACTTAGGCGGGGGAGACGTTCTCCGCCTGCGGGCCCTTCGGGCCCTGCGTGACGTCGAAGTTCACGACCTGGTTCTCCTCAAGCGAGCGGAAACCAGACGCGTTGATCGCGGAGTAGTGGACGAAGACATCCGGGCCGCCGCCGTCCTGGGCGATGAAGCCGAAGCCCTTTTCAGCGTTGAACCACTTGACGGTTCCGGTAGCCATAAGCCCTCCCATGGGCCAAAGGGTTGCCCTGCTCCAGAACCTGCAAGGAAGTCTGAAAACAAAAGCCTGCGGGTTACATGTCCGCAGGCTCTGTACTGCAAGGGAAACCAAACTGCAACTTGCGGGCGAGCCTAGCACGCACCTTTGGGCAAGCGGTAGAGGGAAAGATCACGTCACTCGGATGTTTGACACGGGCGTGTCGGCTGACGCCGGACGGGCCGTGAGAGGCCGTCCGGAGCGCGCCCGGACGAGACGCGAGGGGCTGTCCGCAGCGCGCCCGAAGGCACCGCGAGAGGCCCCGCGGGGCGCGCCCGGACCCCCCGGAGGGGCCCGGTGGACGCCGCGGGTCTAGCCTCGCGATGTGGACAATTCAACCGCTGGCGAGCTGACGCCGAACCGCACCCGGCCCCGCGTCGGCCACATCCAGTTCCTGAACTGCGTACCCCTCTACTGGGGCCTCGCGCGCACCGGGAGCCTGCTGGACTTCGAGCTGACCAAGGACACCCCCGAGCGGCTCAGCGAACAGCTCATCCGCGGTGACCTCGACATCGGTCCCGTCACCCTCGTGGAGTTCCTGAAGAACGCCGACGACCTGGTGGCCTTCCCCGACCTCGCGGTGGGCTGCGACGGGCCCGTCATGTCCTGCGTGATCGTCTCCAAGGTGCCGCTGGCCGAGCTGGACAAGGCGCGGGTCGCCCTCGGATCGACCTCGCGCACCTCCGTGCGCCTGGCCCAGCTGCTCCTCGCCGAGCAGTACGGGGTCGAGCCCGACTACTACACCTGCCCGCCGGACCTGGGCCTGATGATGCGCGAGGCGGACGCCGCCGTGCTGATCGGCGACGCCGCGCTGCGGGCGTCCCTGCACGACGCGCCCCGGCTCGGACTCCAGGTCCACGACCTGGGGCAGATGTGGAAGGAGTGGACGGGGCTGCCGTTCGTCTTCGCCGTGTGGGCCGCCCGCAAGGACTACCTGGCCCGCGAGCCGTACCACGTGCAGAAGTCGCACGAGGCCTTCCTCGCCTCCCGCGACCTCTCCCTCGCCGAGGTCGACCAGGTCGCCGAACAGGCCGCCCGCTGGGAGGACTTCGACGCCGCGCTGCTGGAGACGTACTTCACCACGCTCGACTTCCGCTTCGGCGCCGAGCAGATCGCGGGCGTCCGCGAATTCGCGCGCCGCACCGGGGAGACCACCGGGTACCCGACGGACGTACACGTGACCCTGCTGGGGGAGTGACCCCCCCGGCAGGGGTTCACGGGGTGGGGACGGGCGCCTTCAGGTGCGAGCTCAGCCAGCCGAGGCTGCCCGACTCCATGCCCTTGATGTACGTCGCCGGATTGTGGACGCCGTCCGGGACCACCTGGAGGCGGGTCTTGATCGGGCCCTTGCCGTAGTCGTGCATGAAGCGCTCCACGCGCGGAATCAGCTTCTCCTTGGAGCCGACCTGGAACGCCAGGTAGACCTTCGGGGCGTCCGGGCGCTTGATCAGGTCGGCGGCCAGCTGCCGGGGATTGTTCGCCAGCTTCTCCTGCGGGTGGCCCTTCCACATCGGGGAGTCCGGCACGATGTCCGGGCCCGAGGAGATCGCCGCCTTGAACCGCTCCGGGTACTTCAGCACCGACTTCAGCGCGATGAATCCGCCGGACGACGACCCCATGAACGCCCAGCCGTCCCGCGAGCGGAATGTGCGGAAATTCGCCTTGACGAAATCGGGGACGTCCTGCGTGATCCAGGTGCCCATTTTCGGCCGCCCCGGAATGTCGCTGCCGTCGTAGTACTTCTTCTCCGGATTCTGCACGGGCATCACGACGATGAACGGCAGGCTCTGCCCCCGCTGGGACATGTCGGCGACCGTCTCCAGGAAGTGCTTCTTCTCCAGCGACCAGTAATTGTTGTCGTAGCCGTACGAACCGGGAAGCGCGATCAGCACCGGGAAGCCGCTCTCCGCGTACTTCGGGTCGAAGTACTGCTTCGGGGCCCACACCCACACCTTGCCGGTGAACCCGGACTTCGTCCCGGTCAGGGTCGTCTGGGCCACCTTCGTGCCGTCGTCCAGGGTGCGGAAGACGGAGAAGTCGGAGCGCGGGCCGCGCGGCAGCAGGGTGTCGGCGCCGCCCTTGGACGCCGCCTGCTGGAGGTCACTGCGCTGGATCGAGCCGCCGTTGTCCTCGGCCGCGTTGAAGTCGTACGGCGTGCCCTCGTCCGAGCAGCCGGACACCGAGAGGGTCAGGACGGACCCGAGCAGCGCTGCGGCTATCAGGCGACGGGACGGCGTGCTCGACAGGCGGCGCGACGTGCTCGACAGGCGATTCATGCGGGGGCTCCGGGCGGGTGGGGGCGAGGACGTGCGGGCGGGGGCCGGTGCGGGCGGCCCGTCCCCGTACGGGGGTCGCCGTACAGGTCTCTCCGTACGAGTGTCTCCGTACGGGGGTCTCCGTACGGACGGTGGACACGCGGTGTGCATGTTCCGTGCGGTTTCCGTACAAGGAGATGCGTTCCGGCGGACATCGGTTCGCCCGCTGTCCGATGTGTCCCAGTGATCCCGCACACGTCGCCCTACTGTGGGGGCAGGGTTCACGGCGGGTTCACGAGGTCTCGGGGGAGAACATCACCATGCAGCCGCTGGAAGCGGGCGAACCGCAGAATATCGGTGCCTACCGACTGCTCGGGCGACTGGGGTCCGGCGGCATGGGCCGGGTCTACCTCGGGCGCAACGCCGGGGGCCGCACCGTCGCGGTCAAGATCGTGCACCCGCACTTCGCGCAGGACGAGGAGTTCAGGGCCCGCTTCCGGCGCGAGGTGGAGGCCGCGCGCCGGGTCGGCGGGGCGTGGACCGCGCCGGTCCTGGACGCGGACGCGGAGGCTCCGGTGCCGTGGGTGGCCACGGGTTACGTGGCGGGCCCCTCGTTGACGCAGGCGGTCGCCGCGCACGGTCCGCTGCCGGATTCCTCGGTACGGGTCCTGGGCGCGGGCCTCGCGGAGGCGCTGACGGCGGTGCACGGTCTCGGCCTCGTCCACCGGGACGTGAAGCCGTCCAACGTGCTGCTCACCCTGGACGGGCCCCGGCTGATCGACTTCGGGATCGCGCGGGCCACGGACGCGACCGCGTCACTGACGTCGACGGGGGTCTCGGTCGGGTCCCCCGGCTACATGTCGCCGGAACAGATCCTCGGGAAGGGCGTGACCCCGGCCGCCGACGTCTTCTCGCTCGGGGCGGTGCTGGCCTTCGCGGCGACCGGGGTGTCCCCCTTCCCCGGCGACTCGGCGGCCTCGCTCCTCTACAAGGTCGTGCACGAGGAACCCGAACTGGACGGGCTGGACGGGCAGGTGCGGGACCTGGTGCTGGCCTGCCTCGCCAAGAGCGCCGGCGACCGGCCCGCCCCGCAGGAGATCGGCGCACGGCTCCTTCCCGGCGGGGCGGCAGCGGCGGTGGCGGTGGGGTGGCTGCCGGGGGAGCTGGTCGTCGAGGCGGGGCGCAGTGCGGTGCGGCTGCTGGAGCTGGAGGCGGCATCGGGGCCGGTGCCGTTCACGCACGGGGCGGTGAGTGGGGGCGCGGGCGGAGGCGGCGGGGCGCCGGTGCTGGGGGAGTTCGGGCCGCCGCCCGTGTCGTACGGGAACAACAGCGGGGTGCCCGGCCCGCCCGCGAAGAAGCCCGTGGTTCCGGCGCAGCGGCCCGGGCTCTCGGTGTCCGTCGCCACCGAGACCTCGGCGCCGGGTGCGCCGGACGGGCGGGGCAGGCGGCGCAGCTGCACGCTGGTGCTCGCGGTCGCCGGGGCACTGGCCGCGGTGACGCTGGGCATCGCCTTCCTGCCGGGGCTGCTGGGCGACCGCGACAAGACCGGCGACTCGGGTAGCGGCAGCGCCCAGCCGCCCGGGGCGCACTCCTCGGCGCCCCAGGTGCCGGGCGGCGGGGTGCCCGACAGCTTCCTCGGCACCTGGACCGGCAGCCTCACCGAGGCCACCACCAACCAGCCGCACGGCACGATCACCCTCGTGATCACCCGGGGCTCCACGGGCAAGGACGTGCTGAAGTCCTCGTACGACCTCATGGGCGTCCAGTGCTTCGGCATCGGCAAGCTGGAGTCGGCGACGGCGGACAAGGTCGTCGTGGTCGACCGCACCGACCCGGCGCGCCCCTCCACCCCGCTGCTGTGTTCCGGCGAGTCCAGCCAACTGGTCCTCACCCGCAACCCGGACGGCACGCTCCAGTACACGTCGCCGTCCGCGCAGCAGGGGAAGCCGTACGGGACGCTGAGGAAGCAGTAGGGCTGCGCTCAGTGCCGGGTCTTGGGCTTGCTGGGCTTGGACTTGCTGCCGCTGCTTCCGCTGCCGGATTTCTTCGGCGGTGTGTGCTTGTTCTGCCCGGCGGACGGCTTCTTCGTGTTCTTGGCCTTCGGGAGCTTCGCGGGCTTAGTCGTACGGCACTCCGCCGTCGCCCGTTCCTTCACCTCGACCTGCTGGGCCACCCAGCCCTGCGGCAGGGCGGGGGAGGGGCGCAGGAGGACGGTGTACAGCGCGAAGTTGTCCGCGTTCGCCTGCGGGGCCGGGCGGAGCTTGCCGGTCTTCTTCACCTTGCTGACGGACTTCGACCGGTCGTGGCAGAAGGTGACCCGGACGGACTGCGCGTCCTGGCCGGGGGCGGTGGTGGCGTTGTAGTAGCGGTTCGTCCCGGAGGTGACCCAGCCGCCCTTGAGCTCCTGTTCGATCCGGCCCTTGCCGAAGGCGGTCGCGCCCGCACGCGAGTAGAAGCGGTACGCCGGGTCGTTGGCATCCTGTGCCTCGACGCCGTGCCAGATCGCCTGGACGAACCGCGAGGTGTCGGCGAGGGCGGCACCCTGCCGGGGGTCCTCGGGCCGTACGAAGTCGAACGTCACCCGGTGCTCGCCACTCAGCCCGATCTCGGGCCGCTTCGGCCCGGACGCGGGCGCAGCGGGGGCCGGGGAACCCTTCGCCGACCCCTTCGCGGGCGGCGCGTCCGCCTTCTTGCTGTCGCCCTTCTCCCCGCCCCCACCCCCGCACGCGCTCAGCAGTACGGCGGCGGCCACGACGGACGCGGCGACGGCGGATATCGAACGGCGGTTCACGTGTCACTCCGAGGTGTCGTGCGGTCCGGGCGGGGGCGATGGGCGGATACGGCTGTGCCGCTTTGAGGAGGATGGGGCAACGGCAGTGCCAGGGGAAGTGATGTGAGGAAGGGAACTCGTCCCCCCGGCCGTCCCCCGGCCGCCCCAGCCGCCCCCCTCAGTCGATCAGCTTCCGCAGCTCGGGGGACAGCTCCGGCACCTGCGCCCCCGCCCGCTGTGCCGCCGCCACCTCCGCCACGTACGACCGCGCCGCCTCACGCAGTGCCCGGTGCCGGTTGCCCTGTCGGTGGCCCGCCACCCAGGCCCACACGCCCAGCAGCACGAGGACCGTCGCGAGGGCGTAACCGGCGGGTTCGTGCTCCTCGTAGGCCCAGTAGCCCGCGATCCCGGCCGCGATCACCAGCCCGAAGCCCACCTCGTCGTGCCAGCCGCCCTGCTGCCCGAGCGACTCGTACCGGCTGACGTCGTACGGCTTCTGCGGTACGGGAGGGACGGGCGCGCCGGCCACCGGAACGGCCGTGCGGGGGAGGACCGGCAGCGGGCGGGTCTCCTTCCCGGTGGTGGAGTCCCGGCCCACCAGCCACGCCGGGGCGGCGGGAATCAGCAGCCCGTGGGCCGTCGCGGTCGCCAACACCCGCCGGTAGCCGACCAGTTCGGGATGGTCCAGGCGGCGGACCGCCCTGCGGTGCGACTGGACGGTGAGGACCACGCCGAGGGCGAGGAGGACGAGCCCCGGGACGATGTGCACGGCCAGGGTGCGCGGGCTCCACCCCGAGGCGGGGACGCCGAGGGACCACAGCGTCGCGAACGGCAGACAGACCGCGACCAGCAGCGCGATGCCGCCGACCCATGCCCGGGGACTGTGCCGGAGCCGCCGAACGTCCTCCTCGTGCCGGGCGAGGAGACTCCGTACCGCTTCGTCGTCGGTGTAGTCCACGCCGTACCGGCCGGAGAGGAGCCGGACGTCGGCATACAGGGGCGGTGCGTCACGTATGGTCCCGCCCGCGAGGGGGAGGGCGGGCGCGGTGGCGCGATGCGAGGACATGGGGCCGGCTCCTGGGGCAGCTGGTGTGTCCGGGGAGCGTACGGCAGCCGCAGATGGGTACAGCCCCGCGCCCCTAAAGGGGCGCCCGCGCGGTGGAGCCGCAGATGGGTGTGGTCCCCCGCGGGCCCCGACGCAGCGGGCCCGCCCCGGGGAGGCCAGGCCCCTGGCGTACGCTGG
Source organism: Streptomyces sp. NPDC087440 (assembly GCF_044744005.1). NCBI lineage: Bacteria > Bacillati > Actinomycetota > Actinomycetes > Kitasatosporales > Streptomycetaceae > Streptomyces > Streptomyces sp. NPDC087440. The sequence goes on along the minus strand of NZ_JBIUXN010000021.1, from coordinate 48,171 downwards.
ATCGGTCTTGACGTACGACCCCCGCACCCCCTCTGGGAAGGAACCGCCCCGGTGACCGAGAAGGCCGACCTCCAGTCTGTCCTTGACCGTGCCGCCGAGGGTGGCCGCATCACCCCCGAGGAAGCCCTCGACCTGTACCGGGACGCGCCCCTGCACGCGCTGGGCCAGGCTGCCGACGCCGTGCGCCGCCGCCGCTACGCCGGCACCGAGCACATCGCGACGTACATCATCGAGCGCAACATCAACTACACGAACTCGTGCGTCACCGCGTGCAAGTTCTGCGCCTTCTTCGCCGCGCCGAAGAGCGAGAACGTCTGGACCCGGGACCTCGACGACATCCTGCGCCGCTGCGCGGAGACCGTCGAACTGGGCGGCACCCAGATCATGTTCCAGGGCGGCCACCACCCCGACTACGGCGTCGAGTACTACGAAGAGCACTTCGCCGCGATCAAGAAGGCGTACCCGCAGCTCGTCATCCACTCCCTCGGCGCCTCCGAGATCGAGCACATGGCGCGGATCAGCAAGGTCAGCACCAAGGAAGCGATCCAGCGGATTCACGCCGCCGGGCTCGACTCCTTCGCGGGCGCGGGTGCCGAGCTGCTCCCCGCCCGGCCGCGCAAGGCCATCGCTCCGCTCAAGGAGTCCGGTGAGCGGTGGTTGGAGATCATGGAGGAGGCGCACGGCCTCGGCGTCGAGTCGACGTCCACCATGCTCATGGGCACGGGTGAGACGAACGCCGAGCGCATCGAGCACCTGCGCATGATCCGCGACGTACAGGACCGGACCGGGGGCTTCCGCGCCTTCATCCCGTACACCTACCAGCCGCAGAACAACGCGCTGAAGGGGCGGACGCAGGCCACTCTGTTCGAGTACCTGCGGATGATCGCGATCGCGCGGATCTTCCTCGACAACGTCGCGCACATCCAGGGCTCCTGGCTGACCACCGGCAAGGAGGTCGGCCAGCTCTCCCTGCACTACGGCGCCGACGACCTCGGCTCGATCATGCTGGAGGAGAACGTCGTCTCGTCGGCGGGGGCCAAGCACCGCTCCAACCGGATGGAGATCATCGACCTCATCCGCAAGGCGGGGCGGGTCCCGGCGCAGCGCGCGACGACGTACGAGCACCTGGTCGTGCACACCGACCCGGCGAACGACCCGGTCGACGACCACGTCGTCTCGCACCTCTCCTCCACGGCCATCGAGGGCGGCACGGCCCACCCCGAGCTGAAGCTCCTCGCCTCCAACTGACGCGCCGGTGCTGACGATTCACCGGGTGCGCAGCATCCGGGAAGCCGATGGAGTGAGCGGAGATGCGGTCGTCGTGGACGGCGACCGCATCCGGGACGTGGGTACGTACGAGGAGCTGGTTGCTCAGGCCGGGCCCGGGGCCCGGACCAGGGAGTGGGACGGCCATCTCACCCCCGGCCGCTTCGAGCCCGACGCCGTCTCCCTCCTCCAGGCCCACTACTGGCCCGACCCCCGCGAGGCCGACACCCTCGGCACCGAGCCCCTGTCCGGGCACGCCCTGCGCGACCTGGACCTGAGCGACACCCGCTGGGGCCACAGCGCCCGGCGCGGCGTGCAGCGGCTGCTGGCGCACGGCACGACCGCCGTCGCGGGCCCGTTCACCCATCCCGCGGTACGGGTCGCGGTCGAGCGTTCCCCGGTACGTGTCCTGCACGCCCCGCGCCCCCACCCGCTGACCCCCTCCTCCGCCGCCGACTTCGCCGTCTACGCGGAACCGGAGGGCGTCTGCCTGGTCACGGTCATCGCCGGGCGCATGGTGTTCCGCCGGGCCTAGCCTGTCGCGCGTGCCCTTCGGGGCTTCTTCGGGCGGGCCACCGTCAGCTCCGGCAGCACGTACGGCTTCACCACCACGGACACCGGCTCGCCCGCCGCGTCCCGGCCCAGCCACACCGTGTACCCGCCGTCGCCGCCGGTCAGGAAGTACAGCAGGCCGCCCCCGGTGGCCGGGTCGACGGCGAGCAGGCAACCGTCGCCCTGACGCACCGCCTCCGGCGGCTCCCCGCCCGCCGCCTCCCGGAACCGCGGGGCCAGCACCGGCCACGCGGCCGCGTCCGCGAAGCTGCCCGACGCCGTGTCGGTCCCGAACCCGTACCCCTCGCCCTCCCGCACCATCCGCAGGTCCTCCCCGGGCGCCAGTCCCATCTCCCAGCTCACCACCGGCCCCTCGCCGACCCGCAGCCGGTAGGCGGTCACCTCCTCCGCCACCACGTGCTCGCCCATGAAGTCGTACGCGAAGCGCGCCCGCGCACTGTCGACGGGGTGGGTGCCGGGCGGCACCCGCACGGTCAGTTCCCGGGGCGGTTGGCCGCCGGACGCGGGGCAGTCCACGACGAGACGCCCGCTGGGCAGGTGCAGCGTGCCGACGGGGCGCACGTCCACAGCGGTCAGCGGCTCGTGCCCGGGAGCCGTCAGAGGGGTTCCGGGCGCGAAGAGCGCGTCCAGGGCGCCGGGGCGCAGCGGCTGCGGCGCCGTCCACAGCTCGACGCGCCCGGCGGCCTGCGCCTCGGGCCCCTGTGCCTCGGGCTCCCGTGCCTCGGGCTCCTCCACGGTCCGGAAGGCGAGCGGACCGAGCCCCTCCCGCTCCGGCCCGAACAGCGGCCACGCCCCGAACTCCGGTCGCGGCTCCCAGCGTTCCTCCTCGGGGACGTCCGGGAGGGTGTGGAGGCTGCCCCCGTCCCCGTTGCGTATCCAGACCGCCTGCCCGTCCGGGGTGATCTCCCGTACGTGGTGCAGGCGCGCCGCGAACTCGGCGGCCTCCTCGTCCCCGTACTCCCAGCTCTGCCCGTACCTCCGCAGCAGCCGCCCCGGGTCGTCCAGCAGCCGCAGGTCCGTCTCCGCCACGCGGCGGCCCTGCTCGTCGTACGCCCACGAGCCGAGGTAGTGCTCGCGCCAGGACACGTACAGCACCTCCAGCGGTACTCGGCGGCCCGGCAGTCGGAAGATCACCGCGTACGGGTCCCCGGCGGCGTCCCGTGCCCGCGCCCCGTCCCGCGACAGCCGTGCTCCGGCCGCCCGGACCCCCGCCAGGTCCCAGCCCTCCGCGTACGACACCTCGATCATGACCCTGCCCCCGTCGGCATCCCGGATCGCACCGACGTTCGATGCGTCCGTGCATTCCTTTGTACCCGTGGGGTCTGACAGTGCCGCCGGAGCCCCGCGTCGCCCGACCCGGCCCGAGCCCCGTGCCGCCCGAGCCCCGTGCCGCCCGAGCCCCCTTCGTCCCCTACCGGCACAATGGGCACGTGACCCGAGCATCCCTGGACAAGCAGCCGCACGAAGTCGCGTCGATGTTCGACGGAGTGGCGGCGAACTACGACCTGACCAACACCGTCCTGTCCCTGGGCCAGGACCGCGCCTGGCGCAAGGAAGTGACCCGGGCCGTCGACCCCGGGCCCGGCAAGCGCGTCCTCGACCTCGCGGCTGGTACCGCCACCTCCTCCCTCCCCTTCGCCGCCACCGGTGCGTACGTCGTGCCGTGCGACTTCTCGATCGGGATGCTGAGGGAGGGGAAGCGGAAGCACGCGCACCTGCCGTTCACCGCCGGTGACGCCACCAGGCTGCCGTTCCAGGACGAGTCCTTCGACGCCGTCACCATCTCCTTCGGGCTGCGCAACGTCGTCGACACCGACGCCGCGCTCAAGGAGATGTTCCGGGTGACGAAGAAGGGCGGCCGGGTGGTGATCTGCGAGTTCTCCGACCCGACCTGGGCGCCGTTCCGGACCGTCTACAACGAGTACCTGATGCGGGCGCTGCCGCCGGTCGCGCGCGCCGTCTCCTCCAACCCGGACGCGTACGTCTACCTCGCCGAGTCCATCCGCGCCTGGCCCGACCAGGCCGGGCTCGCCGCGAAGCTCCAGCAGGCCGGCTGGTCGCAGGTCGCCTGGCGCAACCTGACCGGCGGCGTCGTGGCGCTGCACCGGGGCGTACGGGTCTGATGCGCCCCGCACAGGGCCCCACGGAGTCGGAGTACGGCCCCGAGTCCGAGCTGGAGCAGCCCGTCGACTTCGACTTCCGGGGCATCCTGCGGCAGATCGAGACGGACGTCCGGCCGCAGGTCGGTCAGGGGCAGGTCGCCGCGTACATCCCGGCCCTGTCCTGCGTCGACCCGAACCGCTTCGGCATGGCCGTCGCCGACCTCGACGGCAAGGTGTACGGGGTGGGGGACTGGCAGCAGCCGTTCTCCACCCAGTCCATCACCAAGGTCTTCGCGCTGGCCCTCGCGCTCGCCCAGGGCGGTGACGGCCTGTGGGAGAAGGTCGGGCGGGAGCCCTCCGGCAACCCCTTCAACTCGCTCGTGCAGTTGGAGTACGAGAACGGGATTCCGCGCAATCCCTTCATCAACGCCGGTGCGCTGGTCGTGACCGACCGGCTCCAGACCCTCACCGGTGACGCGAGCAGTGAACTGCTGGAGTTCGTACGGCAGGAGAGCGGGAATCCCGACGTCACCTTCGACCCGGAGGTCGCCGCCTCCGAGTCCGACAACGGGGACCGCAACGCGGCGCTGGCCCACTTCATGGCCTCGTACGGGAACATCGCGAACCCGATTCCGGCCCTCCTCGACCACTACTTCTGGCAGTGCTCGATCGAGATGAACTGCGCCGACCTCGCGCTCGCCACCCGCTTCCTGGCCCGCCACGGACTGCGCGCCGACGGCAGCCGACTGCTGCCGCGCCGCCTCGCCAAGCAGATCAACGCGGTGATGATGACCTGCGGGACGTACGACGCGGCGGGCGAGTTCGCGTACCGGGTCGGGCTGCCCGGCAAGAGCGGGGTGGGCGGCGGGATCGTCGCCGTCGTGCCCGGCGTGTGCACGGTGTGCGTGTGGAGCCCGGGGCTCGACCCGCAGGGGAACTCGGTGGCGGGCATAGCGGCGCTGGACCGGTTCACGTCGTTGACGGGGCTTTCGGTCTTCTAGTCGTTGCGTCGTTCCGTCGTTCTGTCGTCCGTCGTTGCTGTGTGCCGTGGCCGGCAGCTGAGTTGCCCGTGGCCGTCCCCGGCCCCCCCACCGGCCGCACCCGGTGCGAAGGGGCCGGGGCGGCCCGCAGCGGCGTCCTACAGCGACAGGCGGAAGCAGCGGCCCCGCCGCTCCGGCTCCGCACCCGCCGCCGGGACCGTGAACGACTCGGCCGCCCGCATCCCCAGCTTCTCCGCCACCGCGATCGACCTCGCGTTGCGCGCGTCCACCACCGCCACCACCTCCGGCACCCCCGCCGCCCGCACCCGCGCCAGGGTCTCCTGCGCGGCGGCGGCGACGTAACCCCGGCCCCAGAACTCCCGGCCCAGCCGCCAGCCGATCTCGATCTCGCCGACCGGCCCGTAGTGCGTGTGCGGCCACGGCTGCGCGCCCGTGAAGCCGATCACCCGGTCGTCCTCGTCCAGCAGCGTCCACAGGCAGTAGCCCAGTTCCGCGTCGTGCTTGCGCTGGCGGGCCGTCAGCTCCTCGTACACCGAGACCCCCTTCGGCTTCCCGCCGAAGAACTCCATGACCTCCCGGTTCTTGAACGCGTCGTACCAGGCGTACGCGTCCTCCTCGACCGGCACCCGCAGGCGCACGGTCGGCAGGGGGCGGGACAGTTCGGAGGCCACGGATGGCGTGAGGGTCATGAGGGCAGCCCTTCAGATGATGGAGGAGTACGCCCCCATAGACTGCCCGTAGCCGTGTGCCGTCAAGGCACAACATCGACATCGAGTCTTACGGGAGACCCCGCCGTGACCGAGCCCGCGACCTCGACCCCCTCCGAACACACCGCAGATGTGATCGTCGTCGGGGCCGGACCCGCCGGCTCCGCCACCGCGTACTACCTGGCCAAGTCGGGCCTGGACGTGCTGCTCCTGGAAAAGACCGCGTTCCCGCGCGAGAAGGTCTGCGGCGACGGACTCACCCCCCGCGCCACCAAGCAGCTCGTGTCGATGGGCATCGACATCTCCGAAGAGGCCGGGTGGCTGCGCAACAAGGGGCTCCGGATCATCGGCGGCGGTCAGCGGCTCCAGCTCGACTGGCCCGAGCTGGCCTCGTACCCGGACTACGGACTCGTCCGCAAGCGGGACGACTTCGACGAGCAGCTCGCCCGGCAGGCCCAGAAGGCGGGCGCCCGGCTGTACGAGCGGTGCAACGTCGGCGCTCCGATCCTCGACAAGCGCACCGGGCGGATCACCGGCGTCGAGGCGAAGCTCGGCGAGGAGAAGCTGCCCGTCACCTTCCACGCCCCGCTGGTCGTCGCCGCCGACGGCAACTCCACCCGGCTGTCCCTGGCGATGGGCCTGCACCGGCGCGAGGACCGCCCGATGGGCGTCGCCGTACGGACGTACTTCACCTCGCCCCGCCACGACGACGACTACCTGGAGTCCTGGCTGGAGCTGTGGGACCGGCGCGGGCCGCAGGACCGTCTCCTCCCCGGTTACGGGTGGATCTTCGGCATGGGCGACGGCACGTCCAACGTCGGCCTCGGCATCCTTAACTCCAGCAAGGCCTTCAAGGAGCTGGACTGGCGCGAGGTGCTCAAGGCATGGTGCGCGTCCATGCCCGAGGAGTGGGGATACACCCCCGAGAACATGACCACTCCCATCCGGGGCGCCGCCCTCCCCATGGCCTTCAACCGCCAGCCCCACTACACCAAGGGGCTGCTGCTCGTCGGCGACGCGGGCGGCATGGTCAACCCGTTCAACGGGGAAGGCATCGCGTACGCCATGGAGTCCGGGCAGATCGCCTCCGAGGTCATCGTCCAGGCCCACGCCCGGGCCACCCCCGCTCAGCGCGAGATGGCGCTCGCCCGCTATCCCCAGGTCCTGAAGGACACGTACGGCGGCTACTACACGATGGGCCGCGCCTTCGTGAAGCTCATCGGCAACCCGAAGATCATGAAGCTGGCGACGGAGCGGGGGCTGACCCACCCCGTCCTCATGCGCTTCACGCTGAAGATGCTGGCCAACCTCACCGATCCCACGGGGGGTGACGCCATGGACCGCATCATCAACGGCCTCGCGAAGGTGGCCCCCAACTCCTGAGCCCGTGGGGGTGGTTGAGGGCCCTTTGACGACGCGGGCTCACGCCCGCCTCGCCCTCCTCCAGCCCTCTTGGACACCGGGGCCCCTTCCCCGTAGCCCCCTTGGGCGTCGGGGCCGCCCTCCCTCTCTTCCCCCAGCCCCCTTGGCGCCGGGGCCGCCCTCCCTCTCCTCCTCCCAGCCCCCTTGGGCGGCGGGGCCGCCCCCCGGGGGCGGGACGGGCGGGCAAGGGGGCGGCCCCTCCCGCTCCCGGCCCAGCCCGGGTGCCGCCACTGGCCCAGCACCTGCGCCGGACGCGCGTCCAAAGAAGCCCTGGCCCGCCCCCGTACCGGACATGCGGCCCCGCCCGGCTCGGGCAGAGAGGCCCCGGACCCGCCCCTTTCCCTAAAGCGCTCGCCGCGCGGCGATTGCACGGTTCCGTGCAGATCCGTCGTGGTTGCTCGCGCAGTTCCCCGCGCCCCTGAAGGGGCGCCCGTGCCCGGGGGGATGGTCAGCTCGCCGCCTCGATGAGTTGGTGGAGCGCCGTGCGGAAGACCTCGTGGTCGGTGAGCACCGGCAGGATCTCGCCCACGTGCCCCGTCAGCGCGGGAAACTCCGCCGGGTCCAGCGCGGCCAGCGCCGCCCTCGTGCGGGCCGCGTTCTCCTGCGGAGCCCGGTGGTCCACGAAGGTCGCACAGCCCAGGGTCAGCAGATACATCCGGCGGTACGTCGCCATCGCCTGCGCCGCCGACAGCCCCCGCGCCAGGTGCGCGGCCAGCTCCGGCTCCGTGAGCCGCGCCAGCAACTGCGGGCCCAGCCACGGCCGCGCCCCGCGCAGCGCCACCAGCCCGGGGTGCGCCACCAGGAGTTCGTACAGCGCCCGGAAGCGGATCTCGCTGGCCCGCGCCCACTCCGTGCCCGGCGCGACCGACGGGATTCCGGCCGCCAGATGGTCCGTACAGAGGTCGAGCAGTCCGGCGAGGTCGGTGCAGCGGCGCTGCACGGTCGCGTGCGAGATGCCCAGGCGGTCCGCGAGCGTGCGGAAGCTGAGGGCCTGCGGGCCGTCCCGGTCGACGATCGACAGGGCGGTCTCCGCGATGAGTTCGGGGGTCGCGCGGTCCAGGGAAGGTGATTGCCTCGGCATGGGATACACCGTACGGTACGGCGTATCAGTCGCCTGCGTCCCTGCCAGGAGTTCCCATGTCCGCACCCAGTGCCCCCACCCTGAACCCCGGCGAGATCAAGGCCGCCGCCGAGCGGATCGCCGGGCGCGTGCGGCCGGTCACCGTGGCCCCGGCCGCCGAGGGCCGCTTCTTCGCCCTCGAATTCCTCCAGTACACCGGCAGCTTCAAGGCGCGCGGCGCGCTGAACTTCCTCCTCGCCCACCGGGAGTCCCAGAGTCTCCCCGACGCCGGCGTCACCATCGCCTCCGGCGGCAACGCCGGTCTTGCCTGCGGCTGGGCCGCCCGTGAGCTGGGCATCCGGGCCACCGTCTTCCTTCCCGAGAACGCCCCGACGGTCAAGGTCGACCGGCTGCGGTCGTACGGCGCCGAGGTACGGCTCGTCGGGCAGCGGTACGACGAAGCCCGCGCCGCCTGCGAGGAGTTCGCGGCGGGTTCGGGGGCGCTGGCCTCCCACGCGTACGACCATCCGCTGATCGCGGCGGGGGCCGGGACCCTGACCGAGGAGATCCTGCGAGGGATTCCGGGAGGCGTGGACACGATCGTGGTGTCGGTCGGCGGCGGCGGGCTCTTCGCGGGGGTCGCGACGGCGGCGCTGGAGGCGGGGGTGCGGGTGGTGGCCGTCGAGCCGGAGAACTGCCGGGCCCTGCATGCCGCCCTGGAGGCGGGCCGAGTGGTGGACGTGCCCGTGGCGTCCGTCGCGGCGGACTCCCTCGGGGCGACGAGGGTCTCGCGGGACGCGTTGGAGGTGGCCGGGAGGGAGGGCGTGCGCTCCGTGCTCGTACCGGACGAGGCGATCGTGGCGAGCCGTCAGCGCCTGTGGGACGAGCACCGCCTCGCCGTCGAACACGCGGCGGCGACGGCCTGCGCGTACGCACCCGAGCCCGGGGAGCGGACCGCGATCGTGCTGTGCGGGGCGAACACCGGGCCGGGGGATCTGACGTAGCCCCACGTCCGTCGGGCGTTGTCAGGGGATCTCCGGCGGGGGCACGTCCTGAGCCGTAGGTTGACGCCATGACCTCAACCCAGTGGGACGTACTCGACGAAGCACACCGCGCGATCCGCACCGCAGCGATCCGCGTGGCGGCGGAGCAGTGGACCGCGCCGACGCCCTGCACGGAATGGAACGTCGCCCAGGTGCTCCGGCACGCGGCCGGCGACCAGCTCATGTACGCCGAGAAGATCACCGGCGGGGAGGGGCCGGGCTACGACCCGTTCGCCCCGGCCGCGACGGCGTTCGGGGACGAGCAGTCCGCGGCCGCCCTCCTCGACCCGGCGTTGAGCCGTACGGCCGAGGCCTTCGCCGGGGTCAAGCCCGACGACAGCGCCGTGCCCGTGCCGCTGCCGCCGTTCACGCTGTCCGCCGAACTCGCGGTCGGCGCGGCCGCGCTGGACGCCGTCGTCCACGCCTGGGACATCGCGGTCGCCACCGGGCGACCCTCCCCGTTGACCCCGGAGCTGGCCCGGACCCTGCTGCCGGTCGCCCGGGAACTGGTGGAGCCGGTGCGCGGCTTCGCCTTCGCGGCGGCCGTCGAACCGGCCGCCGACGCGGACGACGTGGCGCTGCTCCTCAACTACCTGGGCCGACGGGCCGACTGGACCCCCGGGGCCTGAGACGGCCCCGGCCGCGCACGACGGGCGCGGGACGGGCGCGGGCGGGACGAAGCGAGTCCCGGCCGCGCACGACGAAGGGCCGTCGTTCCCGAGCGGGGGAACGACGGCCCTTGGCCGAGGAGAAGGAAGCGATCAGAGCACGCGCACGGCGCCGGTCGGCGGGTCGTACGACAGCGGCCGCTCCACCACACCGGTGCTGGAGTTCTGCGCGCCGACGAAGTTGCCGCCACCCACGTAGATGCCCACGTGGTACGCGCTGCCCGCGCCACCCCAGTACAGGATGTCGCCCGGCTGGAGGTTGTCCAGGCCGACCTGCGTGCCCGCGGTCGACTGACCCTGCGAGACGCGCGGCAGGTCCACGCCGATGCTGCGGAACGCGGCCTGGGTGAGGCCCGAGCAGTCCCACGCGTTCGGGCCGGTGCTGCCCATGACGTACGCGTCGCCGACCTGCGCCCGCGCGAACGCGATCACGGCGGCCGCGCTGCCGGTGGCAGTCGACTTGGAGGAGGAGGAAGAAGAAGAGGAGGAAGAGGAGTAGGAGCTCAGGGAAGAGCGGTCCGAGGAGCGCGAGGCGCGCTCTTCGGCGGCCTTCTTCTCGGCCTTCTCACGGGCCTCGGCGGCCTTCTTCTCGGCCTCCGCCTTGCGGTCCGCCTCGGCCTTGGCCTTCTTGGCGTCCTTCAGGGCGGTCTCGGCGGCCGCCTCCTGGCGGGCCTGCCGGTCGTACTCGAAGGCGATCTGCTGGGTCGCCTCGGCAGCGGTGCTGACGGTGGAGGCGGGCTTCGCGGCAGCGGCGTCGGTGAGCGTCGGCATCTCGACGGTGGTCTCGTGCACCGGGTCGGCACTTGCCGGAGCCGCCGCACCAGCAACCGCGATGGTGCTGAGGACGCCACCGGCAACTCCGGCACGGAGCGCCATCTTCGAGGCGCTGCGGCGGGGCTTCCGGTGGCTGGGTATGTGAGCGGTGTGGGACATGAGAACAACCGCTATCAGAGGTAACGACTCGGCATCAAGAAACGTGGTCTCCGCCACAGTTGCCGGAACGCGGCTCGAATTCGGCCTCGGCGCACCCTTATTGACGCCGTAACGGGCAAAACGGGCATCGGCGATCAACGCTGTGATCATGGGTTTTCCGCGATTAGTCCGAATTGCCCCGACGCCTACCATCCGTTCACACGCATGGCCAAGCCCGCTTTCCCGGCGCGTTGTTGAGCGTGACGCAGGTCACACCGCGAGCGGGCAACGGGGAGTTGGCCGACGGAGTCGGTGTCCGGCTCGTGCGTTCGTGAACGCGTGCACGTGTCCACCCGCCTCCGCGGACCCCCTCGCGCGGGTGAGTTCGAGCCGAATCGGGCCGGCCGACCGAGCGTGCGGTGGCTGTATCACGCCGACGCGTCCACCTCCAATTTGCTTGCAGCGGCCACCTCTTGATAGAGCAACACGCCTTTCACCAGCAACAACGCCACCGAATGTCACGTCAGGTGATCACTTGCGTGCTTCCGGTACGTAGATCACCGTGCATCCGCGTTCATGATCCTTCGTCAGGTGGTGGAGATCACAAAGTCGTTGTCGTACCCCGTGTCGCAGATCACAGACCGGCAGGCATAGGATGCGGGGCAGTCAGGCTTGTGAACTGCCTCACATATCCGCGATCTTCATACGGTTCTTCCGCGGAGAACGGCGAGGCGCACCGGCCCCCCGCTCCGGGGCAGGCACGAGCCCGGCGCGGTCCAACGGTCAAGGACGACTGGAAGGAGCGAGGAGGGTGAATGCTTACGCGCCCATCCTTGTGCTCGGCGCCCTCGGGGCAGGGTTTGCGATCTTCTCCGTGGTCATGGCCACGCTTATCGGCCCCAAGCGCTACAACCGGGCGAAGCAGGAAGCGTACGAGTGCGGCATCGAGCCCACACCGACGCCCGCCGGCGGCGGACGCTTCCCCATCAAGTACTACCTGACGGCGATGCTGTTCATCGTCTTCGACATCGAGATCGTCTTCCTCTACCCCTGGGCGGTCTCCTTCGACGCCCTGGGGATTTTCGGGCTCGTCGAGATGCTCCTCTTCGTGCTCACCGTTTTTGTCGCGTACGCGTACGTATGGCGTCGCGGCGGCCTGGAATGGGACTGAGGGGCTGAGGGATCACCCATGGGACTCGAAGAGAAACTGCCGAGCGGATTCCTGCTCACCACCGTCGAACAGGCCGCTGGCTGGGTGCGGAAGTCCTCCGTCTTCCCCGCCACCTTCGGCCTCGCCTGCTGCGCCATCGAGATGATGACGACGGGCGCGGGCCGGTACGACCTGGCCCGCTTCGGCATGGAGGTCTTCCGCGGCTCGCCGCGGCAGGCGGACCTGATGATCGTGGCCGGACGGGTCAGCCAGAAGATGGCGCCCGTCCTGCGACAGGTCTACGACCAGATGCCGAACCCCAAGTGGGTGATCTCCATGGGGGTCTGCGCCTCGTCGGGCGGCATGTTCAACAACTACGCCATCGTGCAGGGCGTCGACCACATCGTGCCGGTCGACATCTACCTCCCCGGCTGCCCGCCGCGCCCCGAGATGCTGATCGACGCGATCCTCAAGCTCCACCAGAAGATCCAGTCCTCCAAGCTCGGCGTGAACGCGGAAGAAGCGGCCCGCGAGGCGGAGGAGGCGGCCCTCAAGGCGCTCCCCACGATCGAGATGAAGGGGCTGCTGCGGTGAGCGAGCGAGACGAGAGCGCTGCCAACGGAGTCCCCGCCCCGCGCGACGCGGGCGGCGAGGTGCTCCGTACCCGCAAGGGCATGTTCGGCGCCAACAACGGCGGGGACACGACGGGTTACGGCGGTCTCGTACGGACCGTCACCTTCCCCGGCGAATCGTCCCGCCCGTACGGCGGGTGGTTCGACGAGGTCGCCGACGAGCTGGAGGGGGCGCTGGAGGAGCAGGACCTGCTGCCCTCGCACGCCATCGAGAAGACGGTCGTCGACCGGGGCGAGCTCACCTTCCACATCGCCCGCGAGCACCTGCTCCAGGTCGCCCGCACCCTCCGCGACGACCCGGCGCTGCGCTTCGAGCTGTGCACCGGCGTCAGCGGCGTGCACTTCCTGGAGGACAAGGGACGCGAGCTGCACGCGGTCTACCACCTGCGCTCGCTCACCCACGGGCGGCTCATCCGGCTCGAAGTCAGCGCCCCCGACGCCGACCCGCACGTCCCCTCGCTGGTCTCGGTGTACCCGACCAACGACTGGCACGAGCGCGAGGCGTACGACTTCTTCGGCCTGATCTTCGACGGCCACCCCGCCCTGACCCGGATCATGATGCCGGACGACTGGCAGGGCTTCCCGCAGCGCAAGGACTACCCCCTCGGCGGCATCGCCGTCGAGTACAAGGGCGCCCAGATCCCGGCTCCGGACCAGCGGAGGTCGTACTCGTGACCACACCCCCTTCTTCTGCCTCCGCCCGCGAGACCACCGAGGGCACCGTCTACACGGTCACCGGCGGCGACTGGGACGAGGTCGTCCAGGCCGCCACCAAGGCCGACGACGAGCGCATCGTCGTCAACATGGGCCCCCAGCACCCGTCCACGCACGGCGTGCTCCGGCTGATCCTGGAGATCGACGGCGAGACCGTCACCGAGGCCCGCTGCGGCATCGGCTACCTCCACACCGGCATCGAGAAGAACCTCGAATTCCGGAACTGGACGCAGGGCACCACCTTCGTCACGCGCATGGACTACCTGACGCCGTTCTTCAACGAGACGGCGTACTGCCTGGGCGTCGAGAAGCTGCTCGGCATCACCGAGCAGATCCCGGACCGGGCCAGCATCATCCGCGTCATGCTGATGGAGCTCAACCGGCTCTCCTCGCACCTGGTGTGCATCGCCACCGGCGGCATGGAGCTCGGCGCGACCACGATCATGATCTACGGCTTCCGGGACCGCGAACTCATCCTGGACGCCTTCGAGTTGATCACCGGCCTGCGCATGAACCACGCGTTCGTCCGACCCGGCGGCCTCGCCCAGGACCTCCCGCCCGGCGCCATGGACAAGCTCCACGAGCTGCTGAAGACCCTGCGCAAGAACCTCCCCGAGTACGACAAGCTCGCCACCGGCAACCCCATCTTCAAGGCCCGCATGCAGGACGTCGGCTACCTCGACCTCACCGGCTGCATGGCGCTCGGGGCGACCGGTCCGGTGCTCCGCTCGGCGGGGCTCCCGCACGACCTGCGCAAGACGGACCCGTACTGCGGTTACGAGACCTACGACTTCGAGGTCCCCGTCGCCGACACCTGCGACTCCTACGGCCGCTTCCTGATCCGGCTCGAAGAGATGCGCCAGTCCCTCGACATCGTCGAGCAGTGCCTGGAGCGGCTGAAGAAGCCCGGTGACGTCATGGTCGCGGACAAGAAGATCGCCTGGCCCGCCCAGCTCGCCATCGGCGCGGACGGCCTCGGCAACTCCCTCGACCACATCAGGAAGATCATGGGCACCTCCATGGAGGCCCTGATCCACCACTTCAAGCTGGTGACCGAGGGCTTCAGGGTCCCGGCCGGGCAGGCGTACGCGGCCGTCGAGTCCCCCAAGGGCGAACTCGGCGTGCACGTCGTCTCCGACGGCGGCACCCGCCCCTACCGGGTCCACTTCCGCGACCCGTCCTTCACCAACCTCCAGGCCATGGCGGCGATGTGCGAGGGCGGCCAGGTCGCCGACGTCATCGTCGCCGTCGCGTCCATCGACCCCGTGATGGGAGGCGTCGACCGATGACCGATGTGTCACTGGGCATGCCCCAACTGCCCGCCCCCGCCTACCCGGACGAGGTCCGGGCCCGCCTGGAAGCGGACGCGAAGGAGGTGATCGGCCGCTACCCCGACAGCCGCTCCGCACTGCTGCCGCTGCTGCACCTCGTGCAGTCCGAGGAGGGCTACGTCTCCCGTACGGGAATGCAGTTCTGCGCGGAGGTGCTCGGCCTGACCACCGCCGAGGTCACCGCCGTCGCCACCTTCTACACGATGTACCGGCGCAAGCCGTCCGGCGACTACCAGGTCGGCGTCTGCACCAACACCCTGTGCGCGGTGATGGGCGGCGACGCCATCTTCGAGGAGCTGAAGACCTACCTCGGGGTCGGCAACAACGAGACCACCGGCGACGGCAAGGTCACCCTCGAACACATCGAGTGCAACGCCGCCTGCGACTACGCCCCCGTGGTGATGGTCAACTGGGAGTTCTTCGACGACCAGACCCCGGAGTCGGCCAAGAAGCTCGTCGACGACCTGCGCTCCGGCCGCCCCGTCGAGCCCACCCGGGGCGCCCCCCTGTGCACGTACAAGGAGACCGCCCGCATCCTCGCCGGTTTCCCCGACGAGCGCCCCGGCGCGGTCGAGGCCTCCGGCGGCGCCGGGCACGCGTCGCTGCTGGGGCTCCGGCTCGCCAAGGGGGAGGCGCTGGGCCAGCCCCGCGTCGTAGCACCGCGCGGTGAGCGCAAGCAGGACGCCCCGAGGGGCGGCGCCGAGCACCTCAGCTCGCACGACGCGCCCCAGCACACCTCGGCCTCCGACCCGGCCGCGGCACCCGAGCAGCACCCGGCAGGACCCTCGTCCGAGGAGGGGGAGTGATGACCTTGGCAGCCGAGATCAACAGCAACGGCAACGGGGACAGCCCCGAGAAGCTGCTCTCGCCCGTCCTCTCCGCCTTCTGGGACGACCCGAAGTCCTGGACGCTGGAGACGTACCGCAGGCACGAGGGGTACGAGGGCCTGCGCAAGGCCCTCGCGATGACCCCGGACGACCTCATCGCGTACGTGAAGGACTCGGGTCTGCGCGGTCGCGGCGGCGCCGGATTCCCCACCGGGATGAAGTGGCAGTTCATTCCGCAGGGCGACGGCAAGCCGCACTATCTGGTGGTCAACGCCGACGAGTCGGAGCCGGGGACCTGCAAGGACATCCCGCTCCTCTTCGCGAACCCGCACAGCCTCATCGAGGGCATCGTCATCGCGTGTTACGCGATCCGTTCGAACCACGCCTTCATCTACCTGCGCGGAGAGACCGTCCCCGTGCTGCGCAGGCTGCACGAGGCCGTGCGGGAGGCGTACGAGGCCGGATACCTCGGCAAGGACGTCCTCGGCAGCGGACTCGATCTCGAACTCACCGTGCACGCGGGGGCGGGCGCGTACATCTGCGGAGAAGAGACCGCGCTGCTCGACTCGCTCGAAGGCCGTCGCGGCCAGCCCCGGCTGCGTCCTCCCTTCCCTGCGGTCGCCGGGCTCTATGCGTGTCCCACTGTTGTCAACAACGTCGAGTCGATCGCATCCGTTCCCGCGATCCTCAACAAGGGCAAAGAATGGTTCCGTTCGATGGGCAGCGAGAAGTCCCCGGGCTTCACGCTGTACTCGCTGAGCGGGCACGTCGCCAACCCGGGGCAGTTCGAGGCCCCCTTGGGCATCACGCTGCGCCAACTGCTCGACATGAGCGGCGGAATGCGCCCCGGACACCGGCTGAAGTTCTGGACGCCGGGCGGCTCCTCCACCCCGATGTTCACCGACGAGCACCTCGACGTACCCCTTGACTACGAGGGGGTGGGCGCCGCCGGTTCCATGCTCGGCACCAAGGCCCTCCAGTGCTTCGACGAGACCACCTGCGTGGTGCGTGCCGTCACCCGGTGGACCGAGTTCTACGCCCACGAGTCCTGCGGCAAGTGCACGCCCTGCCGCGAAGGCACGTACTGGCTCGTCCAGTTGCTGCGTGACATCGAGGCCGGCAAGGGACAGATGTCCGACCTCGACAAGCTCAACGACATCGCCGACAACATCAACGGCAAGTCCTTCTGCGCGCTCGGAGACGGTGCGGCCTCGCCGATCTTCTCCTCGCTCCAGTACTTCCGCGAGGAGTACGAGCAGCACATCACCGGCAAGGGCTGCCCCTTCGACCCCGCCAAGTCGACTCTCTGGGCCGACAAGCACCTGGAGGTGAACGCATGACCGTCACGACCAACAGTGCTCCCTCCGGGGGAGGGGAGGCGGCGGTTCCGCCCGAGGACCTCGTGTCCCTCACCATCGACGGCATCGAGATCAGCGTCCCCAAGGGCACCCTGGTCATCCGGGCCGCCGAACTCCTCGGCATCGAGATCCCCCGGTTCTGCGACCACCCCCTCCTCGACCCGGCCGGCGCCTGCCGCCAGTGCATCGTCGAGGTCGAGGGCCAGCGCAAGCCGATGGCCTCCTGCACCATCACCTGCACCGACGGCATGGTCGTCAAGTCGCAGATCACCTCGCCGGTCGCCGACAAGGCGCAGCGCGGCGTGATGGAACTGCTCCTGATCAACCACCCGTTGGACTGCCCGGTCTGCGACAAGGGCGGCGAGTGCCCCCTGCAGAACCAGGCCATGTCGCACGGCGACCCGGACTCCCGGTTCGAGGGCAAGAAGCGGACGTACGAGAAGCCCGTCCCGATCTCCACCCAGGTGCTCCTGGACCGCGAGCGGTGCGTGCTCTGCGCACGCTGCACCCGGTTCTCCAACCAGGTGGCGGGCGACCCGATGATCGAGCTGATCGAGCGCGGTGCGCTCCAGCAGGTCGGCACCGGCGAGGGCGACCCGTTCGAGTCGTACTTCTCCGGCAACACGATCCAGATCTGCCCGGTCGGCGCGCTGACCTCCGCCGCGTACCGCTTCCGCTCCCGGCCCTTCGACCTGGTGTCGACGCCGTCGGTCTGCGAGCACTGCGCCGGTGGCTGTGCCACCCGCACCGACCACCGGCGCGGCAAGGTCATGCGGCGCATGGCCGCCGAGGACCCGGAGGTCAACGAGGAGTGGCTGTGCGACAAGGGGCGCTTCGGCTTCCGGTACGCCCAGCGGCCCGACCGGCTGAAGACTCCTCTCGTACGCAACACCGAGACCGGTGAACTGGAGCCCGCGAGCTGGCCGGAGGCGCTGGCCTTCGCCGCGAAGGGGCTGGCCGCCGCGCGCGGCCGCGCCGGAGTGCTGACCGG
This sequence comes from Streptomyces sp. NPDC087440, assembly GCF_044744005.1. Lineage (NCBI taxonomy): Bacteria > Bacillati > Actinomycetota > Actinomycetes > Kitasatosporales > Streptomycetaceae > Streptomyces > Streptomyces sp. NPDC087440. The sequence continues at coordinate 30,414 of NZ_JBIUXN010000021.1, read as the reverse complement.
CGGTCGGCTCACCGTCGAAGACGCGTACGCGTACGGCAAGTTCGCCCGTATCGCCCTCGACACCAACGACGTCGACTTCCGGGCCCGCGTGCACAGCAGCGAGGAGGCCGACTTCCTGGCCTCCCGCGTCGCCGGACGCGGCCGCGACCTCGACGGCACGGGCACGACGTACACCACCCTGGAGAAGGCCCCGGCGGTCCTGCTCGCCGGGTTCGAGTCCGAGGAGGAGGCGCCCGGCGTCTTCCTGCGGCTGCGCAAGGCCCACCGCAAGCACGGCCAGCGCACCTTCGCCCTCGCCTCGCACGCCACCCGCGGCCTCACCAAGGCGGGCGGCACCCTGCTCCCCGCCGCCCCCGGCACCGAGACCGAGTGGCTCGACGCGCTCGCCGGACACGCGGGCCTGGAGGCCGACGGGGTCACGGCGGCCGACGCGCTGCGTGAGCCCGGTGCGGTCATCGTCGTCGGCGAGCGCCTGGCCGGTGTGCCGGGCGCGTTGACCGCCGCCGTACGAGCCGCATCGGCGACCGGCGCCGAACTGGTGTGGATTCCGCGCCGGGCCGGAGAGCGCGGGGCCGTCGAGGCGGGCGCGATCCCGTCGCTGCTGCCCGGCGGGCGTCCCGCGATCGACCCCCGGGCGCGTGAGGAGGTCGCCTCCGCGTGGGGCGTCGCCGAACTCCCGCACCGGTACGGGCGCGACACCGGCCAGATCGTGGAGGCCGCCGCGACCGGCGAACTCCTCGCCCTGGTCGTCGCGGGCGTCGACCCGGCGGACCTGCCGGACCCCGCGCGGGCGCGCACGGCGCTCGACGAGGTCCGCTTCGTGGTGTCGCTGGAGCTGCGGCCCAGCGAGGTCACCGACAAGGCCGACGTGGTCTTCCCGGTGGCCGCGGTCGCCGAGAAGCCCGGCACCTTCCTCAACTGGGAGGGCAGGGCGCGGATGTTCGAGGCCGCGCTGAAGCCCGAGCAGATGACGCGCACCCTCGCCCCGAGCGACTCCCGGGTGCTGCACATGCTGGCCGACGAGATGGACGTGCACTTCGCGCTGCCGGACCTGAAGTCCGTACGGCGTGAACTGGACCGGCTCGGCGCCTGGGACGGGCCGCACGCGTCCGTACCGCTGGAGACCTCCCGGCCGCTGCCCCGCGCGGGCGCCGGGGAGGCCGTCCTCGCCGGACACCGGATGCTGCTCGACCAGGGCAAGCTCCAGGACGGCGACGAAGCCCTCGCCGGAACCCGGCACGCAGCCGTGGCCCGGCTGTCCGCCGCCACCGCCGCCGAGACCGGCGTCCAGCACGGCGACGCGCTGGCCGTCACCGGCCCGGCCGGAACCGTGACCCTGCCGCTCCAGGTCAGCGCGATGCCCGACCGGGTGGTCTGGCTGCCGATGAACTCGGTCGGCGGCGGCGTCCTCTCCGACACCGGGGCCCGCCCCGGCCAGTTGGTCACCCTCTCGCCCGCGAAGGCCGCGTCCAGTGCTTCGACGGAGGTGACGGCATGACGACGTACACACTCGCCGCGGAAGACCTGTCCATGTTCGGCACGGACCCCTGGTGGCTCGTCGCGATCAAGGCCGTCTTCTGCTTCGCGTTCCTGATGGTCACCGTGCTCTTCTCCATCGTGTGGGAGCGCAAGGTCGTCGCCTGGATGCAGCTGCGCATCGGCCCCAACCGGCACGGCCCCTGGGGCATGCTCCAGTCGCTCGCCGACGGCGTGAAGCTCATGCTGAAGGAAGACCTCGTCGTCAAGCGCGCCGACAAGGTCGTCTACATCCTGGCCCCGATCGTCGCCGCCATCCCCGCCTTCATGGCGATCGCGGTGATCCCCTTCGGACCGCCCGGCAACGAGATCTCGATCTTCGGCACGCGCACCACGATGCAGCTCACCGACCTGCCGATCGCGATGCTCTACATCCTCGCGGTGGCCTCCGTCGGCATCTACGGCATCGTGCTCGCGGGCTGGTCGTCCGGCTCCACCTACCCGCTGCTCGGCGGGCTCCGCTCCTGCGCGCAGATGATCTCGTACGAGATCGCCATGGGCGCGGCCTTCGCCTCGGTGTTCCTCTACTCCGGGTCGATGTCCACCTCGGAGATCGTGGCGCAGCAGCAGAACAAGTGGTTCATCGTCGTCCTGCCGGTGTCCTTCCTGATCTACGTCGTGACGATGGTCGGCGAGACCAACCGCGCCCCCTTCGACATGCCGGAGTCCGAGGGCGACCTCGTCGGCGGCTTCAACACCGAGTACAGCTCGATCAAGTTCGCGCTGTTCATGCTGGCCGAGTACGTCAACATGGTCACCGTCTCGGCGGTCTCGGTCACCCTCTTCCTGGGCGGCTGGCGGGCCCCGTACCCGATCAGCTCGTTCTGGGAGGGCGCGAACCACGGCTGGTGGCCGATGCTCTGGTTCGTCCTCAAGGTGCAGCTGCTGCTGTTCTTCTTCATCTGGCTGCGCGGCACGCTTCCCCGCGTGCGCTACGACCAGCTGATGAAGCTGGGCTGGAAGGTCCTCATCCCGCTGTCGGTGGTCTGGCTGATGCTGGTCGCGACGATGCGGGCGCTGACCCGCGAGGGCGTCGAGTTCCGGTCGATCGTCTTCTACGTCGCCGGGGCGGTCCTCGCCGTACTGCTCATCTCGTACGTGTGGGAGATGTTCCGCCGCTCGAAGCACGAGGAACCCGAGGACCTGCCCGCGTTCGACCCGATGGCCGGGGGATTCCCGGTGCCTCCGCTGCCCGGACAGACCCTGCCGCCAGTGCCGCGCAGGCGGTCCCGGCAGGAGCGGGAGCTCGTTGTCAGTGGCGGCGGCAATACTGAGGGCATTGCTACTGAGAGTGACGGAAAGGAGGCTGACGGTGTCTGATGCAGCTTCCCGGGGCGAAGACCCCCGGACCCCCTGGCAGAACCCCGTGGCCGGCTTCGGCGTGACCTTCAAGGCCATGTTCAAGAAGCGGCTGACCGAGCAGTACCCGGAGACGCCGAAGGTGACGGCGCCGCGCTTCCACGGCCGTCACCAGCTCAACCGGCACCCCGACGGCCTGGAGAAGTGCGTCGGCTGCGAGCTGTGCGCCTGGGCCTGTCCCGCCGACGCGATCTACGTGGAGGGCGCGGACAACACCGAGGAGGAGCGCTACTCCCCGGGCGAGCGGTACGGCCGCGTCTACCAGATCAACTACGCCCGCTGCATCCTGTGCGGGCTGTGCATCGAGGCGTGTCCCACGCGGGCGCTCACGATGACCAACGAGTTCGAACTGGCCGACAGCAGCCGCGAGAACCTCATCTACACGAAGGACCAGCTGCTGGCCGGTCTCACCGAGGGCATGGTCGACTCGCCGCACTCGATCTTCCCGGGCACGGACGAGCAGGACTACTACCGCGGCCTGGTCACCGAGGCCGCGCCCGGCACGGTGCAGCAGGTCGCGCTGAGCCGGGGGGAGCGGCCCCAGGAGGGCGCCTCCACCTTCGGTGCGGACGAGCCCGCTTCCAGCAAGGTGGTGGGGGCATGACCAGCACCCTCGCCGCCGCACCCGACATGGTGCTCGCCGCTGCCGCCTCCACGGGCGAGGCCGTGCAGTTCTGGATTCTGGGGACGGTCGCCGTGCTCGGCGCGCTGGCCACGATCCTGATGAAGAAGGCCGTGCACAGCGCGCTGTGCCTCGCCGGGACCATGATCATCCTGGCGGTCTTCTACCTCGCCAACGGGGCGTACTTCCTGGGCATCGTCCAGATCGTCGTCTACACCGGCGCGATCATGATGCTGTTCCTGTTCGTGGTCATGCTGGTCGGTGTGACGGCGGCGGACTCGCTGAAGGAGACGCTGAAGGGGCAGCGCTGGCTGGCCGCCGGATGCGGCATCGGCTTCGGTATCCTGCTCATCGCGGGCATCGGCAACGCCGGGATCACGGAGTTCAACGGACTGGGCCAGGCCAACGCGGCCGGGAACGTCCAGGGCCTCGCCAAGCTGATCTTCACCGACTACGTCTTCGCCTTCGAGATCACCGGCGCCCTGCTCATCACCGCCACGGTCGGCGCGATGGTCCTCACCAACCGCGAGCGCACCGAGCGCGCCAAGACCCAGCGCGAACTGTCGGAAGCGCGCGTGCGCGAGGGCAAGCACCTGCCGCCGCTGCCCGCCCCCGGCGTCTACGCCCGGCACAACGCAGTGGACATCGCCGGTCTGCTCCCCGACGGCACCCCGTCCGAGCTGACCGTCATGCAGACGCTGCGCGAGCGCGGCCAGATCCGCGACGTGTCGACCCAGGCGCTCAACGACCTCAAGGCCCTCGAACAGCGCTCCGAGGAGCGGCTGGGCCGGGACGCGATCCGCGGCCGCGAAGAGGAGGCAGCCAAGTGAATCCGGTCAACTACCTATATCTCGCTTCGCTGTTGTTCACCATCGGTGCGGCAGGGGTCCTGATCCGGCGCAACGCCATCGTCGTGTTCATGTGCGTCGAGCTGATGCTCAACGCCTGCAACCTGGCGCTCGTCGCGTTCTCCCGGATGCACGGCAATCTCGACGGCCAGATCATCGCCTTCTTCACGATGGTCGTCGCCGCCGCCGAGGTCGTGGTCGGCCTGGCGATCATCGTGTCGCTGTTCCGGTCCCGTCACTCGGCCTCGGTCGACGACGCCAGCCTGATGAAGCTGTAAGGGGCGCAAAGAATCGTGGAGAACCTGATCGCGCTGCTCGTAGCGGCGCCACTGCTCGGAGCGGCCGTACTGCTGTGCGGCGGCCGCCGGTTGGACAAGATCGGCCACTGGCTGGGCACCCTGCTCGCCGCCGCATCCTTCGTGATCGGCGCCGTGCTCTTCGTCGACATGATCGGCAAGGGCGCGGACGACCGCGCCCTGCACCAGAAGCTGTTCAGTTGGGTACCGGTCGAGACCTTCCAGGCGGACATCGCCTTCCAGCTCGACCAGCTGTCGATGACCTTCGTCCTGCTGATCACCGGCGTGGGCACCCTGATCCACGTCTACTCCATCGGGTACATGGAACACGACGAGCGCCGCCGGCGCTTCTTCGGCTACCTGAACCTCTTCCTCGCCGCGATGCTCCTGCTGGTCGTCGCCGACAACTACCTCCTCCTGTACTTCGGTTGGGAGGGCGTCGGACTCGCCTCGTACCTGCTCATCGGGTTCTGGCAGCACAAGCCCAGCGCGGCGACGGCGGCCAAGAAGGCGTTCCTGGTCAACCGCGTCGGCGACATCGGCCTCTCGATCGCGATCATGCTGATGTTCACCACCTTCGGGACCTTCGCCTTCGGGCCGGTCCTCGGGGCGGCGGAGGGCGCGAGCGAGGGCAAGCTGACGGCCATCGGCCTGATGCTGCTGCTCGCCGCGTGCGGCAAGTCGGCGCAGGTGCCGCTCCAGTCCTGGCTCGGCGACGCGATGGAGGGCCCGACCCCGGTCTCGGCCCTCATCCACGCGGCGACCATGGTGACGGCGGGCGTGTACCTGATCGTCCGCTCCGGAGCCATCTTCGACGGGGCGCCCGACGCCCAGCTGGTGGTCACCGTCGTCGGTGCGGTCACGCTGCTCTTCGGTGCGATCGTCGGTTGCGCCAAGGACGACATCAAGAAGGCCCTCGCCGGGTCGACCATGTCGCAGATCGGCTACATGATCCTCGCCGCCGGACTCGGCCCGATCGGCTACGCCTTCGCGATCATGCACCTGGTGACGCACGGCTTCTTCAAGGCCGGGCTCTTCCTCGGTGCGGGTTCGGTCATGCACGGCATGAACGACGAGGTCGACATGCGCAAGTACGGCGGCCTGCGGAAGTACATGCCGGTCACCTTCATCACCTTCGGGCTCGGCTACCTGGCGCTCATCGGCTTCCCCGGTCTGTCCGGCTTCTTCTCCAAGGACAAGATCATCGAGGCGGCGTTCGCCGCGGGCGGCACCCAGGGCTGGATCCTGGGCGCGGCCACCCTGCTGGGCGCAGGCCTCACCGCGTTCTACATGACGCGCGTGATGCTGATGACTTTCTTCGGCGAGAAGCGCTGGCAGCCGGATGCGGACGGCAACGAGCCGCACCCGCACGAGTCGCCCTCGTCCATGACGATCCCCATGATCGTGCTGGCCTTCGGGTCGGTCTTCGCCGGCGCCTTCTTCGGCATCGGCGACCGGTTCGTGAACTGGCTGGAGCCGGTGACGACGTTCGAGCACCCGCACCCGCCGATCTCCGTGCCTGTCATCACGGGCGCGACGATCGCGGTCCTGCTGCTCGGCGTGGCCGCCGCCTACCTCCAGTACGGCCGCAAGCCCGTCCCGGTCGTCGCCCCGCGCGGCTCGCTGCTCACCCGGGCCGCCCGCCGCGACCTCCTCCAGGACGACTTCAACCACGTGGTCCTGGTCCGCGGCGGCGAGCACCTCACCCGCTCGCTGGTCTATCTCGACCACAAGGGCGTCGACGGCGTGGTCAACGGCACCGCCGCAGCGGTCGGCGGGCTCTCGGGCCGGCTGCGCAAGCTCCAGAACGGCTACGCCCGCTCGTACGCGGTCTCGATGTTCGGCGGTACGGCGATCCTCATCGCCGCGACCCTGCTGATGAGGGCGGTCTGATCACGATGTCCTTTCCCCTGCTCACCGCGACGGCGGTCCTCCCGGCGGCCGGTGCCCTGCTCACCGCCGCCGTGCCGGCCGCCCGTCGCACGGCCGCCAAGTGGCTGGCGCTGCTGTTCTCGCTCGGCACGCTGGTGCTGGCCGCGATCGTGCTCGTACGGTTCGAGCCCAGCGGCGACCGCTACCAACTCACCGAGTCCCACACCTGGATCAAGGACTTCGGCGTCCACTACGAACTGGGCGTCGACGGCATCGGGGTCGCGCTCATCGCGCTGACCGCGCTGCTGATCCCCTTCGTGATCGTCGCCGGTTGGCACGACGCCGATCCGCTGGAGACCAAGGACAACAAGCGGTGGCGGCCCACCCAGGGCTTCTTCGCGCTGATCCTGATGGTCGAGGCGATGGTGATCATCTCCTTCGAGGCCACCGACGTCTTCCTCTTCTACATCTTCTTCGAAGCCATGCTCATCCCGATGTACTTCCTCATCGGCGGCTTCGGCGACCGTGCGCACAGCGGCACGGACGAGGCGGCGGCCACCCAGCGGTCGTACGCGGCGGTGAAGTTCCTGCTCTACAACCTGGTCGGCGGCCTCATCATGCTGGCCGCGGTGATCGGGCTCTACACGGTCACCGGCACCTTCTCCCTCACGGAGATCGCCGAACTGCGGGCAGGCGGCGGCGCGGAGATGTCGACCAACGTCGAACGTCTCCTCTTCCTCGGCTTCTTCTTCGCCTTCGCGGTGAAGGCCCCGCTGTGGCCGCTGCACACCTGGCTGCCCAACGCGATGGGGGAGGCCACCGCACCGGTCGCCGTCCTCATCACCGCGATCGTCGACAAGGTCGGCACCTTCGCGATGCTGCGCTTCTGCCTCCAGCTCTTCCCGGAGGCCAGCAAGTGGGCGACGCCCGCGATCCTCGTACTCGCACTGATCAGCATCGTGTACGGCGCGCTGCTCGCGGTCGGCCAGCGCGACATCAAGCGCCTGGTGGCGTACGCGTCCATCTCGCACTTCGGCTTCATCATCCTGGGCATCTTCGCGATGACCAGCCAGGGCCAGTCCGGCGCGACGCTCTACATGGTCAACCACGGCATCTCGACCGCCGCACTGATGCTGGTCGCGGGCTTCCTGATCTCCCGGCGCGGCTCGCGGCTCATCGCGGACTACGGCGGGGTGCAGAAGGTGGCCCCGGTGCTCGCCGGAACCTTCCTGATCGGCGGCCTGGCGACGCTCTCGCTGCCGGGGCTCGCGCCCTTCGTCAGTGAATTCCTGGTCCTGGTCGGCGTGTTCGCCGCGTACCCGGTCGTCGGCATCATCGCCACCACCGGCATCGTCCTCGCCGCGCTGTACGTCCTCGTGCTCTACCAGCGCACGATGACCGGCCCGGTGAAGGCCGAGGTCAGTGGGATGAAGGACCTGAAGGCGCGGGAACTGGTGGTGGTCGTTCCGCTGATCGCCCTGCTGCTCGGACTGGGCGTCTTCCCCAAGCCGCTGACCGACATCGTCAATCCGGCCGTCACCCACACCATGCACGACGTGAACAAGCAGGACCCCAAGCCTGAAGTGGAGGCCGCGAAGTGAGCACCGTATCCGTCCACAGCCTGTGGACGACTCTGGCGGCGGACACTCCTCCCGGCGGCGGGCTGAAGTTCCAGGCCCCGACCATCGAGTACGCCCAGCTCTCACCGATCCTGATCATCGTCGGCGCTGCGGTGCTCGGCGTACTGGTCGAGGCGTTCGTCCCGCGCAAGGGCCGCTACTACGCCCAGCTGTTCCTCGCGGTGGTCTCCATCGCCGCCGCGTTCGCGGCGATCATCGGGCTCGCGGCCAGCGGGTTCGGCACCACCAAGGCACACATCGCCGCCATGGGCGCGATCGCGGTCGACGGCCCGGCACTGTTCCTCCAGGGCACCATTCTGCTGGCCTCGCTGGTCGCCGTCTTCACCTTCGCCGAGCGCAAGCTCGACCCGGAGGCACACGGCAGCCGCGTCGACTCCTTCGCGGCGGACGCGGCGGCCGTACCCGGCAGCGACGCCGAGAAGGCCGCCGTCAAGGCGGGCTTCACCACCACCGAGGTCTTCCCGCTCGCCCTGTTCGCGATCGCCGGTCTGCTCGCCTTCCCGGCGGCCAACGACCTGCTGACCCTGTTCATCGCGCTGGAAGTCTTCTCGCTGCCGCTCTACCTCCTGTGCGCCGTCGCCCGCCGCAAGCGGCTGATGTCGCAGGAGGCGGCCGTGAAGTACTTCCTGCTGGGTGCGTTCTCCTCGGCGTTCCTGCTGTTCGGCATCGCCCTGATCTACGGCTACGCGGGCTCCGTCTCGTACGCGAAGATCGCCGACGTGGTCGACGGCACCACCCAGCAGATCTCCCCGGCGCTCGCCGGGACCATGGGCAACGACGCGCTGCTGCTAATCGGCATGGCGCTGCTGCTGATGGGCCTGCTCTTCAAGGTCGGCGCGGTCCCGTTCCACATGTGGACCCCGGACGTCTACCAGGGCGCCCCGACCCCGGTCACCGGCTTCATGGCCGCAGCCACCAAGGTCGCCGCCTTCGGCGCGCTGCTGCGCCTCCTGTACGTCGTACTGCCGGGCCTCACCTGGGACTGGCGCCCGGTGATGTGGGGCGTCGCCATCGTCACCATGCTGGGCGGCGCGGTCGTCGCGATCACGCAGACCGACATCAAGCGGCTCCTGGCGTACTCCTCGATCGCGCACGGCGGGTTCATCCTCGCCGGTGTCATCGCGGCCACCCCCGACGGCATCTCGTCCGTCCTCTTCTACCTGCTCGCCTACTCCTTCGTGACGATCGGCGCGTTCGCCGTGGTCACGCTGGTGCGCGACGCGGGCGGCGAGGCGACGCACCTGTCGAAGTGGGCGGGCCTCGGGCGGCGCTCCCCGCTGGTCGCGGCGGTCTTCGCGGTGTTCCTCCTCGCCTTCGCGGGCATTCCGCTGACCTCCGGGTTCTCGGGCAAGTTCGCGGTCTTCAAGGCGGCGGCGGAGGGCGGCGCGGGCATCCTGGTGGTGGTCGGTGTGCTGTCCTCGGCGGTTGCGGCCTTCTTCTACATCCGGGTCATCGTCCTGATGTTCTTCAGCGAGCCGAAGGCGGACGGACCCACGGTCGCCGTGCCGTCGGTGCTGACGACGACCGCGATCGGGGTGGGCGTGGCGGTGACGCTGGTGCTCGGCGTCGCCCCGCAGTACTTCCTCGACCTGGCGAACCAGGCGGGCGTCTTCGTCAGGTGACCGCTTTACGGTGTGTGACCGCCGCCCGGCATCCCTTCGAGGGGTGCCGGGCGGCGGCTTTTGGTCCCGGTTGTCAGTGCGTACCCCTACCGTGGTGGGAGGTGGCGATACGGAAACGGGGGAACGGTGCGATGGACGCGATGAGTGGGGCGAGCGGAATGGTGGACGTGGACGGGACACAGGCGACGGCCGAGGTCGCGGAGAGTGACGCTCTGCGCACCCTGCACCGGATCTTCGGGTACGACGCGTTCCGGGGCGAGCAGGCGGCGATCATCGACCAGGTGGTGGGCGGCGGCGACGCGGTCGTCCTGATGCCGACCGGCGGCGGAAAGTCCCTCTGCTACCAGATCCCCTCCCTGGTCAGGCCGGGCACGGGCGTGGTGATCTCCCCCCTCATCGCCCTGATGCAGGACCAGGTGGACGCGCTGCGGGCGCTGGGCGTGAACGCCGGGTTCATGAACTCGACCCAGGACTTCGACGAGCGGCGCACGGTCGAGGCGGAGTTCCTGGCGGGCGAGTTGGACCTGCTCTACCTGGCGCCCGAACGGCTCCGCCTGGACGCGACGCTGTCGCTCCTCTCCCGGGGCAAGGTCTCCGTCTTCGCGATCGACGAGGCGCACTGTGTCGCCTCCTGGGGCCATGACTTCCGCCCCGACTACCTGGCCCTTTCCGTCCTGGGCGAGCGCTGGCCGGACGTACCGCGCATCGCGCTGACGGCGACGGCGACGGCGGCGACCCACAAGGAGATCACCGCCCGCCTCGGCATGCCGGACGCGAAGCACTTCGTGGCCAGCTTCGACCGGCCGAACATCCAGTACCGGATCGTCCCGAAGGTCGACCCGAAGAAGCAGCTGCTGGCCTTCCTGCGGGAGGAGCACGCGGGCGACGCGGGCATCGTCTACTGCCTGTCGCGGAAGTCGGTGGACGCGACGGCCGACTTCCTCTGCCAGCAGGGCATCGAGGCGGTCCCGTACCACGCGGGCCTCGACGGCGGCACCCGTGCCCGCAACCAGGCGCGCTTCCTCCGCGAGGAGGGCCTGGTGGTCGTCGCGACCATCGCGTTCGGCATGGGCATCGACAAGCCGGACGTCCGCTTCGTCGCGCACCTGGACCTGCCGAAGTCGGTGGAGGGCTACTACCAGGAGACCGGCCGCGCGGGCCGCGACGGGGCCCCCTCCACGGCCTGGATGGCGTACGGGCTCCAGGACGTCGTCCAGCAGCGGAAGATGATCCAGAGCGGCGAGGGCGACGAGGCGTTCCGCCGCCGGGCCGCCTCCCACCTGGACGCGATGCTGGCGCTCTGCGAGACGGCGGAGTGCCGACGCGGCCAGCTCCTCGCGTACTTCGGGCAGGAGGGCGCGCCGGAGAAGTGCGGCAACTGCGACACCTGCCTCAACCCGCCGGAGACGCTGGACGGGACGGTGCCCGCGCAGAAGGTGCTCTCCACGGTGTGGCGGCTCAAGCGGGAGCGGCGGCAGAAGTTCGGGGCGGGGCAGATCGTCGACATCCTGCTCGGGAAGAAGACGGCGAAGGTCATCCAGTTCGACCACGACCAGCTGTCGGTGTTCGGCATCGGCCAGGAGCTGGTCGAGGCCGAATGGCGGGGTGTGGTGCGGCAGTTGCTGGCGCAGGGGCTGCTGGCGGTGGAGGGCGAGTACGGCACGCTCGTCCTGACGGACGCCAGCGGTGCGGTCCTGGGCGGCGAGCGCGAGGTGCGGCTGCGCAAGGAGCCGAAGAAGGTGGCGGTGGCGCGGGCCGAGCGGGGCGATCGCAAGGCGAAGGCGGCTGCCGCGGTGGCGGACCTTCCGGCGGATGCGGCGCCGGTCTTCGAGGCGCTTCGGTCCTGGCGGACGGCGCAGGCGAAGGAGATGGGGATGCCGCCGTACGTGGTCTTCAACAACGCGACGTTGCAGGAGATCGCGGTGCGGAGGCCGTCGTCGCTGGCGGAGCTGGGGGAGATCGGGGGGGTCGGTGAGAAGAAGCTGACGACGTTCGGGGAGGGCGTGCTGGGAGTCCTCGCGGAGCTGGGCGGCTCTCCGGGAGCTGCGGAGGCCCCGGCGGCGGCCCCGGCTCCGGTGCCTGCTCGGGCTGCGGCCCCGGCACCGGAGCCTGCTCGGGCTGCGGAACCGGCCCCGGCGCGCTCGGCGGAGCCGGAGTGGGACTGGGCTGCGGAGCCGGAGCCGGACTGGGGCATGGAGCCGCCGCCGGAGGACTGAGCCGCAACCGGTGCCGGGCCTGGGCGGGACCTACCGGGCGGGGCCGGTAGCGGGAGGGGCCGCCCCCTTGCCCGCCCGTCCCGCCCCCGGGGGGGGCGGCCCCGCCGCCCAAGGGGACGGCGGCGAAGAGGGGCGGAGCCCAAGGGGGCTGGGGGAGGGAGGGGGCGGCTTCGCCGCCCGGCCGGGGGGGATGGTGCCCGGAGGGCATCCATCCAGGGGCGCGGGGAACTGCGCGACCAGCCACGACGTACCCGCGCGGAACAGGGACCACAGCGCCCCCGCACGAGCCGGGGGATGAAGGAGCTGCGGAGCAGCCCCTTCAGGGGCGCGGGGAACTGCGCGACCAGCCACGACGCACCCGCGCGGGACAGGGACCGGGACGCACCCGCGCGGGGCAGGGGGCCGCACTTCACAGCCCGCCCACCCCACGGGAACTCAGACCCGGGCTGAGGTGATGCGGCCCGTGACCTCGCCGAGGCCGACCTTCGTGCCGTCCGGGCCGGGGGCCCACGCCGTCAGGGTGACCTCGTCGCCGTCCTCCAGGAAGGTCCGCTTGCCGGAGGGGAGTTCGAGGGGCTCGGTGCCGTTCCAGGTCAGTTCGAGGAGCGAGCCCCGCTGGCCGGTCTCCGCACCGCTGACGGTCCCGGACCCGTACAGATCGCCCGTCCGCAGCGACGCCCCGTTGACCGTCATGTGCGCCAGCATCTGCGCCGCCGACCAGTACATGGCTGAGAAGGGGGGCTCGGAGACGACGGTGCCGTTGATGGAGACGGAGATGCGGAGGTCGAGGCCCCCGGCCTCCTCCTCGTCGGAGTCGTCCAGGTACGGCAGGACCGGGACGTCCCGCGGCGGCAGCGCGACCCGCGCCTCCTCCAGGGCCTCCAGCGGAGTCACCCACGCGGAGACCGACGTCGCGAAGGACTTCCCGAGGAAGGGGCCGAGCGGCACGTACTCCCAGGCCTGGATGTCCCGCGCCGACCAGTCGTTGAGCAGGGACAGGCCGAAGACGTGGTCGCGGAAGTCGCCGAGGGCCACCGGCCTGCCCAGCTCCGACGGCGTGCCGACGACGAAGCCGACCTCCGCCTCGATGTCCAGCTTCACGGACGGACCGAAGACCGGAGCCGCGTCCGCCGGGGCCTTGCGCTGGCCCGACGGGCGTACCACGTCCGTCCCGGAGACCACAACGGTGCCGGACCGGCCGTGGTAACCGATCGGCAGGTGCTTCCAGTTGGGGGTCAGCGCGTCGCCGTCCGGGCGGAAGATCCGGCCGACGTTCGTGGCGTGGTTCTCGCTCGCGTAGAAGTCGACGTAGTCGGCGACCTCGTACGGCAGGTGCAGCGTGACCGCGCCCAGCGGGTGCAGCAGCGGCTCTATGTCCTCGCGGTGCGCCGGGCTGGTGACCCACGCGGTGAGCGCGCGGCGCACGTCGCGCCAGGCGGTGCGGCCCGCCGCCAGCAGCGGGTTCAGCGAGGGCTGGGCGAGGAGTTGGGCGTACGGGGAGCCGAGCGCGAGTGCGGCGGCCCCCGCGTCCAGCACGTGGTTTCCGATACGGACACCCACGCGGCGGCGCTCCGGCGCGTCCGCGGTGGAGAACACGCCGTAGGGAAGGTTGTGCGGCCCGAAGGGATCGCCTTCGGCGACGTCGAGCGCTGACGTGAGCGGGGACTGCTCGGGCATGGGGTGCTGCCTCGCTTTCCAGGTCGTTGGAACACACGTTACGTGGGGGAGGCCAGGGACGGCAGTGGCTAAAGAGTTCGTAATGTCCTGAATGGCGAGGGTGGAGGCGGGAATTCCGGCTTAGCTTCCTTGGGGGGCACGGGCGGGGATTCCGGGGGTCCAGGGGGACCTGTGGGGTGGTGCGCCGGGTGGTGGGACCCGGCCGCGGACGCTCCTGGAGGTCCGTGGAAGCCCGTGGCGGTCCATAGGGGGGACTTGTGGCGAGCGGCAGGAGGACGGTGCGCCGCGGCGGCGTGCCGGGGCCGGCGGTGGACCGGGACGTCCCGGCTCTGATCGTCAAGTTCGGCAACTATCCACTGCATCACGGCGGCGTCGGCGCGATCCGCAGCCTCGGCCGCCTCGGCGTACCGATGTACGCGATCACCGAGGACCGGTGGACACCGGCTGCCCTCTCCCGGCATCTGCGCAGGCCGTACGTCTGGCCCACCACCGGCACGGAGGAGCCCGGCCGTCTCGTCGAGGGGCTGCTGCGGGTCGGCCGCCTGATCGGCCGCCCGGCCGTGCTCGTACCGACCGACGAGGAAGCGGCCGTGCTCATCGCCGAGCACCAGGACGCGCTGGCCCCCGCCTTCCTCCTCCCGCGCACCGAGGCGGAGTTGCCCCGTCGGCTCGCCAGCAAGCAGGGCCTGCACGAGCTGTGCACGGAGCACGGGGTGGCGACCCCGGAGGCCGCGTTCCCCGCCTCGTACGACGACGTCGTGGCCTTCGCCGAGCGGGCCCGTTTCCCGGTGGTGGCCAAGAACCGGGAGGCCTTCGTACGCCGCCACCGCCCCGCCGTACGAGGCACGACGCGCATAGCCGGGCCCCGCCAACTCCTCGCGCTCGCCCGGGAGTGGGGCGAGGAACCCGGCGTGATCCTCCAGGAGTACCTGCCGCGCGAGGAGGCCGAGGACTGGATCGTGCACGCCTACTTCGACGCGCACAGCGAACCGAGGGCCCTGTTCACCGGGGTCAAGGTGCGCTCCTGGCCGCCGCACGCGGGCATGACGGCGTGTGCGTACGTGGTCGACAACCCCGAACTCGCGGGCCTGGCCGCGCAGTTCGTCAAGCGGATCGGGTTCAGCGGCATCGTCGACCTCGACCTGCGCTTCGACCGGCGCGACGGGCAGTACAAGCTGCTCGACTTCAACCCCCGGATGGGCGCCCAGTTCCGGCTCTTCGAGAGCGAGGCGGGCGTGGACGTCGTACGGGCACAGCACCTGGACCTGACCGGGCGCGCCGTCCCGGAGGGGGAACAGCGCGCCGGACACCGCTACCTGGTCGAGAACATCGACCTGCCCGCCCTGCTCGCGTACCGCCGCAGCGGCTACACGACGCCGCACGCGCCCGCGCGGGCGGACTCCACGGAGCTGGCCTGGTTCGCGCCGGACGATCCCGCTCCGGCGCTCGCGATGATGGGACGGATGGTCGTGCCGGGCGCGCGGCACCTGTACGAGCTGTACGGGGGGTGGCGGGAGGGGCGGCGCGGGGGTGCCGCGTAGACGCGGATGCGCTGCCGGGCGGCGCGGAAGCGGGGCTTGGCGGTGCGCCGGGTCGGGTATGCAGTCGGTTCTGTTTTCACCCTGGGGAGGGGAACTTCAGTGATTCTTCCGGTCGTTGTCATCGGTGCCGGGCCCTACGGCCTGTCCACCGCCGCCCACCTCAAGGCCCGCGGGATTCCGGTGCGGGTCTTCGGCGATCCGATGGTCGCCTGGCGGTCCCGCATGCCCGCCGGGATGCTGCTCAAGTCGACCCCGGCCGCGTCCAACATCGACGCGCCGCAGCCCGGGCACGACCTGATCGACTTCTGCGCCGAGGCGGGGGTGCGGCGGTACGAGTCGGACTGGGACATCGTGCCGGTCGAGGACTTCGCCGCGTACGGGCAGTGGTTCGCGGAGCGGCTGGTTCCGGAACTGGAGCAGGTGAAGGTCGTCTCCGTCGACCGGTCGGGGTCGCAGTTCGCGGTGAAGCTGGACTCGGGGGAGCAGTTCCGGGCGCGGGCGGTGGTCGTGGCGAGCGGGCTGTCCGGGCTGGCCCGGATGCCGCGCGAGCTGATGGCGGCGGCGGTGGACGGGCCGTCCGCGACCGGCCCGATCTCGCACGCGGCCCAGCACCGCGACCTGTCCGTCTTCGCGGACAAGGACGTGCTGGTCGTCGGCGCCGGACAGTCCGCGCTGGAGAACGCGGTGCTGATGGCGGAGGCGGGGGCGAAGTCGGTGCGGATCGTGGCGCGGCGGCGCGGGGCGGTCCACTTCGGTGACGCGCCGGACCAGCAGCCGCGGCTGCGGCCGGAGTCGCCGTTCGGGCGGGCCTGGTCGCTGTACGGGCTGACGTATCACGCGTCGTACGTGCGGTCCCTGCCCGCGCCCGCCCGGCACTATCTGGTGCGCAGGGTGCTGGGGCCGCTCGGGGCGTGGTGGCTGCGGGACCGGTTCACCGGGAAGGTGCAGGTGACGGACGGGCGGCGGATCGTGCGGGCGCGGGTGGAGGGTGGGCGGCCGGTTCTCACCCTCGGCGGGGAGGGGGCGTCGGCCGAGCTGGGGGCGGACCATGTGATGGCTGCCACCGGGTACCGCACGGACGTCGCGGCCATGGGGTTCCTGGGGGACGGTCTGCGTACGGAGCTGATCACCTCGCGGGGGGCGCCGGTGCTTGATGCGGGGTACGGGTCGTCCGTGCCGGGGCTCTTCTTCACGGGGTTGCCGGCGGCGGCGTCTTTCGGGCCGGTGATGCGGTTTGTGTGTGGGACGGAGTATGCGTCGGGGAGGGTGGCGGCGGGGGTCGATCGCATCGGCTAGGTCGGGGGTTGGGGGTCGGGGGTGTGCCCCCCCCGGCCAGCCTCCTGCGCCGGGTGCGCGTCCTGGCCAGGGGGCTGGGCTCGCTTTCCGGGGCCGGGGGCGTTCGGCTCTGCCCCGCCGGGGCAAGGGGTCCCCAGCCCCGCCCCTTCACCTAAACCCGCGGGGGCATGCACGGTTCCCGTGCGGGTGGGTGGGTGGCTGGTCGCGCAGTTCCCCGCGCCCCTGATGGGGCACGGCAGGGAGCGCCCGCGCGGCGGAGCCGCAGATTGGTACAGCCCCGCGCCCCTGATGGGGCACGGCAGGGAGCGCCCGCGCGGCGGAGCCGCAGATTGGTACAGCCCCGCGCCCCTGATGGGGCACGGGAGGGAGCGCCCGCGCGGCGGAGCCGCAGATTGGTACAGCCCCGCGCCCCTGATGGGGCACGGGAGGGAGCGCCCGCGCGGCGGAGCCGCAGATCGGTACAGCCCCGCGCCCCTGAAGGGGCGCGGGGGTGTGCGAGGTCAGCTTGCCGTGCGGGGGATGCGGCGTTCCCAGACTCGGTGGAAGACGACCTCGCCGCCGTCCTTGCAGGTCACCTCGCTGTACGTGAGGAAGTCCGTCGCGTCGCAGGTGATCTCGGAGCGGGTCACCACCTCCGTGTCCCAGGCCATCTCCGGGCGGCGCAGGCGGATCGTCCAGTCGGAGCGGGTGCGGGCCGAGAGGGGGTCCTTCGCGTTGATCGTGTACGTCTCCAGGGCGTCCTCGGTGAACTCCAGGCCGTCCGGGTAGATCCGGGTGCCGCCGTAGCGCGGGTCGACCTCCAGCTTCCATTCGCCCTTGGCCACGTCCCGTACGACCAGGCGTTCCGGCCGTTGGTCCGGGTCGGAGGGGAACTCGACGTCAAGGGGAGGGGACTGTTCCGGGGCCTCGAAGCGGATCTCCGGGTGTTCGGCGTTTTCGACGGTCTCGCGCACCGGGAGTTCCAGCGAGGAGCCCGCCGGGTCCAGGACGAAGCCCGCCGAGGCGGCCTGCGGCCAGATCCACGGCCAGTACGCGGAGGAGACCGAGAGCCGGATGCGGTGGCCGGGCGGGAAGGTGTGGCCGATGCCGTTGAGCTCGAAGGTCACGTCCTCCGTCGCGCCCACCGGCCAGGCGTCCGCGCGGTCGCGGCCGTGACGGGCGGAGAGGTTCAGGACGCCCCGGGTGACCAGGGTGGACGAGCCGTCGGGGGCCACGTCGCAGACCCGTGCGATCGCCTGGCCCTGCGGCACGTCCATCGTCAGGCGCAGCCGCACCCTGGCCCGACCCAGGATCTCGATCGGGGCGTCCGTCACGGGGAAGTCGAAGCTGGCCGACTTGGCGTCCTCGTCGCGCTGGTCCGGCGGCAGGTCGGAGTCGTTGCCGAAGGGGAAGAAGCGTCCGGCGTCGAGGCCGGTGTTCATGGGGGAGTCGACCACCACGGGCGGGCCCTGGAGACCGTACGCGACAGGAGTGACCAGGGGGGAGGGCCAGGAGGTGTCGCCGACCCAGCGGCCGGGCAGCTCGGGGTACGTCGTGGCGGGCGGGTGCGACTCGCTGATCCAGGAGCGGAGGAGGGGCTCGCGCATGATGCCCGTGTCGTCGCCCTTGAGGTGCTGGTCCCACCAGCGCAGGGTCTCCTGGAGGAAACCGATCGCCGGGCCCGGCGGCAGGCCCCGGTCCGGGTACTGGTGCGACCACGGGCCGATCAGGCCTCGTACGCGGGACGGGTCGAGGTGTTCCACCAGGCGCAGCACCGTGTCGCGGTACGGGTCGTGCCAGCCGCCCACGGCCAGGACCGCCGCGTCGATCGCGGAGTAGTCCTCGCAGACGCTGCCGTGCTTCCAGTAGTCGTCCCGGGTCTGGTGCGCCAGCCAGGTGTGGATGAAGGGGTCGACGGAGTCCAGGCGCTTCAGCCACCTGTCCTTCCACACGTCCCCGACCTGCGCCGGGTCCGGCGGGCGGGACACGAAGGCGAGCATGGTGGCCGCCCAGGCGTGCATGTCCACGGCGAGCAGTGAGCCGCCCATGTAGTGCACGTCGTTGTCGTAGCGGTCGTCGGCGGAGCAGACGGTGACGATCGCCTTCAGGGGCTCGGGGGCCAGCGCGGCGATCTGGAGCGAGTTGAAGCCACCCCAGGAGATGCCGAACATGCCGACCTTGCCGGTGCACCAGGGCTGGGCGGCCAGCCAGTTCACCACCTCGACGCCGTCGGAGAGCTCCTGGGCGTCGTACTCGTCGCCCGGCAGGCCCTCGCTGTTGCCGTGGCCGCGCACGTCGACGCGTACGGAGGCGTAGCCGTGGCCCGCGTACCAGGGGTGGCGCTGCCAGTCGCGCGGCGCGGTCCAGTCGCTGAGCCGGTAGGGGAGGTATTCGAGGATCGCCGGGACGGGGTCCTGCGTCACCGGACGCCAGATCCGGGCGTACAGGTGGGTGCCGTCGGCCAGCGGGATCGTCACGTCCTCGCAGGTCGTGCCGTACGGGAAGTCAGTGCGTATGTGCATCAGGAGGTCACCTCAGTGAACGGGGTGCATGGTGCGCTTGAGCCAGGGGGCGGCGGCGATGACCGCGACGCCGCAGGCGACCGCGATGGCGCCGTTGACGCCGAAGTACACGGGGTGGGAGACCGTGCCGTACAGCTTCACGGTCTGCGCCTGGATGCCGTTGGCGAGCGCGAGGGAGAGGAACCACAGGGCCATGGTCTGGCTGCTGTACGCCTTCGGCGCGAGCTTGGTGGTGGCGGACATCCCGGACGTCTGGAGCAGGATGTCGCCGAGCCCCAGCAGCAGGTACGAGCCGACCATCCACCAGGCGGCCATCTTGTACGTGTCCGTGGAGTGCCCGGAGGTGGGCAGCGCCATCAGCACGAAGGACAGACCGCCCAGGATCACCCCGATGGCGATCTTGTTGGAGGCGTGCGGCTGGCGCTTGCCCATCCGCACCCACAGCGCGGCGACCACGGGGGCCAGCAGCACCTCGAAGGCGCCCAGCGCGGACGCGTACCAGCCGACGGGGAAGTCGAAGCCGAGGATGTGCGTCTGGGTGTTCGTCGACGCCAGCAGCATCATCGTCGAGTACGCCTGGAACAGGATGAAGTTGAACGCCACGGACGCCAGGAAGAGCACGACGTACGGCCGCAGCCTGCCCTTCTCCTCAGCCGTCACCCGGGGGCTGCGGAACATCACCACGAAGTAGACGACCGGCGCGATCACCGAGATCAGCGTGAGGACGTCCACGAAGCGGGCCATCGTCAGCCAGCCGACCAGCGCCAGCAGCGTGCACACGGCGGCCACGACGACCAGCCCGGCCACGATCATGCGTACGGTGCTGCGCATCTTCTCCGGCGGCAGCGCGAACTCCGCACGGTCCTTGCGGCCCGCGAGGTGGCGGCGTCCGGCGACGTACTGGATGAGGCCCAGCGTCATGCCGAGCGCGGCGGCCGAGAAGCCCCAGTGCCAACCCTGGTGGTCGGCGAGCCAGCTGGTGATCAGGGGGCCGAGGAAGGCGCCGATGTTGATCGCCATGTAGTACAGGGCGAATCCGGCGTCCCGGCGCTCGTCGGCGGTCCTGTAGAGCTTGCCGACCATGTTGGCGACGTTCGGCTTGAGCAGGCCGGTGCCGGCGCTGATCAGGCCGAGGCCCACCCAGGTGAAGGCGTCGGTGGGCACGGCCATCGCGTAGTGGCCGCACGCGATGAGGATGCCGCCCCACAGGACGGCGCGGAACGAGCCGAGGATGCGGTCGGCGAGCCAGCCGCCCGCCACCGACACCAGGTAGACGAGGGTGCCGTAGGCCGCGCCCAGCGAGGCCGCGGTGCCCGGGTCCATGCCCATGCCGCCGTTCGCGACGGTGGCCGCGAAGTAGAGCACGAGGATCGCCTGCATGCCCAGGAACGAGAACCGCTCCCACACCTCCAGCCCGGACAGGGTCATCAGACCCTTCGGCTGGCCGAAGAAGGCGGTGTCGTCGCCCGGCGGCGGCTGGGCGGAGTCCCCGGATGCGGTTGTCACACCGGATTCGGGGGACTCGTCGGGCTGAGGGTTGGGCTCTATACGGGACAAAGGGCTTACTCCTGGTCGTATCAGCTCACCACGAACATACCGGTGCGCTTCAGACCGTGCCCGGGGGGACCCGGCCGGGTGGCGGCGAAGAGGGCGGGGGCATCGGTGATCGAAAGTCGACGGGATAGGCTGACTTGTTGAGTGATGCCAGCGACAGATCGACAATCCGTTTGATCGTCAGCAGACAGGAGTAACCCTCGTGACCGTCGTCGGGCCGTTCGGACTGAGCGTGCGGGACCAGGCTCTTGAGACCGATGTCCAGACCGGACTGGCAGCCGTCGAGGAGGGGCTCCTCGATGCGACCAAGAGCGAGGTCCCGTTCATCACGGAAGCCGCGCAGCACCTCGTCCGCGCAGGTGGCAAGCGTTTCCGGCCGCTCCTTGTGATGCTGTCCTCCCAGTTCGGCGATCCCTACGCGCCGGGTGTCGTGCCGTCGGCCGTGGTGGTGGAGCTGACCCACCTGGCGACGCTGTACCACGACGACGTCATGGACGAGGCGGACGTACGGCGCGGAGTGCCGAGCGCGAACTCGCGCTGGGGCAACTCGGTCGCGGTGCTCACCGGGGACTTCCTCTTCGCACGCGCCTCGCACATCCTTGCGGACCTGGGCCCGGAGGCCGTCCGCATCCAGGCCGAGGCGTTCGAGCGCCTGGTCACCGGCCAGATCCTGGAGACGGCGGGGCCGCGCGACGGGCGCGACCCGATCGAGCACTACCTCGACGTGATGTCCGGCAAGACCGGCTCGCTGGTCGCCGTCTCCTGCCGGTTCGGGGCGATGATCGCGGGCGCCGACGACAGCGTCGTCGACATCCTCACCCAGTACGGGGAGCGGCTCGGCACCGCCTTCCAGCTCGCCGACGACGTCCTGGACATCGCCAGCGACAGCCACGAGTCCGGCAAGACCCCCGGCACCGACCTGCGCGAGGGCATCCCCACGCTGCCGGTGCTGCACCTGCGGGCCATGGCCGAGGCACACGGGCGCCCCGAGGACGTGGAGCTGTGCGCGCTGCTCGACGGGGACCTGTCGGGCGACGCGGAGCTGGCCGAGGTGCTGCGCAGGCTGCGCGTCCACCCGGCGCTGGAGCAGGCCAGGCGGGACACCGTGCGGTACGCGGAGGAGGCCCGGGCGACGCTGGCGCCGCTGCCGGAGTGCTACGCGAAGTCGGCGCTGGCGGAGCTGTGCGACGCGGTGGTGCACCGGGCCGGCTGAGCAGGCGGTCGCCCCCTGGGTGCCCCGGTAGCTGTAGGAGCCACTTGTTTCTGCTGCCCCTCTGGCGGGGGAGGAACGGGTGGCTTCCGTCATCCCGTGGGAGTAGGCGAGGTTGATGCCGGGGGTTGACGTATCGCCGGTGGTGATTTGGTCTGATGGTGGGACGGCAGCCAACCACGGAGGTAGAGCACACCATGGCACCGAAGGACACGGCACCGAACGACACGGCACAGGGCACCACCGAGGGCACCGGCGGGGTGCGCCGCCGCAAGGCCGCGCGGTACGTCGTGCCGGTCGCGGTGGCGGGCGTCGCGGCGGCGACCATCGGGCTCGTCCCGGCACTCGCCAACGCGGGCGACCCCGACCTGCCCCAGCTCACCGCCCAGGAACTGATCGAGAAGATCGCCGCCTCCGACACCCAGCAGCTCTCCGGCAACGTCAAGATCACCACGGATCTCGGCCTGCCCAACCTCGACGGGATCGCCAAGAGCCTCGGCGGCGCCGAGGGCGCCAAGGGCAAGGGCTCCGGCGCCGACCCGCAGGCCCAGCTGACCAAGCTGGTCTCCGGCACGCACACGCTGCGCGTCGCCCTCGACGGCCCGGACCGGCAGAAGGTCTCGGTCCTGGAGGACGCCGCCGAGTACAGCCTGATCCACAACGGCACCGAGGTCTGGGCGTACGACAGCGCCTCCAACGAGGCGTTCCACGCGAAGACCCCCAAGGATGCCGGTAAGCCCGGCAAGCGGCAGAAGCTGCCCGAGGGCGCGCCGACCACGCCCAAGGAGTTCGCCGAGCAGGCACTGAAGATGGCCGGGAAGAACACGGCCGTCACCGTCGACGGCACCGCGCAGGTCGCGGGCCGCGACGCCTACCAGCTGAGCGTCAAGCCCAAGCAGTCCGGCTCCACGGTCCGGGACATCCGGGTCGCGGTGGACGCCAAGACGGGGACGCCGCTGAAGTTCTCGCTGCTCTCCAGCGACGGCGGCAAGCCGGTCGTCGAGGCGGGCTTCACCAAGGTCGACTTCGCCAAGCCCGACGCGAGCACCTTTGCCTTCACCCCGCCCAAGGGTGCGAAGGTCACCGAGGCCGACAAGCTCGACGCCCCGAAGAACGACAAGAAGGGCGCCCCGGACTTCGGCCTGGGCAAGGAGTTCGGCAAGGGCGGCCCCGGCCAGGACGTCAAGGTCATCGGCGAGGGCTGGACCTCGGTCGCGCAGCTCGGCACCAAGAGCGCCAAGCCCGCCGCCGGCAACGGCAAGGACCAGCTGCCGCCGCAGGCACAGGGCCTGATGGACTCGCTGGGCGACAAGGTCTCCGGGAAGTTCGGCGAGGGCCGCATCTTCTCGACCCGCCTGGTCAACGCCCTGATGACGGACGACGGCCGGGTGTTCGTCGGCGCGGTCACCAAGGACGCGCTGCTGAAGGCGGCCAACGAGGCCAAGTAGGCATGATGTGAGGGGAGTTGGGGTCGGATGGGGGACGGTTCGGCGGCGGAAAGAGCGGCGGGTGCGCCCGACGACGCGTGGGTGATCGAGACCCGGGGGCTCACCAAGCGCTTCCGGGGCGGTCAACTGGCCGTGGACGGGCTGGACCTGACCGTCCCGGCCGGGAGCGTCTTCGGGTTCCTCGGGCCCAACGGCTCGGGGAAGACCACCACCATCCGCATGCTGATGGGGCTGATCGAACCGTCCTCCGGGACCGCCCGGCTGCTCGGGCGGCCCATGCCGGGCGCCGCCAGGACCGTACTGCCGAAGGTCGGAGCACTCATCGAGGGGCCCGCGTTGTACGGGTTCCTGTCCGGCCGCGACAACCTCCGGCGGTACGACTCCGCCGACCCCACCGCCGACCCGCGCACCCGCACGGCGCGGGTCGCGGCGGCCCTGGACCGGGTCGGGCTGACCCCCGCCGCCGGCAAGAAGGCACGGGCGTACTCGCTGGGCATGAAGCAGCGGCTCGGCCTGGCGGCGGCCCTGCTGCAACCCCGTGACCTGCTCGTTCTGGACGAGCCGACCAACGGCCTCGACCCGCAGGGGATGCGGGAGATCCGCACCCTGGTCAGGGAGCTGGCGGCCGACGGCACCACCGTGTTCCTGTCCTCGCACCTGCTCGACGAGATCGAGCAGGTGTGCACGCATGCCGCCGTGATGGCGAAGGGGCGGCTGCTCGTGCAGGGGCCGGTCGCCGAGCTCGCGGCGGGGGCGCGCGGGCGGCTGGTGGTGGCCACGCCCGATCCCGGCGAGGCGGCGCGGGTGCTCAAGGAGCACGGGGTGACGGACGTGGAGGCGGGGGAGGGGCGGGTCACCGGCAGCCCTCCGGGGGCCGACGGGCCGGGGCTCGCGGAGCTGAACGCCGCGCTGGTGCACGCCGGGGTGCGGGTCACCGGGTTCGGGGTCGAACGGGCCTCGCTGGAGGACGCGTTCGTCGCGCTGACCGGGGAGGGATTCGATGTCGCGGGTTGAGGAGGCGTCGCGGGTCGAGGACGCCGGGAGGGCCGTGAGCCCGCTGTGGACGTTCGGGCTGCTGCGGTCCGAGCTGCGGGTGACCTTCCGGCGCTGGCGCACCCTCGCGCTGCTGGCGGTGCTCGCGGGCGTACCCGTACTGATCGGCATCGCGATGAAGGTGGAGTCCGGCGGCTCCCCGGAGGGCGGCGGCGGGGGCGGCGGACCCGCCTTCTTCTCGCAGGTCACCCAGAACGGGCTGTTCCTGGTCTTCGCCGCGCTCGCGGCCACGCTGCCGGTGTTCCTGCCGATGGCCGTCGGGGTCGTCGCGGGCGACGCGATCGCCGGGGAGGCCCACTCCGGGACCCTGCGCTATCTGCTGGTCGCGCCCGCCGGAAGGACCCGGCTGCTGCTCGCCAAGTACGCGACCACGCTGGTGTTCTGCCTGGTCGCGACCCTGGTGGTGGCGGCGTCCGCGCTGGCGGTGGGGGCCCTGCTGTTCCCGGTCGGCGAGGTGATGACGATCTCCGGGGTGCCGATCGGCTTCGGGGAGGGGCTGCTGCGGGCGCTGGCGGTCGCGGTGGCCGTCGCCGCCTCACTCATCGGGTTCGCGGCCGTCGGGCTGTTCGTCTCGACGCTGACCAGCAGCGGCATCGCGGCCATGGCGACCACCGTCGGACTGCTGATCACCGTGCAGATCCTGGACACGATCCCGCAGCTCGACGCGCTCGGCCCCTACCTCTTCCCGCACTACTGGCTGTCCTTCGCGGACCTGCTGCGCGAGCCCGTCTACTGGGACGAGCTGTGGAAGAACCTCGGGATGCAGGGCGTGTACGCGGCCGTGTTCGGCTCGGCGGCCTGGGCGCGCTTCTCGGCCAGGGACATCACGGCCTGAGGCGGCACGCGGCCCGGGGCAGCACGGCCTGAGGCAGCACGCGGCCTGGGGCAGCACGGCCTGAAACGCCGCGTTTGTCCTGGAGGAGGGCCGGAGGGGGTGCGGGCCGGGCCCGCACGTTCCCCTCCGGCGCACGGGACCGGCCCTGAGCCTGTGCCGTACCGAGCCGTCCCCCGATGCGGCTCGACACGACACGGACCGTTCCCCCTCGGATCGCCATTGTTGGAGGCTGTCCTTCCGCTGTCAATACGCTACGTATCGTCGTCCCGTTAAACTCGCCGCGTGAGCGCGACGCCTCCCAACCCCCAACGGCGCAGCGAGCGGTCCCGGAAGGCGATCCTCGCGGCAGCCATCGAGCTGTGCTCGGAGAAGGGGTACGCCGGGGTCACCGTGGAGGCGATCGCCGCGCGGGCCGGTGTCAGCAAGAAGACGATCTACCGCTGGTGGCCCTCAAAGGGCTTTGTCCTGTTGGAAGCTCTGGGTCAGGGCACCGACTCGAACGCGCCGTTCCCGGACACCGGCCACCTCGCCGCCGACCTCTACACGCAGATGACCGGAGTGGTCCATCTGCTGACCACGCCGCCCTTCGGACCGGCGTACATCGGCATCCTCTCGGAGCTCCACCACGACCCGGAGCTCACCGAGGCTGTTCACGAACAATTCATCACTCCGCGCTTCACCGCCGCCGTGAACCGCCTCAAGAGCGCCCAGCGCCAGGGCCGCCTGCCGGAGGGCGCCGACCTGGAGCTGGCGGTGGAGCTGCTCTACGGGCCGCTCTACTACCGGTACGCGCTGCGCAAGCCGCCGCACACCGCCGAGCGGATGGCGGAGCTGGTGGACCACGTGCTGCGGACGCTGGACTGCCGCCCGTAGCCGTACCGGCCAAAGCGCTGGACTGCCGCCCGTAGCCGTACCGGCCGAAACGCTGGACTGCCGCCCCCGACGCGGGTTGGTCGCGCGTCGGGGGCGGCAGGGTTTCAGTGCCGGAAGGTGCCTACGGGGTTCAGAAGGTGAGCTTCCAGCTGTTCAGCGTGCCGGTGTCCTGCGCCGCGACGTCCTGGAGGCGGAGCTTCCACGTCCCGTTCGCCGCCTCGCTGGAGGCGTTCACCGTGTACGTCGCGACGATGTTGTCCGCCGAGTCGCTGCTGGAGTTCTTCAGCCGGTACGCGGTCCCGTCCGGGGCGACCAGGTCGAGGACGACGTCGCCGCGGTAGGTGTGCGTGATGTTCACCGACACCTTGAGCGCGGCGGGCGCATTGCCCGTACGGCCCGAGACGGCGATCGACGAGTTCACGGCCGCACCGGCGTCGGGTATCGCCAGCGGGGTGGTGTTCTCGTAGTCCGTGCCGGTCGGAGGCGTGGTGCTTCCGGCCGACAGCGTCCACAGCGCGTACGCGATCGCGTCGCTGTTGCGGTCCAGCGCGGTGTCGTTGATGTTCGTCAGGCTGTCGCACGAGGCGTGGTAGCAGCGGTCGAAGGCGACGCCGGAGGTGCCGCCCCACTTCTGCGCCTGCGCGGCCGTCTTGCGGTAGTCCGCGCCGGAGAAGAGGCCGCCGACCGGGATGCCGACGTTCTTGAACGGGGCGTGGTCGCTGCGGCCGTCGCCCTCGGTCTCGATCTCGGTGGGGATGCCGAGGCCCGCGTAGTAGTCCTTGAAGGTCTTCTCGATGGTCGGGTCGTCGTCGTAGACGAAGTAGCCCGGGTTCGGCGAGCCGATCATGTCGAAGTTGAGGTAGCCCGCGAACTTCGCGCGCTCGGCTGCCGGGAGGCTGTTGACGTACGCCTTCGAGCCGAGCAGCCCCAGCTCCTCCGCGCCCCACCAGCCGAACCGCAGGTGCTTGTCGGGCTTGAGCTGGGCGCGCGAGACGGCGAGCGCGGACTCCAGGACGGCGGCGGAGCCCGACCCGTTGTCGTTGATCCCGGCCCCGGCGGTCACCGAGTCCAGGTGCGCGCCGGCCATCAGGACCTTGTTGGGGTCGCCGCCCGGCCAGTCGGCGATCAGGTTGTAGCCGGTGGCGCCGCTGGCGGTGAAGGTCTGGAGCGAGGTGGTGAACCCGGCCGCGTCCAGCTTGGCCTTCACGTAGTCGATGGACGCCTTGTAACCGGCGCGGCCGTGCGCGCGGTTGCCGCCGTTGGCGGCGGCGATCTGGGAGAGCTGGGTGAGGTGTGCCTTGACGTTGGCGAGCGGGATGTCGGGCGCGGCGGCCGCCGCTGCCGTCGCACGGGCAGGAGCGGGCGCCGCTGCGGTGGCACCTGCGGTGGTGGCGAGCAGTCCGGTGACGGCGAGCGCGGACACGGCCGCGACGCGGAGACTGCCGGATCTGCTGAAGGCGGAGAGCGTCATGTGGGGGCTCCGGATTCCGAACGGGGACGGGACGGAAACGTACGAGAACTGGCCGAACAGGTGGGTCTGGTACGGCAGTTGAGCGGTGACGCGTGCGCTGTGCGTGCCTGATGTTCAGTGAGAGTTCGTGTCAGCGTCAAGGGCGGGTTCCGGTCAGGTGCGTTCGCATAGCGGACTGGAACGGTCGGGAGCGGTCACTTGGTCTGTCGTACGACATAGGCGGTGCCCACCCGATCGCCCGCCGGGGAGTCGGCCGAGACCTCCAAGACGCCCGCGGCGGTGGTGAGTTCCAGGTGGCTGGTCGGCTGCGGCCCCGCGCAGTCCACGCGCTTGATGGTCCTGGCCTTGCCCGAGACGGCCTCGAAGGTGACGACGCCCTTTCCGGCGCAGGCCACCTGCACGGTCAGGTGCAGTCCGCGCTTGACGGTCTCGTCCCTGTTCATGCCGGGTATCGCGAGTGATCCGGCCGAGTGGAACGTCCCGCCGACGTCGTCCGGGTCGTCCTCCTCGAACGGGTCGTCGGGGTTGCCGAGCAGGTCGCGGGCCTGCTTTTCCAGACCCGTCCCGGACGGGTTCGCGGCCTGCTCCGCGGCGGGCTTCGGCGGGGGAGTGGTGGCCTTCAGGTCGAGCGGCGGCGCCTTGGGGGAGGCGGCGGTGCACGCCGTCGCCGCACCGGCGAGAAGTGCGGCGGCGGCCAGGGCGGCGGCCATGCTGCGGGTGAGGAGTGGCATGGGGGTCCCCCGTCATCGGTAGTGGACGTGCGTTCGGGCGTCGCAAGTGTGTTGATCATCCCGCCCGGAGGGCGTTTTCAACCCTGCGGACGAACACCGGTACGCATCCGAGACACACGTCCCTCACCGCCCCCTCACCCCGTGGCCATCACCCGTCCTTGTGACAACTCCAGTTCCGCACCCGCGAATCCGCTCCGGAAGCGCCGGTCGTGCGAGACGACGACCACCGCGCCCGGGTAGTCCGCCAGGGCCTCCTCCAGTTCCTCCACGAGGGCGAGCGAGATGTGGTTCGTCGGCTCGTCCAGGACGAGGAGGTCGGCGGGGCGCGTCACCAGCCGGGCCAGCTCCAGCCGCCGCCGCTGCCCGACGGACAGCGCGTCCACGGCGACCGGCAGGTCGGCGGGCCGGAACAGTCCGAGGGCGAGCAGTTCCTCCTCGTACTCCTCGGGAAATCCGGGCCGCCCGGCGGCGAAGGCGGCGAGGAGAGGACGCCGGTCGTCGGAGCGGTCCGGCTCCTGGCGCAGGTGCCCGAGGTGGTGGGGGCGTACGACCGTCCCCGCGTCCGGCGCGAGGTCCCCGGCGAGCACGCGCAGGAGGGTGGACTTGCCCGCGCCGTTCGGGCCCGAGACCAGGAGGCGTTCGCCGGACTTGAGGGTCAGCTCGGGGAGGTGCAGACGGTCGGCGACACGGATGTCCCTCAACTCGGCCAGTACGGAGGGCCGTTCCTCCGTGGTGCGCAGTTTCACGTGAAACGACAGCGGAACGGGAGGGGCCGGTACGGGGTGGGCGCGCAGCGTCTCCAGGCGCTGGCGGGCGGCGCGCACCCGGCCGGACAGCTTGGCCTCGCTGGACCTGCGGTGCTTGCCGAAGCCCTGGCCGGGGTCCTTGCCGGTGGCGGCGAGGCGCTGGCCCGAGGCCTCCACCAGGGCCTGGGTGTGGGCCAGTTCGTCGACCCACTCCTGGTGCTGCTGCGCCCAGCGGGCCCGGGCGGCGGCCTTCGCGGTGCGGTAGCCCTGCCAGCCGTCGCCGTACCGGGTGACGGTGGCCAGGTCGCGGTCCACCTCCCAGACGGTGTCGGTGACCCGCTCCAGGAAGGCACGGTCGTGCGTCACCGCGACGACGGTGCCGCGGTGGGTGCGCAGCCGGTCCTCCAGCCAGGCGGTGGCGTGCCGGTCGAGGTGGTTCGTCGGCTCGTCGAGGAGGAGGAGTTCGGGGTCGGCGGCCAGGACGCAGGCCAGGGCGAGGCGGGACTGCTCGCCGCCGGAGAGGGAGCCGAGGACCCGGTCGCGGGTGACGGCGGCGAGGCCGAGGTGGTGCAGGGCGGAGTCGACGCGGGCGTCGGCCTCGTAGCCGCCGCGGTCCTGGTAGGCGGCGAGGAGGTCGCCGTAGGCGTCCAGGGTGGCGTCGGTGAGGTTCGCCTCCGCCGCGCGGAGTGCGGCTTCGAGGGCGCGCAGCTCGGCGAGGGCGGCGTCCACGGCGTCCTGGACGGTGAGGTGGTCGGGGAGGGCGAGGGTCTGGGCGAGGTGGCCGACGCCGCCGGGGAAGGTGACGGTGAGCTCGCCGTCGTCGGGGGTGGTCTCGCCTGCGATCAGGCGGAGGAGGGTGGACTTGCCGGAGCCGTTCTCGCCGACGACACCGGCCTTCTCGCCGGGGCGGAGGGAGAGGTCGACGCGGTCGAGGACGGTGCGGTCGCCGAAGGACTTGGAGACGGCGTGGAGGGAGAGCTGGGCGGGCATGGGGGTTCCCCTGGGGGTGGCGTGGGTCTGTCTGCTTCGGACTGCGATCCCTTCTCAGGGCACGCGGGGGTGGCGGCGGGGGGAGGGGCTCAGCCCCTTCGACCCCGGCCGCTTCCGCGGGGGGAATCACAGAAAGTAGAAGTACCTGGCCATGCGGGGAGGCTAACGCGGGGGATGTGGATCTGTCCCCCGCATTTCCCGCCGGGGGCGGGGGTGCGGGGGGCGGTTCCGTGCGGGTGTGTGGTGGTCTCTGTCCTGTGCGGGTGCGTCGTGGCTGGTCGCGCAGTTCCCCGCGCCCCTGATGGCATGCCCTCCGGGCAGCCATAGTCCCGGCGGCGATGCCGCCTCCCTTCCGCCGCCCCGCCCCTTTCCACCGCCCCCCTCCCCTTCCCCCTAGCCCCCTTGGGCGGCGGGGCCGCCCCCCGGGGGCGGGACGGGCGGGCAAGGGGGCGGCCCCTCCCGCTCCCGGCCCACCCG
>NZ_JBIUXN010000020.1:137384-193418 GCF_044744005.1 Streptomyces sp. NPDC087440 | reverse complement strand
GGACGAACTCCCACTCGGCATCGGACAGTTCATGGCGGCGTATCACCCGACCATGATCCACCACTCAAGATCACCATTTGACGACAGGCCCTAGGGGAAGAGAGGGAGGGCGGGGCGGAGCACGAGGGGTTAGGGGGTGGTGTGGAGGGTGAGGTGCGGGGTGGAGGGGGTCGCGGGGTGCGCGAGGGCGGCGGTCCAGGGGCCGTTGAGGGGGATGTCGCGGACGTGCCAGGAGGTGGGGGGCAGGCCGCCGGTGCGCAGGACCACGCGTACCGGACCTGGTTGTTCCGGGTAGACCTCCAGGCGGGTCAGTTCCGTGCCCATCAGGCCCGTGCCCGCGGCCTTCACCACCGCCTCCTTCCGCGTCCAGCAGCGGAAGTGGCGCAGGGCCCGGACCGGGCCCTCCGGGACGCCCAGCACGTGGGCCCGTTCGCGTTCGGTGAGGACCACCTCGGCGAGGCCCTCCGCGTCGACGGGGCGCAGGGCCTCCACGTCGATGCCCACCTTCGTCCCGAGGCCCGCCGCGAGCATCCCGCACCCCTCGGTGCGGGACAGGCTGACCCCCGGCGGGTCCGGCAGCGCGGGCCGCGACAGTACCGGCGGGCCGTGCCGGTCGGAACCGCAGGCGGGGCAGGTGCGCCTCCCCAGGGCGATGTCCGTCGGCGGGACGTCGAGCAGGCCGCCGAGGGCCCGCCGGGCCCCCGCCCGGGTGCGGGCGAGCGCGGCGGCGTCCCGGGGGTGGTGGCAGCGGCGCACCCGGCCGAGTTCCACCTCGTCGAGCAGCACCAGGTCGGTGGCGTCGGGCACCGGGCCGGTGCGCCAGGCCCAGACGTGGATGTCGCCCCGGCCCGCTCGTGAGGGCGGGAGGTCCGGTCCCCCCGAAGTGGTCGAGGCGGTCCGGGTTCGGCTGTTTCCGCCGGTGGTCGGGCCGGCGGTGACGGCCGGGGTGGTGATCACTGTTCCCCCTTGGATCGTGTAAGCGGTGCTGGTCGGCGTACGCCCTCCTCCCCGAGCCTGTCCGGCGGTGCTTTAGCGGTGCTATACACGCGACTTCCCCCGTCCGGTCCGGTCGTCCGCCTCGGGCGTACGCGAACTCCCGCCGCGCGGCGGGAAGTACTGGTACCGCAGCGGTCCCGCGACCAGCCAGATCACGGTGAGCCCCCCGAACTGGGCAACCAGGTTCCACAGCCCCGAGGCCCTGGCGCCGGGGGCCGCGAGGGCCCACATCAGCAGCGTCAGACCGGCGGCGACCGCGCACGCGGTGACGCAGCGCAGCCACAACCTCCATTCGTGGCGCACTCGTTCGGGCCCGGACACCGGCGGTTTCGCGGGGGCCGGGGCGCCGGTGACGCGGTGCGCGAACCAGGCGTCGGCCCTGCGTACGATCTCCGGCCCGAAGCCGACCGAGACGCCGAGGTACACGGCGGCCAGCCCGTGGGTCGCCCCGGCTTCGCCGCCGGAGCGCAGGTGGGCGACGGAGAAGGCGACCAGCGCGAGGTCGGTGAGCGGCACGCACACCAGCAGCGCCCCGCCCAGGCGGCGGGCGCGCAGGGCGTACCGGGCGAGGAGGCCCAGGACGAGGAACGCCCAGAAGGCGATCTCGCAGGCGACGATCGCCCCGATCACCAGCCCGTCCCCGCCGAGCGCCACCCGCACGCCGTCGAGCACCGACCCGTCACCCCCGAGCGCCACCCGCACGCCGTCGAGCACCGACCCGTCACCCCCGAGCGCCACCCGCACGCCGCTGAGCACCGACCCGTCACCCCCGAGCGCCACCCCTACGCCGTCGCCCCCCAGCGCCGACGCCACTCCCCCGCCCCCGCCCGTCACGCGGGGACTCCCGCCGTCGGGCGGCGGGTGCCCGGGCGGTCGCCGACCGCGTGGGCGCCGCCGTCGACGTGCACGATCTCCCCGGTCGTCGCCGGGAACCAGTCGGAGAGCAGGGCGACACAGGCGCGCGCCACCGGGTCGAAGTGTTCGGCGTCCCAGCCCAGGGGCGCCTTGCGGCCCCAGTCGTCGGCCTCGTCGAAGCCGTCGCCGGAACCGATGTTGACGGCCGCGGTGGTGCGCAGCGGGCCCGCCGCCACCAGGTTGACGCGGACTCCGTGTGCTCCGAGGTAGGAGGCGAGGTAGCGGGCGCAGGACTCCAGGCCCGCCTTGGCGACGCCCATCCAGTCGTACTCGGCCCAGGCGCGCGAGGCGTCGAAGTCGAGGCCGACGACGCTGGCGCGGTCGCCGAGCAGTGGCAGGACGGCGCGGGTGAGGGACTGGAGCGAGTACGTCGAGACGTGGACGGCGCGGGCGACGTCCTCCCACTCGGTGGTCATGAAGTTGCCGCCGAGCGCGGTGGCGGGGGCCCCGGCGACGGAGTGCAGGACGCCGTCGACGCGGTCGGTGTGCTCGCCGATGCGGTCGGCGAGGGAGGCGAGTTGGGCCCGGTCGGTGACGTCGAGTTCGAGCACCGGCGGGGGCTCGGGGAGTCTGCGGGCGACCCGTTCGACCAGGCTCATGCGGCCGTAGCCGGTGAGGAGGACCCGGGCGCCCTGCTCCTGGGCGAGGCGGGCGGTGTGGAAGGCGATGGAGTTGTGGGTCAGGACTCCGGTGACCAGAACCGTCTTGCCCTTGAGCAGGTCCATTTCTTTCTCTCCCGAATAGATGAGGGGTGAATAGCGCCTCTGCCGGCGCTCTGCGGGCACGTTCCACAGGCGTTCTACGGGTGTCCTACAGAAGATCCATCAACGATCTACAAGGGATCTATATTCGGCCACCAACAGCGAAGAAGGCGCCCCGGAGAACCCGGGACGCCCTTACGATGCCTGCGATGACTTTAGACCAGCAGTGGCCCGCCGGGGAAGCCCCGGCGGGGGATGGGAAGAAGGGGAAGAAATGCTTCTGATTCTTGAGATCGCCGGTGTGATCCTGCTCCTCCAGGGCATCGCCCCGCTCGTGCAGCGCATGAGCGGGACGAACCCCGAGGAGAGTTTCTTCATCGTGAATTCTTTTCCGGACAACCAGGGCCTGGCGAGTGCGGTGCTCATCCTCGCCGGGGCCCTGCTGCTCGGTTTCGCCATCCGCGTCCGCCGCAGCCGCAAGGGCTGACCCAAGGGCCGGCACAAGGACCGCGACGCGGACGCTCAGGAGCGCAGTGCGTGCGCGACCAGTTCCGCGAGGGTGGCCAGTACCGGCCGCTCGTGTTCCTGGAGGTAGAAATGGCCGCCGTCGAAGACGTGTTCCGTGCAGTGCGCCGTGGTGAGCGCGGACCAGGCGGCGGCCCCTTCCGGGGTGACCTTGTGGTCGTCCCGTCCGCGCAGGACCGCGATGGGTGCGGCGACCGGCGCGGGGTGCTCGGGGGCGTACCCCTCGACCAGCCGGTAGTCGGCCCGGATCATCGGGAGCAGCAGCTCCCTCAGCTCGGGGTCGTCGAGGGCGGTGGACCCGGTGCTGGAGAAGTCCCGGATCTCGTCCACGATCTCCGCGTCCGTACGGGGCGTGCGCGGTGCGGCCGGGCGCGGGGCCGAGCGCCCCGACACCAGCAGCAGCCGGGGTGCGAGGCCCTGGGCCTCGCACCTGCGGGCGACCTCGTAGGCCACGGAGGCGCCCATGCTGTGCCCGAAGAGGATCACGTCCTTCTCGAACAGCGGGCGGATCGCCTCGGTGACCGCGTCCGCCACCTCGTCCATCTCCGAGAGCGGGGTCTCCGCGAAGCGGTCCTCGCGGCCGGGGTACTGCACCGCGTGGAAGTCGATCTCGGCCGGGAGCCGGTCCGCCCAGCCCCGGTAGAAACCGGCGGAGCCGCCGGCGTGCGGCAGGCACAGCAGGTTGACCGCTGCCCCGGGGCGGGGGCGCCAGTTGCGCGTCCACCGGGCCAGCGAGCCCGCCGGGGCCCCGGTCGCCGCGCCGCCGACGGCCCCCATCAGGCGTTCGTCCCGGCCAGCTCGCGGACCAGGCTGGCGGGCCGCAGGTCCGTCCACTCGCGCTCGACGTACGCCACCGCGTCCGTGCGCCCGCCGGGGCCGAAGACCTGGTTCCAGCCGGCCGGGACCTCGGCGAAGGCCGGCCACAGCGAGTGCTGGTTCTCGGCGTTGACCAGAACGTAGAAGGCGGCGTCGTTGTCCTCGAAGGGGTTCACCATTGTCTTTTCCTTTTCTCCGCGTCTGCCTATTTGATGCTGCCGGGATGATGCGAGACTAGCCAACCGAATTCAATTCCGCAATAACTTTCCCGACTTCTGCGAGAATTTCCGGTCGGGCTATTTCTTCATGCTTGGCGTCGAGTTCGTGAATACGAATTCGGCCGCTCACGTGGGCCGCCCAGCGCGAAACGTCGCGCCGTTCGGGGTCCAGTGTCCAGTCGGCGGCCCGGAAGAACACCAGGTCGCCTTCGTACCGCCGGTGCCGGTAATTCAGCATCGCGCGGGTGTTCAGGAGGTATGTGTCCAGGACGGCTCCGGCCAGGGCGTCGTCCACCCGCCCGAGGGCTCCTTCGCCGAGTTCCTCGCGTACGAGCCCCAGGGCGCGGGAGCGGGCGTCGGGGGCCAGTGGATCGGGCACGTGCTCCCCGAAGGCCTCGGCGAAGACCTGTTCCGCGCTCACCGATGTGACGTCCCCTTCGGCCGGTTGGGCCGGATAGGAGTCGAGGACGACGAGCTGGTCGACCCGCTCGCCGCGTTCCTGGAGCCGTACGGCGACCTCGTGGGCGAGGTGTCCGCCGGCGGACCAGCCGAGCAGCCGGTAGGGGCCGTGCGGGCGGAGCGCGGTGATGCGCTCCACGTAGTCGGCGGCCAGGACGTCCAGGGGCTGGTCCGCCTGCTGCACCGGCCCCCCGCCCCCATCCGCTCCCGCTCCCGCTCCCGCTCCCGCCAGGCTCGGCGACTGGAGTCCGTACACCGGTTGTCCGGTGTCCAGTCCGCCCAGCAGCCCGGCGTACGCCCAGCTCAGTCCGGCGCCCGGGGGCAGGCAGAACAGGGGTGGCTGGTCGCCTCCGGTGCGCAGTTCCAGTACGGGGTCCAGTCCGCCGGGGCTCAGGTCGCGGTTCGCGAGCAGGGTGGCGAGCGCGGCCGGGGTGGGGGCGGCGAACACCGAGCGGATGCCGAGTTCGACGCCGAGCGCGGCCCGTATCCGATTGACGAGGCGGGTCGCGGTCAGGGAGTGGCCGCCCAGGTCGAAGAAGCTGTCGTCCGCGCCGACCCCGGGCAGGCCGAGCACCTCCGCGAAGGCGGTGCACAGGGCCTGTTCGGTGGCGGTGCGGGCGGCCCGGCCGCCGGTCAGGGCGCCGAAGTCGGGGGCGGGCAGGGCGCGCCGGTCCAGCTTTCCGTTGGCGGTGAGCGGCAGTTCGTCGAGGAGGACGAACGCGGTGGGCACCATGTAGGCGGGCAGCGCGGCCCCGGCCCGCTCCCGCAGCGCGTCCGCGGTGGGCGGCGTGCCCGGGTCGGCGGGGACGACGTACGCGACGAGGTGCTCGGCACCGGAGCCGGCCCCCGCACCGTCCTGCCCGGTGCGGGTGACGACGACGCGGGCGTGGGCGACGCCGGGGGCGGCGGCCAGGACGGTCTCGATCTCGCCGAGTTCGATGCGCAGCCCGCGCACCTTCACCTGGTCGTCGGTGCGGCCGAGGTAGTCCAGCGCCCCGTCCTCGCGCCAGCGCACCAGGTCCCCGGTGCGGTACATGCGCGCCCCCTCCCCGGTGGGCCCGTCGGCCGCCGCGAACGGGTCGGCGACGAAGCGTTCCGCGGTGAGCGCGGCACGGCCGAGGTAGCCGCGCGCCAACTGGGCGCCCGCCAGGTGGAGTTCGCCGACGACGCCGGGCGGCACCGGGCGCAGGGCGTCGTCCAGGACGTACAGCCGGGTGTTCCAGACCGGGCGGCCGATCGGCACCGGGCCCTCGCCGGGCACGCAGTCCCAGTGGGTGACGTCGACGGAGGCCTCGGTGGGCCCGTACAGGTTGTGCACGGGTGCGCCGGTGACCTCGGCGGCCAGGTCGGCGGTCTTCTCGGGGAGCGCCTCGCCGCTGCACAGGATGCGCCGCAGGACGCCCCGGGTGCCGGCTGCGGCCGGGTCCTGGAGGAAGGCGTCCAGCATGGACGGCACGAAGTGGACGGTGGTGACCCGGTGTTGGGCGACGGTCCTCGCCAGGTAGGCGGGGTCGCGGTGGCCGCCGGGCCGGGCGACGACGAGGCGGGAGCCGGTGAGCAGCGGCCAGAAGAACTCCCACACCGAGACGTCGAACCCGTACGGGGTCTTCTGGAGGACCCGGTCGTCGGGGCCGAGGCCGTAGCGGTCCTGCATCCACAGCAGCCGGTTGACGATGCCCTCGTGGGGGACGCCGACGCCCTTGGGGGTGCCGGTGGAGCCCGAGGTGAAGATGACGTACGCGAGGTGGCCGGGCCGCAGCGGGGCCGTCCGGTCGGCGTCGGTGAGGGGTGCTTCGGAGCGGGCGGCGAGAGAGGCGGCGGTGTCGGGGTCGTCCAGGACGACCGGTGCCACCCGGGCCGCGGTTGCGCCCTCGGCCACGGCGGGGCGGGAGTCGGTGACGTACCGGTCGGTGACCAGGCACACGGGGTCGGCGGTGCGCAGCATGGATGCGACGCGGTCGGCGGGCAGCCCGGTGTCGACGGGCAGGTAGGCGGAGCCCGCCTTCAGTACGGCGAGGAGGGTGACGACGAGGGACCGGCCCCGTTCCAGGGCGACGGCCACCGGCCGGTCGGGGCCCGCGCCGTGGGCGACCAGGAGGCGGGCGAGCCGGTTGGCGTCGGCGTGCAGGCCCGCGTACGTGGTCTCCCCCCACGTCTCGTCGGTGTACCCGGCGTGGTGCACGAGCGCCGCCGCGTCGGGCGTGCGCAGGGCCTGGGCCTCCAGGAGTGCGGTGAGGGTGGTCTCGGGCACGGGGTGCGCGGTGGCGTTCCACGCGGTGAGCACCTGGTGGCGGTCCGCGTCGTCCAGCAGGTCCAGGTCTCGTACGGTCGTCTGCGGGTCGGCGACGACGGCGGCGAGGACCCGCAGCAGCCGGTCGGCGAGGCGGGCAGCGGCGGCGGGGCCGATCAGGTCGGGCCGGTGGTCGACGCGGAAGCGGAGCTGTTCGCCGGGCAGGCCCAGCAGGGTGATCGCGTAGTGGGTGGCGTCGCTGGCGTCCATGTCGGTGATCTCGACGCCGCCCGCGAGCTGCGGGGCGCCGTCCGCGTCGACCGGGTAGTTCTCGAAGACGGTGGTGGTGTCGAAGAGCTCCTGGTGGCCCGACGCGCCCTGGATGTCGGCGAGTTGGACGAACTGGTGGGCGGTGAGCGCGGACTGCCGGGCCTGGAGGCCGGTGAAGAGTCCGGCCAGGGTGTCCTGCGGGGTCCAGCCCACCCGCACCGGGAGGGTGTTGATGAGCAGGCCCACCATGGTCTCGACACCGGGCAGCTCCGGGGGCCGGCCGGAGACGGTGCCGCCGAAGACGACGTCGTCGCGGCCCAGGAGCTGCCCGAGGACCAGGCCCCACGCGCCCTGGACGAGGGTGTTGAGGGTCCAGCCCCGTTCGCGGGCGAGGGCGGTGAGGGCGGCGGTCTCCTCGCGGGTCAGCTCGACGTGCAGGGTCTCCGGCACGGTGCCCGCCCCGGAGGTGCGGCGGCCCGCACTCAGCAGGGTGGGTTCGGCGAGGCCGTCGAGTTCGCGGGCCCAGGCCTCCAGGGCGGCGGGCCGGTCCTGCCGGGCGAGCCAGGCCAGGTAGTCGCGGAAAGGGGCGGCCCGGCGCATCCCGGTGGGGTCGCCGTTCCGCTCGTACAGCTCGAAGAGGTCGTCCAGGAGGACGGGCACGGACCAGCCGTCGACCAGGATGTGGTGCAGGGTGATCAGCAGCCGGTGGCTGCCGTCGGGCATCGCCGCGAGGACCAGGCGCAGCAGTACGTCCTCGTCGAGGGCGAACCGGCGGGCGCGCTCGCTGTCCCGCAGGGCGTCGAAGGCCTCGGCGGCGCCACCGCTGAAGTCGACTTCCCGCCAGGGGAGTTCGACCTCGCGGCGGACCACCTGGACCGGCTGGTCGAGCCCTTCGTGGACGAAGAGCACGCGCAGGTTGGGGTGGCGGGCGAGCAGTGCTCCGGCGGCTCGGCGCAGGCGGGCCGCGTCCAGGGGGCCGCGCAGTTCGACGGCGAGCTGGACGGTGTAGAGGTCCGGGCCCTCGTCGTCGTACAGGGCGTGGAACAGCAGCCCCGCCTGCAACGACGAGAGAGGCAGGACGTCCTCTATCTGACTCTGGGTCATCGTTACTTCCTCAGCTTCGCTTCGAGCAGGTCGATGTGGTTCTGGGTGAGCGGGACCAGGGAGAGGTCGGAGGGGGTGAGGCCGCCCGCGTCGGGGTTCTCCGCGTGTGCGGCCAGGGCCGTGAGGGCCTGGTGCCACAGGTCGGCGAGGCGGGTGATCTCGGGTTCCGCGAAGAGTGCGGCGGGCCAGGAGAGGGAGGCGCGCAGCCGGGGCCCGGTGGCGGTGTCCTGGGTGGCGGCGTTGATCTCCAGGGCGTGGGCGAAGGGCAGTCCGTCCTCGCCGACGCCGTTTCCGGTGTCGGTGTCGCTGACGGAGGTCCAGTGGTCGGCGGTGCCGTCCCCGGTGTCGGTGGCGAACCGGCCGAGGTAGTTGAACCCGACCAGCGGGGTCGCGCCCCGGGCCAGCGAGCCGGCGGTGTCGGGGTTGAGGTGGCGCAGGAGGCCGTAGCCGAGGCCCTGGTCGGGGACGCCGCGCAGCTGCTCCTTCACCTGCTTGAGCGCCCCGCCGACCTCGGGTCCTGCGGCGGTGACCTCGGCCCAGGACAGCAGCCCGGGGTCGACGCGGACCGGGTACATGCTGGTGAACCAGCCGACCGTACGGGACAGGTCGTGACCGGCGTCGAGGACGTCCTCGTACCGGCCGTGGCCCTCGACGTCGAGGAGGGCGCCGCCCGCCGCGTATCCCGGGGCCCACTGCCGCATCGCCAGCGCCAGGCCGGTCAGCAGGACGTCGTTGACGCCTGCCCGGAAGGCTGCGGGCACGGTGGTGAGGAGCTGCTCGGTCTCGTCCTCGGACAGGTCCAGGGCGACCGACCGGGCGGTGCCCAGGGCGTCCCGGGCCGGGTCGAGCGGGACGGCCCCGAGCCCTCCTCCGCGGACGGCCAGCAGGCTTTCCCAGTAAGGGAGTTGGGTCGTCCAGCGGTCCTGGGCGGCGGCTTCGGCGAGTGCGGTGGCCCAGCCCCGGAAGGACGTGCCGACCGGCTCCAGCTCGACCGGCCGCCCGGCGGCGACCGCGTGGTACGCGGCGGCCAGGTCGGGCAGCAGTACCCGCCAGGACACTCCGTCCACCACCAAGTGGTGGATGACCAGGAGGAGTTGGCCGTCCGCCCCGGCACCGGCGTCGAGCCAGACGAGCTGTGCCATGACGCCCTGCTCGGGGTCGAGTCCGGCGCGGGCGGTGCCCGCCTCCCGGACCAGGGTCTCCCGTACGGTCTGCGCGTCCAGCCCGGTCACGTCGACCCGGCGCACCCACGGGGCGGCGTCGACGCTTCCGGCGGCCGGGACGTCCAGCCTCCAGCCGTCGGCGGCGCGCTCCAGGCGCATCCGCAGCGCGTCGTGGTGGTCCACGACGGCCGCGAAGGCGCCGGTCAGTTCGGTGAGGGTGAGGCCGGCCGGGACCGGGACGACGTACGACTGGTTGAACTCCCGGACCGGGCCGCCGCCCGCCCGGAACCACTCGATGATCGGGGTCGTCGGCACCTGGCCGACGCCGTCCTGTCCGGTCGCGGTGTCCGCGCCGACCTCGGTGGCGACGGCGGCCAGTTCGCGGACGGTGCGGCGCTCGAAGACGTCGCGGGCGGTGAGCACGAGTCCGGCCTTGCGGGCCCGGCTGACGAGCTGGATGGAGGCGATGGAGTCGCCGCCGAGGTCGAAGAACCCGTCGTCGACGCCGACCGAGGACAGTCCGAGGACGGAGGCGAAGACCTCGCAGAGGATTTCCTCGCGGGCCGTGCCCGGGGCCACCGACTCCCCTGCGGAGAGCGGGACTTCGGGGGCGGGGAGCGCCTTCTTGTCCAGCTTGCCGTTGACCGTCAGCGGCAGCGCGTCCAGCGCGACGAAGGCGGAGGGGACCATGTACGCGGGCAGGTGGGCGACGGCGTGCTCGCGCAGCTGGCCGGGCGTGCCGACGACGTAGGCGACGAGCTGCTTGTCGCCGGGGCGGTCCTCCCGTACGACGACGGCGACCTGGGCCACCTCGGGGTGTCCGGCGAGGACGGCCTCGATCTCGGCGGGCTCGATGCGGAAGCCGCGGATCTTGACCTGGTCGTCGGCGCGGCCGACGTAGTCGATGACGCCGTCGCGGGTCCAGCGCACCAGGTCGCCGGTGCGGTACATCCGGGTGCCGGGCGCGCCGTACGGGTCGGCGGGGAAGCGCTCCGCCGACAGCTCCGGGCGGCCGAGGTAGCCGTGCGCGAGGCCGGTTCCGGCGAGGTAGAGCTCGCCGGGCGTGCCGGCCGGGACCGGGCGGAGCGCCGCGTCCAGGACGTAGGCGCGCATTCCGGCGAGCGGGGAGCCGATCGGGACGGTGCCGCCGGGCTTCTTGTCGGCGGGGACGGGCCAGGCGGTGGCGAAGGTGGTGGTCTCGGTCGGCCCGTAGACGTGCACGAAGCGGGTGTCCGGGCAGAGCGCGACGGCCCGGTCCACGGCCTCGACGGTGACCTTCTCGCCGCCGAACCACACCTCGTGCAGCCCGTGGAAGGCGTCGGTCTCCTCCAGGGCGATCGCGTTGAAGAGCGCCGTGGTGAGGAAGGTGCCGGTGACGCCGTGCCGGGCGACGGCGGCCCGCAGCTCGTCGGGGCCGAGGTGCCCGCCGGGGGCGACGACGACGGCTCCGCCGCGCAGCAGGGGTGCCCACATCTCGTACGTCGAGGCGTCGAAGGCGTGCGAGGAGTGCATCAGGACACGGGCGTGGGCCGGGCCGTCGAAGCAGGGGTCGAGGGCGAGGTCGGCCACGTTGGTGTGGCTGATGACGACGCCCTTGGGCAGGCCGGTGGTACCCGAGGTGTACATGACGTACGCCTTCTGCGCAGCCGGGAGGCCGTCGGCGACCGGGCTGGTCGGCAGGGCGGCGACCTGCTCGGCGACGTCGCCGAGGACGACGGGCCGGGTGGCCTGCGCGAGTCCTTCGGGGAGTTCGGCGCGGTCGGTGAGCAGCAGGGCGGCGCGTGCATCGCGGACGATCCAGGTCAGCCGCTCCGCCGGGTACGCGTCGTGCAGGGGTACGTAGTGGCCTCCCGCCTTGACCACCGCCAGCTCCGCCACCACCAGGTCCACGGACCGGCCGAGCAGGAGCGCCACCGGGGTTCCGGCGCTGACGCCCTGGGCGCGGAGGTAGTGCGCCCACTGCGAGGAGCGGGCGTCCAGTTCCGCGTACGAGAGGGACTCGCCGTCCCCGACGACGGCGACCGCGTCGGGGGTCGCCCCGGTCTGCCGGGCGAAGAGGGCGGGCAGGGAGGGGCGGGGCTCGGTGCGGGCGCCGGTCCCCCACTGGTCGAACTGGACGGCCCTCTCGTCCGCGCCGACGACCTCCAGCGCGCCGACGCGGCGGCCCGGGTCGGCCGCCACCTGGGCGAGCACCCGGCCGAGCCGGTCGCCGAGCACGGTGACCGTCTGCGGGTCGAAGAGGTCTTCGGCGTACTCCACCTCGCCGGACAGGCCGGCCGGGCGGCCGTCCGCGTCGAAGGTCTCGGCCAGCCCGAAGGCGAGGTCGAACTTGGCGACGGTGCTGGTCACGTCCGCGACGGAGGGGGTGATGCCGGGCAGGTCGAGGTCGGGTTCGGGGGTGTTCTGGAGGGTGAGCATCACCTGGAAGAGGGGGTGCCGGGCGAGCGAACGCTCGGGGTTGACGACCTCCACGAGGCGGTCGAAGGGCACGTCCTGGTGGGCGAAGGCGGAGAGGTCGGTGTCCTTGACCCTGGCGAGCAGCGTGGTGAACTCCGGGTCGCCGGAGACGTCGGTGCGCAGCACGAGGGTGTTGACGAAGAAGCCGACCAGGTCGTCCAGGGCGTCGTCGGTGCGGCCCGCGACGCCCGTGCCGAGCGGGATGTCGGTGCCCGCGCCGAGCCGCGAGAGGAGTCCGGCCAGGGCGGCCTGGAGGACCATGAAGAGACTGGTGCCGGTGGTGCGGGCGAGGGCGGTCAGCGCGGTGTGGGTGTCCGCGTCGAGCTGCCAGGGCACCCGGCCGCCCCGGTGGGAGGCGACGGCGGGCCGGGGTCGGTCCGCGGGCAGCTCCAGCACCTCGGGCAGACCGGCCAACTGCTGCTTCCAGTAGGTGAGTTGTGCGCTGATCGGGCTGTCGGGGTTGTCCTCGGAGCCGAGGGTCTCGCGCTGCCAGAGGGCGTAGTCGGCGTACTGCACGGGCAGCGGCGCCAGCTCGCGGCCGGTGTAGGCGGCCTCCAGGTCGCGCATCAACGGGGCCAGGGACCAGCCGTCGCCCGCGATGTGGTGCAGGACGACCAGCAGGACGTGGGTTTCCTCCGCGACCTTGAACAGCCGGGCGCGCAGGGGAAGTTCGCGTACGAGGTCGAATCCGCGCGCGGACTCGGCGGCCAGCACGGCGGGCAGCTGCGCCTCGCCGACCCGGACGACGGGAAGCGGGAACTCGGTGTGGTCGAGGACGCGCTGGCGGGGGCGGCCGTCCACCTCGGGGAAGACGGTGCGCAGTGCTTCGTGGCGGGCCACGACGGAGGACAGCGCGCCCTTCAACGTCGCTGCGTCCAGGGGGCCTTCGAGGCGGATGGCGAGCGGGATGTTGTACATGCCGCCGCCGGTGTCGAGGCGGTCCAGGAACCACAGGCGCTGCTGGGCGAACGACAGCGGGATCTCCTGCGGGCGCTCCTGGGGACGCAGCGGCTCCCGTACGGGCTCGGACGCGTCCTCCGCCAGCCGGAGCGCGAGGCCCGCGACGGTGGGCGACTCGAACACGGCGCGGACGGAGAGTTCGGCGCGCATCACGGTGCGGACGCGGCTGATCAGGCGGGTGGCGAGCAGGGAGTGCCCGCCGAGGTCGAAGAAGCCGTCGTCGATGCTGACCTGCTCCAGGCCCAGGACCTCAGCGAAGATCCCGCACAGGGTCTCCTCGCGCGGGGTGCGCGGGGCGCGGCCCGTTCCGGCGGCGTTCTCCGGAGCGGGGAGCGCGCGCCGGGCGAGCTTGCCGCTGGCGGTGAGAGGGAGGGCGTCGAGGGTGACGAAGGCGGTCGGGACCATGTAGCCGGGGAGGCTGGCGGCCGCGTGGTCGCGCAGGCCGTCCGTGCCCGCGCCTTCCTCGCCGACGATGTAGGCGACGAGCTGCTTGTCGCCGGGACGGTCCTCCCGTACGACCACAGCCGCCTGGGAAACACCCGGGTAAGCGGCGAGGACCGCCTCGATCTCACCGGGCTCGATGCGGAAGCCGCGGATCTTCACCTGGTCGTCGGCGCGGCCGACGAACTCCAGGGTGCCGTCCGCGCACCAGCGGACCACATCTCCGGTGCGGTACATCCGGCTGCCGTCGGCGGCGAAGGGGTTGGCGACGAAACGCTCCGCCGTCAGCGCCGGCCGCCCCACGTAACCACGCGCCACACCAGCGCCCGCGATATACAGCTCACCCGGAACACCGACCGGCACCACCTTCAACTCGTTGTCCAGTACGAAGACTTCGTTGCCCGCGACGGGGCGGCCGATGCCGGGGACCTGCTTGTCGTCGATGCGACCGGCGACCGAGTAGACGGCCGTTTCCGTGGGCCCGTATCCATTGGTGACGTCGGC
The DNA here is from genome assembly GCF_044744005.1 of Streptomyces sp. NPDC087440. Taxonomy (NCBI): domain Bacteria; kingdom Bacillati; phylum Actinomycetota; class Actinomycetes; order Kitasatosporales; family Streptomycetaceae; genus Streptomyces; species Streptomyces sp. NPDC087440. The sequence continues at coordinate 179,659 of NZ_JBIUXN010000020.1, read as the reverse complement.
GGCGACGGCGCTCAGCCGGGAGTTGAGGGACGGGGAGACCGCCTCGCCGCCCATGAGGACGCGCAGCCCGGTGAGGGATTCGGGGGTCTCGGAGACGAGGGTCTCCCAGAAGGTGGGGGTGGCCTGCATGAAGGTGGCACCCGAGGCGACGATCAGGTCGCCGAGGCGGGCGGGGTCGAGGACGACGTCCCGCTCGACCAGGATCAGGCGGGCGCCCGCCAGCAGCGGCACGAAGATCTCGACGTTGGAGATGTCGAAGCCGAAGGTCGTGACCGCCATGAAGCGGTCCTCAGGCGTGACCTCGAATCGGGCCCCCATGTCCGCGAGGACGTTCTCCAGACCGCCCCGGGTGACGCCGACGCCCTTGGGGCGACCGGTGGAACCCGAGGTGTAGAGCACGTACGCCAGGCAGTCGGCCGTGGGAGCGGTGAACTCCACGGCGGGAAGCTCCAGCGAGGACACCTCGTCCAGGACCACGAGTCCGTCGGTCACCGGCAGCCGTCCCGCGACCTCGGCCGACGTGATCACGCACTCGGGAGCCGCGTCTTCGAGGATGTACGCCACCCGCTCGGCCGGAAGCGCCGGGTCGACCGGTACAAAGGCCGCACCCGCCTTGACGACCGCCCACAGCGCGACCACCAGGTCCAGCGACCGCGACAGCGCGACCGCCACCAGCCGGTCCGGACCCACCCCCCGGCCCACCAAAACCCGGGCCAGCCGCTCCGCACGGGCATCCAGCTCCCCGTACGTCAGCGACTCCTCACCACACACCACCGCCACCACATCGGCAGCCTCCGCGACCCGGGCCGCAAACCGCTCCACCAGACCGGGACCGGACGGAATGACCTCACCCCGACCCCAGTCCTCCACCACCAGCGCACGCTCCCCCGCGTCCACCAACTCCAGCTCCCCCACCCGCATCTCGGGCCGGGCGGCGAAGAGTTCGAGGGTGCGGGCGAGCCGGCCGCAGAGGGCGGCGACGGTCTCCTGGTCGAAGAGGTCGTGGGCGTAGTCGATGTCGCCCTCGATGCCGGTGGGGCGGCCGTCGGCGTCGAAGGTCTCGCGCAGGTCGAAGGAGAGGTCGAACTTGGCGACCGTGCCCGCGGCTTCCTCGACCGAGGGGGTGAGGCCGGGCAGGTTGAGCTCGGGCTCCTCGGTGTTCTGGAGGAGCAGCATCACCTGGAAGAGGGGGTGCCGGGAGAGGGAGCGCTCAGGGTTGAGGACCTCGACCAGGCGCTCGAAGGGGACCTCCTGGTGGGCGAAGGCCGAGAGGTCGTTCTCCCGGACCCGCTTGACCAGCTCGCGGAAGGTGGGGTCGCCGGAGACGTCCGTACGGAGCACCAGGGTGTTGACGAAGAAGCCGACCAGGTCGTCCAGGGCGTCGTCGGTGCGGCCCGCGACCGCTGTGCCGAGCGGGATGTCGGTGCCCGCGCCGAGCCGCGAGAAGAGCGCGGCCAGGGCGGCCTGGAGGACCATGAAGACGCTCGCCCCGGACTGGCGGGCCAGCTCGCCGAGTGCGGCGTGCGTGCTCGCGTCCAGGTTCCAGCCGACGCGGCCGCCCCGGTAGGAGGCGACGGCGGGCCGGGGGCGGTCGGCGGGCAGCTCCAGGACCTCGGGAAGGTCCGCCAACTGCTGCTTCCAGTAGGCGAGTTGGCGGGCGGCAAGGCTGTCGGGGTCGTCCTCGGAGCCGAGGGTCTCGCGCTGCCAGAGGGCGTAGTCGGCGTACTGCACGGGCAGCGGCGCCAGCTCGCGGCCGGTGTAGGCGGCCTCCAGGTCGCGCATCAGCGGGGCCAGCGACCAGCCGTCGCCCGCGATGTGGTGCAGGACCAGGAGCAGGACGTGGGAGGTGTCCAACTCCTTGAACAGGGTTGCCCGCACGGGGAGTTCGTTGGCCAGGTCGAAGCGGGCGGCGGCCTCCGTGTGCAGTGCGCCGCGCAGGGCCTCGCCGGTCGCCTCCCGTACGGCGAAGGGCGGCGTGACCGAGGCGTCCCGCACCTGCTGGGCGGGGGTGCCGTCCAGGACGGGGAAGACGGTGCGCAGCGACTCGTGCCGGGCCACGACCGCGCCCAGGGCGTCCTTCAGCTTCGCGACGTCCAGGTCCCCGTCGAGGCGGACGGCGAGCGGGATGTTGTACGTACCGACGCCCTCGGTGTCGAGGCGGTCCAGGAACCACAGGCGCTGCTGGGCGAACGACAGCGGCAGCACCTCGGGCCGCTCCCCCGGCGCGCGGGCGGTCAGCGCGGCGCGTGCGGTGTCCGCTCCGGCGAGGGCGCGGGCCAGGGCGGCGGGGGTGGGGTGCTCGAAGACGGTGCGGATGGCGAGTTCGGCGTCCAGCGCGGTGCGGATGCGGGAGACGAGGCGGGTGGCGAGCAGGGAGTGCCCGCCCAGTTCGAAGAAGCTGTCGTCGACGGTGACCTGGGGGACGCCCAGCACGTCGGCGAAGACCTGGCAGAGGATCTCCTCCTGCGGGGTGCGCGGCCTGCGGCCGGTGCCCGCGGTGCCCGCCGCGGTCTCGTCGTGCTGCGGGGCGGGCAGCGCCCGCTTGTCGAGCTTGCCGTTGCCGGTGACCGGCAGGGCGTCCAGGGCGACGAACGCCGAGGGCACCATGTACGCGGGCAGCCGGTCCGCCGCGTACTCGCGCAGTCCTTCGGTGGACTCACCGACGACGTACGCGACGAGCTGCTGGTCGCCGGGGCGGTCCTCGCGGACCACGACGGCCACCTGGGCGCTGCCGGTGCGGTCGGCGAGGACGGACTCGATCTCGCCGAGTTCCACCCGGTAGCCGCGGATCTTCACCTGGTCGTCGACGCGGCCCGCGAATTCCAGGGTGCCGTCGGAGCACCAGCGGACCATGTCGCCGGTGCGGTACATACGGGTGCCGGGCGCGCCGAACGGGTTGGCGACGAAGCGGGCGGCGGTGAGGTCGGCGCGGCCCGCGTAGCCGCGCGCCAGGCAGGTTCCGGCGACGTACAGCTCGCCGACGACGCCGGGCGGGACCGGGCGCAGGGCCGTGTCCAGGACGTACACCTGGGTGTTCCACATGGGCGTGCCCAGGGAGAGGATCTCGGCCGGGATCTCGTCGGTGGGCTCGATGACGTACCCGGTCATGCCGACGGTGGTCTCGGTGGGCCCGTACTCGTTGATGACGCGCACCCCGGGGTGCTGCCGGCGCCAGTGGTCGAGGTGGGCGCCGGGGAGGGGTTCGCCGCCGAGGACGAGTTCGGCGTTGGGCGAGTAGTCGGCGGGCAGTTCCTCCAGGAGGGCGAGGTGGCTGGGGGTGCCCTTGAGGAAGGCGACGCCGCCGGCCGGGGCGGGGGCCTCGGGGTCGCCGCCGCCGGAGAAGCGGGTGAGGTGGACGGCGCCGCCGCTCACCAGCGGTGCGTACAGGCCGGTGACGGTGAGGTCGAAGGAGACCGGCGAGTGCAGGAGGGTGCTGCGCCCGGCCGACGGGTACAGGTCGAGGGCCCACAGCAGGTAGTTGACGACGGAGCGGTGCTCGACGACGACGCCCTTGGGGCGGCCGGTGGAGCCCGAGGTGTAGATGACGTACGCGGCGTGGCCGGGCCGCAGCGGGGCGGTGCGGTCGGCGTCGGTGAGGGGGGTGCCCGGAAGGGCGGCGAGGTGGGTGCGCAGGGCGGGGTCGTCGTGGTGGAGGACGGGCCCCTGGTCCGGGAGGGCGGGCAGGCGGTCGGCGAGGTCCGTCGTGGTGAGGACGCAGACCGGCCGGGTCTCCTCGAACATGCCCGCGATGCGCTCGGCGGGGTGCGAGGGGTCCAGCGGGAGGTAGCCCGCGCCGGACTTCAGGACGGCGAGCAGGGCCACCACGAGGTCGGGCCGCTGCGGCAGTGCGACGGCCACCATGCGGTCGGGTCCCGCGCCCAGGGCGACGAGGTGGCGGGCCAACTGGTTGGCGCGGGTGTGGAGTTCGTCGTACGTGAGACGGGTGTCGCCGTGTCCGACGGCCTCGGCGGCCGGGTGGGCGGCGGCGGCCTCCTCCAGGAGGGCGGTGAGGGTGGTGTCGGGGACGGTGCGGCCGGTGGCGTTCCACTCGCCGGTGACACGCTCGTACTCGTCGCCTTCGAGGAGGTCCAGGCGGGCGATCGCCCGGTCCGGGTCGGCGGTGGCGGCGGTGAGCAGGCCGCGCAGCCAGGCGGCGACGCGGTGCGCGGTCGCGGCGTCCAGGAGGTCGGGGCGGTAGTCGATACGGAAGGAGAGTTCCTCGCCGGGCAGGCCGACGAGGCTGACCGCGTAGTGGGTGGCGTCGCGGGCGTCGACGTCGGTGATCTCCAGGCCGCCGGAGAGCGGGGGCGCCTGCTCGGCGCCGAGCGGGTAGTTCTCGAAGACGGTGGTGGTGTCGAAGAGCTCCTGGTGCCCGGACTGGCGCTGGATGTCGCCGAGCTGCACGAACTGGTGCGGGGTGAGGGCGGACTGCCGGTCCTGGAGGGCGGTGAACAGGTCGGCGAGCCGGTCCTCGTGCCGCCAGGCCACCCGCACCGGGAGGGTGTTGATGAGCAGGCCCACCATGGTCTCGACGCCGGGCAGCTCCGGGGGGCGGCCGGAGACGGTGCCGCCGAAGACGACGTCGGTACGTCCCAGGAGCCGCCCGAGGACCAGGCCCCACGCCCCCTGCACGAGGGTGTTGAGGGTCCAGCCGCGGCTGCGGGCGCGGGCCGTCAGGTCGCGGGTCTCGTCGCGGGTGAGGGTGACGGTGGTGCTGTGCGGGACGACCGCGCCGCCGGGGCCGTGGCCCGCGCCGAGCAGGGTGGGCTCGGCGAGGCCGTCGAGCTCGCGGGCCCAGGCGTCCAGGGCGGCGGGCCGGTCCTGCCGGGCCAGCCAGGCCAGGTACTCGCGGTACGGGGGGACGCGGCGCATTCCGGTGTCCGCGCCCCCTCGCTCGTACAGCTCGAAGAGGTCGTCCAGGAGGACCGGCACCGACCAGCCGTCGATCAGGATGTGGTGGACGGTGACCAGCAGCCGGTGCCGGTCGCCGGGCAGTGCGGCGAGGGTGAAGCGGACCAGGGGCGGGCGGGCCATGTCGAAGCGGCGGGACCGCTCGGCGTCGGCCAGCTCCCGGTACGCCTCCTCGGCGGCCCGGACGGTGCCGTGGCCGGTGAGGTCGACCTGCTGGAAGGGGGTGCGGACCTGGCGGCGGACCACCTGGAGGGGCTTGTCGAGCCCCTTGGAGCGGAACCCGGCGCGCAGGTTGGGGTGGCGGGCGAGGAGGGCCTCGGCGGCGGTGCGCAGACGGGGTGCGTCGAGGGCGCCGGTCATCTCGACGGCGAGCTGGACGGTGTAGAGGTCGGGGCCCTCGTCGTCGTACAGGGCGTGGAAGAGCAGGCCCTCCTGGAGGGAGGAGAGGGGGAGGACGTCCTCGATGGCGGACTTGGCCTTGACGGGCCGGGCCTTGGCGGCCTTCGCCTTCGCGGGGGACTTCGCGGGGGACTTCGTACTCACAGGGGCCTTCGCGGGGTTCGACTTCGACTCCGCCGACTTCACAGGCGTGCTCATTGCCGTGCCTTCCTGGTGCGCGTGTGGGGTGGGGGTTTCCTGGTGCGGTCGTCGGTCGGTGATCACTCGTCGGACCCGTCGTCGTCCTGGTCGTACTCGTCGTCGTATGCGTCGTCCTCTTCGTCGCCGTCTTCGTCGTCCTCTTCGTCGTCCTCCTCGTCGTCCAGGTAGTCCGCTTCCTCCTCCTCCAGGAGGTCGATGTACTGCTGCGAGAGCGGGACCAGGGAGAGGTCGGAGGGGGTGAGGCCGCCCGCGTCCGGGTTCTCCGCGTGGAGGGCCAGGGCCGTCAGCGCCTGGTGCCACAGCTCGGCGAGCTCGGCGACCTGCGCCTCGGTGAAGAGCGCGCCCGGCCAGGAGAGGGTGGCCCGCAGATGCGGTCCCTCGGCGGTGTCCTGGGTGGCGGCGTTGATCTCCAGGGCGTGTGCGAAGGGCAGTTCGCCCTCGCCCACTCCCCCGCCCGCCTCGGTCTCCCCGACCGAGGTCCAGTGCTCGGCGGTGCCGTCCCCGGTGTCGGTGGCGAACCGGCCGAGGTAGTTGAACCCGACCAGCGGGCTCGCCCCCCGGGCCAGCGAGCCGGCCGTCTCGGGGTTCAGGTGCCGCAGGAGGCCGTAGCCGAGACCCTGGTCCGGTACCCCGCGCAGCTGCTCCTTCACCTGCTTGAGCGCCCCGCCGACCTCGGGCCCGGCGGCGGTGACCTCGGCCCAGGACAGCAGCCCGGGGTCGACCCGCACCGGGTACATGCTGGTGAACCAGCCGACCGTACGGGACAGGTCGTGACCGGCGTCGAGGACGTCCTCGTACCGGCCGTGCCCCTCCACGTCCAGCAGCACACCGCCCGCCGCGTAGGCGGGAGCCCACTGCCGCATCGCCAGCGCCAGGCCCGTCAGCAGGACGTCGTTGACCCCCGCCCGGTACGCGGCCGGGACGACCGTCAGCAACTGCTCCGTCTCCTGCGCCGGAAGGGCCAGCGTGAAGGACTCGGCGGTGGCCACGGTGTCGCGTGCCGCGTCGAGCGGACGGGCACCGAGGCTTCCGCCCTGATCCGCCACCACACCCTCCCAGTACGGGAGTTGACCGGCCCAGCGGTCCTGCGTCGCCGCCTCGCCGAGGGCGGTGGCCCAGCCCCGGAAGGACGTGCCGACCGGCTCCAGCTCCACCGGCTCCCCGGCGGCCACCGCACGGTGGGCGGCGGCCAGGTCCGGCAGCAGCACCCGCCAGGACACCCCGTCCACCACCAAGTGGTGCACCATCAGCAGGAGTTGACCGTCGCCCGCCGGGCCCGCGTCGAGCCAGACAAGCTGCGCCATGACGCCCTGCTCGGGGTCGAGCCCGGCACGGGCCGCGTCCGCCTCCCGCGCCAGGGTCTCCCGTACGGTCTGCGCGTCCAGCCCGGTCACGTCGACCCGGCGCACCCACGCCGCCACGTCCACGGACCCGGCCGCCGGAACCTCCAGGCCCCAGCCGTCGGCCGCCCGGTCCAGCCGCATCCGCAGCGCGTCGTGGTGGTCCACGACGGCCGCGAAGGCCCCGGTCAGTTCGGCGAGGGTGAGACCGGCCGGGACCGGCACGACGTACGCCTGGTTGAACTCCCGGACCGGGCCGCCGCCCGCCCGGAACCACTCGATGATCGGCGTCGTCGGCACCGCGCCCACCCCGTCCCGGCCCGCGACCACCCGGTCACCGGCGGCCGAGGCCACGAGCGCCAGTTCGCGGACCGTACGGCGCTCGAAGACGTCGCGGGCGGTGAGCACGAGACCGGCCTTGCGGGCCCGGCTGACGAGCTGGATGGAGGCGATGGAGTCGCCGCCGAGGTCGAAGAAGCCGTCGTCGACGCCGACGGACGCCAGCCCGAGCACTTCCGCGAAGACCGCGCACAGCGTCTCCTCCGCAGCCGTCTCCGGAGCGACGGACTCGGCCTGGGAGGTGGGGAGTTGAGGTGCGGGCAGGGCCTTGCGGTCCAGCTTGCCGTTGATCGTCAGCGGCAGTGCGTCCAGCGTCACGAAGGCCGAGGGGACCATGTACGCGGGCAGGTGCGTGACCGCGTACTCGCGCAGCCCCGCCACCTCCCCCACCACGTAGGCGACGAGCTGCTTGTCGCCGGGGCGGTCCTCGCGGACCAGCACCACGACCTGCCCGGCCTCGGGGTGTCCGGCCAGGACGGCCTCGATCTCGGCGGGCTCGATGCGGAAGCCGCGGATCTTGACCTGGTCGTCGACGCGGCCGACGTAGTCGATGACGCCGTCGCGGGTCCACCGCACCAGGTCGCCGGTGCGGTACATCCGGTCGCCGCGGGCACCGAACGGGTCGGCGGGGAAGCGTTCGGCGGACAGCTCCGGGCGGCCGAGGTAACCCTGCGCCACCCCGTTGCCCGCGAGGTACAGCTCGCCCGGCACGCCCTGCGGGACCGGGTTCAGGCCCTCGTCCAGGACGTAGGCGCGCATTCCGGCGAGCGGGGAGCCGATCGGCACGGGCGTGCCCGGCGCCTTGTCGGCGGGGACGCGCCAGGCGGTGGCGAAGGTGGTGGTCTCGGTCGGCCCGTAGCCGTTGACCAGGCTCAGGCCGGGGCAGAGGGCCAGCGCGCGGTCCACCGCGTCGATGTCCGCCGCCTCGCCGCCGAACCAGATCTCCCGCATTCCGGTCAGGGAGTCGGGGGCCTCGTGCACCAGGACGTTGAAGAGCGCCGTGGTCATGAAGGTCGCGGTCGCCCCGTACCGGGTGACGGCGTGCCGCAGCTCGTCGGGGCCGAGCCGGCCGCCGGGGGCGACGACGACGGTCCCGCCGCGCAGGAGGGGTGCCCACATCTCGTACGTCGAGGCGTCGAAGGCGTGCGAGGAGTGCAGCAGCACGCGGGCGTGGGCCGGGCCGTCGAAGCGGGGGTCGAGGGCGAGGTCGATGACGTTGGCGTGGCTGACGACGACACCCTTGGGCAGACCGGTGGTACCCGAGGTGTACATGACGTACGCGACCTGCGCGGCCGGAATCTCTCCGGCGGGCAGCCCCTGCGGCAGCTCCGCCGCCGCTGCGGCGGCCTCGTCGAGGGCGACGCACCGCGCCGCCCGGGCCAGCCCGTCGGGGAGTTCGGCCCGGTCGGTGAGCAGCAGTTCCACGCCCGCGTCGCGGACGATCCAGGCCAGCCGCTCCGCCGGGTACGCGTCGTGCAGCGGTACGTAGTGGCCTCCCGCCTTCACCACCGCGAGCTCCGCCACCACCAGGTCCACGGACCGGCCGAGCAGGAGCGCGACCGGGGTTCCGGCGCTGACACCCTGGGTGCGCAGGTAGTGCGCCCACTGGGAGGAGCGGGCGTCCAGTTCCGCGTACGACAGCGCACCCTCGTCCCCGACGACGGCGACCGCGTCGGGCGTCTCCATCACCTGCTGCGCGAAGAACTCCACGAGGGAGAGCTGCGGGGCCGACCGTCCCGCGCCGCCCCAGGTGTGCAGGAGCCGGGTCCGCTCGTCCCGGGTGAGGAGGTTCAGCTCACCGACGTGGCGGGCCGGGTCGGCGGCGGCCTCGGCGAGCACCCGGCCCAGGCGTGCGCACAGCGCCCGCACGGTCTCGGGGTCGAAGAGGTCGGCCGCGTACTCGATCTCGCCCGTGATGCCGGTGGGGCGGCCGTCGGCGTCGAAGGTCTCGCGCAGGTCGAGGAGCAGGTCGAACTTGACCGGGGCGTCCCCGACGGGCACCAGGGAGGGAGTGATGCCGGGGAGGTCGAGGTCGGGTTCGGGGGTGTTCTGGAGGGCCAGCATCACCTGGAAGAGGGGGTGCCGGGCGAGCGAGCGCTCCGGGCTGACGACCTCCACCAGGCGGTCGAACGGCACGTCCTGGTGGGCGAAGGCCGACAGGTCCGACTCCCTCACCCGCTCGATGAGTTCGCGGAAGGTGGGGTCGCCGGAGACGTCGGTGCGCAGGACGAGGGTGTTGACGAAGAAGCCGACCAGGTCGTCCAGGGCGTCGTCGGTGCGGCCCGCGACCGCCGTGCCGAGCGGGATGTCGGTGCCCGCGCCCAGGCGGGACAGCAGTGCCGACAGACCGGCCTGGAGCACCATGAACAGGCTCGCCCCGGACTCGCGGGCCAGGTCGGCGAGCGCGGTGTGGGTGTCCGCGTCGAGCTGCCACTCCACTCGGCCGCCCCGGTGGGAGGCGACGGCGGGCCGGGGGCGGTCCGCCGGAAGCTCCAGCACCTCGGGCAGACCGGCCAGCTTCTGTGTCCAGTAGGCGAGTTGCTTGCCGATGAGGCTGTCGGGGTCGTCCTCGGAGCCGAGGGTCTCGCGCTGCCAGAGGGCGTAGTCGGCGTACTGCACGGGCAGCGGGGCGAGCTCCGTGCCGCCCGTGTAGGCGACCTCCAGGTCGCGCATCAGCGGGGCCAGCGACCAGCCGTCGCCCGCGATGTGGTGCAGGACGAGCAGGAGGACGTGGTCCTCGGGGGAGGTACGGAACAGCCGTGCGCGCAGCGGGAGTTCGGCGGCGAGGTCGAAGCCCCGGCCCGCCGCGGCCTCCAGTGCGCCGGCCAGTTCGTGGGCCTGCGTGTCCTGCACCGGCAGCAGCAGCTCGGCGTGGTCGAGGACGCGCTGGCGGGGGCGGCCGTCCACCTCGGGGAAGACGGTGCGCAGTGCTTCGTGGCGGGCCACGACCGAGGACAGCGCGCCCTTCAACGTCGGGACGTCGAGCGGGCCTTCGAGGCGGATGGCGAGCGGGATGTTGTACATGCCGCCGTCCGTGTCGAGGCGGTCCAGGAACCACAGGCGCTGCTGGGCGAACGACAGCGGCAGCACCTCGGGCCGGGTCGTGGCCACCCGTACGAGAGAGCGTGCGGAGTCCGCGTCGGCGACCAGCCGGGCCAGGCCCGCCACGGTCGGGAACTCGAAGACCGACCGGATGGCCAGTTCGGCGTCGAGCGCGGTGCGGACGCGGCTGACGAGGCGGGTGGCGAGCAGGGAGTGCCCGCCGAGGTCGAAGAAGCTGTCGTCGATGCCGACCTTCTCCACCCCGAGGAGTTCGGTGAAGATCCCGCACAGGGTCTCCTCCTGCGGGGTGCGCGGGGCGCGGCCCGTGCCGGCGGAGAGGTGGGAGGGGGCGGGCAGGGACCGGCGGTCCAGCTTGCCGCTGGCGGTGAGGGGGAGGGCGTCGAGGGTGACGAAGGCGGTCGGGACCATGTAGCCGGGGAGGCTGGCGGCCGCGTGGTCGCGCAGGCCGTCCGTGCCCGCGCCTTCCTCGCCGACGATGTAGGCGACGAGCTGCTTGTCGCCGGGGCGGTCCTCCCGTACGACCACAGCGGCCTGGGAGACCCCCGGGTAGGCGGCGAGGACCGCCTCGATCTCACCGGGCTCGATGCGGAAGCCACGGATCTTGACCTGGTCGTCGGCGCGGCCGACGAACTCCAGGGTGCCGTCCGCGCACCAGCGCACGACGTCACCGGTGCGGTACATCCGGGACCCGTCGGCGGCGAAGGGGTTCGCGACGAAACGCTCCGCCGTGAGTCCGGGGCGGCCGACATAGCCGCGGGCCACACCGGCTCCGGCGATGTAGAGCTCGCCGGGGACGCCGAGGGGGACGGGCCGCAGCTTCTCGTCCAGGACGAAGACCTCGTTGCCCGCGACGGGGCGGCCGATGCCGGGGACCTGCTTGCCGTCGATGCGACCGGCGACCGAGTACACGGCCGTCTCGGTCGGCCCGTACCCGTTGGTGACGTCGGCGGCGATCGCGCTCAGCCGGGAGTTCAGGGAGGAGGAGACGGCCTCGCCGCCCATGAGGACCCGCAGCCCCGCCAGGGAGGCCGGAACCTCGGAGACGAGGGTCTCCCAGAAGGTGGGGGTGGCCTGCATGAAGGTGGCACCCGAGGCGACGATCAGCGCACCGAGGCGGACCGGGTCCAGGACGACGTCCCGCTCGACCAGGATCAGCCGGGCACCCGCCAGCAGCGGCACGAAGATCTCCACGTTGGAGATGTCGAACCCGAAGGTCGTGACCGCCATGAAGCGGTCCTCAGGCGTGACCTCAAAACGCCCGCCCATGTCCGCGAGGACGTTCTCCAGACCGCCCCGCGTCACGCCGACGCCCTTGGGGCGACCGGTCGAACCCGAGGTGTAGAGCACGTACGCCAGGCAGTCCGCCGACGGAGCAGCGAACTGCACGTCAGGTACGTCGAGTTGGTCCAGCTCGTCCAGGACGAGGAGCCCGCCGCTGACCGGCAGCCGTCCCGCGACCTCCGCCGAGGTGATCACGCACTCGGGAGCCGCGTCTTCGAGGATGTACGCCACCCTCTCGGCCGGAAGCGCCGGGTCCACGGGCACGAACGCCGCACCCGCCTTCACCACCGCCCACAACGCCACCACCAGGTCCAGCGACCGCGACAGCGCGACCGCCACCAACCGGTCCGGCCCCACCCCCCGGCCCACCAGCACCCGGCCCAACCGCTCCGCACGGGCATCCAGCTCCCCGTACGTCAGCGACTCCTCACCACACACCACCGCCACCACATCGGCCGCCTCCGCGACCCGCGCAGCAAATCGCTCGACCAGACCGGGGCCGGCCGGGATGACCTCACCCCGACCCCAGTCCTCCACCACCAGCGCACGCTCCCCCGCATCCACCAACTCCAGCTCCCCCACCCGCACTTCGGGGCGGGCAGTGATCTGGGTGAGTACGCGTCCGAGGCGGGCGCACAGGGCCTGCACGGTCGGCAGGTCGAAGAGGTCGTGGGCGTACTCGACGTCGCCCTCGATCCCGGCCGGGCGGCCGTCGGCGTCGAAGGTCTCGCGCAGGTCCAGCGTCAGGTCGAACTTCGCGATGCCTCCGGCGATGCCCTCCAGGGAGGGGGTGATGCCGGGCAGCGCGAGGTCGGGCTCGGGGGTGTTCTGGAGGAGCAGCATCACCTGGAAGAGGGGGTGACGGGAGAGGGAGCGCTCCGGGTTGAGGACCTCGACCAGGCGCTCGAAGGGCACGTCCTGGTGGGCGAAGGCCGACAGGTCGGACTCCCTTACCCTGCGCAGGAGTTCGGTGAAGGCGGGGTCACCGGAGACGTCGGTGCGCAGGACGAGGGTGTTGACGAAGAAGCCGACCAGGTCGTCCAGCTTCTCGTCGGGGCGGCCCGCGACGGCGGTGCCGAGGGCGATGTCGTCGCCCGCGCCGAGCCGCGAGAACAGTGCGGAGACGGCGGCCTGGAGCACCATGAACAGGCTCGCCCCGGACCGGCGGGCCAGCTCGCCGAGGGCGGCGTGCGTGGCGGCGTCCAGGTTCCAGCCGACGCGGCTGCCCCGGTAGGAGGCGACGGCGGGCCGGGGGCGGTCGGCGGGCAGCTCCAGGACTTCCGGGAGTCCGGCCAACGCACCTTGCCAGAAGGCGAGTTGACGGGCGCTGAGGCTGTCGGCGTCCTGCTCGGAGCCGAGCATCCGGCGCTGCCAGAGGGCGTAGTCGGCGTACTGCACGGGCAGCGGCGCCGGCTCGCGGCCGGTGTAGGCGGCCTCCAGGTCGCGCATCAGCGGGGCCAGCGACCAGCCGTCGCCCGCGATGTGGTGCAGGACCAGGAGCAGGACGTGGGAGGTGTCGCCGGTACGGAACAGGTCGGCGCGCAGCGGGAGTTCGGCGGCGAGGTCGAAGCCCCGGGCCGCCGCCGCGGCGAGCAGGCCGCTCAGCTCGTCGGCGGTGGTGTCGTGCACGGCGAGGGGGGTGCGGGCGTGCGGCAGGACGACCTGGCGGGGTTCGCCCTCGGTGGCGGGGAAGACGGTGCGCAGGGTCTCGTGCCGGGCGACGACCGCGCCGATCGCCCGCTCCAGCTGCGCGACGTCCAGGTCCCCGTCGAGGCGGACGGCGAGCGGAATGTTGTACGTGCCGGAGCCCGAGGCGTCGAGGCGGTCCAGGAACCACAGGCGCTGCTGGGCGAAGGACAGCGGCAGCTCGTCGGGCCGCTCCTGGACGCCGAGGGCCGGGGCGGCGGCCGCGCCGGCGGACTCGGTGACCCGGGCCAGCAGTCCCGCCGCCGTGGGGGCCTCGAAGACGTCCCGGACGGAGACCTCCGCGCCGAGGGCGGCGCGGGCCCGGCCCGCGAGGCGGGTGGCGAGCAGGGAGTGTCCGCCCAGTTCGAAGAAGTCGTCGTCCAGGGTGACCTTCTCCAGGCCGAGGACGTCGGCGAACAGGGCGCACAGGGTTTCCTCGCGCGGGGTGCGCGGGGCGCGGCCCTCTCCCGCGGTGGACTCGGGGGCCGGGAGCGCCTTGCGGTCCAGCTTGCCGTTGGGGGTGAGCGGGAAGGCGTCGAGGGCGACGAAGGCGGTCGGGATCATGTAGTCGGGCAGCCGGGTGGCGGCGTGCTCCTTCAGCTCCCACGCCTCCGCGGGCCGTGCGCCGTCCGCCCCGGTGACGTATCCGACGAGCTGCTGGCGGCCGGGGCTGTCCTCGCGGACCATCACGACGGCCTGGCCGACGCCGGGGTGGGTGGCGAGGGCGGACTCGATCTCGCCGAGTTCGATGCGGTAGCCGCGGATCTTGACCTGGTGGTCGCGGCGCTCCAGGAAGACCAGGCGGCCCTCGCTGTCGTAGCGGACGTAGTCGCCGGTGCGGTACATGCGGGCGCCGGGCTCGTCGGAGAAGGGGTCGGCGACGAACACGGCGGCGGTGCGCGCCGGGTCGGCGAGGTAGCCGCGGCCGACGCCGGTGCCCGCCGCGTACAGCTCGCCGGGGGTGCCCGCGGGGACCGGGCGCAGCCGGTCGTCCAGGACGTACAGGCGGGTGTTGCGGACCGGGCGGCCGATCGGGACGGGTGCGCCCTCCTCGATCGTGGCCAGGGCGGCGGTGTCCAGGACGGCGTGGGTGACGTCGTCGGAGCACTCGGTGGGGCCGAACGCGTTGATCAGCGGGATCGTCGGGTACGCCTGGAGCCAGCGGGCGCCCGTCTCGCGGGGCAGCGCCTCGCCGGTGACCATGAGGAGTCGCAGGTCGGGCAGGGCGGGCGGGTCGGTGTGGGCGGCGGACCAGCTGTCGAGGGCGGCGCGCAGCAGCGAGGGGACGACTTCCAGGACGGGGATGCGTTCGGCGGCGGTGAGGGCGAACAGCTTCCACGGGTCGGCGGCGGTGTCGCGGTCGACGATGCGGACGGTGGCGCCGACGGCGAGCGGGGCGAGCATCTGCCAGACGGAGATGTCGAAGGTGAGGGGGGCGTTCTGGACGACGGTGTCGGCGGCGGTCAGCGCGCAGTCCTCGACCTTGGCGAGGAGGTGGTTGTTCATGCCCCGGTGGTGGACCATCGCGCCCTTGGGCTCGCCGGTCGACCCGGAGGTGAAGATGACGTACGCGAGGTCGTCGCCGCCGCCGGTCGGGGCTTGCCAGGCGCAGCCCTCGCCGCGCTCCACCACGACCCGCGCACTGCCGGTGGCCGTCAACTCGGCGGCGAGCGGCCGGAGTTCGGCGGGGGTGAGGAGGGCGGTGGCGCGGCAGCGGCCGAGCAGGGCGGCGTTGCGGGCGGCGGGGGCCTTCGGGTCGAGGGGGACGTAGGCGGCGCCCGCGCCGAGCACACCGAGGACGGAGGCGAGGAAGCCGGTGCCGGGGACGGCGAGGATGCCGACGACGTCGCCGCGGCCGGTGCCCGCGGCCCGCAGGTCGCGGGTGAGGGCGGCGGCGCGGGAGGCGAGGGCGGTGTACGTGACGGGGCTGCCGTCGATGTCGACGGCGGCGACGGCGTCCGGGCGGGCCTCGGCGTGCTCCTGGACGCGGGCCACGATGTGGGTGAGGCCGTCGTCGTCGGGGGCGGCGGTGTCGTTCCAGTCGTCCAGCAGGAGGGTGCGCTCGGCGTCGTCCAGGACGTCGATGCGGCCGATGGGCAGGTCGGGGTGGGCGAGCGCGCCGGCCAGGAAGCGCAGCAGGCGGGCGTGGTGGGTGGCGATCTCGGCGTCGGTGTAGAGGTCGCCGTTGCCGTCGAAGTTGAGGAGCACCTCGCGGCCGTCGTTGCGGTCCAGGGCGCTGATCTCGATGTCGTCGATGACGCCGTTGGACAGGTTGTGGGCGGTGACGGGGTGGCCGGCGTAGGTGAGGTCGTAGTCGAAGGGCATCACGTTGACGAGGACGCCCGCGGTGCGGCTGCCGCCGCCCGCCGCCTGGAGGTCGCGGGCGATGTCCTCCTGCCGGTAGCGCTGGTGGCGGACCACCTGGCGGGCCTCGACGGCGCACTGGCGGACCAGGTCGGCGAAGGTCGTCGCGGGGGTGATGTCCAGGACGAGCGGCAGGATGTTCGCGGTGAGGCCGGGGGTGGTGCGCAGCACCGGGGTGGTGCGGGCCTGGAGGGGGAAGCCCAGTGGCAGGGTGCGGGCGCCGGTGACGGTGTGCAGGTAGCCGCCGACGGCTGCGAGCAGGCCGATCGCCCAGGGGGCCCGGCTGTCCCGGGAGACCTGCTTGAGGTCCTCCATGAGCTGCGGCGGCAGGTGGGCGGAGCTGCGCCGGAAGGCGGCGGTGGCGGGGGCGGTGCGGGCGGTCAGCGAGACCGCTTCGGGGCGGCGCGCCATCCGGGAGCGCCAGAACTCCTGGTCCTGGGTGAACTTCTCGGAGGCCCGGTAGTCGGTGTCCTGGGCGATGAACTCGTCCAGGGTGGCGAAGGTGCGGGGGCTGTAGTCGGTGCCGGTGGCGAGGGCGGTGTAGATCTCGGCGAGGCGGTCGGAGTAGATCCGGCCGCCCATGCCGTCGCCGATGATGTGGTGGTTGCGCTGGTAGTAGAAGAAGCAGTCGTCGGCGATCTTGAAGAGGACGTCGATGAAGTGCGGTCCGACCGCCATGTCGAAGGGCTCGGTGAGCCGCCCCTTCATGATGCGGATCGCCTCGTCGCGGCCGTCGGGGCGGTCCCCGAGGTCGATGTACTCCAGGCGGATCGCCGTGGGGTCCGGGCACTGCCACAGCCCGTCCTCGTCCTCGACGAACTTCACCCGTACGGTGTCGAGTTCGTCGAGGGCGAGGGTGAGCGCCCGGTCGAAGACGGGCACGTCGATCGGCCCGTGGATCTCCAGGTATTCGCTGACCAGAAACGCGTTGTCCGGGTTCAGCTGCTGCGCGTACCAGACTCCCTGCTGGGCGGCAGTGAGCGGCCTGCGCTCGTCCATGGAGGCGGTGCGGGCCGGTTCCATGGGCGTGGACGCGGACGTGGTCATGTCGAATCTCCCCGAGGACTGCATGAGTGAACTGCTGTCAGTGGTGCGGTGGTTGGGCGCCGCGCGGTGCGGCGCCCTCCGTGGGTGCCGCACACTGGGCGGCGCCGTACGAGGGCCGGGCTAGGCCCAGCGGCGGAGCACGACGACCGCGTTGTGGCCGCCGAAGCCGAACGAGTTGCTCATCACGACGTCGACGTCGTGGGCCTGCGCGGTGTGCGGGACGAAGTTGACCCGCTCGTCGATGGGTCGGTGGCAGTTGCGGGTGGGCGGCACGACGCCCTCGTTGATGGCGAGGGCGCCCACGATGGCCTCCACCGCACCGGCCGCGCCGATCATGTGGCCGGTCATGGACTTGGTGGAGCTGACCGGGATCTGCTCGATGCGCTCGCCGAACACGGCGCGCAGGGAGGCGAGTTCGGCCTTGTCGTTGAGCTGGGTGCCGGTGCCGTGCGCGTTGACGTAGTCGACGTCCTCGGGGCCGAGGCCCGCGTCGCGCAGGGCCTCGCGCATGGCGCGGCGCACCGAGACGCCCTCCGGGTGGGGGGCCGTCCAGTGGTACGCGTCCGAGGTGGATCCGTAGCCGACGAGCTCGGCGAGGATCTGTGCGCCGCGCGCCTGGGCGTGCTCGGCGGACTCCAGGATCATCACGCCCGCCCCGGCGGCCATCACGAAGCCGCCCCGGTCCTCGTCGAAGGGGCGCGAGGCCTCGGTGGGGTCGCCCTGGCGGGTGCTGAGGGCGCGGGCGTTGCCGCTGCCCGCGATGTCCACCCGGGTGATGATGTCGTCCGCGCCGCCCGCGATGACGACGTCGGTGGCGCCGCTGCGGATCCAGCGGACGGCCTCGCCGAGGGCGTCGGTGCCCGAGGCGCAGGCGCTGGAGAGGGCGCGGGAGGGGCCCTGGGCGCCGGTGGCCATGCTGATCTCGCCGGGGGCGCTGTCGATGGCCCCGGTGACGGCCGACAGGGGGGACACGGCGCGCGGGCCCTTGCCGTCGAGGTCGCGGACGTGGTCGGCGACGGACTTCATGGGGCCGTAGCCGCTGCCGATGAGGACGCCGACCCGGTGGGCGTTGGACTCGTCGATGGTCAGCTTGGAGTGCTCCAGGGCCTCGGTGGCGGCGACGAGCGCGTACCGGGCGTAGGGGTCGGTGCGGCGCAGCACCTTGTGCGGGAGGTGCGCGGCGGCGTCGAAGCCCTTCACCTCGCCGGCGATCCGCACGGGCAGGTCGCCGGCCTCGACCTGGGTGATGGGCCCGATGCCGCTGCGTCCGGCGAGCATCCCCTCCCAGGTGCTGGCGGTGTCCAGGCCGAGGGGGGTGACCATGCCCCAGCCGGTGACGACGACCCGGGTGCGGCCGCTGTCGGTGTGGGTGGTGTCCGTCGCCATCACTGGCTCCCCTCGTTCGCGTCGTGGAGGTGCGTCTGGTTCTGTGCGTGCGTGTCGTCCGGTACGTCGTCCAGTGCGGGCAGCAGCGGGAAGTCGCCGCCGCCCGCCGCCGCCCCGAACAGCGAGTCCGTCATGGCGACGGGGACGTGCAGGACCACCGGGCGGCCCGTGCGGCAGAACTTCCAGGCCTGCTCGACGTCGGCCCGCAGCGTCGCCTTGTCGGTGAGCAACTGCCGGTGCACGCCCGGCACTTCACGTCCGGGCAGGGGGGCCGCGGCCGGGTCGGCGAAGCGGTAGCGGGGCAGCGGCTGCTCGCGCTGGTCGAGCTGGCTCTGCAGCCATCCGTAACCGCCGTTGTCGAGGACGACGTACAGCACTCCGAGCTGCTGCTCGGCGACGGTGACCAGGTCGGACTCGAAGAGCCCGAAGGCGCCGTCGCCGACGAAGGCGACCACGGGCCGCTCGGGTGCCGCCGTCTTGACCCCGGCGGCGGCCGCCGCCCCGAAGCCGAGGCTGGTCTGCTCGGAGGGGACGACGGAGTTGCCCGAGGCGGCGGCGTGGTGCACCGGGTAGCGGTAGGACCACATGTCCTGGAGGCCGTTCTCCTGGACGAGCACCAGGTCCTCGGGGAGCTCCTCGCGCAGTGCGGCCAGCACCTCCGCGATGTGCAGTTCCGGCAGGTCGGCCAGTTCGGCGAGGTGGGCGCGGTGCGCGGTGTGCAGCTCCTCGCGGACGGCGGCGGTGCGCCGCGTCCAGGCCTCGTCCGGTGCGCACACCGACTCGCGGGCGAGCTGTCCGGCGACCAGGGCCGCCGCGTCGGCGAGGACCTTGGGTCCGGCGTAGTCGGTGTGGAACTCGGCCGCGTCGACGTTGACCTGGACGACCGGCACCTCGGTGCCGATGCGGGCGGGCCAGCCGAAGGTGGCGGTCTCCTCCAGGCGGCTGCCGAGCGCGATCACGCAGTCCGTCTCGCGCCACAGGTCGGCCGCCGCGTCCGGCAGGTAGAGCCCGGCGAGGCCGCAGAAGCGGGGGTGGGTCTCGTCGAAGGCGCCGCGTCCGCTCGCGGTGCTGAACACGGCGGCGCCCATGTGGTCGGCGAGCCGCTCCAGCAGCCGTCCCTCGTTGTGGTGGCGCATCCCGCCGCCGACCAGCAGCACCGGCCTGCGGGCCGACTTCAGCAGGGCGACGGCGGCCGAGTCCTCGGCGAGCTGCACGGTCCGGGGACGTACCGCCTCGACAGCGGTGTCGGCGGCGCCGCGCGGGATCTCGGCGGTCAGCAGGTGGTCGGGGACCTCCAGGTAGACCGGCCCGGGCACGCCCTCGCGGGCGACCAGCAGGGCGCGCCGCAGCATGGGCACCAGCCGGGCCGGGTCGTCCACCCGGGCCGCCCACTTCACCAGCGGGGCGACCAGGGCGAGCTGGTCGAGTTCCTGGAAGGCGCCCGCGCCGCGCCGCTCGACGGCGGTGCCCGCCGAGAGCAGGACGACAGGGGCGGCCGAGGACTTCGCCTCCAGCAGACCGGTGAGGGCGTTGGTGACGGCGGGCCCCTTCCCGGTGAAGGCGATGCCGGTGCGGCCCGACTGGAGGGCGTAACCGGTGGCCATGAACAGGGCGTTGCGCTGGTCGCGGCAGAGCACCAGGCGGATGCCGGACGGGTCGAGCGCGGCGAGGAGGTCCAGGTCGTCGGCGGGCAGGCCGAACGCGTCCCGCACGCCCGCCTGCCCGAGCACCTCGGCGACGGCCCGCCAGCTGCCGGTGACGGTGTCCACGGGGGCCTTGGCGGCGTCCGCCGTGACCTCGGCGGCCTCGGCGGTGGCGGTCATCGGGTGCTCCCGGCGGGTATCGCGTGGTCGGCGACGGCCTTGGAGATGAGGATCGGCTCGCTGTGCCGGACGCCCTTGATGGCGGCGTAGTTGGCGCGCACGCCGGTGCCGCCGAAGGGCTCGTTGCCGTTCTCGACGTCCATCAGGGTGCGGTTGATGCTGACGGTGTGGCGGCGGTCCAGGATCTCCACCAGCTCCGGGTCGTCGCCGTAGACGGTGGCGGCCATCGCGCGCTCTTCGAAGTACTGGTGGGTGAGCATGGAGCGCAGCCACTCGCGGCTGGTGTACGGCACCACGTTGAAGATCGGTGCGAACAGCTCGGGGGGCCGCACCGACGACTCGACGGGACGCACCAGCACGGTCGGGCTCAGGTGGCCCTCGCTGAGGTCGGCGCGCCCGCCGGCCGCGATGAACACGCGGTCGTCGATGAGGTGGCTGAGCGCGTCCTCGAAGGCGTCCAGGTAGTACATGGAGCCGTAGTCGGCGCCGGGGTCCTCGTTGCGGCCGTGCTTGAGCGAACTGACCCTGCGGGCCAGGAGGTTGCAGAACTGCGAGCTGAGCGAGGTGTGCACGAAGTACACGTCGGGGCCGAAGCAGTCCTGGCCGGAGTTCATCATGCGGGCGTGCAGCGCACCGTCGACGGCGCTGGAGAGGTCCGCGTCCGGGCCGACCACGAAGGGGTTGACGCCCTGCCCGAAGTACAGGAAGAGCTGGTCCTTGCGGAGCTGGCCGCGGATCTTCTCCGCGTTGTCGAACGTGCCGGTGAACACGAGGACTTCGGACTTGGCGGCCTCGGTGGCCAGGAAGTCGCGCTGCCCCGTGAGGCACTGCTCGATGGGCAGGTCGTGCACGCTGCCCAGCAGCTTGTGCAGCTTCTGGGTCTGGCCGCTGATGCGTCCCGACGGGCGGAAGGCCACCCGCTCGCTGTAGAGGCTGGGGATCAGCAGGTACAGGATGTAGCTGTAGAGCGGGATGTTCGACGGCATCAGCACGCCGATCTGCTCCAGGCGCGGCGGCTGGAAGCGCCGCACCTCCTCGTAGGCGCCCTCCAGCGCCTCGATGGAGACCTCGATCTCCCCGCACGCGGTGCGGTAGTTGCAGGTCTCGAAGAGCACCTGGAGGACTTCCTCGCGCCGGTTGCGGAGCAGGTCCGCCACGGCGCGCAGGGCCCCCAGCCGCTCCCCGAAGGGGATTTCGTACGTCGGTGGAAGATCGGTCTCTTCCCGGACCAGGACCGGAATCATTGCAGTACGCCTCTCATGGATTCACCCGGCACCGCTTCCCGCGGCACCGCTTCCCGCAGCGTCACTTCGCGCAGCGCCTTTCCCCGCGGCGCTTCCTCGGGCGACAGGACGTCCCGCCGCACGAATTCACGCCGTGCGGTCTCCCGCGTCGCTATTTCTCGCTGCGCCAATTCACGCAGTTCTCGGCGGTCGACCTTCCCGGTGTTGTTCAACGGGAATTCCTGAAGTACGACCACACGATTGGGGCGTTCGTGTTCCGCGACGTACCCGGCGAGCGTCTGCCGCCAGGCGGCGGCGGGACCCTGCTCGGGGTCGGCCACGAAGAACACCAGGTGCACCCGGTCGTCCCGGCCGCCCTGCACGGGCACCACCCGGACCGGCACGCCGCAGGCGCCCGCCCGGTCGGCGATCGCGTCCGGGTAGAGGGTGTGCCCGTTGCGGTGCACGGCGTCCTTGCGGCCGAGGACGGTGAGGTTGCCCTCCGCGTCCAGCCGCCCGATGTCGTCCGTGCGGTACGCCTCGCGCTCGACGGGCAGAACCGTTCCGCCCGGGCCGAGCAGGCCGGTCATGTAGTCCGGGGTCCGCACGACGACCTCGCCGGTCTCCCCCGCGGGGACCTCGTGTCCGGCGTCGTCCAGCACCCGTACCTCGATGCCGTCCAGCGGCCGGCCGCACCCGCGCGGGTCGGGGTGCACGGCGAGGGCGATGTTGCCCGCCTCGCTGCTGCCGTACCCGTCCAGCAGGGGGCTGCCGACCGTACGGACGAACCGCCCGGCCAGCTCCCGGGCGAGCGGCTCCCCGCCCACGCACCACATGCGTACGCCGCCGAGCGCGTCGGCCCGGGCGCGGGAGCCGTCCACCAGGTTGAGCAGGGTGAGGTAGGTGGCGGGCACCGCGTCGACGACCGTGACGCCGTGCGCCGCGATCGCCTCCAGTGCCCGGTCGACCCGTCTGCTGCTGGTCTGCAGGACCAGGGTGGCCCCGGTCTGCCGCCACAGCAGCAGCATCGAGAGCCCGTACTGGTGGGTGAAGGGCAGCAGCGGCAGCAGGACGTCGTCCGCGCGGTAGGCCATGCGCCGCGCGGTCCGCTCGATGTTGGCCGCGACGGACGCCCCGGAGCGCACGATGCCCTTGGGGGCGCCGGTGCTGCCGGAGCTCCATACGATCAGGGCGTCGTCGCGGGCGAACCAGCGGCCGAAGTCGAGTCTGCCCGCCGCGCCCGTCCCCTCGCCGGGCTCCGCCCCGGCGGCGGCGATCAGGTCGGCGAGCAGGACCCGCCCGACTCCGGCCGGCTGCCCGGCCTCGGGCAGCGGGCTGTCGGTGAGGACGAGGTCCACTCCCGCGCCGGTGGCCAGTTCCGCCTGCTGGGCGGCGGGAATCCGCCGGTCCACCAGGGCCACGGAAACTCCGCATTCCATCAGGGCGAACAGGGCGAGGAGAAATTCCTGAGTGTTCTCCCCGGTCAGCAGAACCCTGCTGCGCTCCCCTATTCCTCGCCTGCGCAATTCCTGTGCGACGGCCCCGCAGGCCCCGTCCACACCGGCCAACGGTATTCGTCGGCCTTCCGCATTGATGAGCATCCGCCCAGCACACCCCCGGCCCGAACTCCGATTACTTCAAAACCGATCGTACGAACCCGACTACAGGTGATCTATATTTTCCACGGGCTGCCGAAGAGCGCTCCATATTGGTCTACGGTCGGGGAATCCGAACCGTCGAGGGGGAGACCATGACACCCACCAGTGCCACCGACCAGCTCCGGCCGACCGGGCCCCGACTGCTCGACCCCAAACGGGAGTTGATGCTGCTGCACGAGCTGGAGCCGGTCGTCGCGCAGAACATCGACCGGCATCTGAAGGTCGTACGGGACTGGAACCCGCACGACTACGTGCCCTGGAGCCGGGGCCGCGACTTCGCCCTCCTCGGCGGCGAGGACTGGCGGCCCGAGGACACCGTCCTGGACCCGGCCGTACAGGCGTCGCTCATCGTCAACCTGCTCACCGAGGACAACCTGCCCGGCTACCACGGGGACTTCGCGGGCACGCTGGGCCGGGACGCCGCCTGGGGCGAGTGGACCAACCGCTGGACCGCCGAGGAGGCCCGGCACGGCATCGCGCTGCGCGACTACCTGGTGGTGACGCGCGCCGTCGACCCCGTCGACCTGGAGCGCCGGCGCCTGGCGCACATGTCGGAGGGCAGTGGCGGCTCCCCCGGCGGCATCACCGAGACCCTCGCCTACGTCGCCTTCCAGGAGCTGGCGACCCGCGTCTCGCACCGCAACACCGGCAGCGCCACCGGCTGCCCGATCGCCGACCAGCTCCTCGCGCGGATCGCCGCCGACGAGAACCTGCACATGCTCTTCTACCGCAACCTGCTCGAAGCGGCCCTGGACCGGGCCCCCGACGACGCGATGACCGCCATCCGCAACGTCCTGCTGGACTTCCAGATGCCGGGCGAGAACCAGCCCGACTTCGCCCGCTTCTCGATGCTGATCGCGATGGCGGGGATCTACGACCTCCAGCTCCACCACGACAAGGTCGTGATGCCCATCCTGCGCCACCTGAAGATCTTCGAGCGCACCGGCTTCGGCCCGGAGGGCGAGCAGGCCCGCGAGGAACTCGCCGCGTTCCTCGCCGACTTGGAGGACCGCGCGTCGCGCTTCACGACCCGCCGCGAGGAGCGCCTGGCCCGGCTCGCACGGCGCGCGGCGGCCTGACCGAACGCGCACGACGCGCGGCGGCCCTCACGCAGCAGAGGGCGCGGCGGCCTGCACGAAGCAGCGGGCGCGGCGGGCGGTATCACCCGCATAGGGACGGTATAGGGACCTTCGCGAGGCTGGGTGCGACATCGAACCGCCCGACAGCGAAGGCTCCTTCATGACCGTGACCGACACCTCCGTGGCGACCGCCGTCGCCCCGGAGACCACCCGACCCGCCGCCGTGGTCCTCACCGACGCCGAGCGCGCCCAGGTCGGCGCGCTCGCCGACCGGCTCGCCGTCACCGGCTCGGCGGCCACCGACGACGTCGACTGGATACGCGCGGTGCGCGACGCGTCGGCGGGGCTGCCGCAGCGCCTCCTCGCCGAACTGCGCGCCTTCCGCCACGACGCGGGCCCGGACGGCGTGCTGCTGGTGCGCAACCTGCCCGTCGCCCGCGCGGACGGCACCCCGCTGCCGCCGACGCCCTCGTACGCCGGCTCGGTGGAGCGCACCGCGTCCACGGCGGCGGCGGTCATCACCGCGGCGATGCTCCAGCTCGGCGAGGTGATCGCGTTCCGCAACGAGAAGACCGGCGCGCTCGTGCAGAACGTGGTGCCGGTGCCGGGGCAGGAGAGCCAGCAGTCCAACGCCGGTTCGGAACTGCTGGAGATGCACATCGAGAACGCCTTCCACGACAACCGGCCCCAGTACATCGGCCTGCTGTGCGTGCGGGAGGACCCCACGGGCGAGGCACGGCTGGCCACCGCGTCCGTGCGCCGCGCCCTGCCGCTGCTGTCCGGGCGGACCCGTACGGTGCTCTCCGAGGCCCGCTTCCTCACCGAGGCGCCGCCGTCCTTCGAGGGCCGCGAGGGGGCTGCGCCCGCGCACCCGATCCTGCCCGGCGCGTGGGAGGACCCGGACGTCCTGGTGGACTTCCACGCCACCCACCCGCTGGACGGCGAGGCCCGCGAGGCGATGGCGGAGCTGCGGGAGGTGTTCGCCCGGGTCGCCTCGGCGACCGCCCTGGTGCCGGGCGACCTCGCGGTGGTCGACAACCGCCTTGCGGTGCACGGCCGTTCGCGGTTCGTGCCGCGCTACGACGGCACCGACCGCTGGCTGCACCGGGTGTACGCCTCGCTGGACAACCGCCGCAACCGTCCGCTGCGCCTTGAGGCCGGTGCGGTGCTCGACTGAGGAACGCGGCTCGTGCCGTACGTGCGAGGGGGCCCCGGGAGATTCTCCCGGGGCCCCCTCGCACGTACCCCCGCCGGTTACGGCAGGAAGCCCTCCACCCGTACGCCGACGCCCTGCGCGTCCGCCCGGTCCCGCACCCAGCGGGCCAGCGCCAGGTCGAGCACGCCCAGGCCGAACGGCGAGAACACCACCCGGCGGCCCGGCTCGCGCCGGAAGCCGGACGCGCCGCGCAGCAGCGCACCGATCTCGGCGTCCACGAACTCCCGTCCCCCGGTGGCCTGTTCGGCCAGGTGCAGGGAGGTGCGTTCGCGGCAGACGTGGTCGGTGTCGTCCACGACGTTCTGCGCGCCGAGCACGGCCTCCACGCTCAGGTCGCGCAGCGAGACGTGCAGCACGGTCGCGTCCGGGCGGCAGTCGGACAGGTCCATGTGCGGGGTCCCGGCCGTCGTCGCGAGCGACACCAGCGCGTACGTCCCCAGGGCCTGCGCCGCGTCGTCGGCGACCCGTACCGCGACGTCCGGCACGACGGCCGAGGCCTGCGCCGCGAACTCCTCGGCGCGCGCCCGGTCCAGGTCGTACACGAGCGCCTCGCGCAGGGACGGCAGGCGGGCGGCGGTGAACCGCAGCACCTCCAGGTTGATCGGCCCGAGCCCGACCAGGCCCATGCCGTGCGGTACGCCGTCCCCGGCGGCCTCGGTGAGCAGGCCCGCGGCGAGCGCGGCCGAGGCCCCGGTGCGGCGGGCCGAGATCACGGAGGCCTCCAGGAACGCCTCGGGGCGTCCGTCGGCCATCGAGTTGAGGATCAGCGAGGCGCTGGCCCGCTCGACGCCGCGCGCGACGTTGCCGGGGAAGCTGGCGATCCACTTCATCCCGGCCACCGGGTCGTCGCCGCCCAGGTGGGCGGGCAGGCCGATGATCCGGTTGCGGTCGTCCTCGGGGAAGCGGAGGAAGACCGAATGGGGCAGGGCGGTGCGGCCCTCGTCGTGCAGGCGGTAGGCGTCCGCGACGAGTTCGAGCACCTCCTTCTCGTGCCCGTCCAGCAGGGCGCGCACCTCACGGTGCCCGACGATCAGCACGGAACGACCTCTTTCTCTTCTGCTGCGATGGTGGTGACGGTCGCGATGGTCTCGACGGTCGCGATGTTCTCGACGGTCTCGATGGTTTCGATGGTCTCGACGGGGGGCTTCCACAGGTGGGAGACCTCGCCGAACTGACGCCTGACCCAGGCGTCGTCGTAGATGGTGTCCAGATAGCGGTCGCCGCCGTCCGGGAGCACCAGGACGCAGGTGGAGCCCGCCGGTATCTCCGGCGCGATCAGCTCCAGTGCGGAGACCACCGCCCCGGACGACCCGCCGGCCAGGACCGCCTCGCGGTCCACCAGCCGTCGGCAGCCGACCACGCACTCCAGGTCGCCGACGTGGACGACCCGGTGCGCGTCCGTCCGGTCCAGGACGGTCGGGCGCACCGACGCCCCGTGGCCGGGGATGAGGCGACTGCACGTGGTGCTGGAGTCGAAGAGCGCGCTCCCGACGGCGTCCACCGCGATGATCTTCGTCTTCAGCCCGCGGCCGCGGATGTACTCGGCGCAGCCGCCGAGGGTGCCCGAGGTGCCCACGGACAGCACGAGGTAGTCGATGTCTCCGTCGAGTGCCTCGTCGATCTCCGCCATGGTCGCCAGGTGCGCCTGGGGGTTGAGCGGATTGGAGTACTGGTCGGGGCAGTACGCGTCGGGAATCTCGGCCAGCAGCCGGGCGACCAGCTTCAGTCGCTGCGGCAGCAGCTCCCCGGTGACGGGGTCGGGGTCGGAGACGACGCGCACGTCGGCCCCGTACGCCCGGAGGATCGCGATGTTCTGCGCGGTCGTACGGGTGTCCACGACGCAGATGAACCTGAGGCCGAAGTACCGGCACAGTTGCGCCAGTCCGATGGCCAGGTTGCCGGAACTCGACTCGACCACCGTGGAGCGGCCGGGCACCAGCCGTCCGGACCTGATCGGGCCGAGCAGCATGCTCAGCGCGGACCGGTCCTTGATGCTGCCGCCCGGATTGAATCTCTCTGCCTTGGCGTACACACGGGAGGAGAAGCCGGGAACCAGCCGCTCCAGTTCGATGAGCGGTGTTCTGCCCACCGCTGAGAGAATGCCTTTGAGCCCTGCGGACACGGCTCTCCCTTCGTGAAACGGCGATGCTTTGGGAGTTTCGAGCGTGCGCTGCCCCGCTATGGGCGATCTATAAGGCTCCGGACCCGGGCCCTAGGCTTGATCACTGCTGCTTCTGCGCCGCCAACTTCGCGCCCCTCCGCACGCCTTGGAGTCGTCATGCCGCTGGACCCCGCCTTCGCCGGACGCGTCTATCCGCCCACCGCTCCGTACGAGGTGGCCCGCGAGAAGATCCGCGAGTTCGCGGCGGCCGTGGGCGCGGACCACCCCGCGCACCACGACCCCGGGGCGGCCCGCGCGCTGGGCCACCGGGACGTGCTGGCCCCGCCGACCTTCCTGGCCGTCCTGATGCAGCACGCCACCGACCCGGTGGTGCACGACGCCGAACTGGGCCTGGACTACGCGCGGGTGGTCCACCGCGACCAGCGCTTCGTCTTCACCCGGCCCGTGTACGCGGGGGACGTGCTGCGGCTGGTGGTGCACATCGACGCGGTGAAGGCCCTCGCGGGCAACGACGTGCTCGACCTGCGGGCCGAGGCGCGGGACGCGGCGGACGAGCCCGTGGCGACGGTGTTCATGTCGCTGGTGTCCCGCGCGGCCTGACGTACCGTCACCTCGCTTGGCTGCGCGCTCACTTGCCGTGCAGGCGCGCCAGGTAGTCGCTGGCCGTGGGCAGCGTCTCGCCCAGGATGCGCTGCTGCCGGGCGACCCGCTCGAACTGCGTGTCCGCCTCGCGGCGCTGCCCGGGCAGGTGGGCCAGCGCGGGCGGCGCCACCGGGAGGGCCGTGTCGAAGGCCGTCAGCAGGGCGTACTGCCGCACCTCGTGCGCGCCGGGCAGCGGGAAGGCCCCCCGGTGCGCCGCCATCCGGTCCTGCACCGCGGCCGACACCGGCAGCGCCGACTGGGCCCGCCACCAGGGCGTGTCCCTGCGGGGTGCGGCGGCGTGGTGCAGCTGGACGAAGTCCCGGTCGGCCTCGTGCCGGAGTTCGGCCGCCCGGTTGTAGCGGGCGGCCGGGAGCTCACGGGCGGCCGGGGACGGGAAGTGCGTCACGAACAGGCGCAACGCTTCCAGTACGTCGCTGACGTGCGCGGTGCTGTCCAGCGGCTCCACGACGTGCGCCGCGTTCCCCACCGCCAGGACGTTCTTGACCCAGGCGCGGGCGCTGCGGCCCTGCGGCAGGGCGTGGTGGCGCAGGTCGCCCTCCTCCGGGTCGAGGCCGCAGAGCGCGGCGAGTTCGGCGGCGGCGTCCTCGGGCCGGGTGAAGGCACTCGCGTACACCCGGCCGATCCCCGTGCGGCCCGGCAGCGGCATCCGCCACAGCCAGCCGTCGGGGGCGGCGACCAGCGAGGTGTACGGGGCGACGCCCGCCGGGTCGGCGGGCGCGGTGAGTGTCACGACGCCGTCGCACAGCAGCCGGTCGCCGTCCCCCGCCCGGGGTTCGCCGAGCGCCCCGGCGAGCAGGGCGGCCGGGGTTCCGGTGCAGTCGAGGAAGAAGTCGCCCGCCACCCGCAGGCCGTCGGTCGTGACGACGGCGACGACGTACCCCTGGGCATCGCGCTCCACCCCGCGCAGCGTGCCGCGTGCCGTGCGCACGCCCGCCCGCTCGGTGCCCAGGCGGCGCAGATACGCGGTGAACAGCGCGCCGTCGACGTGCCAGCCGTAGCGCAGCGCCGCCCGCCCGTCCAGCCAGCGCGGCGCCTTGCGGGCGTCCAGCAGCGGCGGCTCGCGGAAACAGGCGCGGTCGAGGGGTTCCAGGGTCTCTCCGGCGCTCCGCCGCCCCGACCAGAAATACGGAAGTGGGAATTCCGATATCGGGGCCCCGCTTCCCCCGACGGGGTCGTAGAAGCTGTCGGGGCTGCCGTTCGCCCGTTCCCGGTCGGCCCACTGCGCGGGGCCCCCGGTGCGCCAATTCGCATAACGGGCGGCGACCCGGAAGGAGGCGTCGCAGGACCGCATCCAATCGGACTCCTGAATTCCGATCCGGTCGAAGAACTCGTCCTGGGTCTGCGGGGGCAGCGCCTGCACACCACCGGTCGCGGCGACGTCCCGCGCGTACGTCCCGGGCTGCCCCGCTTCGAGGACCGTGACCTGCACCGTCGCCTCCAGGACGGTGGCCAGGTAGACGGCGCTGAGCCAGCCGGCCGTGGTGTCGCCCACGACGACGACGTTTCTGATGCGGCTTTCCATGCCCCGATGCGATCCCCGGGGTCTACAAAAAATCTCTGCCGGATCTCTGCCGGACCTCTGTCGGGCTGGTCTTTCGGCGGGTCTTTCGCCCGTCCCTTCGCCCGGCCGGAGCGGCAAAACGATTTCGAAAGAGCCCGGAAACCGGTTCTCCCTAATGTTCTGTCCGTACCGAGGAGCCGCGCCGAAGGCGAGGAACCTCGCACCGGACAGAAGCCGGCCGCACCCGGCCGCACACTCAGGGGGACACCATGAAGCGCACTGCTCTCACGTCGAAGGTTCTTGCTCCGT
Organism: Streptomyces sp. NPDC087440; assembly: GCF_044744005.1. Lineage (NCBI taxonomy): Bacteria > Bacillati > Actinomycetota > Actinomycetes > Kitasatosporales > Streptomycetaceae > Streptomyces > Streptomyces sp. NPDC087440. The sequence goes on along the minus strand of NZ_JBIUXN010000020.1, from coordinate 150,048 downwards.
TCGGCGGGCTGCTGGCGGGGGCGGCCCTGCTCCTGACGGCGACCGGTGCGCTCGGCGGCCTCACCGCCTCCCCCTCCGACAACGGCCCGTGGAACGTCCGGGCCGCCGCGCAGGACGACCCCTGGACCCGCCCGGCCCCGGCCCCGAAGCCGACCCCCCAGGACGACCCGTGGACCGCCCCGAAGCCGACCGCCCAGGACGACCCGTGGACGACCCCGAAGGCCTCGCTGAAGGCTTCGCCGGCCTCGCTGAAGGACGACCCGTGGACGGCCCCCAAGCCCACCACGCAGGACGACCCGTGGACCGCGCCCAAGCCCTCGCTCAAGGACGACCCGTGGACCGCGCCGAAGCCGACGACCGTCCTGGACGACCCGTGGACCGCCCCGAAGCCCGCCTGATCCGACTCCGGCCCCGCACGACACCGCCCCGCCCCGTGTTCCGGGTGCGGGGCGGGCCCGTACCCGCTCCTGCTACGGCTTGACGAGCGAGTGCGGGGCGGGCCCGTACCCGCTCCCGTTACGGCTTGACCAGGGCGAACAGTTCCTCGCCCGGCAGCGGGTCCGTCCCCACCGCCCCCAGCAGCCGCTCCGCGCGCTCCCGCCAACGGCGCCCCGCGCCCACCTCCGTGAAGAGCCGCGCCGCGTCCCGTATCCCCCGCACCCCCGCCTCGCGGTCGCCGCGCAGCGCCACCAGGCAGCCCAGCACGGCCGCCGCCCGCCCCTCCAGGAACCGGTCCGGCACCTCCCGGGCCACCTCGATGCCCTCGCGCAGGGCCGCCTCCGCCTCGGCCGCCCTCCCCTGCTGCCACAGGGCCTCGCCGAGCGCCCGCAGCGCGTGCGCCTGGCCCCGGCGGTCGCGGGTCCCCCGCACGAGCTCCAGCGCCCGGCGGCACGCCTCCTCCGCCCGGCTCCCCTCGCCCAGCCCGGTCAGGGCCTCGGCGAACCGCACCGAGCTCTGCGCCTCGCCGCGCCCCGTGCCCAGGGCCCGGCAGCGGGCGATGGCCTCGGCGGCCAGTTCCAGGCTGGTGGCCGCGTCCCCGCGCTCCAGCTCGATCTGTGCGAGCAGCCCCAGGACGTACGCCTCCCCGTACCGGTCGCCGACCTCCCGGAACGTCACCAGGGACTCCCGGCCCCGGTCCGCCGCCAGGTCCAGCTCGCCCCAGTGGCGGGCGCACAGCGCCATGTTGCGCAGCACCAGGGCCCGCCCCTGCTGCTCGCCGCGCTCCTCGAAGAGCCGCAGCGCGGGCACCAGCCGCTCGTGCGCCCGGTCGTAGTCCCAGCGGACGATGTCCAGGGTGGCCAGGGAGTGCAGCATCGCCGCCTCGCCCAGCGGGTCGCCCGCCCGCCGGACCGCGGCCAGCGACAGTTCGGCGCACCGCCGCCAGTCCTCCAGGAAGTCGCGGCTCTGGAAGAGGGTGACACTCGCCGTCGTCAGCGCCCAGGCGTACGACGCGTACGACGCACCGCCGTCCTCGCCCTCCGGGTCGCTGCGGGCGCTCTGCGCGACCTGCTCGACCAGCCCGGTGATCGCCGCCCGCTCGGAGTCGAACCACTCCATGGGGGCGGCCAGCAGGGCCTCCACCAGGTGCGCGGGCAGCGGATGCGGCGAGGCCTTCGACCGTACGACGGTGAAGTCGCCGCCGTAGACCCGGCGGTGGGACTCCTGGGCGAGGCCCAGCCACGCCCCGCAGGCGCGCCGGACCGCGTCCCGCCGCTCGTCCTCGCTCTCCTGCTCGTACGCGCATTCGCGGGCGAACAGCCGCACCAGTTCCTGGAGGCGGTAGCGGACCTGCCCGTCGGCGCCCGCCCGGCGGGGCTCCAGGAGCTGGGCGTCGACCAGTTCCTCGATGAGGTCCTCGGCGTCGACGGGGTCGATGTCCAGCAGCGCCGCGCCCGCCCAGGCCGCGAAGTCGGGTACGGACAGCAGCCCGAGCCTGCGGAACATCCGGGCCGCGTCGGGCGCCAGGTCCCGGTAGCTGAGCCGCAGTCCGGCGCGGACACCGCGCTCGTCGGGGCTCAGCTCGTCGAGTCTTCGGCGCTGGTCCTCCAGCCGCGTCACCAATGTCCGTACCGACCAGTGCGGTTTGGCGGCGAGCCGGGCGGCGGCGATCCGCAGGGCAAGCGGCAGCCGGTCGCACAGCGCGCCGAGGCGGGCCGCGCCGACCGGGTCGGCGGTGACCCGGTCGTCCCCGGCGACCCGGGCGAGCAGCGCGGTCGCCTCGCTCTCGTCGAGGGCGCCGAGGTTCAGCGACTGGAAGGAGTAGTCGCCCGCGAGCCCCGCCTCCATGGCGTCGCGGCCGGTGACCAGTACGCAGCTCTGCCCGGTGCCCGGCAGCAGCGGGCGGATCTGGGCGAAGGAGCGGGCGTTGTCCAGCACGATGAGGACCCGTCGGCCGTCCAGCACGCTGCGGAACAGGTCGGCCCGCTCGTGCCGGTCGGCGGGGATCTGCGGGGCGGGTACCCCGAGCGCGCGCAGGAAGCCGTCCAGGACGGCTTCGGGGCGGCGCGGCGCCTCCTCGCCGTCGTAGCCGCGCAGGTCGGCGAAGAGCTGGCCGTCGGGGAACCGGGCGGCGACCTGGTGCGCCCAGTGCACGGCGAGCGCGGTCTTGCCGACCCCGCCGGTCCCGGCGACGGACCCCACCGGGAGCGCGCCGCCGCCCAGGCGGTCCAACAGGCGGTCCAGCGAGGCGAGTTCGGCGGTGCGTCCGGTGAAGGAGGCGACGTCGGAGGGCAGTTGGGCGGGGACGGTGGCCCGGGGGGCGACGGTGACGGTGGCGGAGGGCGTCGGCGCGCCCAGTTCCGGTGCGTCGGCGAGGATCGACTCGTGCAGCTCCTGGAGGGCGGGGCCGGGGTCGATGCCCAGTTCGTCGGCGAGGCGACGGCGTCCCGTGCGGTACGTCTCCAGGGCGTCCGCGCGCCGCCCGGCCCGGTACTGAGCGAGCATCAGATGCGCCAACGCCTGCTCCCGCAAGGGGTGTTCGTTGGTGAAGGAGGTCAGCTCGCCGAGCAGGTCGCGGTGGTTGCCGAGCTTGATGCGCAGGCCGGTGTACTCCTCGTACACATCCAGCCGCAGGGCCTCCAGCCGGGCCGCCTCGGCCTCGACGCGCTCCGCGCCGATGCCCTCCAGGGCCGGGCCGCGCCACATCGCGAGGGCCTCCTCGAAGTGCGCACACGCCTCCTGGGGCCGGTCGCCCCGGGCGGCCGCCCGGCCGAGCGCGGCACTGTGCTCGAACTCCGCCGCGTCGATGCGGTGCTCGCCGATCTGGAGAACGTACCCGGGATGACTCGTGACGAGTACGTCGTCGAGACCGGCCGCCCGCTTGAAGGTCTTGCGCAGGGCGGAGACGCAGATGGCTATCTGATTGCGCGCGGTGACCGGCGGGCTGCCGTGCCACACCGCGTCGGCGAGCGCGTCGACGGAGACCACCCGGCCCGGGGAGAGCAGCAGCATCGACATCAGACTGCGCTGCCTGGCCCCCTGCAACGGCAGCGGGATGCCGTCCGCCTCGATCTCCAACGGCCCCAGGACCCGGAAGACCACTTGCAGCACCGACGCCCCCATTTCCCCCTGGCTGCAACGTCCCCCGTTGCCGCCTCCGTTGTCCGACCTGGCCCCTTTTCACCGAGTCCGACCGACTCGTCACCGTACCTGATCAAGATGTCACCACTGTGGTCACAACATTTACCAGACGCTGCAAGTTCCTTGATAGGAGCGGCTTCTACCTTCGGCCGTCCGCCGGTGGTCCGGCGCGATCCCCCCACCCCACACCGGCGCTTGCGGATGTGCGGGAACGTGAGACGAACGAAGGAGCCCCCCCATGTTCGGACGGATCGGACGGTTCGCCGTCCGCCGCCCCTGGACGACCGTCGTGGCCTGGCTGCTGGCCGCGGTGGCGCTGGCCGTGCTGGCACCCCAGTTGAAGGCGACCAGCGACCAGGCCGAATTCCTGCCCTCCCACTACGAGTCCGTACAGGTCGCCGCCCTGGAGAAGAAGGCCTTCCCGCAGCACGGACAGCCCGCGGCGATCGCGGTGTTCCAGCGCGCGGACGGCGGGAAGCTGACCGCCGCCGACCTGGCCGCCGTGGCGAAGACCGCCGCCGGGCTCACCGCCCGGGGGCTGGAGCGGGTGAAGGCGGTCCAGACCGGCCCGCAGGCCCTCTCCCCCAACGGGAAGGTCGCTCTCGCGCAGGTCGTCGCCACCGTCAAGGACCCGGCGGACCTGAAGCTGATCGAGTCGATGCGCGACCTGCGCGCCGACGCCAAGCCGCTGCTGAACGGCACCGGCCTGACGATGGGCCTCACCGGCAACGCCGCGATCTCGCTGGACTCGATGGAGTCCGCGGGCGACACCGACGCCATGATCATGCTGGCGACGCTGGTGCTGATCGTGGTGCTGCTGCTGGTCATCTTCCGCAGCCCGCTCATCGCGGTGCTGCCGGTCTTCCTCATCGCGGTCGCGTACGTGGTGGCCACCGGCCTGATCTCGTTCGCCGCCGACCTGGGCGGGCTCCAGACCGACGCGTCGATCTCGGCGATCCTGATCGTCGTCCTGTTCGGCGTCGGCACCGACTACATCCTCTTCCTGCTCTTCCGCTTCCGCGAGCAGCTCCGCGAGGGCACCGCCCCCAAGGACGCCATGCTGAAGGCGGTTTCGGTGGTCGGCGAGACCATCGCGTCGGCGGCGGGCGCGGTGATCGTGGCGTTCCTGGCGCTGCTGCTGTCCAGCATGGGGATGCTGCGGGCGATGGGCCCGGCACTGGCGATCGCGGTCGCGGTGACGCTGGCGGCCGGACTCACCCTGGTCCCGGCGGTCTTCTCGATGCTGGGCACCAAGGCGTTCTGGCCGTCGAAGTCCTGGCAGCGTCCGGCGAAGAACCGGCTCGCCCACGCCACGGGCCGGCTCGCCGCGAAGCGCCCCGCCCTGGTGGCGGCGGTGTCGGCGGGGCTGCTCGCGGTGCTGGCGGTGGGCACGTTCGGCTTCCGGGCCGAGTTCGACGGGGCGGCCTCGATGCCGCAGAACCTGGAGTCGGTGACCGCGGCGAAGGACCTCCAGAAGGGCTTCTCGGCCGGTCAGACCGACCCCACGACGGTGTATGTGCGCTCCACCGACAACAGCCCGCTCGACGAGCGGGAACTCGCCGCCTTCCGCGCCCGGTTCGACGGCGCGAAGGGCGTCGGCACCATGTCCCCGAAGGCCGCGCTGTCCGCGGACCGCACGGTCGCCCAGTACAGCCTGGTCCTCGCCTTCGGCCCCTCCGAGGAGCGGGCGATCGACCTGGTCGACGGACCGCTGCGCACCCTGGCGCACCGGGCGGCCCCGGCGGGCACGACCGTCCTGGTCGGCGGCACGACCGCCCTGCTGGCGGACGTCCGCACCGCCGTCACCCACGACTACCGGCTGGTCTTCCCGGTGGCGGGCGCGGCCATCATGCTGATCCTGGGTCTGCTGCTGCGCAGCGCGGTGGCCCCGCTGTACCTGATGCTGGCGGTGGGCCTGGGCTTCGGGGCGACGCTCGGCGCGACGGTCTGGCTCTTCCAGGACGTCAAGGGCGAGAACGGTCTGCTGTTCACGCTGCCGGTGATCGTCTATCTCTTCGTGGTGGCGATCGGCACCGACTACAACATCCTGATGGTGGCCCGGCTGCGCGAGGAGATCCGCGCGGGCGGCTCCCCCCGGGACGCGGTGGTGCGGGCCGTGGCCCGGTCCGCGCCGACGATCGGCGCTGCGGCGGTGATCCTCGCGGGCACCTTCGGCGTGCTGGTGCTCGCGCCGAACTCGATGCTCCAGCAGATGGGCTTCGCGGTGGCGTTCGGCATCCTGCTGACCGCGTTCGTCATGGCGATCCTGCTGGTCCCGACGCTGACGGCGCTGCTCGGCCGGGGCGCCTGGTGGCCGGGCCTGCGCAAGGCCCCGGCAGCCTCGGCGGACACGCGTTCCGCCGCCCCGGCTCCGGCTGCCGCGCAGGAGCGGCCCCGGGAGCACGCGGGAGTGTGACACGGACCGGCCCGGCCGTCCCCTCGCGGGGGCGGCCGGGCCGGTCCGTGTCCGTACGGAATTCCCTGCGGAAATCCTTGCGGCGAACCCGGCTCAGGAGGCCCGGCGCACCGCCGCCGCCTTCCGGGCCGCTGCCATTTCCGCGCTCTCGCGGCGGCCCCGGGAGGGCGCCGGGGAGCGGCGGGCGCGCGGGGCGCGGGTGCGGGTGTCGGGGGCGGTGGGGGTCTTCGGGGCGCGGACCGGGACGCCGGAGGGGGCCTGGGCGCCGGTGATGCGGGTCAGTTCGGCGTCGCCGGAGCGGACCTGGGCGGTCTCGGGGCGGATGCCCGCCTCGCGCATCAGCCGGGTGAAGTCGCGGCGCTGGCCGGGGGTGACCAGGGTGACCACGCGGCCGGACTCGCCCGCGCGGGCGGTGCGGCCGCCACGGTGCAGGTAGTCCTTGGGGTCGGTCGGCGGATCGACGTTGACGACGAGGTCGAGATTGTCGATGTGAATGCCCCGCGCGGCCACGTTCGTGGCGACAAGAACAGTGATCTCACCGTTCTTGAAGCGCTCCAGCGTGCGGGTGCGCAGCGGCTGGGACTTGCCGCCGTGCAGGGCGGCCGCGCGGACGCCGCTGGCCAGGAGGTCGGTGGTGAGGCGGTCGACCGCGTGCTTGGTGTCCAGGAACATCAGCACGCGCCCGTCGCGGGCCGCGATCTCGATCGTCGTGGCGTGCTTGTCCGCCCCGTGCACCTCCAGGACGTGGTGCTCCATCGTGGTGACCGCGCCCGCGGACGGGTCGACGGAGTGCACGACCGGGTCGGAGAGGAAGGTCCGCACCAGCTTGTCGACATTGCGGTCGAGGGTGGCGGAGAAGAGCATCGTCTGCCCGTCCTCGCGCACCTGCTGGAGCAGCTCGGTGACGTCGGGCATGAAGCCCATGTCGCCCATCTGGTCGGCCTCGTCGAGGACCGTGATCCTGACCTGGTCGAGGCGGCAGTCGCGCCGCTCGATGAGGTCCTTCAGCCGTCCCGGGGTGGCGACGACGACGTCCGCGCCGCGGCGCAGGGCGGAGGACTGGCGGCCGATCGACATGCCGCCGACGACGGTGGCGATGCTCAGCCGCAGCGCCTTCGCGTACGGGTCGAGCGCGTCCGTGACCTGCTGGGCCAGCTCGCGCGTCGGTACGAGGACCAGCGCCAGCGGCAGCTTGGGCTGGGCCCGGCGGCCGTACGACGCCGTACGGGCGAGCAGGGCCAGGCCGAAGGCGAGGGTCTTGCCGGAGCCGGTGCGGCCCCGGCCCAGCACGTCGCGTCCCGCGAGGGAGTTGGGGAGCGTGGCGGCCTGGATCGGGAACGGGGTGGTGACGTTCTCGGCGACCAGGGCGGCCTGGACGGGCGCCGGGAGGTCCAGCTCGGTGAAGGCGGTGACCGGGGGGAGCGCCGGGGTGACCGTCACCGGGAGGGCGAATTCGCCCTTCAGGGGGACGGGGCGGCGGGAGCGGCCGCCGTTGCCGTTGCCGCCGGTGCGGGTGCTGTTGTTCGTACGGGTCGTGCTGCCGCCCGTACGGTTTCCGCTGCGGCTTCCGTTGCCGGAACCGCCGCCGGATTTCTTGCCGGCGCTGGTGTCCCGGTTTCCGCCGAAGCGGGCGTAGTTCGTACTCACAAGGGAGTCCTCTCGATACCGGCACGTATCGAGGAAATCCCGGCGCACCGCGAAGAGGCGGGCCGCATTTCAAGAACGAGCCGAATGTCAATGAAAAGCAAAAATTCGGTCCAGTACGTTTGAACAACGACTGGACCGGTTTCATTCCCGGGTGGCCCGGTGTGTTCCGGGACCCGGCGCAAAAACGGGCTGGGACCCGCACCGAGGTGCGAGTCCCAGCCGCGCTTGTCACCGCTGATCAGGCACGGAGCCGATGATCAATTAGGCGGGGACGATGTTCTCCGCCTGCGGGCCCTTCTGGCCCTGCGTGACGTCGAAGTTCACCTTCTGGCCTTCCTGGAGCTCACGGAAGCCGGAGGTGGCGATGTTCGAGTAGTGGGCGAAGACGTCGGCGCCGCCGCCGTCCTGCTCAATGAAGCCGAAGCCCTTTTCCGAGTTGAACCACTTCACGGTGCCAGTAGCCATGTCAATTCTCCTTCGGGGTGAAACCCGGGGAACACACACTGTGCATGTTCCACGTCGCGCGATGATGACCCCGTCCGGGAGAAAAGCACCGGAAATACAAAAGAAAAGTGCGCCCACCGGAAACGAATGTGACGATTCCGAGGAGAGCACTTGTAAGTCTTTTCGGGAACCACAACTGCAACTGCTAATAACCGTAGCATGCCGCGAGCATTTCGGCACGGCGAGTATTCGTGCCTGTTGCACAGTGCTTCGGATACGCGGCGGTGTCGGCCGGTCCTGGCACGGTGCGGGTGGGAATCTACCCGCGTGATCAAGAAGGCAACCTTCCTCGGCGCGACGACTTTGCTGGTGGCGGCCCTGGCGGGGGCGGGCACCGGGGCCCGGACGCCCTCGACCGGTGTTCCGGCACCCGCAGCCGGTGTTCCGGCACCCGCAGCCGGGGTTCCGACCCCCGAAGCCCCGCCCGCGCGCGGCTATCTGACCCCCGCCCAGGCCGGTTTCCACCACGCGGCGCTCGTCTACCACGAGGGCCGTCGCCGCCCCGCGCACCTGGACTCCCTGGCCTCCGTCGGCTTCGACGCATACGTCGCGCTGCGCTTCGTCGCCCCGGCGACCGGCCGGTGCACCGACTACGGGGCGACGACGGCCGAGGACTGGCGGGGCCTGCTGGACGCCTGGTTCGCGGGCGGTGACCTGGGACGCCTCGACGCCGCCGTCGCCCGCGCCGGAAAGGGCCCCGCGCAGGTCGCCGTCGCCGTGCCGTGGCCGTCCCCCGAGCAGCACGCGTTCGGCCCGGCCGAGGAGGGCGGCCGGTCGCTCGACTTCCGGCGGGCACAGGACCGTACGGCAGCGGTGGACTGGTACGCACGCGAGGTCCGCGCCCGGTTCGCGGCGGCCGGGTTCCGTCAACTCCGCCTCTGGGGCCTGTACTTCATGCGTGAGGACGCCACCGGCGGCGACCCGGCCTGGCTGCCGCGGGCCACCGCCGCCGTCCGCGCGCACGGCCTGCGCAGCCTGTGGATTCCGTACGCCGACGCCCCCGGCGTGGAGGAGAGCCGGGGGCTCGGCTTCGACGCGGTGGTCCTCCAGCCCTCCTACGCCTTCACCTCACCCCTGGACGGGGGCGCGACCAGCGCGTCCCGGCTGCGTTCGACGGCGCGGCGGGCGCAGCGGCTCGGGCTCGGCGTGGAGATCGAGGCACGCCGGGGCGCCGCGGACGCGGACGGCGGGCGGCTGCTGCGGCAGTACCTCGCGGAGGGGACGGTCCAGGGCTACCGGCGGGCGGCGACGGTGTGGTTCCCCGGCTGGGGCGACACGGTGCCGTGGGCCCCGGCCTCCCCGGCCCGCCCGGCCCTGGCCGCCCATCTCGCGGGCCGCCCCGTGCCCGACGACGACCTGCACCCGCACTGGACCTGGTCCCCCGACGCCACGACGGCGCGCGCCGCCTTCCCGGCCCGGGACGGGCTGCGGGCGCTGCGGGTGGACCTGGAGCCCGGCAGTGCGGTCTCCGTCGTACGGGTCCGCACGCACGCGGCGTCGGGCGGCTGGCGGGACGCGGGCTGGGCGGCGGTGCGCCCGCCGGAGCACATCGACCGGGAGGCCCCGTCGGTCACGGTGCCCCTGACGGAGCGGCCCGGCCAGGACGGCCTGGAGGTCCGCTTCGACCGCGCCCCCGCCGCTCCCCTGCGCATGACGGGCGACACCCAGTGGCAGTGGCCGCCGGTGCTGCCGCCCGCCACCTCACCGCCGCTGTACCCGGACGGGGGCCGCCTCACGGACGGGGCATGGGCGGCGGGGGCCTGGGAACCGGCGCGCTCGGTGGGCTGGTCGGGCTGGCAGGGCGAGGCCCGCGCCACGGTCGACCTGGGCCGGTCGCGGGAGCTGTCGGAGGTGGTCCTCCGCACGCACGGGGGCGGCTCGGCGGGCGTCAACTGGCCCGACCAGCCGGTGGCCCTCGTCTCGGACTGCCCGGTGGAGGGCCATGCGGGGGCGGGGGCGCTGCCGTGCCCCGTCACGGCGGTACGGGCGGCTTCGCCGGAGATCACCGGCGGTACGGGTCCGGCCCTGGGCGGCGCTCTCCGCTTCCGGCTGCCACCGGGGGCGCGGGGCAGGTACGTCACCGTGGCGGTGGACGGGCGGGGGTGGCTGATGCTGGACGAGGTGTCGGTACGGGACGCGGCGGGACGGGAGGCGGGGAGCGGGGCCGCGTACCGGGTCTCCCCCGCCCCGAGCGGCCCGGAGCCGATGGGCGGACCGTACGGGGAGGGGGCCCGGTGCCCGAGGGAGGGCACCGGGTCGCTGTGACGGGGTGCAGGGCCCCGCACGGGACCGGGACGCCTCTCACCCCCGCACGGGACCGGAACGCCCCCACCCCCGCACGGGACCGGGACGCCCCACCCCCGCACGGGACCCTCTCAGCCCACCCGCTTCAGCTTCGCGCCGAAGCCCGGTTCGGCCAGGTCGGACTGGAGGGCGACCGGCGCGCTCTGCTTGCCCGGGCCCGTGCCGACGGTGATCTCGCCGACCACGTCGCCCGCCTTGCCCGCATGCGGGACCGGCTTGCCCGCCTGCGCCCCCAGCCCCAGTTCGACCTTCAGGCCGGGCCAGCCGATCGCCTTGAGGTCCTTCGTCGCCACCACCGGCGTCTGCCCGCCGAGCCCGTCGTCCACGTACCCGACGACATCGCCCTTCTTGACCACCTGCGCCGACGTGGCCGCGTCCTGCGCCTTCTGGATCAGCTTCAGGCTCTGGTCGATGGCCCGCTGGAGCTTCTTGCCGAGCTGGTCGCCGGTCTGCTGGTTCATCACCGCGCCGATGATCCGGTGCGTCTCACCGTCGACGACCGTGCTCGCGGTGAACAGCAGGTTGCCGCCCGCCGGGGTCGTGGAGCCGGTCTTGATGCCGTTCACGCCCGGCTTCAGCAGGATGTTGTTGTTGTTGTAGATCCTGCCGGGCAGACCGGGGATGTCCACCTGCGGCATGTCCACGATCTCGCGGAACACGTCGTTCTTCATGAGGGCCCGGCCCAGCTTGATCTGGTCGAGCGGGGTGCTGACCGTGCCCTTGTCGAAGCCGCTGGAGTCGGTGTACGTGGAGTTGGTCATGCCGAGGTCCTTGGCCGCGGCGTTCATCTTCTCCAGGAACTTGTCCTCGGAGCCCGCGTCCCAACGCCCCAGCAGCCGGGCCACGTTGTTGCCCGACGGGATCATGAGCATCATCAGCATCTGCCGCTGCGTGTACTCCTGACCCTCCTTGATCTGCGCCGTGGACTCGTCGCCCTTGCCCGCGTCCTCCTCGCCCTGCCGGTCCACCTTGATCTTCGGGCCGGTCTCCTTGCCCTTGAGCGGGTGGTCCTTGAGGATCACGTACGCCGTCATGGCCTTGGCCATGCTCGCGATCGGCGCGGGCTTCTGCGGGCCCTCGGTGCCCATGCTGCCGACGCCCTCGATCTCGATCGCCGACTGGCCCTCGCCGGACCACGGCATCTCGGTCGTGCCGCCGCCGAAGGTGTACGTCGGCTTGGCGCTCAGCGTCAGCTTCGGGTCCGGCAGCGGCCGTACGAACTGGACCACCGCGAAGATCAGCAGCAGCAACAGGACCAGCGGCGTCCAGATCTTGAACCGGCGCACGGTCGTGCGCACCGGGGTCTCCGGCGGCGCGGGCTTGTTGGTCAGCTCGGCCAGCAGGTCCAGCGGAGGCTTCGGCGGCAACGGCTGCTGCCGCGTCCGCTCGGTCTCCGGCAGCCCCGGGCCGGGCGGCGGCGGAACCGGCCGCGGCTGCGCGGCACCGGGCTGCGCGGCGGTCTCGCCGGGCTTGCGCGGCGGCCGGGGCGTGCGTACGTCGTCGGGCTTCAGCGGTACGAACTTGCTGGTCCGCTCGGCGTCGGACTCCGGCCTGGGCAGCGGCGAGGACTTCGCCGCGCCCGCGCCGGTGGGCTTGAGCTGCTGGTCGGAGGGCAGCTTGAGCATGGCGGTGGGCTGGTCGACCTCGGACGTGGCGGGCCGCCGCATGGTCGTGAAGACGGCCGTCGCCTGATCGACACCCCCGGAGGACTCACCGTCCTCCTCACCCGCACCCTTGCCGGCCCCGGCACCGGGCACGGACTTCTTCGCCGCCCCGGACGCGGCGGCATCGCCCGTGTCCGGGGCCCCCGCAGATTCGCCCTCGCCCTCGGCCTTGGCCGCGTCGGCGGTCGCGGACGTCTTCGCCGATACGGACGCGGGGTCGGCCTTCACATCCGCGTCAGCCGTGCCGGACGCATCCGGATCCTCAGCAGACTCCGCCCCGGCGGCATCGTCCGCGTCGGCGCCGAGCGCAGCCTTCTTCTTCGCCGGTACGGACGCGGAAGCCGCCTTCGCGTCCACGTCAGCCGTACCGGGCGCGTCCGGGGCCTCCGCGGGCTCGCCCTCGACGGGAACGGGCTTCTTCCCCGGCACGGAGGCGGCGGCAGCCTTCGCAGCCCGGTCGGCCGGGACGGGCGTGTCCGGAGCCTCCGTGGGCTCAGCCTCGACGGGAGCAGGCTTCTTCTCCGGCATGGAGGCGGTCTTCGCAGCCCGG
>NZ_JBIUXN010000020.1:0-137287 GCF_044744005.1 Streptomyces sp. NPDC087440 | reverse complement strand
CGGTCGGCCGGGACGGGCGCGTCCGGAGCCTCCGCGGGCTCGCCTTCGGCGGGAGCAGGCTTCTTCCCGGGCACAGAGGCGGGCGCGGCCTTCGCGTCCCGGCCAGCCGTGGCAGACGCGTCCGGAACCTCGGCGGGCTCGCCCTCGGCGGCAGCGGGCTTCTTCTCCGGTACGGAGGCGGAGGCGGCCTTCGCAGCCCGGTCGGCCGGGACGGGCGCGTCCGGAGCCTCCGCGGGCTCGCCTTCGGCGGGAGCAGGCTTCTTCCCGGGCACAGAGGCGGGCGCGGCCTTCGCCTCCCGGCCAGCCGTGGCAGACGCATCCGGAGCGTCAGCGGGCTCGCCTTCGGCGGGAGCGGGCTTCTTGCCCGGCACAGAGGCGGAGGCGGCCTTCGCAGACCGGTCGGCCGGGGCGGGCCCGTTCGTGGCCTCCGCGAGGTTGGCCTCGGCGGGGGCGGGCTTCTTCGCCGATGCGGGCGAGGGGACAGCGTTCGCGGCCGTGTCGGCGGTGGGCTCGGCATCCGGGGCGGAGGATTCCGCTTCCGGGGTGGGGGCCGGGTCCGCAGCGTCCTCGTCGGCGGTGTCGGCCGACGCCTCGTCGGCCCGCGTCCCGGCTTCGGCCGGCGTCTCGTCGTCGGAGGTCGCCACCCAGGCCGCGACCGCCGCACGCAGCCGGGAGTCGCCCGGCTCCGGGGGCGCGGAGTCCCCGGCGGCCCCGGTCTTCCCGTCCGCACCGGACGCTTCGGACGCGCCGGACGCCTCGTTGCGGGTCCCGTCGGCCGACGGCTCCTCCTCGGCGGAGGGCGATTCCGCTTCCGGCTCCGAGGACGGGTCGCCCGCGTCCGGAAGCTCCGTGCCCCTCGGACGCGTCCGGAACGTCGCCGTCGGCTGGTCCGCACCCCCGGCGGCAGCCTCGTGCGTCACCGGGGCGTCGCCGGACGAGCCCTCGTCCGTATCGGGGGATGCTCCGGAAGCACCACGCGGTGCGGCCGGGCCCTCGCGGAACACCGCGAGCCTCGGATCCCGCGCATCACGCGCATCACGCGGCTCGCTGCCAGCCGTCTCCCCCGACGACTTCCGCTGCTCCGACTTGCCGGGGGACTCGCCCGCCACCGATGCCTCCTCAACGCCAAAAAGAGTCGTGACGGGATCTCCCCCGCCTGTCCGATCCATGGACCAGTGTCCCGCTACGAGACCCGCACCCACGTGCTAGACGAGAACGACATACCTACTGGTTCCCGTACGAAGCACCCAGGCACCCTCGACAGATGAATGTGAGAGGGGTCACCCTGTCATTCATCCACGCGGGGAGGCATGGATGGGCAGGAGCCGCAGAACAATTCCGGAGGAGCTTCTGTTGCTCGCTCTGGACCCGGCAACGGGTACCACAGCGCAGCCGCAGTCGCTCGACCTCGGCCTGGCCGGGGCACAGCTAGTGGAGCTGGCTCTGGCAGGACGGATAGCCCCTGACGGGGATCGTATCGCCGTGGTGATGCCACGGCCGACCGGAGATCCGACACTGGACTCCGCACTGGAACTGCTGCGCCGACGCGGCAGCCCGGTTCGGGCAGTGAACTGGATCGGCGGGCCCCGACTGGGGCTGCGCCAGATCTATCTCGCGTACCTGGAGCGGTGCGGCATGGTGCATGCCGTCTCGGGCCAGATGTGCGGGGTCTTGCCGACGACTCGCTACCAGGCGACGGACACGGCAATCAGCCGGGACATCCGTGCCCGGCTGGACAGTGCGATCCGCACCGGCGTACCGCCGGACCCGCGGACCGCGGCGCTCGCCGCGCTGGCCCACGCAGTCGGGCTCGGCAAGCACCTGTACCCCGGCAACGAGGGCCGGTCGTCCAGGTCCCGTCTGCGGGACCTGATTCGGCACGACCCGATGGGCGGACTCGTGGCGCACGCCGTGATGGACGTCCAGAACGGGGTGGCCGCCGCGCCACGCCGTGCAGCACCCGGCACATCCTCCGGCCAGGGCTCCCCTGGCGGCGGCGGGGCCGGCACACGTCAGTCGGCCCCGTCGGCGTCCGTGTCCGCGCAGTCGCACCGCGGCAGCATGGCCAGGGCCGCAGCTCACTGACGTACGCACGAAACGCACCACCAGCACCATCAGCACCACGAACAAGCCGCCGCGCCGACGTCCCCAAGACCCGGTTCGGGAGCCGCACCAAACACGCGGGGCAGTGGACCGGCCGTCCGGACGAGGGCCGGGCCACTGCCCCGCGCGTGCGTTTCCCCGGTACGCCCGGGTACGCACGCCCGGGGAAGGCTCCGGGGAAACACGGGAAACGGTTCGGATGCGTACGCGAGGCACCACCCTGTGTCGCCATTTCCCGGCGCGGGAAGCCCCGTTGGTGGCAGTCTGCAAAGACCGAAGCAGTACGGCAGGACCGAGCAGAGCAGATTCGCGCAGCACGCAGCCGGAGGTGCAGTCCCGTGGCGTCCCCCAACATCAACCCGACCGTCAGGCGACGTCGACTGGGCCAGGAGCTGCGCAGGCTCCGCGAGACGAAGGGCCTGACCGCGGAGGGCGTGGCCGAACGGCTGCTGGTCTCCCAGTCAAAGATCAGCCGTCTGGAGAACGGACGCAGGAGCATCAGCCCACGTGACGTCAGGGACTTGTGCGGGGTGTACGAGGTGGAGGACCCGAGGGTCGTCGAATCGCTGATGCAGATGGCCAAGGACTCGCGCCAGCAGGGCTGGTGGCACGCCTTCGGCGACATCCCGTACAGCGTCTACATCGGCCTGGAGACGGACGCCGAGAGCCTGCGCGTGTACGAGCCCCAGGTCGTCCCGGGCCTGCTCCAGACCAACGAGTACGCGGAGGCGGTGATCTCCGGCGCGCTGCCCGAGAGCACGCCGGAGGAGTGGAAGAAGCGGGTCGGCGTCCGGCTGCGCCGCAAGGAGCGCATCACGACGGCCGCGGTGCCGCTGCGGCTGTGGGCGGTGATCGACGAGTCGGTCCTGCGCCGCGAGGTCGGCGACCGGCATCTGATGCTGGCGCAGCTGGAGCACCTCCAGGAGCTGTCGAAGCTGCCCCATGTCACCATCCAGGTGCTGCCGTTCTCGGCGGGCGCGCACACGGGCCTGAGCGGCCACTACGCGATCCTGGAGTTCCCGGAGACGACCGATTCCAGCGTCGTCTACATCGAGGGCGTCACCAGTGACCTGTACCTGGAGAAGACGGCCGACGTGCAGAAGTACACGGTGATGTACGAGCACTTGAGGGCGAAGGCGATGAGCGCGGAGGACTCGCTGGAGTACATCGCCGACATCGCGAAGCAGTACTACGCCAAGTAGCCGCCCGCAGAACCTTGTTCGGTACGCTTCCCCCTGGGAGATCCCGGGGGCGGCGCACCGTACACCTTCCCCACGTACGAGTGGAAGACCCACCGGTATATGCCATCCGGTCGAGTGAACACCCCCTGTGGGTACCGGAGTTCCGGCGTAGCGTCGATCACGCCAAGCAAGACCGCTGGCAGGCCACAGCGAACGCCTTCGGTGGACGCTCGCGGCGATCGACGAACGACTGGTGGAGGCTGAAGGAACATGGCGATTCTCAAGGGCGCTACGGCCGAGTGGACGAAGTCCTCGTACTCCGGCGGAAACGGCGCGTGCGTGGAGGTGAAGTCCCCCGCGGTGGAGGCCATCGACGTACGGGACTCGAAGGCGCCCGAGGGCCCCTCGATCACCTTCGCGCCGGGTGCGTGGACGTCGTTCATCTCCGAGATCGGCCAGGAATAGCACGCAGACCGCTGATCGGCCGACGAAGGGCCGCACAGCACGCACGAGCCCTCTCGACCGGCCCGCCGTCCTGGCCGAGAGGGCTCTCCTGCTTCCTCCTGCCCGACTCCCGCCGAAGCTTCCCGCTACCGGAACTTCCTCCTACCGGAGCTGATCGACGTACCGGTCCGTCCCCACCACCGTCGGGACGAACGGCGCGACGAGTTCGACCCGCCCGAGCCCGGCCCCGGCGACCGCCTCCCCGAGTCCGCCGAAGCGCTCCTCCCACCGCTCGCGGGGGTCCTCCTCCAGGAACCAGAGCAGCGTCAGCCGGGTGTCGACGCCCTCCACCTGCTTGACGTACGTCATCCGGTCCCCCGGCAGCGGCGTCGGCCGAAAGACGGTCACCATCGCCGCCGACGACCCGGCGAGCTGCTTGGGCAGGTGCGCGGAACGCAGCCACTCCATCAACTCCCCCCGCTGTTCGGCACTCTGACTGTCGATCACTTCCAGCACGAGCCCCTGATAGGGATGGTCGAGGGCGTGGAAGTCGCGCGGCCCGGCGGCGCCGTCCCGGTACACGGTGGCGACGTGGTCCTGGAAGGCCGTGAAGACGTGGGTGCGGGCCTGGTGGACGCGGCCGTCGCGGTTGAGTCGCTTGTTGATGGCGACGGTCCACTTCATGTGGTCGTCGTAACGCCCCTCGGTGATCCAGTACGTGGACAGATAACACCCGGCGGTGACGGGTTCGGAGACGGCCGACTCCTGGGGATATCGCAGGAGTTGGAGGTCCCGGGTCGCGACCCACCTCCTCCCCGCGTACATCCAGGGCATGGCCATGGCGCCCGCCATGTAGTGGTCGTCCTCGTACCAGCGGTTGTACGCGTACTCCTGGCCCGGATGGGGCTCGACCATGGTGATCAGGGCATGCCCGGGCCGCACCCCGTACGGCCCGACCGCCGCCAGTTCCGCGTACGTCCCGCTCCGCGTCTCCTCGCTCATCCCCGCCCCTTCCAAGTGACGTGACAGCCACCTACCCTGACGGACCGTCAGGCAATTGACCAGAGTCCGGAGGCAGTGACGTGCTCATCGAGGGAAAGACGGTCGTCGTGTCCGGCGTCGGCGCGGGTCTCGGCCACCGGGTGGCGGAGGCGGTGGTCCGGGACGGGGGCAACGCGGTCCTGGGCGCCCGTACGGAGTCCCGCCTCGCGCAGTGCGCGGCGGCGATCGACCCGGACGGCAAGCGGACGGCCTGGCTGCCGACCGACATCACCTCCGAGGCGGCCTGCGACCGGCTCGCCGCCCTGGCCCTGGAACGCTTCGGCGCGATCGACGCGGTCGTCCATGTCGCCGCGTACGACACCTACTTCGGCGGCCTGGAGTCGGCGGACTTCTCCGCCTGGCAGCAGGTCCTGGACGTGAACCTGCTCGGCACGCTCCGGATGACCCGCGCCTGCCTCCCGGCGCTGAAGGCGGACGGGGGCGGCTCCGTCGTCTTCATCGGCACCCAGTCCGCGATCGCCGCGCCCACGGAGGTCGAGCAGGCGGCGTACGCGGCCTCCAAGGGCGCCCTGACCTCGGCGATGTACTCCCTGGCCCGGGAGCTGGGCCCGCACGGGGTGCGGGTGAACACGGTGCTGCCGGGCTGGATGTGGGGCCCGCCGGTGCAGGGTTACGTGGCGTACGCGGCGGCGACGGAGGGCGTACCGGAATCGACGGTCCACGACCGCCTCAACGCCCGCATGGCCCTCCCCGCCATGCCCACCGACACCGATGTCGCCAACGCAGCCCTCTTCTTCACGTCCGACCTCGCCAGGTCCATCACCGGCCAACAACTCCTGGTGAACGCGGGCGAGGTAATGCGCTGAGCATTCCAGGGGCGCGGGGAACTGCGCGAGCAACCACAAACCAAGCCGCGCGGCGAGCGCTTTAGGGAAGGGGGCGGGACCGGGGCGAAATCCGGGGGCCCGGGGGCAGCGCCCCCGGAAGGAACATCAGCCACCCCCTACGCCCGCGGATACCGCTCCAACCACCCCGGCACCCCCGCCCCAGGAACATGGAGAGACGCCCCCTGCGTCATCTCCATCACAAAATCGTCCGCCACCTCCAGCACCGCACCCCGCCCCTCCACCTCCACCACCCACCCCGCCGGCAACGCCGTCTCCCCGTGCATCGCCCCCAACAACGCCCCGCACACCGCCCCCGTCGCCGCCGACGCCCCACCGTGGTTCACCGCCAGCCGCAGCCCGTGCCCCACGTCCTCCCCCACGAGCGCGCAGTACACGGCCACCGCCAGCACCCCCTCCGGCGTGCGCCCGTCCCCGAGGGCCGCCACCCGCTCCGGCGACGGCGTCCCCTGCCGCACCGCGCCCAGCGCCCCCCGCAGCGCGTCGCTCACCCACTGGTGCCCCGGCCGGGCGGCCAACTGCACCAGTGCCCCTTCCACCGCCGCATCCAGCCCCTCGCCCCGGGCCAGCCCGTGCACCAGCACCGCGAACGCACCGGCGGCCAGGCAGGACACCGGGTGCCCGTGGGTCTGTGCCGCGCACTCGGCGGCGAGCTGGAAGACCAGCGGCGGCTCCCACCCCACCAGCAGCCCGAACGGCGCCGCCCGCACGACCCCCACCGCATCCCGCGACGCCGGGTTGTGCGGGGCCTCCAGCGTGCCCATCACGGGCTCCTTCAGCGCCCCGAGGCACTCCCGGGTCGGCGAGCGGCGTACGTACAGCCACTCCTGGCGGGCCAGCCAGCCGTCCTCGGCGCGCCGTTCGTCGGGGCCCCAGTCGTGCTGGGTGGCGGCCCAGCGCAGATAGGCGCGGTGCACGTCGGTGGGGGGATGCCAGGCCCCGGTGTCCCGCCGCACCTGGGCCCGGATCAGCCCGTCGACGGTGAACAGGGTCAGCTGGGTGTTCGCGGTGATCGCCCCGCGTCTGCCGTACGCGGGCACCAGGTCGACGACGCCCGCCTCCCCGTGCCCGTCCCGGATCTCGTCCAGGGAGAGGGAGTCCACGGCGGCCCCGAGGGCGTCGCCGATCGCGCCGCCGAGCAGCGCCCCGCGCACCCGGCTGCGGAAGTCCTGCTGCTCCGTACGGCCCCAGACGCCGGACATGGCGGCGGTGGCGGCAGTGCTGCTCATGGCGCGCCACGATAGTTGATCGGCCTGCGGCTCTTCCGTTCCGAAAAGGACCGGAAAGGCCACAAGCCGACCATAATCAACCCGACTTGATCTCAGTCGGTGATGGGAATCTGCCCGTTCGCGGCAGCACCGGAAGCGGCCCCGGCACCAGCACCAGCACCGGCACCAGCACCAGCACCAGCACCAGCACCAGCACCAGCCTGCTTCTCCGCGATCCCCTTCAGCAGCCCCGCCAGGTCGACCCCCGTCGTGGAGCTGAGCAGCTCCATCCCCTGCGCGACGTTGTCCGTGACGGTCCGCGACAGCTGAGAGGCGCCGTCCGTCGAGATCACGGTCATCTTGTCGATGGCGCTGAGCGGCTCGGACGCCTTCGCGACGACCTGCGGCAGCGCCTCCACCAGCATCTGGATGACGGCCGCGTCCCCGTACTGGGCGAACGCGTCGGCCTTCTTCTGCATGGCCTCGGCCTCCGCCGAACCCTTCGCGGCGATCGCGGCGGCCTCGGACTCGCCCTCGATACGGACCGCCTCGGCCAGCGCGGCACGGCGCAGCTTCTCGCCCTCACCGGTCAGACGGGAGCGCTCGGCGTCCGCCTCGGCCTCCTTGACCTGGCTGATCCGGCGCGCCTCGGCCTCCTGCTCGGCCTGGTAGCGGGCGGCGTCGGCGGGCTTGCGGACCTTGGTGTCGAGCTCGCGGTCGGTCAGGGCGGCCTGCCGCTGGGCGACCTTCTCCTGCTCGGAGAGGACTTCCTGCTGGCGGGCGGCCTCGGCGAGCGGTCCCGCGGCGTTCGCCTTCGCGGCCGCCGCCTCCGTCTCGACGCGGATCTCGGCCTGCTTGAGGTAGAAGGTCCGCTCGGCGACGGCGATCTCCTCGGCGGCCTTCAGCCGGGCCTGCTCGGAGGCCCGCTTGGCGATGGCCTCCGCGATGTCGGCCTCCTGGCGGGCGCGGGCGGCCTCGGGGCGGCCCAGGTCCTCCAGGTAGGAGCCCTCGGTGGTGATGTCGTGGATCTGGAAGGCGTCGAGCACCAGGCCCTGCCCGGAGAGGCTGGCCTCGGCCTCCTCCGCGACCTGCCCGGCGAACGCGGCCCGGTCCCGGATGATGTCCTCGACCGACATCCGGCCGACGATGGCGCGCAGCGCGCCCGAGAGCACTTCCTGGGTGAAGCCGACGATCGAGCCCTGCTGCTGGAGGAAGCGCTGGGCGGCGGCCCGGATCGCGTCCTCGTTGCCGCCGACCTTGACGATCGCGACGCCTTCGAGGTTGGCCTTCACCCCGCGCAGGGTGACGGCACCCCGCACGGAGATGGGGATCTGACGGCTCGACAGGTCGAGCGTGGACCGCTGCTGCACGAACGGCACGACGAAGACGCCGCCGCCGACCACGACCTTCTGGCCGCTGTTGTCGGTGCTGATCCGGCCGGTGACCGGATCGGTGGACTTCTTGCCGCGCCGCCCGGTGATGATGAACGCCTCGCTGGGCCCCGCGACCTTGTACCGCGAGATGACGACGAGGGCGAGCAGGACGAGGAGTACGACGACTCCGACGACGGCGATGACGACTGGGCTCATGGGCATTCCCCCGATGTGGATGGGACGAATTCAGCGGTACGGGCGGGCAGCACGACCGGAAGGGCCTGGCCGCGGGCGCGGCGGGACGGAACGGAACAGCACGGGACGGAACGGCACGGGACGGGAGGGGTCGGGACGGGCTCAGCGCTCGACGGGCCGCACCGACACGGACGTCGAGGACAGGCTCGCCTCGACCCAGACGTCGGCGCCCCGGGCCACCGGTGTCGCGCTCTTCGCCGCGTACTTCACCGGCTGGCCGCCGAGGTGCACGAGCACTTCTCCGTACCCCTCGGCGGGGATCGCGGTGACGACCGAACCGGAGGTCCCGATCAGGTCCTCGCCGCGCGGTGTCGCGTCCGTCTGGTCGCGCATGAGCGCCCGGGTGAACTTCCAGGTGAGCCAGGCCGCGACGAACCCGGCGACGATGCCCACCCCCGTGGCGGCACCGGCGCCGAGGCCCGTCGTACCGAGCGTGATCGCTCCGGCGAAGCCGAGCATCGCCGTGAAACCCGCGATCACCGGCAGCGAAAGGAGACCGTCGAACAGTCCCTCCAGGGCGGAGAAGCCGCCGAAGAGGCTCTCCAACACCCCGTCGAAGACCAGCGCGAGGAGCAGCAGCACCACACCCGCGATGCCGAGACCGAGAAACAAAGTCATGCCTGCTCCCTCCCCTGTGCGCGCCAGGTCCTTGATTTCACTGACCTGCCTGCACTCTCGCACGCCGCACTGACATTCGACATTGCCCGATCCCGGCAGTCTTTACGCTTTCTTGATGCCGGGCGGAAGTGAGCGCACGGGAACGCCGAAGGGCGCCGCCGCATCAGCGACGACGCCCTTTCCCGACCGGTGGTTGCGGGTCAGTCCCCCAGCACCGGCAGCAGTTCCGGCAGGTGGCCGTCCGAGGCGTGCGCCGCGTCCACCCGCTCCTGCGGCACCTCGCCGTACAGCGTCGTGCGCGGCCTCGACGGGCGGCCCGCGGCGTCCGCGATGGCCACGAGGTCCTGGATCGAGCGGTACGAACCGTAACTCGACCCGGCCATCCGGGAGATGGTCTCCTCCATCAGCGTGCCGCCCAGGTCGTTCGCCCCGGAGCGCAGCATCTCGGCCGCGCCCTCCGCGCCCAGCTTCACCCAGCTGGTCTGGATGTTGGTGATGTGCGGGTGCAGGAGGAGGCGGGCCATGGCGGTGACGGCCCGGTTGTCGCGGACGGTGGGGCCGGGCCGGGCGATGCCCGCGAGGTAGACGGGTGCGTTGGTGTGGATGAACGGCAGCGTCACGAACTCCGTGAAGCCGCCCGTCTCCTGCTGGATGCGGGCGAGGGTGCGCAGGTGGCCGAGCCAGTGGCGGGGCTGGTCCACGTGCCCGTACATCATCGTGGAGGAGGACCGCAGTCCGACCTCGTGGGCGGTCTTGATGACGTCGATCCACTCGGCGGTGGGCAGCTTGCCCTTGGTGAGGATCCACCGCACCTCGTCGTCGAGGATCTCGGCGGCGGTGCCCGGGATGGATCCCAGGCCCGCCTCCTTGGCGGCGGTCAGCCACTCCCGGAACGAAAGCCCGGTCCTGGTGGCCCCGTTGACGACCTCCATCGGCGAGAAGGCGTGCACGTGCATGCCGGGCACGCGGTCCTTGACGGCCTTCGCGATGTCGAAGTACGCGGTGCCGGGCAGGTCCGGGTGGATGCCGCCCTGCATGCAGACCTCGACCGCGCCCACGTCCCACGCCTGGGCGGCGCGGTCGGCGACCTGGTCCAAGGACAGCGTGTACGCGTCGGCGTCCGTGCGGCGCTGGGCGAAGGCGCAGAACCGGCAGCCGGTGTAGCAGACGTTGGTGAAGTTGATGTTCCTGGTGACGATGTACGTGACGTCGTCGCCCACGACGTCACGGCGCAGGGTGTCGGCGATGCGGCACAGCTCGTCGAGGGCGGGGCCGTCGGCGTGGAAGAGGGTGAGCGCCTGAGCGTCCGTCAACTTGGTGGGATCGGCGGCGGCTTGCGACAGTGCCGCCTTCACCTCGCCGTCGATGCGGCTGAGGTCGCCGCTCATCGGGGAGGGCACCATGCCGGGCGCGGCGGCCTCGCGCAGGGCCTCCCAGTCGCCGTACACCGCGTCGAAGTCGTTGCGCCGGTCGCCGGTGCGGCCGGTGGTGTCGATGGTGCGGTGCAGGTCGGTGCGGCCCGCGCCGGTGAACGCCTCGTCGGGCTCCTGCCAGGGCAGGCCGGTGGGCTTGACGTCCTCACGGGCGAGACCGGTGGCCGGGTCGGCGAGGGCGGTCACGTGCGGGAGGATGCGCGGGTCGAGCCAGGGCTCGCCGCGCTGGATGAACTCGGGGTAGATGGTGAGGCGTTCACGCAGCGCGAAGCCGGACTCGGCGGTACGGGCGCCGAGTTGGTCGATGTGCGGCCACGGACGCTCGGGGTTGACGTGGTCGGGCGTCAGCGGCGACACCCCGCCCCAGTCGTCGATGCCCGCCCCGATGATCAGCGCGTACTCCTCGTCCACGAGGTTCGGCGGGGCCTGGATGCGGGCGGACGGGCCGAGGATGTGCCGGGCGACGGCGATGGTCGCTGCCAGCTCCTCCAGCTCCGCGTCCGGCATCTTGCCCATCGCCGTGTCGGGCTTGGCGCGGAAGTTCTGGACGATGACTTCCTGGATGCCGTGGTAGGCGCGGGCCGTCTTGCGCAGGGCGAAGAGGGAGTCGGCGCGCTCCTCGTAGTTCTCGCCGATGCCGATCAGGATGCCGGTGGTGAAGGGCACGTTGGAGCGGCCCGCGTCCTCAAGTGCCCGCAGCCGGACGGCGGGCTCCTTGTCCGGGGAGCCGTGGTGCGGGCCGCCGGGCTCGCTCCACAGGCGGGTCGCGGTGGTCTCCAGCATCATGCCCATGGAGGGCGCGACGGGCTTCAGCCGCTGGAGCTCGGTCCAGGTCATCACGCCGGGGTTGAGGTGCGGGAGGAGCCCGGTCTCCTCCAGGACGCGGATGGCCATGGCCCGTACGTACGCGAGGGTGTCGTCGTACCCCTCCGCCTCCAGCCACTCCCGTGCCTCGGGCCAGCGCTCCTCGGGCCGGTCGCCGAGCGTGAACAGGGCCTCCTTGCAGCCCATTTCGGCACCCTTGCGGGCGATGTCGAGGACCTCGTCGGGAGACAGGTACATGCCGTGCCCGGCGCGGCGGAGCTTGCCGGGGACCGTGACGAAGGTGCAGTAGTGGCACTTGTCCCGGCAGAGCCGGGTGAGCGGGATGAAGACCTTCTTCGAGTACGTGATGACGCCCGGTCGTCCGGCGGCCTCAAGTCCCGCGTCCCGCACGCGGGCTGCGGAGGCGGAGAGGTCCGTGAGGTTCTCGCCGCGGGCCTGGAGGAGGACGGCGGCCTCGGTGACGTCGAGGGCGACGCCGTCCCGGGCGCGTTTGAGGGCGCGCCGCATCGCGTTGTCCGTGGGACCTCGGCGGGGACCTTGGCTGGTGGGGTGCGCTGCGGAGCTGGTCATCCTCCGAGGATACGTTCGACACTCACGTGACATCGGGGGCCAGGGGGCGTTAGACGGAGCACACCTGTCGTCTCCTCTCCCTCTCCTCCAGGAGCCCCGTATGCGCCGTGTCCCGCTTGTTCCCCGACCCCTCCGTGGTGCCGCCGTGCTGCCTCTGCTCGCCGTGCTCGGGGCGGGGGTGCCCGCCGCCCAGGCCGCGGACGGGGACGGTGCGGTGGACCGGCTCACCGTCACGGTCGGCGCGTCCGGGTACATGACGCACGACGGCACGTGGGAGCTGACCTGCCACCCGGCGGGCGGCAACCACCCGTGGCCGCAGCCGGCCTGCGACCACCTGGACGGGATGCCGGGCGACGACCCGTTCGCCCCGGTGCCGGCCGACGCGGTCTGCACGGATCAGTACGGGGGGCCGGCGGTGGGGCGGATCTCGGGGACGTGGAAGGGGCGGCCGGTGGAGGCGGTGTACTCGCGGGTGAACGGGTGTGAGATGGGGCGGTGGGACGGGATGGTGCCGGTGCTGCTGCACACGGAGGGGGCACAGATGCCCCTCGCCTACCGGGACCTCCCGGACTCCCGTCCCGAACTCTTCGCCCCGGCCCTCCCCCTCTCCCCCGAAGCCACCCCCGGGCTGGCCCCCACACCTCCCTCCTCCTGACTCCCTCGGGCTCCGGCCCCCTTTCCCCTGCGCCGGACGCGCGTCACCGCCCGGGCCCCGGGCCCGCCTCCCGGCACCGGACATGCGCAGCTCTGCCCCGCCGGGGCAAGGGGGTCCCCAGCCCCGCCCCTTCACCTAAACCCGCGGGGGCATGCACGGTTCCCGTGCGGACGCGTCGTGGCTGAGCGCGCAGTTCCCCGCGCCCCTGACGGGGCGCGCCCGCGCGGCGGAGCCGCACATCGAAACAGCCCCGCGCCCCTGGGGACGCCTCACAGGTACGTGGCGTACTCCTCCAGTACGCCCAGCACCTCCCCCTCCCCCGCCGGAGGCAGCTGCAGCACGACCTCCTCCACGCCCAACTCCGCGTAGTGCGCCAGCTTGCCCGGGCTCGGCAGCACCGCGTACGGCACCACCTGGAGTGCTTTCGGGTCGCGGCCCGCGGCCTCCCAGACGCGGCGCAGCTCGGGGATCGACTCCGACAGCCCGCGGCCCCCGATCGGCATCCACCCGTCCGCGTACGCCGCGATGTCCGCGAAGAGGCGCGGTCCCGCCGCCCCGCCCAGCAGGATGCGCGGCGCCCCACCGGCCGGTTTCGGGTGGGCCTCGCTCGCGCGGACCGAGCCGAACTCGCCCGCGTAGGCGGTGGGTTCGGCGGACCAGAGGGCCCGCATCAGGGCGACCCGGTCGCGACCCAGGTCACGGCGGCTCGACCACTGCACCCCGTGGTCCGCCGCCTCCTCCTTGTTCCACCCGAAGCCCAGGCCCAGCGTGAAACGGCCGCCCGACAGGTGGTCCAGGGTCGCCACCTGCTTGGCGAGGTCGATCGGGTCGTGCTGGGTGATCAGCGTGATCCCGGTGCCGAGGGCCAGGCGTTCCGTCACGGCCGCCGCCTGACCCAGCGCGACGAAGGGGTCGAGGGTACGGCCGTACTCGCGCGGCAGTTCCCCGCCGCCGGGGTACGCCGTCTCCCGGCCCACCGGTATGTGCGTGTGCTCGGGGAGGTAGAGCCCGGCGAAGCCCCGCGCCTCCAGTTCCCGCGCCAGCCGCACCGGCGTGATCGTCTCGTCGGTCAGGAAGACGGTGGCTGAGACACGCATGCAAACTCCTTCGTCGGGAACCTGTTAGCCGCCTCACGCTAAGGCGTAGCGTGCCGAAAGCCGAGGGTCCGCAAGGGCCCCGATCCCCACCCGTTCCGTACGGGAAGGCCCCCACCATGCGCATCCGCACCAGGACCACCACCACCTTCCTCCTCGCGGGCACCCTCTTCCTGGGCGCGCCCGCCCTCTCCCTCTCGTCGGCCTCGGCCGCACCCCGCACGGCGACAGCGGTGTCCGTCGCCGCCGCGCAGGGCTCCGCCACCCACTCCACCTCGGCCGCTGCCGCTGCCGCTGCCTCTTCCGCCGATGCCCATGCGATCGCCAGGCCCAAGCCCAAGAAGGTGAAGAAGAAGTCCAAGTCGAAGATCGGCAAGGTGATCGGCATCATCATCGGCGTCGTCGTCGTGATCCTGATCGTGCTCGTCATCCTCTATCTGCTGCGCCGCAACCGCCGGTCCACGTGAGCGGGCCACCCTCGCTCCCATGACGAAGCCGCCGGAGTCCGGGGAGTCGACGGAACACCACACCTCCCGACGCGCCCTGTTCACCGCCGGTGCGGCGGCGGTGCTCACGCTGGCCCCCCTGTCCTTCGCCCGGGCGGCCTCCGACGCCTCCGGCGAGGGCCCGTTCACCCGTACCGTGCGGGGCACCCTCCCACCCGGCGCACCCGACTTCGTACACCTTCCTGTCGAAGTACCGCGCGGGATACGGGAGTTGCATGTCTCGTACGCGTACGAGCGTCCCGCGCCGCCCCCCGGCGTTCCCGGCAACGCGCTCGACATCGGGCTCTTCGACGAACGTGGTACGGCGCTGGGCGGGCCGGGGTTCCGGGGGTGGTCGGGCGGGGCCCGGAGCGAGTTCTTCGTACGGGGGGACGCGGCGACGCCCGGGTACCTGCCGGGGCCGGTCCGCCCCGGCACCTGGCACGTCGCCCTCGCCCCGTACACGGTCGCCCCGCAGGGCCTCCCGTACGAGGTGACCGTCACCCTCACCCCCGGGCCGACCGCCCGCACCCCCCGCCCCGTCCACCCGCCCTCCCGCGCGAAGGGGCGGGGCCGGGCCTGGTACCGGGGCGACTGCCACCTGCACTCCGTCCACTCCGACGGCCGCCGCACGCCTGCCGGGATCGCGGCGCTCGCGCGGGCGGCCGGACTCGACTTCATCACGACAACAGAGCACAACACGCCCTCCTCGCACGCCAGTTGGGAGGGCCTGTGGGGCGACGACCTCCTCATCCTGACCGGCGAGGAGGTCACCACCCGCAACGGCCACGTGCTGGCGCTCGGCACCGACCCCGGCACCCACACCGACTGGCGCTACAGGGCCCGCGACAACCGCTTCGGCCGGTTCGCGCGCGAGATCCGCCGGGCGGGGGGTCTGGTCGTGCCCGCCCACCCGCACGCCACCTGCCTCGGCTGCGGCTGGCAGTTCGGGATGCGGGACGCCGATGCGGTGGAGGTGTGGAACGGGCCGTACACCCCGGACGACGAGGTCTCCTTGCAGGCCTGGGACAAGTCCCTGGGGCTGGGCGGGCGTTGGACTCCGGCCATGGGGAACAGTGACGCCCACCGCGACCCCGACCGGGTCGGGCTCCCGCAGACCGTGGTCCTCGCGGACTCCCTGTCGCGGGAGGGGATCCTGTCGGGGCTGCGGGAGGGGCGTTCGTACGTCGCGGAGTCGTCGGGGCTGGTGGTGGACCTGACGGTGACCGAGGTGCGGGGTGGCGGCCGCACGGCGACGCTGGGCGGGCGGCTCGAACTGGCCCCGGACGCGCGGGTCGCCGTCCGGCTGAGGGTGGAGGGGGCGGCGGCGGGCTGCACGAGCCGTCTGGTCACCGACCAGGGGGCGGTGTGCGGGGGCGCGGCCGCCGGGCTGGACTGGACGACGACGGCGTCGTACGCCTCCTACATACGCGCGGAGGTCCGCCACCCGGGTGCCGGGGCGGGCCTTCCCGGCCCGCTCGCCGCCTTCACCAACCCGATCTTCCTGCAGGCCCGCCCTTGAAGGGGCACGGGGCTGTTCCGATGTGCGGCTCCGCCGCGCGGGCGCTCCCTTCCGGTGCCGGACGGCTCCCGGACGGCTCCCGGACGGCTCGTCGGGCGCGAGCGCTCCCCTTCTCGTACCGGGCAGCTCAGGCGCCCCTTCAGGGGCGCGGGGAACTGCGCGACCAGCCACGACGCTCCGGCACGGAACCGTGCAATGGCCGCGCGGCGAGCGCTTTAGGTGGAGGGGCGGGTCTGGGGCCTCTTCTGCCTGGGCAGGACGGGGCCGCACGTTGCCCGGTACGGGGGCGGGCCGGGGCCCTGGCGGTGGCGCGCAGCCGGAGCAGGCGCTCGGCCAGGGGCCGGTGTCGGGCTGCCCCGGTGGCGAGAGGGCCGGAACGGGGGTGGCCCGGAGTCGGGCGGGCCGCCCCCTTGCCCGCCCGTTCCGCCCCCTTGGGGCGGCCCCGTCGCCCAAGGGGGCGCGGCGGCAAGAGGCGGAGCCAAGGGGGGCGGGGCGGCAAGAGGCGGAGCCCCAGGAGTACGGGCGGAAGGGACAGCACCCCGAAGGGACCGGTGTGGGTCGAAGGGGCCGGTGTGGGACCAGGAGGTCAGTCCTGGATGGTCAAGGACGGGGTGTCCTTGGTGAGGATCTCGCCGCGGAAGAAGGCCGGGCTCCGCCGCTGCATCACCAGCATGATGACGAACCCGACAAGGAGAAGACCCACCCCGATCACAAAGACGGAGCCCACCCCGAAGACGGACGACCCGCTCCCGTACGCCGGGTCCCACATGTCGTACAGGGTCTTGAAGAAGACCGCGGTGAGGAGCGCTCCGCCGAGCAGCGGGAAGACCCCCTTGAAGACCGCGTCCCGGAACGACGCCGTCAGTTCGCGGCGGAAGTACCACGCACAGGCGAAGGACGTCAGCGCGTAGTAGAAGCAGATCATGAGGCCGAGTGCGTAGATCGTGTCGACGAGGACGTGCTCGCTGACCAGGGTCATGACCGTGTAGAAGATGCCGGTCGCGACCCCCGCGTGGACCGTCGCCCGCCCCGGGCTCTTGAAGCGCGGGTGGACGGCGGAGTAGGAGGCCGGGAGCGCCTCGTACGCCGACATGGCGAGGACCGTGCGGGCGACCGGGATGAAGGTCGTCTGGAGGCTCGCGGTGGCGGAGGCCAGGACCGCGACGAAGAGCGCGATGCCGAGGACGGGGCCCATGACGGGGCCCGCGAGCGCGGCGAAGACGTTGTCGGAGGTGTCGGGGTTGCCGAGGCCCAGGCCCTTGTCGCCGGAGCCGACGGCCATCTGCGCGGCGACGGCGGTGGCGAGGTAGGAGCCGACCAGGACGACCATCGCGATGAGGGCCGCGCGGCCGGGGGTCTTCTCGCTGCCGGTGGTCTCCTCGTTGGCGGTGAGACAGGCGTCCCAGCCCCAGTACATGAAGATCGAGAGGGAGAGCCCGGCGGTGAAGGCGGCGAAGGAGCCCACCGAGAAGGGGTTGAACCAGGACCAGGAGAAGTCGAGCCCGCCCGCGAACGCGGGCAGGTCGCTGCCCGCCTTGCTGAAGGCCATGACGACGAAGACGGCGAGGACGGCGAGCTGGAGGCCGACCAGGGCGTACTGCACGCCCTTCGTCGCGGTCATGCCCCGGTAGCTGACCAGGGTCGCCAGGGCGATGAGGGCGAGGCAGGTGAGGATGTGGACGGGTTTGTTGCCCTCCAGGGCGGCCACCTTCTCGCTGCCCGTCAGCTCACCGGCCAGCAGCCAGAAGTACGAGGTGGCCACGCCCGCCAGGTTGGAGAGGACGATGATCGTCGCGACGACCAGTCCCCAGCCGCACATCCAGCCGACCCGGGGCCCGAAGGCCTTCACGGTCCAGGTGAAGGAGGTGCCGCAGTCCGGCATCACCTTGTTCAGCTCGCGGTACGCGAAGGCGACCAGCAGCATCGGCAGGAACCCGGCGAGGAAGATCGCGGGCATCTGGAGGCCGACCTCGCCGGCGGTGGAGCCGAGGGTGGAGGTCAGGCAGTAGACGGGGGCGACGGTGGAGATGCCGATGACCGCGCTGCCGAGGAGGCCGACGGAGTTGCCGCCGAGGCCCTTGCTGCGTACGCCGTCGCCGGATGTGTGCAGGGCTGCCCCCTCGGGCCCCCGTGCGACGCCCGTTACCGGGTCTCCGGCCTGCGGCTTTGTTTCCACCTGTGTCATGAAAGGGACGTTAGACCCTGCGGTTTCCACATCCGGAAGCTGAAAGTCCGGTTCAAGATCCTTGAGTTGAGGGGGTCGGGCGCCCGATTCATGCGAGGTTATCGCGGGTGAAACACTCCGTAAACCTTCGGAACGGAGGCCCGGAGGTGCGTCTGTGCATTGCGGAAACCGCAGGTCCACCCGATATGCCCGGTTTCAAAATTTCCCGTGACGCGGGCGGGCCCGCCGGACGCACTGTCCGGCGGGCCCCGTGTCCCTGCGGGAAGGCCTCCCTCAGCCCCTCACCTGCCCGGTCGCCCGCACCCACACCAGCGCCCCGCCCTGGAAGCGCTGCCGCCAGTCCCCGTTGCCCGCGGGCTCCTCGTCGCCGACCGGCAGGCCCAGCCGCGAGGCCTCCGCGCCCAGCGCGCGGTAGCGGGTGCCGATGCCGCCCCACACCGCGTGCGTACCGGTCGTACGCGACCAGTACATGAAGCCCCCGTCGAACTGCTGGACCACACCCCCGCTGCGCGCCCGCGCCGGCCGGTGCGCGCCGACCGTGCAGCCGAGGCGTCCGGTGGCCCCGCCCAGCGCGTTCCACTTCGCGGTGAAGGATCCGGCGGGGGCGAGGCAGTCGCGCACCCGGCCGGTGCGCCTGACCCAGATCAGCGTGCCGCCCTGGAAGCGCTGGAGCCAGTCGCCGTTGCTGCGGCGCTCCTCGTCGCCGACCGGCAGGCCCAGCCGCGAGGCCTCCGCGCCCAGCGCCCGGTAGCGGGTGCCGATGCCGCCCCACACCGGGTGCGTACCGGTCGTACGGGACCAGTACATGAAGCCCCCGTCGAACTGCTGGACCACGCCCCCGCTCTGCGCGCGGGCGGGCCGGTACGCGCCGACCGGGCACCGGAGCCTGCTCTTCGCGCCGCCGACCTCGAACCACTTCTGCGTGAAGGAGCCCTCGGGGATGCGCTTGCAGGGGGCCGAGGGGACGATGCCGGTCGTGCGGCTCCAGTAGACGGTGCCGCCCCGGAAGTCCTGCCGCCAGCCGCCCGGCACCGCGTACTCCGGGGTGGTGGGCAGGCCCAGCGGGCCGTTCTCCGCGCCCGAGGACCGGTACGCCGCACCGATCGCACCGGTGGCCCACACCGGGAACACCGCGTCGCGGCCCGCGCCGGAGGCCCAGTAGAGGCGGCCGCCCTGGAAGTCCTGGCGCTTGCCGCCCTTGACCGCGCGCTCGTCGCTGACGGGGAGCTTGAGGCGGCCCCGGTGGGAGTCCAGCCAGCGGTACCACTCGGCGATCGCGTCGACCTCGGGGCGCACCCCGTACACGGCGCTGCCGACCCGGTAGAGGGTGCCGCCGGAGAAGAGCTGCATCGTGCCGCCGGGCACGCTCTGCGGGTCCGAGGTCGGGCAGCCGTACGAACCGGACGCGCCGCCCGACTGCCGCCACTTGCGCCCGAATTCACCGAGCGCCGTGCCGCACAGCCGGGACAGGGTGGTCTCCGTGCCGTCCGTGAACAGCGCGGTGACCGCGATCCTCCCGGCGTGCCGCGCCGGGTCCAGGTCGGCCATGCCTGCGGGCTGCGCGTCGGCGGCCTTCAGCGTGTACCGGGTGGTGCCCACGGGGACGGTGGCCACCCGCCGCCAGGCGAGGGTGTCCGAGCCTCTGACGTACACCCCGTACGAGGCCACGCGCCCGGCGCCCTTCGCTGGCGGCTGCCAGGTCAGCGGGAGTTCACCGCCCGCGCCCAGCGAGCCGCTCACCGTGCGGGGCGGCTCGGCCGCGTCGTAACAGGTCCCCGCATTGAGCAGGAACTTGTCGCTCTGGTCGGTGACGGTGCTGCGCCGCTTGGCGCCGAGCGTGTCGACCAGCCCGCCGAGGCCCGGCACGAACTCGATCGCGCCCAGCTTGTGGCAGGTCGCCCAGGGCTGCGCGCGCAGCGAGACGTACGGGTCGCGGGTCTTGAGCGCCCAGTTGCGGGTGACGGTGGGGATGGTGCCCCAGGGCATGTAGTACGGGTCGGGGTCGGCGGCGTCGGCCGCCAGGGTGGCCGTGGCGGCGGTCTTCGGGACGTTGAAGGCCCGGCCGTAGGGGTCGGCGGCGCGGCCTCCGACGGCGGTCACGCTCGTGCCCGGGGTCTGGGGTCCGGTGCCGAAGAGAATGCTGACCTCGTTCGGTCCCGGCTTCTGGATGACGCCCTTGTAGCCGGGATTCGCCCGGTATTCCAGGGGGATTTTCCAGACGCCCTTTCCGTTGTAGCGGAATGCGCCCACGATGAATTCCGGTTTGATTCCGCCGACGAAGGCGATCTCCGACTCGTGGTCCATCGCGTCGGTCTCCAGCATCGCGTCGACGGCGAGACCGCCGGGCGCGTCCACGACGTACACCCACTGCCCGAAGATCTTCGGGTGGCGGGTGCGGTACGAGGTGCTGGAGAGGCCGCTGTTGGGGACCTGGACGCCGGGGCGCACCCGCAGCGAGCCGCCGGGGCCGAGCTCGGTGGGGTCCATGCCGGTGCTGAACACGTGCTCGGGCGTGCGGTAGGCGCCGGAGCCGGGGCCGCCGGTGCCGCGGAACAGCAGGGCCTTGTCGTCGCGCCAGACGATTCTGCGGCCCGCGTTGTCGCCGGGCACACGGGTCAGGTCGGTGCACAGGGAGAGGGTGGTGGTGCGCCAGTCCTTGTACCACTGCTTGCCGGTGATCTCCCGGGCCTTCGCGGCGGGCAGCTTCGCCACCCAGGGCGGTGTCTTCCCCGGCGCGGGGTCGCACGCGCCGGGCAGGTCCGCCGGGGCGTGCTCGGGGGCGCCGGTGGGGAAGACGCCGGGGAGGGCGGCGGCGTACCCGGTGACGGGGGGCGGCGGGGTGGGGGCCGCGCCCGTCCCGGGACGGGCCTGCGCGCTCTCTCCGCCACCGGCCCCCGCGAGCATCCCCTCGCCGGTCTTTGCGAACGCCGACGGAATTCCCGGCACGAGAAGCGCGGCCGAGACCAGGCAGGCCGCGAATGCCGCGGCCTTCCGTCCCGCCCGCTTTTGCCCCGCGTTGCTACCCAATTTCATTCCTGGCCTCCATCGACGCTCGGTCCGAGGCCATGCTGAACGGATTCTCTGGTGATAAACGGTTGAACGCCACGTGTCGGCGGGGACCGCCCGTTCGGCCGAACGGATACCCTGGCGCCCGGTCAGGGGGAGGGATGGGTCCATGGGGCGGATGCCGGCGGCACAGCGGCGGCGACAACTGGTCGAGGCGGCGATCCGGGCGATGGCCCGCGACGGCGTCGCGAAGACCACCACCCGGTCCGTGGTGGCGGAGGCCGGGGTCTCGCTGAGCGTCTTCCACTACTGCTTCGACTCCAAGCAGGAGCTGCTCGAAGCGGTGATGGACACGATCTCCGAACACTCCGAGTCCGACGTGCTGGCCCGGCTCGCCCCGGGAGACTCCCCCTTGCGCGAGACGGTCCGGGCCGGGCTCCAGGCGTACTGGGACCATGTGCTGGCCCATCGCGGCGAGCACATGCTGACGTACGAACTCACCCAGTACGCCCTGCGCGAGCCGGGTTACGAGCACCTCGCCAGGCGGCAGTACGAGCGCTACCTGACCGCCCACCTCAAGGTGATCCGGCAGCTCACCGCCGCGCTGGGCGTGACGCTGACGGTGCCGGAGCCGACGGCCGCCCGGTACCTGGCCGCCCTCACCGACGGGCTCACCCTCAACTTCCTGGTGCTGGGCGACGAGGCGAAGGCCGCCGAGGTGCTGGACACGGTGGCGGACCAGGTGCTGGCGCTGGTACGGCAGTAGCCCCCGCGGAATGCGCGGGGGCTACTGCCGGCTTACGTGTCCCGGTCAACCGGCGTAGACCGCCGCCTCCTTGACCGAGTACCCGTACTTGGTGGCGCGTGCCGTGCCCTGCATGCGGACGTAGCGGGCCTGCACCGGGGTGAACACGGCCGTGTCCAGCCCGCCGTCGGCCTTGTCCGTGGACCACACGGTCCGCCAGGCGTTCCCGTCGTCCGAGACCTCGATGCGGTAGCCCTTCGCGTAGGCCTTCTCCCAGTCGAGGGAGACCCGGCCGACCGTGCGGGCGCTGCCCAGGTCGACGCGCAGCCACTGGCCGTCGGACCAGTCGCTGGCCCAGCGGGTGCCGCTGTCGCCGTCCACGGCGCGCCCGGCGGCGTAACTGGTGAACGGGTTCCACTCGGCGGAGCTGGCGCTCGCGGGGGCTCCGGCGGCGAGGTTGGCGGAGGCCCGGTAGGTCTCGGTCCTCCCCCAGGTGGTGAGGTAGGACTCGGCGCCGGTCATCAGGTCCTGCACCGTGTCCTTGCCCGCCTGGCCCGCGCTGAGGCGGATCTGCTCGATCCAGTCGGGGACGGTGCCGACGTGGGCGCCGCCGTCGGTGTTGAAGTCCCAGGTGCGCTCGCCGGTCTTCTGGCGGTCGATGACGGAGCCGCCGTCGGCGCTGCGGAAGGGGTACTTCACGGCGTTGGGGGCGTCCGGGCCGACGGGGGCGGGCCAGCCACCGACGCCGTTCATGTCGGTGCCGTAGCCGAGGCCGACGCCGTACTTCTGGCGCAGCGGGCGGGTGCCCTCGGACTCCTTGGCGAAGCCCTCGGCGCCGCCCATGTAGGAGGCCTTGAAGCCGCCGAGGCGGTAGAGGCGCTCCAGCCAGCTGTCGTCCATCCAGCTGTGGCTGGAGAGGACGCCGGGGTAGTTCGCGGACTCCAGGAGGTCCAGGGTGCGCGAGGCCGCCTTGACGCTCATGTGGTCGAGTTCGAGCATCATGTTGCGTTTCATGAGGCCCTTGACGGCGTACTCGCCGAGGCCGGTGAGACCGCGGGCGTTGCACTTGCCGCCGTTGTCGGCGGGGACCTTGACGCCCGGGGGCAGCAGCTTGGTCACCTCGGCGGGGGCCTGGGCGTTGCCCGCGGGGTTGTCCTGCTGGGGCCCGACGCACTCCTCGGTCTTCCAGAAGGTGCCGGTGGACAGGAACTGGCCGATGTTGACGGCCGTACCGATGGTTCCGTTGTCCATCCGCACGCCGCACAGCGCGTTGTCGAACTTGTGGCACAGGAACATGGAGCGCACGCCGAGCTTGTACAGCTCGTCGAGGCCCTTGTCGATGTCGGCCTGTCCGCACTGGGCGACGTCGAGGATCTGCTTGCAGCCGAAGGGCTCGGAGGTCTCGACGCCGAGGACCACGGCCAGCTTGCCCTGCTCGGCGACCTTCCGGGCCTGCTCGGAGTCGGTCACGATCCGGAAGAAGCCCTTGCCCGGGCCGCCGTAGATCTTGTCGACGTACGCCTGCATCTCGTACGTCTTACGGGCCTGGAGCCGGATGGAGTCCATCTCGTCGCAGCCCCGGTCGCGGGCGTAGATCGAACACAACAGCCCATTGCTCACGAGGTCGTTGACCAGCACCCGCTGACCACCGCGCCAGGCGCGCTCCAGCCAGGCGTAGTAATTCTGCTGGTGGCTCAGGGAGTTGTGGGCGGGCCAGTCCTTGAAGGTGGGCCAGCCGACGGGGTCGTGATGGCCGTCGGCTCCGCCGGTCACGTTCTCGAACAGCGCGAGGGCGCCGTCCGGGTAGTGCTCGGGGCAGTCCTTGAGGGCGGTGGCGACACCGGCCTCGTCGAAGGGCTTGCCGCAGATGATGCGGCCGCCGAAGCCCTCGTTGGACATGACGTGGTTGTGGGCGTCGACGAATCCGCGGATCCTGCCCTGGGCGTCGGTGCCCTTGAAGGGTTCGCCGGTGACGTTGATCTGCGAGTCGGCGGTGGGCCGCGCGGTCGGCTCCCACCAGGGGGTGTCGGCGCCGGCGGCCTGTGGGGTGGCCACGCCGAGCGCCAGCAGGAGGGTGACGATGGCGGCGTAGAAGCCGCGTCTGCGATGGGGGGTCATCCGGGCTGCCTTCGGTCCGGGACGGGCACGCGCCGACTGACGACCTGGTACGTGTGACGGTCGTTACTCGCGCGTAGGTCCCGTTGAGAATCGCCCCCGGCTGACAGTCAGTCAAGAGTCCGGGACAAACGACCTGTTGGGTGTCGCACGAGCCTCACGAAACCCCCACCGCCCCTCCGGGACACCCGGAGGGGCGGTGCTCTGCCGACCGCAGGTCAGCCCGGCCAGACCAGGGACTGGAGCTCGCTGTAGGCGTGCAGGGCGTAGGAGCCCACGTCGCGGCCGACTCCGCTCTTCTTGAAGCCGCCGAAGGGGGCCTCCATGTTGCGGGCGACGGTGTTGATGCCGACGCCTCCGGCGCGCAGGCGGCGGGCGACGCGGAAGGCGCGGGAGACGTCGCCGGACCAGACGTAGTCGATCAGGCCGTAGTCGCTGTCGTTGGCGAGGGCGATGCCCTCCTCCTCGTCGTCGAAGGGGACGACGACCACGATCGGGCCGAAGATCTCCTCCCGGACGATCCGCATGTCGTTGGTGCAGTCGGCGAAGAGGGTGGGGGCGACGTAGAAACCCCGGTCCAGGGCGGGGCGTTCGCCGCCCGTGACCAGGCGGGCGCCCTCCTTCTTGCCGAGTTCGACGTACGACTCGACGCGGTCGCGGTGGGCCGCGGAGATGACCGGGCCGACGACCGTGCCGGGGGCGGCGGGGTCGCCGAGTTTGAGGTAGCCGATGTAGGCCTGGAGTTTCTCCAGCAGGGGTTCGTAGACGGAGCGTTGGGCGAGGACGCGGGTCGGGGCGGTGCAGATCTGGCCGCTGTAGAAGGAGAAGGTGGTGCCGATGCCCATCGCCGCCGAGTCGAGGTCCGCGTCGTCGAGGACGAGGGCCGCGCCCTTGCCGCCCAGCTCCATGAGCTGGCGTTTCATGCCGCGTCCGCAGACCTCCGCGATGCGCTGCCCGACCTGGGTGCTGCCGGTGAAACTGACCATGTCGACGTCCGGTGCGTCGACGGCCGCCTCGCCGACGGCGACCGCCGTGCCGTTGACGACGTTGAGGACGCCTGGTGGCAGGCCTGCCTCGGTGAGGGCCTCGGCCATCGCGAAGACGCTCAGCGGGTCCTGCGGGGCGGGCTTCACCAGGACCGTGTTGCCCATCGCGAGGGCGGGGGCGATCTTGCCGGAGGGGTTGGCCCAGGGGTTGTTGTAGGAGGTGATGCAGGTGACGACACCGACCGGCTGGCGGACCTCCAGGGCTCCGAAGACGCCGGCCTTGCCCATCGGGCCCGCCGCGTTGATCTGCGGCGGGATCGCGGTCTCCGTCGGCTCCAGCGCACCTTTCGCGTACCGCCGGAAGCGTGCCTCGCCCACCGCGACCTGCATGCCGCGTGCGGTGCCGGTGGTGGCGCCGGTCTCGGCCTGGGCGAGGCGGGTGTACGGGTCCGCCTCGCGGCGGATGATGTCGGCGGCCCGGTCGAGGATGGCAGCGCGCTCCTCCGGGCGGGTCCGGGACCAGGAGGCGAAGGCCTCGCGGGCGGCGGCCGCGGCCTCGTACACCTGCTGCCTGCTCGCCTCGGGGGCGAGGCCGACGACCTCCTCGGTGGCGGGGTTGATCACCTCGTAGTGTCCGGCGGCGGGGTCGACCCATTCGCCGCCGATCAACAGCCTTTGTGTACGCGTCACTTGGTGCTCACCGTCCTCGTGTCGCGGCCGGAGCGCAGGACCGTGCCCGGGACCGCGCCGGTCACCCGGTCGTCGCGGATCGTCTCGACTCCGTTGACGCGGACGCTCACGATGCCGAGCGCCTTGGAGTCCAGGCGGGGGCTGTCGCCGGGCAGGTCGTGCACGAGGGTGGCGGGGCCCGCGTCGATGCGCTCCGGGTCGAAGAGGACCAGGTCGGCGTGGAAGCCCTCCTCGATGCGGCCGCGTTCGCGCAGGCCGAAGAGCTGGGCGGGGTCGTCGGTCAGCATCTTCACGGCCGCTTCGAGGGGGAGGAGCTTGCGGCCGCGCAGACAGTCGCCGAGGAAGCGGGTGGTGTACGGGGCGCCGCACATCCGGTCCAGGTGGGCGCCCGCGTCGGAGCCGCCCAGCATGACGTCCTCGTGGGTCCACGTCTCGCGGCGCAGGGCCCAGGACGCGGGGTCGTTGTCCGGGGGCATGGGCCACAGGACCGTACGCAGATCGTCGTTGGCGCAGATCTCGACGAGGCAGGCGAAGGGGTCCTGGCCGCGCTCGGCGGCGATGTCGTTGACGACGCGGCCGCTGAGGTTCTCGTTCTCCGTGCTGTAGGTGTCGCCGATGACGTAGCGGCCGAAGTCGGCGAGGCGGCGGAAGACTCCGGCTTCCTTGGAGTTCGCGCGGCGGAGCATTTCGGTGCGGGTGTCCGGGTCGCGGAGTGTGGTGATGCGTTCGGGGACGGGGAGGGCGAGGATCTCGCCCCAGCCGGGGATGAGGTTGAGGGCGCAGAAGGTACCGAGGGACATGTTCATGGGGGTGAGGATCGGCATCGTCAGGGCGATGATCCGGCCGCCGGCCTTGCGGGCGCGTTCGCTGGGGACCAGCTGGCGGGGGACGCGTTCGGGGACGGCGGCGTCGATGGTGAGGACGTTCCAGTTCAGGGGGCGTCCGGCGGTGGCGCTCATCTCCACGAAGAGGTCGATCTCGTCGTCGTCGAACTGGTCGAGGCAGCCCGCGACGATCGCCTCTATCTGGGTGCCCTCGTGTTCGCCGACCGCCTGGCTGAGGGCGAGGAGTTCGGCGGGGCGGGCGTGCCGGGAGGCGACGGGCTTGCCGTCGCCGTCGGAGTGGGTGGAGGACTGGGTGGTGGAGAAGCCCCAGGCTCCGGCGTCCATGGCGTCGTGCAGGAGGCGGACGATCTCGGTGAGTTCCTGTTTGGTGGGCTGGCGGTCGGTGACCGCGTCGGGGCCCATGACGTAGCGGCGCAGTGCGCAATGGCCCACCATGAAGCCCGCGTTGACGGCGATGCGGCCTTCGAGGGCGTCCAGGTATTCGGCGAAGGACGACCAGGACCAGTCGACACCCTCTTCGAGCGCGGCCAGGGCCATGCCCTCGACCTTGGACATCATGCGGCGGGTGTAGTCGGCGTCCTCGGGGCGGTCGGGGTGCAGGGGGGCGAGGGTGAAGCCGCAGTTGCCGCCCGCGACGGTGGTGACGCCGTGGTTGAGGGAGGGGGTGGCGTAGGGGTCCCAGAAGAGCTGGGCGTCGTAGTGGGTGTGGGGGTCGACGAAGCCGGGGGCGAGGACGAGGCCGGTGGCGTCCTCCTCGGTGCGGGACTCCTCGCGGATCGTGCCCGGTTCGGCGATTGCTGCGATGCGGCCGTCGCGGATGCCGAGGTCGGCGGGGCGGGAGGGGGAGCCGGTGCCGTCGACGAGGGTGGCGTTGCGGATGAGGTGGTCGAGCATGAGGGTCCTTTCGGGGGTCTTCGTCGTCCTCTCGGGGGTTCCCCCCGTGGGGCCCGCCGGGTGGGGGGGGGCGGGGACTGGCCGGGGGCGGGGACGGGCCGGGGGCCGGGGTGGGGCGGGGCCGGGGGCCGGGATGGGGCGGGGCCGGGGGCCGGGATGGGGCGGGGCCGGGGGGCCGGGCTTGGGTGGGGGCCTCGCTTGGCCGCAGGCCGGGTGGGGACGGGCCGCGCGGGGCCGGGGTGGCTGCGGTGAGGGCTCTGCTGTGCCGCACCCGGCACCGGGGTTGCCTGCGGCGCCCGCCCCAGCCCCGCCCCTTCACCTAAACTCGCGAGGCTGTGGGGGGGTGGGTTGCGCTCACTACCGGGGCTACGCCCCTTGCCCCCTGCACGGCTGCGCCGCGCGTCCTCAAACTCCCCCAAGTTCTCGGCTTCGCTCGAACAGGGGGTACCCCCTCGACGGGCTGATGTGCCTGGCGCGGGCGGAGTCGTTGGTGCATGAGGTGCCGACGCTCCTGGGCTGCTGGCGCACCCCTGATATGCCGCCCGAAGGGCAGGCATTCAGGGGCGCGGGGAACTGCGCGACCAGCCACCCACCCACCCGCACAGAACCGTGCAACCTACCCCTGCCGCATCCGCGAGGTCCGATGTACGGGATCCGCATCGATCTTCGGAATCACATGCTCCCCGATCAACCGAATCGTGTTCATCGTGTCCTCCGACGACACCCCGATCGGCAGCCCGAACGACAACTGGTCCGCCCCCGCCTGCTCCCACCTCCGGCACTGCTTCAGCACCTCGTCCGGGTCCCCGCAGATCATCAGCTCCTCTGCGATGAGCAGCTCGATGATCTCCTCGCTGTACTCCGGCAGCAGCTCCGGCCACTCCGGAACCCCCTCCGGCCGGGGGAACGTGTCGTGGTACCGGAACAGCAGCGACTGCAGGTAGTTCAGCCCGCCGTTCACCGCCACCTGCACCGCCTTCTCGTGCGTCTCCGCACAAATGGCGGTGGACGTCACCATCACGTTGTCGTTGACGAACGCCCCCACCGGCTCCGCGTCCTTCACCGCCGTCTTGTACGACTCGACGACCCACTCCATGTCCGAGACCTTCTGGACGCTGAAGCCGAGCACCCCCAGCCCCTTCTTCCCCGCCATCGCGTACGACGACGGGGACCCCGCCGCGTACCACATCGCCGGGTGCGCCTTCCCGTACGGCTTCGGCAGGACCTTCCTCGGCGGCAGCGACCAGTGCTTGCCCTGGAAGCCCTCGTACTCGTCCTGGAGCCACATCTTGGGGAACTCGGAGATCGTCTCCTCCCAGATCTCCTTGGTGTGGTTCATGTCCGTGATCCCCGGCATGAAGCCCAGGATCTCGTGCGACCCGGCCCCCCGACCCGACCCGAACTCGAAGCGCCCGCCGCTCAGGTGGTCCAGCATGGCGACCTTCTCCGCCACCTTCACCGGGTGGTTCACCGGTGCGAGCGGGTTGAAGATGCCCGAGCCGAGGTGAATGCGCTCCGTGGCGTGCGCCAGGTAGCCCAGGAACACGTCGTTCGCCGACAGGTGCGAGTACTCCTCCAGGAAGTGGTGCTCGCTCGCCCACGCGTACTTGAAGCCCGACTTGTCCGCCTGGATGACGTACTCGGTCTCCTCGATCAGAGCCTTGTGCTCCGCCTCGGGGTCGACCTTGGCACGCGCGGCAGGCACGTAACCCTGCACGAAGAGACCGAACTCCACTGAAGTTCACCGTCCTTGATGTTTTCTGACGCTCCGTCAGTTTCCTACGCGACCGACTGTTCCACCGCACCACGGGACCGTCAATACTGACGACCCATCAGATAGCCCGTCACTCGTCAGAGGACGGAGACCCCGGCCAGCCATCCCCCGTCCACCACGAACGGCTGGCCGGTGATGTACGAGGAGTCCTCGGAGGTCAGGAAGAGGGCGAGCGACGCCACCTCCTCGGGCCGTCCGATCCGCCCGAGCGGCACCAGCTTCCTGTACAGCTCCGCCACCCCCGCCGCCGACGCCTCCGGGTCCGCGTCCGGGTCCAGCGACGCCGGGTTGGTCATCGCCGTGTCCACCGCCCCCGGGCACACCGCGTTCACCCGGATCCCCTTCGCCGCCAGCTCCATCGCCGCCACCCGGGTCAGTCCGAGGATCGCGTGCTTGGTTGCGGCGTAGGCCCCGACGTACGCCATCCCCGTCATCGCCGTGTACGAGGCGGTGTTGACGATGGTCCCGCCGCCCGCCGCCTCGATCTCGGGCGCGACGGTGCGTATCCCGAGGAACGCCCCGACCTGATTGACCTGGATGATCTGCTGGAACTCCGCCAGCGGGGTGTCGACCAGTTCGTTGAAGCGCAGGATGCCCGCGTTGTTGACCAGCCCGTCGATCTTCCCGAAGGCCTCCTTGGCGGCCGTGACGGCCGCCGTCCAGTCCTCCTCGCGGCTCACGTCGAGGTGGATGTAGAGCGCCACGTCCTCCCCCAACTCCTTGGCGAGGGCTGCTCCTTGGTCGTCCAGTACGTCTCCGATCACCACCTTCGCGCCCTCCGCCGCGAAGAGCCGGGCCCCCTGCTCGCCCTGCCCGCGCGCCGCACCCGTCACGACGACGACCCGTCCGTCCAGCTTGCCCATGTCCCGCACACTCCTTCGGCTCATCGGTGAGCGGCCCGCGCTACGGGAGCAGCGGGGCCACTTCCGCGGCGAACGCCGCCATCTGGTCCGTGAGTTCGGCCACGCCCCGGCTGCGGAAGCGCACCTGGATCTGGTCCACGCCCATCGCGCGGTACGCCCGCAGCGACTCGGCCAGGGCGTCCGGCTTGCCGGTCAGGGTGCGCCGGCCGACCGTCCAGGCGGGCTCGCCGACGTACAGCGGCTCGGCAATGGCCCCAATCTCGATCGGTTCCGCGATCCCCGCCTCGGCCCGCAGCCGCCGCAACTTCTCTATCTGGTACGGGAGTCTGTCGCGCGGGTCGCCCTGCGGCAGCCACCCGTCACCCCGTACGGCAGCCCTGCGTACGGCGGCGGGCGAGGACCCGCCCACCCACACCGGCACCCGTTCCCGCGCCGGGCGCGGCCGCTGCCCGAGCCCGCTGAAGGCGTACCGCTCGCCCGCGAACTCCGGGAACTCCTCCGGCCCCAGCGCCGCCCGCAACGCGTCGATCGACTCGTCCAGCACCGCCCCCCGCCCCGCGAAGTCGGCGCCGAGCGCGGCGAATTCCTCCTCCACGTGCCCGGCCCCGACCCCGAGCACCAGCCGCCCCCCGCTGAGGTGGTCCAGCGTGGCGTACTGCTTGGCGGCGGCCAGGGGATGCCGCAGCCCGACGACCGCCACATGGCTCAGCAGCTGGACGCGCTCGGTGGCGGCGGCCAGATAGGAGAGGGTGGCCACCGGGTCGTACCAGACCGTACTCATCGCATCGGCCAGCCGCCGGGGAATGGCGACGTGGTCGCAGACCGCGATGTAGGCGAACCCGCCCCGGTCGGCGGCCCGCGCCACCTCGACCAGCGCTTCGGGCCCGGCCTCCGCCTCCCACCCTTCCGCATAGATCACGCTCTGCGACTGGACGGGCAACTGCATCCCGTACGCCAGCCGCCCCTCGGGCAGGACCCGGACCATGAGCAGACCCCCAAGATCTGACGGGTCGTCATACGCACGACGACCGCCCCATCGTCATAGCTGACACGCCGTCAGACAAGGGGTGGGACACCGCCCGCTCTCACTGGCCCGGGTCACTGGGCGGACCGGGCTGCTCCTGGGCGGACGGGGCTACTTGGCGGACCAGTCCGCCCGCTCGATCGTCACCGGCTCCCGCCGCCCGCGACCCACCCCGGCCTTCTCCGCGGCGGCGTACAGCGACCGGAGCGCGATCAGCATGATCCCGATGTCGTCGAGCAGTACGGGGTCGGGCAACAGGTCCACCGGGCTGACCAGGTAGACCACGGCCCCCCAGAACAGGAACTTGTTCTCGACCGGAATCCCCGCCTCGTTCAGCAGCTTCCGCGCCTTCACCATCTTGACCAGCAGGATCACGGCGACCACGACCATCGCCACGACCGCGAGCCCCGCCAGGACCAGCAGCACGACTGTCCCGTCACTCATGTGGCCTCCTCGTCGCTCCGCCCGTCGGGCGTCTCCCGTCGTGTACCCGGACGAAGCCGTTCCGCCACCCGTGGCGCGCAGGTTCCCCCGGGTGCACCGACCACCCACCTTTTAGTACGTACTTGAGCGCGGCGGCACACGCCCCGAAGCTGGAGTCAGCCCGCTCGGGCCCACTCCACCCCCTCCGCAAGGGAGCTCCGCCATGCCCGCACCCACC
The DNA here is from genome assembly GCF_044744005.1 of Streptomyces sp. NPDC087440. Taxonomy (NCBI): domain Bacteria; kingdom Bacillati; phylum Actinomycetota; class Actinomycetes; order Kitasatosporales; family Streptomycetaceae; genus Streptomyces; species Streptomyces sp. NPDC087440. The sequence goes on along the minus strand of NZ_JBIUXN010000020.1, from coordinate 105,826 downwards.
ACACCCGCCCCCGCCGTGACGGTCCTGGGCCTCGGCCTGATGGGCTACGCCCTCGCCGACGCGCTCCTCACGGCGGGCCACCGGGTCACGGTCTGGAACCGCACCCCCGCCAAGGCGGACCCGCTGGTCGCACGGGGCGCGACCCTCGCCACGTCCGTCCGCGATGCGATCGAATCGAGCCCCCTCACGATCTCCTGCGTCCTGGACTACGACACCCAGCGCACCCTCCTGGCCCCCGCCGCCGGCGCCCTCCACGGCCGTACCCTCGTCAGCCTCACCAACGGCTCCCCCGCCCAGGCCCGCGGGACGGAAGCCTGGGCGCAGGCCCTGGGCGCGACGTACCTCGACGGCGGCATCATGGCCGTCCCCCACCAGATCGCGACGCCGGAGGCCTTCCTTCTCTACAGCGGCGCCGAGGACCCCTTCGACCAGCACCGCACCACCCTCGCGGTGCTCGGCACCCCGCACCACCTGGGCACGGACGTGTCGCTCGCCTCCCTCTACGACCTCGCGCTCCTCAGCGCGATGGACATGATGTTCGCCGGGTTCTTCCACGCGGTGGCCGTGGCCACCTCCCACAAGGAGACGACGGCCACCGCCTTCACCGAACACCTGACGGCGTGGCTGCGCAGCATGATCGGCATGCTGCCGGTCATGGCCGCCGACATCGACTCCTCGGCCCCGCCCGTCTACGCCCAGTCCCTCGACCTGGTGGTGGCCGCCGCCCGGAACATGGCCGAAGCGGCCCGGGAGGCGGGCGTCCGCCCGGACCACTTCGACCGCACGGTCACCGACCTGACACACCGCATCACCGCCGGCGAAACGGAGTACACCGCCTCCGCCGCCGTCACCCACGCCCGCATCCCGACCACGGGCTGACGCCCTGGCCAGAGGCTCACGGGGGACAATGCGGGCATGCGCGACACCCAGCCCACGGCCACACCCACACCCCGCCCCCGCACTACGGCGACCACGGACGCGGGCATGCTCGCGCTCTGGGACCCCGAGCACTTCACCGCCGTGGTCGACCACGACACCTGGGAGAACGAACTCCTGGAGGACGAGGACATCGCCCGCCATATCGAGGCGGGAGCGTTCGTCCCGCTGAATGTCGGGGGCGACGGGACCTTCGAGGTCGCGGTGCGCGTCGGCACCACCGCGGCCCCGGCCCGCCCGACCGCCCGGGAGGCCGCTCACACACTGGTGACCTCCGACCCGTATCTCTTCGTCTCCCCCGGCGGAGCCCACCTCGGCGGCATCGAGACAGTCGGCTCGGACGGCTACGCGATCCCCCTCTCTCCCGGCCGCCACACGGTCACCGTGCACCTGATCGACTGGGAGGCGGAACCGGGCAGCCGTACCCTGCCGGACTTCCTCGTGCTCCTCACCCCGGTGTCCCCCGTGTCCCCGTGGGACGGCCGGGGCACCCCCTTCCGCACTTCGGTGCAGACCTTCGACCCGCCGGAGCACTGAGCCCGAGCCGCGCTACTCCCGGTCCGCCAGGCGGGCCAGCCCCAGGTTCTGGCAGGTGGTGCGGTCGTCCCCGGGGAAGACGGCGGCCTGACCGTCGCCGAGGACGCATGCGGCGAGCGCCGGGGACTTGCCTCGGCCGGGGGTGGCGGTCGGGATGATGATGGGCTGCTTCCGCCCCTTGGTCGCATCGCCCTCCTCGGGGCTCATCAGATCCGCCTCCCACAGGCGTGCACAGGTGTTCAGGGCGATCCGGGCAGTGACCCGAGGACCCATCGGGTACCAGTCCTCGCCTTCCGGCAGGGAATCCGTCCATGCGCTCGGTCCCCGCAGTGACGCCGTGGGGAAGCACTGGATCTCCCCGTTGTCCGTCGCGGGCCGGTCCGTGAGCAACCGGTGTGCGCCGACCGCCCCGCCTCCCAGAGCCAACAGCACGGCCGGTACGACGAAGTACCGGGACCTGCGACGCGACCGGGCCGCGGGGACCTCGCCTTGGACCTCACTCTGGATCTGACTCATCAACCGTCCCTCCAACCGGAGTTGACAGTCGTCCGGCAGAACCGGCTCCCCCGGCGCCGGAAGCAGCCGCCCCAGCTCCGCGAGGTCGGCCTCCTCACGGGATGCGCGGTGACGCGCCCACGGGTTGAGCCTCATCGGTTCCGCCCTTCGGTCGACCGGGCCGCACCGATGCGGCCACCCGGTACTTGTCCGCGCCGCGCGGCGGGTTCCGCCCGCAGTGCCACGAGCTCTTCGGCAGCCAGCTTCCGCAGCCGCACCCGCGCCCGCGACAGCCGGGACCGCACGGTCCCGACCGGCGCACCGAGCGCCTCGGCGGCCTCCGCGTACCCGAGCCCGGCCCACACGCACAGCGTGAACACCTCCCGCTCACTGCGCCGCAATCGCGCCAACCCTCGCTGCGCGGCGGCCACTTGCTCGGCATCGGCCATCTGCCCGACCACCTCGTCGGCGAAGTCCGGCACGGCCTCGACCGCCGGAACGCGTCCCATGGCGGCCCGATGCCGCCGGGCCGCCCGGTTCGTGTTGCGGAGCACGTTCGTCGCGATGCCCATCAGCCACACCCGTACGCTCTCCCCCTCGTCCCGCACCTTCTCGCGCAGCCGCCAGGCCTCCAGGAAGGTCAACGACACGACGTCCTGGGCCACGGCCCAGTCACCGCCGTACCGGACGGCGTGCCGGTACACCAGCGCGGAGTGCTCACGGAAGAGCTCCCGGAACACCTCGGGATCGCCCGCCCGGATGCGGGCATGCACAGAAGTCGGCTTCACACCTCTCCTTGTCCGCCCCCGCCCTCCAGGTTCCCGTGACCCCGGTCACACCTTCCGGCGGTCCCGGCGAAGACGGCTGGCGCCCGGGACGGTATGAAGGCGGCGGGTGAAGGAGGGAACTCCCACGCATCCGCATTTCCATCTGGCACGCATTCGGCAGGGCGCGGCGGGAATTGCCGTCTTCATTTCCCGTGCGCTCGGGAAATGAAGACGGGAATGCGTGCAGCGAGGTCAGAGAGAAGTGATGCCCTCTGCCATCGGGCCTCTTTCGCTCGGGACGAGGTCGAAGGTGACCTTCTGCCCCTCGGCCAGCGGCTGGGGGTCCTCACCTGCGATGTTCGCGAAGTGGGCGAACACGTCCACGCCGTCCCCGTCCTGCTCGATGAAACCGAAACCCCTGGCCGCGTTGAACCACTTCACCGTGCCGGTCGCCATTTCAGGTCTCCTTTTGGGCAGTACGCCGAACCCGTAATGAACGGATGCCTGATCACGTATCGACGCCCCACGCGGACAGTAGCACGGGGCCAACACCCTCTGGACTGAAGACAATTTCACTTCACGGCGGCAGGAATTGATGCACGCGAGGAGCAGGAAGACCCGGCGGGGCGGTGCGGAAAACCTCCGCACCGCCCCGTCGCACCGCACGCATGGCTCAGACAGCCGATGGCGGCTTCTCCGCCTCCGCGGCACGCCGGTACTCGGCGTTGAGCCGCTGGGCCTCTTCGAGCTGGTCCTCAAGAATGATGATGCGGCAGGCGGCTTCGATGGGGGTGCCCTGGTCGACGAGTTCCCGCGCGCGTGCGGCGATGCGCAACTGGTAGCGGGAGTAGCGGCGGTGGCCGCCCTCGGAGCGGAGCGGGGTGATCAGACGGGCTTCGCCGATGGCGCGGAGGAACCCTTGCGTGGTCCCCAGGAGCGCGGCGGCCCGGCCCATGGTGTAGGCGGGGTAATCATCGTCGTCGAGACGGCCGAGCGAGTCGTCTACTGTCATTTGCACCTCTTTGTCGTCATGTGTGCCTCTCCGCGGAACGCGTGGAGGGGCCCTGGCGCCGAACGGCACCAGGGCCCCGAAGGAACTTGCTACACCATCTGTCGGCCTTGATGCTGCGCCGACCTTCTGTTTCCGCACACCCGACCTGTCGTGCGTCGGGACTGCGGGGATCGCGGTTGCTTGACCGGAGACCACCTCACTATCGCGATGTCCTGCGGTACCCGGGCCTTCACTCTTTCGCCCGGGCGATCCTGATGGCGTCTGGCTCCTCCGTTCTCCCTCTGGGAAACAACTTCCGGTACTGCCACTGCATGAACTGCGGGGTACTGCTCACTTCCGGTACTGCTTGTACTGCTCGTACTGCTGTTGGCGGCCCCTGATCACTGCGGGCCACCCGGTCCGGTCGCCAGTCCCGTCGCCGTACTGCACATTCCTTGGCTTCGGTACTCCACCACCGCACCGTCCTGCGTACTGCGGTACTGCTGCCCGCCAGTTCGTCCCTGCCGGGCCTGTCTTGATCTCGGCTACGAGAGAAACCATAGCCACGACGCAAGCGAATGTCTACCCTCGCCGAGATAGATTTTAGTTGCTGGTCGCGAGAGGGAGTCCCTCTTCCTTGCGTCAGGGTGTTGATCCCCCTGTGACCTGCGGGACTGCGGCGAGACCTGCTTCCTGCCGGGCCGGCCGGAGGGGTCCGTGCGGGCGGGGGCGTCCTGTACGCCCAGGTGCGGGCTCGGGGCGGAACCGGGCGGGGCCGGTGTCGGGTGGCCGCCCCCTTGCCCGCCCGTTCCGCCCCCTTGGGGCGGCACCGTCGCCCAAGGGAGCGGGGCGGCGCACCAGGGGTGGGCCGGGGGGCGCCGGTGAGGGAGGCCGGGATGTACGCCCCCGTGGCGCCTACTTGCCCGGCCAGAGGCCGTCCGGGGTCAGGCCGAGGAGGTCGATGGCGTTGCCGCGGACGATGCGGTCCACCACGTCCGGGGCCAGGTGGCCCATCTGCGATTCGCCGACCTCGCGCGACTTCGGCCAGGTGGAGTCCGAGTGGGGGTAGTCCGTCTCGTAGAGGACGTTGCCGACGCCTATCGCATCCAGGTTCTTCAGCCCGAACGCGTCGTCGAAGAAGCAGCCGTAGACGTGCTCGGTGAAGAGTTCGGACGGCGGGCGGTGGACCTTGTCGGCGACGCCGCCCCAGCCGCGGTTCTCCTCCCAGACCACGTCCGCGCGTTCCAGGATGTACGGGATCCAGCCGATCTGGCCCTCCGCGTACATGATCCGGAGGTTCGGGAAGCGTTCGAACTTGCCGCTCATCAGCCAGTCCACCATCGAGAAGCAGCAGTTGGCGAAGGTGATGGTGGAGCCGACGGCGGGCGGGGCGTCGGCGGACGTCGAGGGCATCTTCGAGGACGAGCCGATGTGCATGGCGACGACCGTTCCGGTCTCGTCGCAGGCCGCGAGGAAGGGGTCCCAGTCGTCCGTGTGGATGGAGGGGAGGCCCAGGTGCGGCGGGATCTCGGAGAAGGCGACCGCGCGGACGCCCCGCGCCGCGTTGCGGCGGACCTCGGCGGCGGCCAGCTCCGCGTCCCAGAGCGGGACGAGGGTGAGGGGGATGAGGCGGCCGTGGGCCTCGGGGCCGCACCACTCCTCCACCATCCAGTCGTTGTACGCCCGCACGCCCAGCAGGCCCAGTTCGCGGTCGGAGGCCTCGGTGAAGGTCTGGCCGCAGAAGCGCGGGAAGGTCGGGAAGCACAGGGCGGACTGGACGTGGTTGACGTCCATGTCGGCGAGGCGATCGGGGACGGAGAAGGAGCCCGGACGCATCTGCTCGTACGTGATGACCTCAAGCTTGATCTCGTCCCGGTCGTAGCCGACGGACGTGTCCAGCCGGGTGAGCGGGCGGTGCAGGTCCTCGTAGATCCACCAGTCGCCGATCGGCCCGTCGTCGCCCTTCTCCCCCATGACCGGGGCGAACTTGCCGCCCAGGAAGGTCATTTCCTTCAGGGGGGCGCGCACGATGCGCGGGCCGATGTCGCGGTACTTGGCAGGGAGGCGGTCCTGCCAGACGCCGGGGGGCTCCACGGTGTGGTCGTCCACCGAGATGATCTTCGGGAAGGTGCTGTCCGCTCCGGAAGTTCCAGGTATTCCGGAAGTTCCGGGTATTCCAGAGGTTCCAGGTGTTCCGTCCATGTCGTACGTCTCCCTGTTCGTCACCGCACCGGGCTTCAACCAGCGCCACGGTACCGCCGATCTGACGATCCGTCAGGTATCCGTGCGCACACGACCGCACACCAAGGAGCACGCAGTGTCCGCCCGCATTCTTGAGGTTCCTCTGAGGTTCGGCTGCTGACGTGTTCGGCATGGACAAGGCAAACTGGCCCTGTCAACAAGAGCCGCAACAAGGGCGCTACGGGAAGTAACAGCAGGGGGAGTGCGATGGACGGCATACCGGGCGGCCGCGACGTACCGAGCGACGACGCCACCCCTGCTGACCTGCGCTTCAGCATCCTGGGACCGGTCCGCGCCTGGCGCGGCGGCGAGCCCGTGCCCGCCGGTTCGCCGCAGCAGCGCGCCCTGCTCGCCCTGCTCCTGCTGCGCGAGGGCCGTACCGCGACCGCCGCCGAGCTCATCGACGGTGTGTGGGGCGAGGAGCCGCCCTCCCAGGCGCTGGCCGCGATCCGGACGTACGCCTCCCGCCTGCGCAAGGCACTCGGGGCGGACGTGCTGGTCAGCGTGGCCGGCGGGTACGCGATCCGGCCCGCGCCCGGGGCCCTGGACCTTGCGGTGGCGCAGGAGTTGGCGGCCGAGGCGGAGAAGTTCCGCACCAAGGGCGACCGTTGTGCGGCGCGCGAGAAGCTGGGCGAGGCGCTGGGGCTGTGGGACGGCGAGGCGCTGGCCTCCGTGCCGGGACCGTACGCCGAGTCGCAGCGCGCCCGCCTCGACGAGTGGCGGCTCCAGCTCACCGAGACCCGGCTCGACCTGGACCTGGAGGTCGGCTGCCACGCGGAGGCGGTGTCGGAGCTGACCGCGCTGACGGCCGCGCACCCGCTGCGGGAGCGGCTGCGCGAGCTGCTCATGCTGGCGCTGTACCGGTGCGGGCGGCAGGCGGAGGCGCTCGCCGTGTACGCCGACACGCGCCGCCTGCTCGCCGACGAACTCGGGGTCGACCCGCGCCCCGAACTCTCCCGCCTCCAGCAGCGCATCCTCGCCGCCGACGAGGAACTGGCCCGCCCCGTGGAGGCCCCGGCGGCGACCGCGCCCGCCCCGGTGCGTCCCGCCCAACTCCCGGCGACCGTGCCGGACTTCACCGGGCGCGCCTCCTTCGTACGCGAACTCGGTGAGCAGCTGGCGCTGGCCGAGACCAGCGTGATGGCGGTCTCGGCGCTGGCCGGGATCGGCGGCGTCGGCAAGACCACCCTCGCCGTGCACGTGGCGCACGCCGCGCGGCCGCACTTCCCGGACGGGCAGCTGTACGTCGACCTCCAGGGCGCCGGGTCGCGGCCCGCCGAGCCGGAGACGGTGCTGGGCGCGTTCCTGCGGGCGCTCGGCACGGCGGACACGGCGATCCCCGACTCGCTCGACGAGCGGGCGGCGCTGTACCGCTCGACTCTCGACGGCCGCCGGGTCCTCGTCCTGCTGGACAACGCGCGGGACGCCTCGCAGGTCAGGCCGCTGCTGCCGGGGACGCCGGGGTGTGCGGCGCTGATCACCGCCCGCACCCGCATGGTCGACCTCGCGGGCGCGCACCTGGTGGACCTGGACGTCATGTCGCCCGAGGAGGCGCTCCAGCTCTTCACCAGGATCGTGGGCGCGGAGCGGGTGGCGGCCGAGCGCGAGGCGGCGCTCGACGTGGTCGGGGCGTGCGGCTTCCTGCCCCTCGCGATCCGGATCGCCGCCGCCCGCCTGGCCGCGCGCCGCACCTGGACGGTCTCGGTCCTGGCCGCGAAGCTGGCGGACGAGCGGCGCAGGCTGGACGAGTTGCAGGCGGGCGACCTGGCGGTGAAGGCCACCTTCGAGCTGGGCTACGGGCAGCTGGAGCCCGCCCAGGCGCGTGCCTTCCGCCTGCTCGGCCTGGCGGACGGCCCGGACATCTCGCTGGCCGCGGCGGCTGCCGTGCTCGACCTTCCGCCGTACGACGCGGAGGACCTGCTGGAGGCGCTGGTCGACACCTCGCTGCTGGAGTCGGCGTCGCCGGGCCGCTACCGCTTCCACGACCTCGTACGGCTCTACGCGCGTGCGTGCGCGGAGCGGGACGAGCAGCCGCCGGCGGAGCGGGAGGCGGCGCTGTCGCGGCTGCTGGACTTCTATCTGGCGACGGCGGCGGGGGTGTATGCGCTGGAGCGGCCCGGGGAGCGCGTGCTCGACCACTTCGCCGCCACCGCGCGGCCCGGACTGGGCTTCCGCACCCGGGAAGCGGCCCTGGACTGGCTGTTCACCGAGGCCGGCGGACTGCTCGCCTGTGCCGGGCAGTCGGCCGGTTCCGGCATGCTGCGCCGCTCCGCCGACCTGCTCATGGCGGCCGTCGACCTGGGCGAGACCGGGGCGAACTCGCTCCAGTTCACCCAGGCCGCGACCGAGGTGAGCGAAGCCGCCCGGCAGGCCGGTGACGCCCGGGCCGAGGGCCGGGCACGCACGATGCTCACCCATGTCCACAGCCTCTCCGGCCAGTTCGCGGAGGCCGAGGCCGAGGCGCGGCGCGCCCTGGAGCTCGGCCTCGCGTCCGGCGACCCCGTCTCCTCGGGGCAGGCCCCGAACCAGCGGGGCATCATCGCCCTGTACGAGAACCGGCACCAGGACGCCGAGGCGCACCTGACCCAGGCCCTGACCGCGTTCCGGGCGGACGGCAACAAGCCCGGCGAGGCGGCGGCGCTGTGCAACCTCTCCCGGGTGCACCTGGCGACCGGCCGCACGGCCGAGGCCGTCGAACTGGCCCGGCAGGGCATCCGCATCTACGAGAAGGACGGGACCGGGCTGGCGCTGCGGCTGGCCAACGGGAAGTACGCGTTGGGGCTGGCCCTGACCGGCGCGGGGCAGCTGGGCGCGGCGGAGGCCGTACTGACGGAGGCGCTCGACACGTTCACCGAGAGCAGGCAGCAGTTCTGGCAGGGCATGACCCTCTTCCGGCTGGCAGAGGCCCGGCTGGCGGACGGTGCGCCGGCGCAGGGTGCCGCACTGGCCGAGCAGGCGCTGTCGGTGCTGCACGGGATCGGCGGGGACTGGCGGCGGGCGAACGTGCTCACGGTCCTCGGCCGGTGCCTGTCGCTGCTGAGCCAGGCCGGGCGGGCCGAGGCGTGCTGGAAGGAGGCCCTGGCGACGTACGAGAGGCTCGGCTCCCCGGAGGCCTCCGAGGTGCGGGGACTGCTGCGCCGGGTGCCCGTCGGCTGACACGTGCGTCCGGGCCGGGGCGGGGCGTTCATCGTTCGTTTATCGCCGCACGGCACTCTCCTACCCATCGATCCGTCGCGTCGGGGGGCAGGCGGGTCGATGCCCGGCCGTACCGCTTCTGCGGTGCGGCGACGCACATCCCGCCCGGCGATCCAACGGGGGAACCGCCGGGCGGGCCGCACCACTCCGCCCGCCCGTCTCATTCAGGGAGCTGACTCTTCATGGCCGACGAGAACACCACCAAGCCGAACGACGCCCACGCCTCCAGCGAGCCCGTCACCACGCAGGACGCACACGCGTCCGGCGGGCCCGTGAAGCCGAAGGACGCCCATGCCTCGGGCGGCCCCGCCACCCCGAACGACGCCCACGCCTCGTCGGAACCGGCCAACTAGGACCTTCTCGCACGGGGGATCGGCCGCGGCGGCGCGGAGGGGGAGCCGCCGCGGCCGCACGCTTTCCGGGCCGGGTTGTCCCGTACCTCGTATCCGCAGGTCAGATGGGTACGGGGCCGGAGGCAACCCGCGCCCCCGTTCCGCCCTCCTCCCGTACGAGACCGCCTCGGAAGGACCGGAATGACCGCCCAGCGCAACCCTTCGTCCCGCACGGACCGCACGGAACCCCTGCTGCCCCGCCCGGACCGCACCACGGCCGCCCTGCGCGCGGCGGTGGCCCGGCTGGCGCCCGCGCAGCTTCCGGAGATGGAGCGGCAGATGGAGGAGGCCCTCTCCCTGGCCGCGCGCACGGGCCGGCTGGCCCCGCTCACGGCGTTCCTGGAGAGCTGGTCGGTGGCGATGGAAATAGCCCGCACACCGGCCACGGCCGACCGCCTGCGCACGGCCGAGTACACGGCCCGCACGGCGGCCCCGGGCTCCCCGGAGTGGCGCACGGCGATGGAGGAGATCGGGGCGGTGCAGGGGGAGGCACGGAGGGCCCTGGCGGAGGGCTGAGGGCCCGCGACCCGGGTCAGCGGCCCGGCGCAGCGCTCCGGCTCAGCGGCCCGGCTCAGCGCCCCGCCCGCCCCCGCAGCTCCCCCTTCACCACCTTCCCGCTCGCGTTCCTCGGCAGCTCCGGCAGGAATTCGACCGCCCTCGGGACCTTGTAGTTGGCCATCTCGCGGCGGGCCCAGGCGATCACGTCGTCCGAGGTGAGCGAGGTGTGCGGGCGGCGGACCACGTAGGCCTTGCCGACCTCGCCCAGGCGGGGGTCCGGGATGCCGATGACGGCGACGTCGGCGATGGAGGGGTGCAGGCCCAGGAGCTGTTCGATCTCGGCGGGGTACGCGTTGAAGCCGCCGACGATGAACATGTCCTTGATCCGGTCGGTGATCCGGAGGTTCCCGGCCGGGTCCAGGACGCCGACGTCCCCCGTGCGGAGCCAGCCGTCGGGCGTGACCGCCGCCTGCGTCGCCGACGGGTCCTCGAAGTAGCCGCTCATCACGTTGAAGCCCCTGACCAGCACCTCGCCCGGCTCGCCGGGGGCGGCGTCGACCCGTACCTCCGTGCCCGGGATCGCCCGCCCGGAGGTGGTGGCGATGGTCGAGGGGGCGTCCCCGCGGCGGCACATCGTCACGAATCCGGAGGCCTCGGAGAGGCCGTACGCGGTGAGGACGGTCGCGATGTGCAGCTCGGAGCGGAGGCGTTCGACGAGCTGGAGGGGGACGACCGCGGCTCCCGTGACGACCAGGCGCAGGGCGGTCAGGTCGTGGGAGGCGCGGGCCGGGTGGTCCAGGAGGGACTGGTGGAGGGTCGGGGGGCCGGGGAGGACCGAGATGCGTTCGGCGGCGATGTTGGCCAGGACGGTGTCCACGTTGAAGACGGGCTGCGGGACCATCGTCGCGCCCCGGGTGAGGCAGGCGATGATGCCCGCCTTGTAGCCGAAGGTGTGGAAGAAGGGGTTGACGATCAGGTAGCGGTCGCCCTCGCGCAGGCCCGCCAGGTCGGTCCAGATGTCGTAGGCGCGCAGGGTCTGGGCGTGGGTGATGACCGCGCCCTTGGGGCGGCCCGTGGTGCCGGAGGTGTAGATGATGTCGGAGGGGTCGGAGCCCGGGATCGCCGCGGCGCGTGCCCGGACCGCCGCACCGCTCACCGACTCGCCGCCCGCGAGGAAGTCCTTCCAGGTCAGGAAGGTGGAGGGGGCGGCGTCGTCGGCGAGGACGACCACGTCGGTGAGGTGCGGGAGGCCGGGGAGGGGACCGGTACCGGAGCCTTCCGAGGCGGCACGGCGCAGTGAGGCGACGTACGAGGTGCCGAGGAAGGTGCCCGTGACGAAGAGGAGTTTCGTACGGGACCGGGCGAGGACGTAGGCGGCCTCCGCGCCCTTGAAGCGGGTGTTGAGGGGGACCAGGACCGCACCCGCCGTGACCGCCCCGAGGGCGGAGACGATCCAGTCGAGGGTGTTCGGGGCCCAGACCGCCACCCGGTCCCCGCGCCGCACGCCCCGGGCGAGACAGGCGGCCGCCGCGCGTTCGACGCGCTCGCCCAGTTCGGCGTACGAGACACGGGTGCGGCCCTCGACGACGGCCTCCCGCGCGCCGTACCGCTCGGCGGCGTACCGGACGAGCTCGGGAACGGTGGCCCACGGGGTGCTCCCCGTGGTGTCGATCACGTCGTCCTGTGCGTCGAACTGCATCGCAAGCCCTCCCACACCACTAGCTGACTATCCGTCAGATTAGCTGTAGCCTGACGCGCTGTCAGCAGTCAGTCAGCAGCAAGAGGTCAGCTGTCAGGACGAGCGCGGAGAGGCTGTGGAGCATGCCGGGACTCAAGGACGCGACGGCGATAGTCGGCATCGGGCAGACCGAGTTCGCCAAGCAACTCCCGCAGAGCGAGAAGGAGTTGGCGTGCCGCGCCATCCTGGCCGCGCTCGACGACGCGGGCATCGACCCCTCCGAGGTCGACGGCTTCGCCTCGTACACGATGGAGGAGACCGACGAGGTCGAGGTCGCGAAGGCGGTCGGCACCGGGGACCTCACCTTCTTCTCCAAAGTGGGCTTCGGGGGCGGCGGTTCGTGCGCGACCGTCGCCCATCTCGCGTCCGCGATCGCGACCGGGCAGGCGAGCGTCGGGGTTGCCTGGCGGTCCCGCAAGCGGGGCAGCGGACCGCGCCCCTGGAAGAACACCACCGTCCAACTCCCCACCCCCGCCCAGTGGACCCGCCCCTTCGGCCTGCTGCGGCCCGCCGACGAGATCGGCATGCTGGCCCGCCGCTATCTGCACGAGTACGGCGCGACCCGCGACCACCTCTTCAACGTCGCCCTCGCCTGCCGCAACCGGGCGAACCAGAACCCCGCCGCGATGATGTACGAGCGCCCCCTCACCCGGGACATGTACATGAACGCCCGCTGGATCAGCGAACCCCTCTGCCTCTTCGACAACTGCCTGGAGACGGACGGGGCGTTGGCCTGCGTGATCGTCTCCGCCGAGCGCGCCCGCGACTGCCGCCGCACGCCCGTGTACGTCCACTCCGCCGCCCAGGGCCTGCCCGCCCAGCACCACGGCATGGTCAACTACTGGAACGACGACCCGCTGACAGGACCCGCCTGGACCGCCGCCCGACACCTGTGGAAACAGGCCGACTTCGGCCCGCAGGACGTGGACGTCGCGCAGATCTACGACGCCTTCACCCCCCTCATCCCGCTCTCCCTGGAGGGCTACGGCTTCTGCGGGCGCGGCGAGGGGGCCGCCTTCACCGAGGGCGGCGCCCTGGAGAGCGGCGGCCGCCTGCCCATCAACACGGGGGGCGGCGGCCTGAGCGAGGCGTACGTCCACGGCTTCAACCTCATCAACGAGGGCGTGAAGCAGCTCCGCGGCACCTCCACCGCCCAGGTCCCGAACGCCTCCACCTGCCTGGTCACGGCGGGCGAGGGCGTCCCGACGTCCGCACTGCTGCTGAGGAGTTGAGCACCCCATGACCGACACCGCGAACGACCTCCTCTCCCCCGTCGTCGACCCCGACGGCGCCCCCTTCTGGGAGTACGCCGCCCGCGGCGAACTCCGCGTCCAGGCCTGCGCCGCCTGCGGCGAACTCCGTTTCCCGCCCCGCCCGTGCTGCCCGCACTGCCACTCCTTCGACTCCGAGTGGCGCCTGATGAGCGGCCGCGGCACGATCTGGTCGTACGTCGTCCCGCACCCGCCCCTGCTCCCCGCCTACGCGGCGCAGGCCCCGTACAACGCGGTGATCGTGGAGCTGGCGGACGCCCCCCGCATCCGTCTCGTCGGCAACGTCGTCGCCTCCCCCGACGCGGCGCTCGACTCCGTCGACCCGGCGCGGCTGCGCATCGGGGCCCGGGTGCGGGTGGCCTTCGGGACGCTGCCGGACGGCACGACGGTCCCGCGCTGGCTGCTGGAGCGGCCGTGACGCCGCCGACGCCGACGGTACGGGTGGACCGCGACAAGGACACCGGGGTCGCCGTCGTCACCCTCGACCGCGAGGCGAAGCTGAACGCCATCGACCTCCCCACCGCCGCCCAACTCACGGCCATCTGGCGGGAGTTCCGCTTCGACGACACCGTACGGGCGATCGTCCTGACCGGCGCGGGCCCGAAGGCCTTCTGCACCGGCATCGATCGCACGGTGGACGTCCCCCAGCCGCCCTCCCCGTACGCGATCGACGACCCGCTCCTCACCGTCGGCCCGAAGGCCAACGACCTCTGGAAGCCGGTGGTCGCGGCGGTGCGCGGGATGGCCTGCGGCGGGGCGTTCTACCTGCTGGGCGAGGCGGAGTTCGTGGTGGCGGGCGAGAACGCGACCTTCTTCGACCCGCACACGACGTACGGCATGGTCAGCGCGTACGAGACGGCCCTGCTCGCCCAGCGGATGCCGTACGGCGAGGTGGCCCGCATGGCGTTGCTCGGGACGGCCGAGCGGATGTCGGCACGCCGGGCGTACGAAGTGGGCCTGGTCTCCGAACTGACGCCGGACGGCGAGGAGTTGGCGGCGGCGCTGCGGTCGGCGGAAGTGATCGCCGGGCATCCGACGGAGGCCGTGCAGGGGACGGTCCGCGCGGTCTGGGCGACCAGGGAGGCGGCCCGCGCCCAGGCGTACGCACAGGCCCCGCACCTGATCGCGCTGGGGAATCTGCCGCCGGACCGGCAGGCGGAGCTGTTCGGGAAGCGGGGTACGGACTTCCGGATTCGCTGAGGGGACCGTGGGAAGCCCACGGGAGGCCCAGAGAAGGCCCACGGAAGGCCCACGACGGGTCACCCGTAAGAGAGTTGTTCGCACCGAAGGCGAACAACTCTTCCCCCACCTCCAGTTGTTCTAGTAATATGCGAACAACTGGAGGTTCACCATGGCACTGCGCACCAGCATCCGCATGAGTCCGGCCCGACTGCGCCTCACGGCGCTCACCCTCGCCCCCTTCGCCCTGGCCCTGATCGCCTACCTCACGACCTACGTCCTCCGCCACGACGCCCTGCCCGCCCGGGTGGCCACCCACTACGACGGCTCGGGCACCCCGAACGGCTTCGTCGGGCGCGACACCGTCCTGTTCGTCGGTGCCGGCGTACTGCTCCTGCTCGGTACGGTCTGGACCTGGTGCGGCGCGGGCAGGGCCGCACCCACCGGCCCACTCGGCACGTGGGCGATGCTCGCGTGCGGCTGGGGCACGGCCGCCTTCCTGGGGTACGTCCTGTCCGCCGTGCTCCACGCCAACGCCGACACGGGAGACGGCTCCCTGGCCCGCTTCCCCGCCTGGCAGTTCGCCGTCGCGCTCGGCGCGGCGTCGGCGGCGGCGCTCCTGGGATCACTGCTGGCCCGCGTCATCGTGGGCCGGCTGCCGCCGGGACCCGGCCCCCGCACCCCGCAGGGCGGCACCACGGACCGGATCAACCTGGCCTCGGGCGAGGTGGCGAGCTGGGCGCGCGGGCTGGCCCCGTGGACGATGCTGCTGGCCGGATGCCTCACGCTGGCGGGCGGCACGGTGGCCGGGCTGGCGGCGGGCTGGACGGTCTTCGCACCGCTGTGCCTGCTCGGGCTGGCCGCACTGCTGCTGTCCTCGTCGTACGTCACGGTGGACCGCCGGGGGCTGACCGTCGCCCCGGCGCTGCTGCCCTGGCCCGCGATACGCATACCGCTGAGCGGCATCACGGAGGCGTCCAGCCGTAGGATCAGCCCGACCGCCGACTTCGGTGGCTGGGGCTACCGGGTGCGGGCGCACCGCACCGGCCTCGTCACCCGATCCGGCGACGCCCTGGTCGTACGGCGCAAGAGCGGCCGGGAGTTCGTGGTCACCGTGGACGACGCGGCCACCGGTGCCGCGCTGCTCGCCACCCTGCTCGACCGGCGGGCGGGCACGGAGGACCGAGCAGACCGAGAGGGCCGCTGACCATGCTGTTCAAACTGGACGCCGCGTCCACCGTGCCGCTCGGCGACCAGATCGCGTCGTCGGTGCGCGCCGCCATCGCCGACGGCACGGTGGAACCCGGCGAACGGCTGCCCGCCGCCCGCGTACTGGCCGGCTCGCTCGGCATCAACGTCCATACGGTGCTGCGCGGTTACCAGCGGCTGCGCGAGGAGGGCCTGATCGAGCTGCGGCGGGGACGCGGCGCGGTGGTCGTCGACAACCCGGTGTCACCGGGGCGGGCCCGCGTCCTGGAGCGGATCGGCGAACTGGTCGAGGAGGCCCGCAAGGTGGGCATCCCGGAGGAGGACCTGCTCGCCCTGATCCGGGCGGCGAACCTGGCCGGCTGAACGACGTACGAACCCCTCCGCACGCCGAAGGGCCCTGCCGTACACACGGCAGGGCCCTTCGGCATGGATGCGGCTCAGGAGCTGGTGCGGCTCGCGTACTTGACCTCGCAGCGGCCCGAGAGGGTCTCGGTCGAGCGCTTCACGTAGACCGTGGAGACGTCGACGGAGCGGGACTGGCCCGGGGCGACGGCGGAGATGCTGGTGGAGCGGGAGCCGACGGTGGAGCCGTTGTTCGTGAAGCTCACCGTGAAGCTGTAGTTGTAGGTGCTCGACGAGCTGCTGTTCCTGGCGGTGATGGTGGCGAGCATGCCGCGCGACGGGTCGTACTTGCAGTCCGTGATGGTCAGGTCGCGGTTGGCCGCGTTGCTGCCGCCGCCGCTCACGCCGGAGACGGAACCGCTCGAGCTGCTGGAGCTGGAGGAGGACGTGCTGTCCGAGCCGCCGGTGGTGGAGGAGCTGAAGCCGCCGCTGGAGGACGAGCTGGAGCTGCTGGAGTCGTAGCCGCCGGTGGAAGAGCTGGAGCTGGAGTCGCTGCCCCCGCTGCTGGAGCTGCTGGACGAGCCGTGGCTGCTGGAGCCGCCGCCGCAGCTCCCGCCGTGCGAGCCGCGGGCTCCGGTGAGCGCGACGACGGCGATGCCGAAAACGGCCACTGCGCGGACATGGCGGAGCTTCATGCTTCCAACCCCCGTTGATGTGAAGCGAGATGGGACGAAGAAGGGCATTGCTGCCCGGGCGGATCTGGCAGGAGCCGCCGCGAAGTAAAGAACCCGTAAGGACGAGTGCATGACACCCTAGCAGCGCCTGTCACATGGCGGTCCAGGAACCTCGGGCGTAGCGTCAAAGCTCCGCAGACCCTCGCAAAACCTCGACACGAGGAGCCCGAGATGGTCAGAAACACCCTCGGTGCGGTACTCGCCCTCGCCGGTGCGACGGCCGCCGTGTGGAGCCCTTTCCGGGCCTGGAACGACGGTCGGCGCGGTCGTGACTACCGCATCGAAGATCTCTTCGACGGGATCACAGACGTCAAGGCGGAGCTGGCCGGTTCCCTGCTGCTGCCGTTCGTTTTCGCGGCGCTGGTGGTGCTGATCGCGGTGTTCCTCCGCTCCCGGCTGCTCGTCGCGCTCGCGGGGCTGGTCACGCTCGGGTTCACGGTGCTGTGGATGGTGCGGCAGGGTCAGGCGGGGGGCGGCATCGCGGTCAATGCGGACGGGTCGGGGCTGGGCATGGGGGTGGCGAGCGCGGCGGGAGGCGGCGTACTGATGCTGCTCGCGGCGGCGATCATGAACGGCCGCCGGGGCCGGCGGACGCGCCGGGGCCGTCGGGACGTGGCACCTGCGGCTGCGCCTGTGCCGGACGAGGGGGCAACGTACGCCCCGGAGGCGACGGGCCAGGTGCCGACGATGGACGGGCGGCACACATCAGCCCGTCCGGCGATTGAGGACGCGCGGGCGGAGCCCGGGCAGGGGTCCGGGGCGTAGCCCCGGTAGTGACAGCAACCCACCACCGGCCCGCACCCGAAGCCCCGCAGGCTCAGCGCCCGCGCCCCGTCGCCGTCCCCTTCACCGCGTCCAGCGCGTACACGCACCGGTCCTTGCTGCACGCGTAGACGATTCCGGCCTCCGCGACCGGGGAGCCGGTGATCTCGCCGCCCGTCTTGAGCTTCCAGCGGAGCTGGCCGCCCACCGCGTCCACGGTGTACAGGCAGTGGTCGGCGGAACCGAAGTGGACCCGGCCGTCGGCCACCACGGGCGCCCCCACCAGTTCGCCGCCCGCCGCGAAGCGCCACTTGGGCGTGCCCGTGACCGCGTCCAGCGTGTAGAGCGCGCTGCCGCTGCCCACGTGCACGTGCCCGGAGGCCACCAGTACCGGTTCCGTGGACTGCCGGGACTCGGTCGCGATGCGCCAGCGGTCCTTGCCGGTGGAGGCGTCCAGCGCGTACACCGTGCCGAGGTAGTCGGCGAGGTAGATCCCGCCGCCGGTGACCGCCGGGCCCGGCGCGAAGGCGGGCGGCGAGAGGAAGACCGCCGGTGCCTCGAAGTGCCAGCGCACGTGCCCGGAGTCCTGGTCGACGGCCAGCACACGGGTCCCTGCGGAGACGTACGCATAACCGTCCTCGGCCGACGTCACGCGCACCGGCACGTTCCCGCAGGACGCCGCGTCGCCGATCGGGTACGACCAACGCTCCATGCCGGAACGGGAGTCGAGGGCGCGCAGGCGGGCGTCCTGCCAGACGTACACGGTGTCGCCGTGCAGGTCGGGGCCCGCCTCGGGGGTCTCGAAGTCGGTCTGGGCGCCGGTGACCTCCCACAGCTTCTGGCCGCTGGAGGCCTCCCAGGCCTGGACGCCGCCGCCCCGGGTGCCGGTGACGACGGTGCCGCGCGCGGCCTTCAGCGAGTACACCCAGGCGTCGGTCTGGAGCCGCCAGCGCTCCGCCCCGTCCGTCGCGTCGAGCGCGTACAGCGTGGGTCCGTCGGAGGCGTGGATGCGGCCGCCGGAGACCGCCATCGCCCAGGCGACATCCCGCGTCTTGAACTGGCGGCGGCCGGAGGCCACGTCCAGTGCGTGGACCTCGAAGGAGGTGACGTAGACCAGGTCGCCCGCGACGGCCGGCGTCCCCCACACGTCGTTCGACATCCGAAAGCGCCACGGCCGCCACCCGCCGGGCGCGGGCCCCTCGGGCGGCTGCGGGGGTACGGCGGCGGGCGCGAGGGGCGCCCCGTTCATGGCAGCCCCGCCGGGCGCGCGCACCCAGCCGGTGGCGGCCTCGGCCACGACGGCCGCCGCCCCGTGCCCGTCGGCCACCCGGGGTCCTGGCCCGATCGGCACCTTCGCCCCGGCGAGCCGGATCGGCCCGTCCGTGTACGCCGGCGGGGGTGCGGCCTGACCGGTGCGCGGGTCGAGATACCGGTCGCGCTGGTGCGGCGGGAACGGCGGCGGGCCCGGCGGACGCGGCGGCGGGGAGGGATCGCGGGGCGGGGCGACCGGTGCGGTGGGGGTGACCCGGCCGCCGCCCCGGCGCTGCTCGATCATCGCGGTGGCCCGCCCGGGCAGCCACGCGGACGCGGTGCCGGAGTCGTCGCCGCCGGAGGAGAAGAGGTGCGGGGCGAGCTGGGCCTGGAGGTCGGCGGGGCTGGGCCGCATGGCGGCCTCCATCCCCATGCAGGACTCGATCAGCGGACGCAGCTCGTCCGGGAGTCCTTCCAGGTCGGGGCCTTCGCGCAGCAGCATGAAGACGGTCTCGACGGGGTTGGCCCCGTGGAAGGGGGCGTGCCCGGTCGCGGCGAAGACGAGGGTGGAGCCGAGCGAGAAGATGTCGCTCGCGCCGGTGACGCTGCGGGAGTCGCGGGCCTGCTCGGGCGACATGTACGCGGGGGTGCCGACCGCGACGTTGGTCATGGTCAGGCGGGTGTTGGAGACGCCGGACGCGATGCCGAAGTCGATGACGCGCGGCCCGTCCTCGACGACCAGGACGTTGGAGGGCTTGAGGTCGCGGTGGACCAGGCCCGCCCCGTGGATGGACTGGAGGGCCTCGGCGATGCCTGCGGCCAGCCAGCGCACCGCGTTCGCGGGCATGGGCCCGCACTCGTTCACTATTTCTTCGAGCGAGGGCGCGGGCACGTACGCCGTCGCCAGCCAGGGCACGGCCGCCCTCGGGTCGGCGTCGACCACGGCCGCCGTGTAGAAGCCGGAGACGGCGCGCGCCGCCTCGACCTCGCGGGTGAAGCGGACCCGGAACAGCTGGTCCTCGGCGAGTTCCGTCCGTACGGTCTTGATCGCCACCCGGCGACCCGACGCGGAACGCGCCAGATAGACGAGCCCCATCCCTCCGGCCCCGAGCCGTCCGAGGACCTCGAACGGGCCGATCCGCCGCGGATCGTGCTGCGTCAGCTGCTCCACTTGCCTGCCACCTCCCCGTACCAGGCCGCGAAACACAGCCCCGGGGGCATTCTTCCTGCCGAAGGCCGCAGTGGCTAACCCGGGGCCGGAATGGAATGTTTCCCCCCATTCCGTACACGTTTGGTGGAGATTCCGGTCGCAAGTGGAAGGGGCGGGACCACTTTGCGGCCCGGGAGGCCGGGGCCGACGGCCGGGGCGGCCCCGGCAGACGGGCCGCGGCTACTTCTTCGGCTCGGCCAGCACCGCGAACACCGCCCCCTGATTGTCGACCAGAATCGCCATCCGGCCGTACGGAATGTCGAACGGGGGCTGGCTGATCCGCCCACCGAGCCGCTTCGCCGCCGCCGCGGCCTCGTCGCAGTCCTCGACCATGAAGTAGCTGAGGAAGTGCGCGGGCATCTCGGCCGGGAGGGCGTCGGTGATGACGGCCCGGCCGCCGACCGCCGTGTCGTCGCCGGGCTCGGTCCCGGCGGGCGACCAGGTGCGGAAGGCGACGCCGGACGCCTCGTCCGTCAGCTCGGCCAGGTCCCGGGTGCCGAAGCCGAAGACCTTCTCGTAGAAGGCGTCGACCCGCTCCAGGTCGGACTCCCGCACATAGGCCTCCGTCCAGCAGAAGGCGCCGGGCACCGCCGTCCGCTCGAAGCCCGGGTGGCTGCCGCCCTGCCAGACGCCGAAGACCGCGCCGCCAGGGTCGGCGATCTGCGCCATCGTGCCGTACGGACCCACGGGCATCGTGTCCATGACGATCTGGCCGCCCGCCTCGCGGGCCCGGGCCACCAGGGCGGCGGTGTCCGGGGTGGCGAAGTAGACGCCCCAGGCGGTGGGCATCCGGCCGTCGGCCTTGGCGGCGAGCGCGGCGACGTTGGCCCGGTCCTCGCCCTCGCCGACGTACGCCTGCGTGTAGAAGCCGTACTCCTTGTCGGCGGGCTCGTCGAAGGTCCAGCCGAACAGGCCGCCGTAGAAGCGCCTGCCCGCCTCGACGTCGGGCAGCGCCACATCGATCCAGCAGGGCACACCTTCAGCGAATGCGGTCATGGACCGATCCTTCCCGCTTGGGGAAATCCCCGCTCGGAGATATCCACCGACGTTGTCCACAGGCTGTTGATAACACTATTGGGGGACACCTGTGGACGCCCTGCTGCATACCGCCATTCGAAGTCCCCGGGCCCGCCGCCCCCCGCCCCTGTCCCCTCTCTGCACCGCAGCCGCCCCTCCCGCCCCGTCAACTCCGACCAAATCTGGCCGGAAACCCATTTGCACTCGCCGAATCGCGCTCCGATCACCCCTCGGTAAGCTGACGGCATGACAGGACAAGTACGCACCGTCGACGGCCGCGTGGCCGGTCGACGCGGTCAGGCGACGCGGCAGAAGCTGCTCGACTGCCTCAGTGAAATGCTCAGCTCGTCCCCCTACCGGGACGTCAAGGTCATCGACGTGGCCCGCAAGGCCGGTACTTCGCCCGCGACCTTCTACCAGTACTTCCCCGACGTCGAGGGCGCCGTCCTCGAGATCGCGGAGGAAATGGCCAAGGAGGGCGCGGGGTTGACCGACCTCGTCGCCGGGCGCTCGTGGGTCGGCAAGGCCGGAGCGCAGACCGCCGAACAACTCGTGGACGGATTCCTCGACTTCTGGCGGAAGAACGACGCGATCCTGCGCGTCGTCGACCTCGGCGCGGCGGAGGGCGACAAGCGGTTCTACAAGATCCGCATGAAGATCCTGAACTCCGTCACCAACTCCCTGACGGACGCGGTGAAGGACCTCCAGGCGAAGGGCAAGGTCGACAAGGACGTGTCGCCCGCGGCGATGGCGGGCTCGCTGGTCGCGATGCTCGCGGCCGTGGCCTCGCACCAGAAGGGCTTCACCACCTGGGGCGTCAAGCAGGCGGAACTCCGCCCGAACCTGGCGCAGTTGGTCCACTTGGGCATCACGGGCAAAAAGCCCGCCAAGTAGCAGAAACCGTACCGGACGAACCCCCACCAAGTCCTGTCACCCGATGGCGGACCACGCATGTGGTCCGCCATCGGCGTATCCGGGCCCTCGGCACATCCGCCCCCTCGACGCACCCGAGCCATCGACGCACCCGGGCCCTCGACGCGTCCGAGCCCTCGACACGTCCGGGCCCTCCGCACGGGATGGGCGGGTCAGCGCCGCTCGATCCGGAACAACCGGATCTCCCTCTCGATCCTCTTCTGGTACGAGGCGTACGGCGGCCAGAACCCCAGCACCGCCCGCCACGCCTCCGCCCGCTCCTCCCCCTTCAGCAGCCGCGCCCGCACCGGGATGTCCTGCCCCTCCCAGTTGACGGAGACCTCCGGGTGGGCCAGCAGGTTGGCGGTCCAGGCGGGGTGCCCCGGACGGCCGAAGTTGGACCCGATCAGGATCCAGGTCCCCTTCTCCGGCTCCGGCATGCAGGCCAGCGGCGTCCGCCGGGGCTGCCCGGTCTTCGCGCCGCGCGCGTGCAGGATCACCCCCGGCAGCATGCGGGTGCTCATCATCGCCCGGCCCTTGCTGAGCCGGTGGACGGCGCGGTCCATGGCCGGGATGACGTGCGGGGCGATCCGCGCGAAGGTCCGCGTGGAGGACACCTTCTGGACCACTTTCCTCCCCACCGGCGTGCCTGCCCCTGCGCCCCTCCTCCTGCCGGTCCCCGCCATCACACGGCCTCCTTCGTCCCCGTCACACCGTCTCCTCCGGTACGTCCGAACACCCCCGACACCTCCACCGCCCACGCCCGCAACCGCTCGACCGGCCCGAACAGCACCTCGTCGCCCGCCACCCGCGCGAAGCAGCCCTGCGCCTCCCGCACGCCGTCGCCCCCTCCGCCCCGCATGGCCTCGCCGGCGGCGGCACGGAGCGCCTCCAGCCCCTGCGCGAGGGCGAGGGCACCGCCGCCGACGTCCGCCGGGTGCCACACGGTGCGGTACGCGGCCGAGCGCGCCGCCTCCACCGCCGCGTACACCTCGGCGAGCCGGGCCCGCCCCCCGGCCCGGGCGGCAGCCCCCGCGAGGAGCCGCTCGGCGGCCCCGACGGCCTCCACCGCCAGCACGGCGGCGACGGCCCGCCCGACCGCACCGAGCGCCTCCGCCACCCCCTCCCCGCTGCCCAGCAACTCCCCTTCCACGTAACGCAGTTGCAGCGTGGCCTGCGGGCGTGCGTCCTCCGCCGCCGCCTGCCGTACGCGGGCCAGTCCGACCGCGTCCTTCGCCCGTACGAGAAAGAGCAGCACCCGCCCCCGGGCGAAGCCGCCGGTGTGCGCGGCGACGAGGAGCAGGTCGGCGCCATGCCCGTCGAGCACCTGCTCGGCCTGCCCGTACAGCACCCACCCCTTCTCGCCCCGGCGGGCCTGCACCCCGCCGGAACGTCCGCCTCCGGCCCAGCCGCCGTCGGTGTTGTCGCCGGTCAGCCCGAGCGCGACGGACAGCGCACCACCGGAGACGGCGAGTGCGGCACTGCTGCGACCTGCGGCGATGTCCGGCAGCAGGGTGGCGCGCTGCTCCTCGGAGCCGAGGGCGGCGATCAGCGGCGCGGCGAGTACGGCGGTCGCGAGCAGCGGCGGGGAGAGCGGCGCGCGCTCCAGCCCCTCGGCGAGCCGGTGCCAGAGCTCCCGGCGGCGCTCCCCGGCGACCCCCGCAATGAGCAGTTCGTTCAACGTACGACGGATCGCGTCCTGCTCCGCGGTGAAGGCGGCATCCATCCGGTGTGCTCCTCCCCTGAATCTGACGGGGCGTCATGCTAGAGCGCTGCCGCATGGATTCCCAGAGCACCGCCACCCCCAATCCCCATGACCACATGCACACTTGAACATCTGATGTACCGTCAGATCCATGACGCCCACACCTCGAAAGAACCCTCGGGAGACCCTTGGGGAGACCCCTCGGGCCGGGACCCGCAAGGTCGCCGTCGCCGGTGTCGCGCTCGCCGACTGCGGCCGGGTGGACGACGCCACCCCGTACGCGCTGCACGCCCAGGCCGCCCGCCGGGCGCTCGCGGACTCGGGCCTGGACCGCTCGGTGATCGACGGTTTCGCGTCCGCCGGACTCGGCACGCTCGCCCCCATCGAGGTCGCCGAATACCTGGGCCTGCACCCCCGCTGGGTGGACTCCACCTCGGTCGGCGGGGCCACCTGGGAGGTGATGGCCGCGCACGCCGCCGACGCCATTTCCGCAGGTCACGCCAATGCCGTACTCCTCGTGTACGGCTCGACCGCCCGCGCCGACATCAAGGCGGGCCGCCGCACCTCCAACCTCTCCTTCGGCTCGCGCGGCCCGCTCCAGTTCGAGGTGCCGTACGGGCACACGCTGGTGGCCAAGTACGCGATGGCCGCGCGGCGCCACATGCACGAGTACGGGACGACCCTGGAGCAGCTCGCCGAGGTGGCGGTGCAGGCGCGGGCGAACGCGGCGACCAACCCGGACGCGATGTTCCGCACCCCGCTCACGGTGGACGAGGTCCTCTCCGGCCCGATGATCGCCGACCCCTTCACCAAGCTGCACTGCTGCCTGCGCAGCGACGGGGGCTGCGCGGTGCTGCTGGTGGCGGAGGACTTCGTACCGGACATGAAGAAGCCCCCGGTGTGGATCCTGGGCACGGGCACCGCGGTCTCCCACACCACGATGTCGGAGTGGGACGACTTCACGGTGTCCCCGGCGGCAGCCAGCGGCCAACAGGCTTACACCGCAGCCGAATTGACCCCCTCGGACGTCGACATAGCCGAGATCTACGACGCCTTCACCTACATGACGCTGGTGACGCTCGAAGACCTGGGCTTCTGCGCGAAGGGGGAGGGCGGCGCGTTCGTCGAAAAGGGCCGCCTGCTGCGGGACGGCGCGCTGCCGGTGAACACGGACGGCGGCGGCCTGTCGGCCTGCCACCCGGGGATGCGGGGCCTGTTCCTGCTGGTGGAGGCGGTACGACAGCTACGCGGAGAGTCGGGAGACGGCCAGGTCCACAGGACGGACGGAAGCCTGCCGGAGGTAGCCATCGCCTCGGGAACAGGCGGCTGGTTCTGCTCCTCGGGAACGGTCCTGCTCGGACGGTAGACATCCCGACGCCGCCAGGGCGCGCCCCATCAGGGCGCGGGGCTGTACCGACATGCGGCTCCGCCGCGCGGGCGCTCCCGACCCGTCCCGGGCGACTTATCCGTGCCCCGTTAGGGGCGCGGGGAACTGCGCGAGCAACCACAACGCACCCGCACGTACCCCCACAATTGCCCCGCGGGTTTAGGTGAAGGGGCGGGGCTGGGGCGAAACCGGGGGTCCGGGGGCAGCGCCCCCGGCGTGAACAGCAACCACCCACCACCCCGCACAGAAACCCCGCACAGAGCCCCAGCCGCACGCACAATCACCCCATGCCCACCAACGACACCCCCGACCGCGACTTCCGCACCCTCCTCCACTCCCTCCGCGTCTGGGACCGCATCCCCCTCCCCACCCTCGACCCGGAGTCGACCCCCACCACCCCCCTCCCCCTCTTCCGCACCTGGCTCCGCGAAGCGGCGGAGGCCGGCCAGCCGGAACCGCACGTGATGACCCTGGCCACCGCCGACGCGGACGGCCGCCCCTCCACCCGGGTCCTGACCCTGCACGACGCGGACGAGGACGGCTGGCACTTCGGCACCCACAGCACGAGCCGCAAGGGCCGCGAGCTGGCCGCCCGCCCCGACGCCGCACTCGGCTTCTACTGGCCCGCGCAGGCCCGCCAGGTCCGTATCGAGGGCTCGGTCCTCTCCGGCACCCCGGAAGCGGCCACGGCCGACCTGCACGCCCGCTCGACGGGCGCACTGGCGGCAGCACTCACCGGCCGCATGAGCGAAATCCTCACCTCACAGGCAGAGTTGGCGGCGGCCTCGGAGGCCTCCTGGGCCCGCGCCGAGGCCAACCCGACCCTCTCGGCCCCGACCTGGACGCTGTACTCCCTGGTCCCGAGGGAGGTCGAGTTCTTCCAGGGCGACGCCCGCCGCCAGCACGTACGGCTGCGCTACCGCCGCGAGGGCGACACCTGGGTGCGCGACCTGCTGTGGCCGTGACAGGCCACGGATACAGGCCACGAACCTCGCAGACGGACGTGATCCGGCACTCCTGGGCACGCGAACCCCGACAACCACGCGCATCCGCCCCTACCCAGGCCCGTCCCGCCCCACGAGCCGGAACACCGGCACCGCGTACCCCTCGCCCGCCCGGAAGGCGACCTCCAGCTCGGCCCCGATCCGCAGGTCGGACTCCGCGCAGTCCACGACCTCGGTCATCATCCGAGGCCCTTCGGCAAGATCCACGACGGCAGCGACGTACGGAACGCGCTCACCGAACGGCGGAAGGTCATTGCGATGCACGACCGACCACGTGTACAGCGTGGCGCGGCCACTGGCCCGCTCCCACGCGACGTCGCCGCTCCAGCAGTACGGGCAGAACTCGCGCGGATAGTGGTGCGGGCGCCCGCACGCACCGCACCGCCGCAGCAACAGCCGCCCCTCGGCGGCGGCCTGCCAGTAGGGACGGGTGAAGGCATCGATGTCCGGGTCAGCGGGGGTACGCGCATGCGTAGTCATCAAAAGATTCCGATCACATGGTCGAGGGACCAGACCTGCCAGGACATGGCGAAGAGCGCGACCAGCGAGATGAGCGCCATCATCGCGTTCTGCCCCTGCTCGGCCCAGTCATGAATCATCAGTACGAAGTACAGGAGATTGAGCAGCAGCCCGCCAACCAGGGCGACCGGGGTCAGAAACCCAACGATCAGCCCCACCCCCAGGGCGAGTTCGGCATACACCACGACGTACGCCATCGCCTTCGGCCGGGGCACGACGACCTTCTCGAAGCCGCGCTTGACGAAGGGCCACTTGTGCTTGCCCGCGACGTCGGCGGCCCAAGCAATGCCGGTCCCTCGCTCGAACCACCCCTTCTTGTCCTTGTGCCGCCAGCTCTCCAGCCACCACAGACCGAGGCCGATCCGCAGGACGGCCAGCCACTCCGCGCCGCCGAGCCAGACGGTCTGCACAGAACGGCCTCCCTCACAAGCATTTCTGACGGTACGTCAGTTCAACGGACGCCGCCGCAGTACGCAAGAGGCCGAACGCACCCCGCCCCGCCAAACACCCCCCTCACGTGATCAATTCGCAACCCGATCCCCCACTTGACCGAGACCCACCACCGCGCCACGCACGGTTACGCTCACGCCCCATGGCCCCCACCGACAACACCACCCCCACCCCCGGCATAGCCACCACCAACGACCGTCCCGTGTACGTGATCGGGGCGGGCCCCGGCGGTCTGGCGGCAGCGGCGGCCCTCCGCGCCCGGGGCGTCCGGGCGGTCGTCCTGGAGAAGTCCGACCGGGTCGGAGCCTCGTGGCGGGCCCACTACGACCGCCTCCACCTGCACACCACCCGGGCCCTCTCGGGCCTCCCGGGGCTGAAGATGCCCCGCTCCTTCGGCCGCTGGGTGTCGCGGGACAACGTCGTCCGGTATCTCGAAAAGTACGTCGAGCACCACGCGTTGGAGATCGTCACCGGCGTCGAGGTCTCCCGCATCGAGCGCACCTCCGACGACTCCGCCTGGCTGCTGCACGCCAGCGGGGGCCGGGAGCTGACCGGTGCGGCGGTCGTCGTCGCCACCGGCTACAACCACACCCCGCACCTCCCCGAGTGGCCGCACTCGGCCTCGTACCAGGGCCAGCTCCTCCACGCCACCGACTACCGCAACCCAATTCCCTTCCAGGGCAAGGACATCCTGGTCGTCGGCGTCGGCAACACAGGCGCCGAGATCGCAGCCGACCTGGCCGAGGGCGGTGCCTCGCGCGTCCGTCTCGCCGTGCGCACGGCGCCGTACATCCTGCGCCGCTCCACGGCGGGCTGGCCCGCCCAGCGCACGGGCATCCTGGTGCGCAGGCTGCCCGTCCCGCTGGTCGACAGGGCGGGCGACATCGTCTGCCGCATCTCCGTCCCCGACCTCACCCCGCACGGCCTCCCCCGCCCCACCCACGGCCTGTACTCCCGCGTCAAGCAGGGCGCGATCCCGGTCCAGGACGTCGGGTTGATCGCCGCGATCCGCGCCGGGAAGGTCGAACCGGTCGCCGCCCTCGACTCCTTCGCCACGGAGTCCGGCGAGGCGGTCCTCGCGGACTCCTCCCGCCTGGCCCCCGACGTGATCATCGCCGCCACGGGCTACCGCCGCTCCCTGGAACCCCTGGTCGGCCACCTCGGCGTCCTGGACCCCCGGGGCCGCCCCACCGTCCACGGCCCCCGCACCTCCCCCCAGGCCCCCGGCCTCCACTTCACGGGCTTCACGAACCCCATCTCGGGCATGTTCCGCGAAATGTCCCGGGACGCGGACCGCATCGCCCGCACCCTCTCCCGCCCGGCGAAGCGCCGCTGAGTCCGGGGTCGGCCCGCCTCGTGACGCCGGGGCCGTCGAGGTCGGCACGGACGTGCCCCCGCCCGGTCGGCGCCGTGCGTACGGTACGGCCGACCAGGGTGCGCAGGACCGGCCACTGCTGCTGAAGCAGGTCCCGGGCCAGGTGCGGGGGCAGCTCCACGACGCTCTGTGTGGGCCCGCGCAGGGCGTCCCGCGACTCCGGCAGACGGCACCGGAACTTCTCCCGGTACCGGGCGAGGTCCTCGGCCTCGGGGAATCCAGCCTGCTCGCCGGAGCCCCTCAGGGCAGCCACCCTTCCCACCGGTATCCGCGCTCGAACCGCCCGGTGCCCACGCCCCACCCCCGCCCGAGCTCGAACCAGGTCGACTTGCCCCGCCCCGGCACGTGGGTGCAGACGCCCCAGTCGTCGGCCCCGCTCGACAGGAGCTGGAGCCCGCGCCCGTGCTCGGAGTCGTCGGCGGGGACCGTGTAGAGGGGGCGGCCGGGGGCTTCGTCGTGGACAAGGACGCGGAGGCTCTTGAGAGGGTCGGTCCATCCGGCGGAGAGGGTGAGGGGGTCGGTGGTGCCGGTCGCTGCGCAGGCGGCGATGGCGTTGGTGACGACCTCGGAGGTCAACAGGACTGCGGCATCGGTGAGTTCCTCCCCGCGACCGGCCGAGTCGACGAGCGTCCTGACCGTCTCGCGGGCGGTGCGGACCCAGGCGGGGTCGGGCGGGAAGACGAGGGACACGTCGGCGGTGAGGGCGGGTCGGTTTCGGTTCCGCATGGATCCTCCTCGGCGGATGCGGGTACGCGGTGGCGCGCACCGGCGCTTCACGGTGACCAGGTCCGTCCCTCAACTCCGTTGGGGGCGGGGGTACTTCCGTCCTTCGACGGTAGAAGCATCGGTTTCGTGCTTGCAACCTGTACGGAGGAATTACCTCTATCGAGTGGCCCCGCCCCGACAGGAGGGGGCAGACTGCCCGTGATCCGGGAAGGTGTGTGACGTGGGACTACGACCTCATCCAACGCAGCGGCAGCGCCGCCTGGGACTCGAACTCCGCAGACTCCGCGAGGAGTCCGGTTTCTCTGCGGCAGAAGCCGGCCGGACGGCGGGGTTGGGCGCTGCCCACATGAGCCACATCGAGACGGGCCGGACCGCCATCCCGGAACCCAAGCTCCGCGTACTCGCCGATACGTACGGTTGCAAGGACAAACCCCTGGTCGACGCCCTCGTCACCATGGGAAAGTCCACCGGACGGGGGTGGTGGACCGAGTTCCGCCCCACGATGACCGACCCGGCACTCGATCTTGCCGAGGTCGAGGCAACGTCCGTCGCGCACAGGAACTTCCAGTGGTTGCACGTCCCCGGCCTGCTGCAAACCGAGGAGTACATGCGAGCCTCGTTCGAGGGCGTCAACCCGATGTCGACCGCCGCCGAAAGGGACCTCTTCGCCACCTTCCGCCTGCGTCGCCAAGAGGAACTGCGTCGCAACGAGTCTCTCGCCTACCACGCCGTCATCCACGAGGCGGCTCTGCGCATGCAGTTCTTCAGCCGGGACGTCATGCGAGGCCAGATCGAACACCTGGTGGAGGTGTCCCGAGCCCCGAACGTGACCGTGCAGCTGCTGCCGTTCCAGGCGCAGAGCTACGAGGTCGCCTTCAGCACGCCCTTCGTGGTCTATGAGGCCTCCGTTCCTGCGCTGCACACCGTGTATGTAGAGCATCCTGTCTCCTCTCCGTTTCTCTCGGAGCAGCAGCACCTGGCCATGTACTGCGAGTCCTTCGATCGACTCAGCAAAGCGGCGCTCCCTCCGGTGGACGTGAGGTCGCGAACATGGTCGTACGGGACCAGGGACTCCCTGGCACTGATCCAGCACCTGCTGTACACCCTGTAGAGAGGAACCATGAGCGAACTCACTTGGCAGAAGTCCAGCTTCAGCGGCGGCAGCGGACAGGGCGAATGCGTCGAGTTGGCCCTCGACCTGGCCGGCCGCATCCACCTCCGCGAGAGCGACGAGCCCACACGCATCACCACCGTGACTCCCACCGGCCTGGCCGGACTTCTGCGTACCGTCAAGGCAGGCACCTTCTCCAGCCCCACGAGCTGACCCGGAGAGCCCCGGGCTCTCTCCGCCTGCTCCATGCCCTGACCGGCAGGGTCGCGAGGGACCGCCCGGGCACCCGCCCCACAGGGTGAGGGGCTGCCGATCCCCTCTCCCCCGCAGGCCGCCG
This sequence comes from Streptomyces sp. NPDC087440, assembly GCF_044744005.1. Lineage (NCBI taxonomy): Bacteria > Bacillati > Actinomycetota > Actinomycetes > Kitasatosporales > Streptomycetaceae > Streptomyces > Streptomyces sp. NPDC087440. Next base: position 75,535 of record NZ_JBIUXN010000020.1, on the reverse strand, counting down.
CCACCGAGAGCCTGCTCGCCGAACCGGCCGTACGACGGGGAACACCTCTCCCCTCGCCCCAACATCCTTGACGCATACGGCAATCCGGCCCACACCCCCTCCCCTACCCTGTACCCCGTGACCGACGTGGGCGAAGTGCTGATCGGGGGGCGTTACCGGCTCCAGGAACTCATCGGGCAAGGAGGGATGGGCCGGGTCTGGCGCGGGACGGACGAGACGCTCGGGCGGGAGGTCGCCGTCAAGGAAGTGCTGCTGCCGCAGGGGATCACCGCCGAGCAGCGCGACGTACTCCTCCAGCGCGTCATGCGCGAGGCCCGGGCCGCGGCCCGGCTCAACCATCCCGGGATCATCACCGTCCACGACGTCGTCGAGCACGCCGGGGCACCGGTCATCGTCATGGAGTACGTCACGGGCCGCTCGCTCGCTGCGGCCGTCGCCCGCAGCGGGGGTCTGCCCGTGCGGCGGGTCGCCGAGATCGGGCTCGCGATGCTCAAGGCCCTGGAGCGCGCGCACGCCGCCGGGATCGTGCACCGCGACCTCAAGCCCGACAACGTCCTCCTCATGGACGACCGGGTCATCCTCACCGACTTCGGCATCGCGCACATGGCCGACGCGACGACCGCCCTCACCCACACCGGCACCCTCATCGGCACGCCCGCGTACATGGCCCCGGAGCAGTTGATCGGCAGGCCGCCGCAGGCCGCGACCGACCTGTGGGCGCTGGGGGCGACGCTGTACTGCGCCGTCGAGGGGCAGCCCCCGTTCAGCGCCGACACCTTCACCGCACTGTGCATCGCCGTGGCGACCGAGCAGCCGAGGCCGCCGCAGCGGGCGGGCGCGCTGGAACCCGTACTGGCCATGCTCCTGACCAAGGACCCGGGGCGGCGTGCGGACGCGAGGCGGGCGCGGGCGGGACTGGAGGCGGCGGCCGGTGGGGCGGCGCACGTCATCCCGACGCAGGTCGATCCGCGGGCGGCTCCGGCACCGGCGGCGGCTCCAGCGCCGGGGGCCGCTCCGGCGCCCGGGGCGGGCCGGGCGCGGGCCGGGGCCGCCGGACCCGACGCGCCCACCGTGAGCGCGGCCCGGGGGCGGGGGCCCGTCCCGGGTGTCCCGGCGGGTCCGCCCGAGCCCGCGGGGCCGGGGAGGGGGCCGGGCCCGGCCAGGTGGCTGCGGTTCCTGGGGTGCCTGGCGCTGAGCTGCGCCATCGCGTTCCTGCTGCCGTGGAACATGCGGGGCGTGACCGCCATCGGCCTCCTCTTCGTCATCGCCGTCGCGGCGCTGAACGCCTTCCCCAGGCCCCGACTGGGCCCGGCCCTCGTCTGGGGGTGCGCGGTGACGTTCGACCTGGCGCTGTTCACCGCGCTGGGGCTGCTGGGCAGATCCACATACTCGGCCGGGACCATGGCCTCGCTCGTCCAGGCGCTCGTCATGGGCACCGGAGCGTGGCTGCTGTGGTGGAAGCTGCCGGTGCGCAACGCGTAGCGAGCGTGCTCAACCGGGCCACGCACCGGGCCAGTTGCCGTCTAGCCTTCTGGTCGTACGGCGGGCCGATCGCCCGCCCCGGCCGGCGCGAGACGAGGAGCGGCATGACGATTCTGGTGACAGGTGCGACGGGGAACCTCGGGCGGCTCGTGGTCGAGCGGCTGCACCAGGACGGTCGTACGGTACGGGCGCTGACGCGCGATCCGGCCCGCGCGACCGGCCTCCCCGACGGCGTCGAAGTGGTGGCGGGCGACCTCACCCGGCCGGGCACCCTGGCCACCGCCCTGGACGGCGTCACCGCCCTGCACCTCCTCGGGGCCACGGGTCACGACCACACGCCCCTTTCCACCGGGGCGGAGATCCTGGACCTCGCCGCCGGGGCGGGCGTGCGGCGGCTGACGGTCCTCGCGGTCGGTGACGGAGCCTGGGGCAAGGCCGTGCGGGCGAGCCCCCTGGAATGGACCTTCGTCTGGCCGATCGACGTCATGTCCAACACCCGGGGCTGGGCGGACGTCATCCGCGCCGAGGCGGAGGTCCGCGAACCGTACGCCTCGCGCCGGACCGCCTCCGCCGACGAACGCGATGTCGCCGAGGTCGTCGCCGCCGTCCTGACCGGCGGCGGGCACGCCGGGGAGCGGCTCGTCGTCACCGGGCCGGAGGCCCTCACCCCCGCCGACAAGGTCGCGGCCATCGCCGCCGCCACCGGCCAGGACCTCCGCTTCACCGAACTGACCGACGAACAGGCACGGGCCCAGTGGCGTGCGGAGGGCTGGCCCGAGGAGGGCATCGACTTCATGCTGCGCATGTGGGCCACCGTCCCGGAGTCCGTCGCCCGCACGACCACCACCGTCCAGGACGTCCTGGGCCGCCCGCCCCGCTCTTTCGCCGACTGGGCCGCAGAGCACGCGGCCGCCTTCCGGCCCTGACGGCGCACGCCGGGCCCGGGCCGTAGGGTCCGTATCTGCGCGAAGACTCCAACGCAGCAGGTCACCGGCCCGGTGCCCTCCTGATCAACGGCACCGTGGGCGTCGGCAAGACGACCGTCGCCGAGAACCTGGGCGACCTCCTCGCCGACGCCGGCGTGCCGCACGCCGTCCGCGACCTCGACCGGCTGTGCCAGTCGTGGCCCGCACCGCCGGACGACCGGTTCAACGCGGCCCTGACCGCGCGCAATCTGCGCAGTGTCGCGGGGAACTGCCTGGCCGTCGGCGCGGAACGGCTGATCCTCGCGGGCGTCGCCGAGAGCCGGGAGGACCGCACACGGTACGCCGAGGCGGTCGGGGTGGACCTCACGGTGTGCCGCCTGCGCGTCGATCTGCCCGTCAACCACCGCCGCCTCGCACACCGCCACACGGACGACCCCGCGTCCCTGGACTGGCACCTTGCCCGGGCTGGCGAACTGGCCGCGATCCTCGACCGGGCCGCCGTCGACGACTTCACCGTCGACGCAACGACCCTGACCGCCAGGGACGTTGCGGCCGAGGTCGCGCGGAAAGCAGGTTGGTTGTAACCGGTGCGTTCGCGCATCCCGTGGGGCATGATCTCCGCACGGCGTCGTCCGTACGCGTTGTCCGTACGTGTTGTCCGTCCATGTGAGAGGGGCCGCAAGTGACCGATGGAACCGGGTGGCAGGACATGTCCCTGAACCTCTTCCGCCGCCTACGGACCGAGCTCAACGAGGCCGTCAAGGGTCTCGACGATGCCGGGCTCGTCCACGTCCCCTCCCCCGGCACCCACTCCATCGGCTGGCTCGCCTGGCACATCGCGCGGGGGCAGGACCGGGATCTGTCCGAGCTGCTCGAGGTTCCGCAGCTCTGGCTGACCGACGGGTGGGCGGACCACTTCCACCTTCCCGCCGATCCCGCCGACACCGGCTTCACGCACTCCCGCGCCCAGGCGGCCGCCTTCCGCGCGCCGGGCAGCAAGGATCTGCTCGCCTATCACGACGCCGTCCACGGCCTCGTCGAGCGCTACTTCGCGGACGCCCCCGACAGCGACCTGGGCCGGGTCGTCCCGAGCCCCACCCTGCGCGACACCGACACCGTCCAGGAGCGCCTGCAAGGGCTCCTCGCCGACTCCTTCGCCCACGTCGGCCAGATCGCCCTGCTGCGCGGGCTGCTCCCGGCGGCCGTCTGAGTCGCGCGCAGCGCAGCGCTCACAGCGCCCGCCGGTCGGGCCCGCGTCGGGGCCGACGGGCGGGCGTTCCGTCGCGCGCGCCCGCCCCGAGCGCCCGTGCCGGGCAGACCTCCCGGACCCGCCTCGGAACCGGGCCCTCCCGCCCTGTTCCTGACGGACCGTCAATTCAGTAATCTGACACAGCGTCAGTGAATTGCCATTCCGGTCTCCGAACAACGAGCAGGAGCGGGCTCAGCGATGCTTGGATCAACACACGGCACCCTCACCTCCGGCCTCCGCGCCCGCGTCGTCGCCTGCGGGGACGACGCCCGGTCCGCCTCCGTCCACGGCACGACCGCCGCCGCGACCAGGACCCCGGGGGCCTGCGCCCCGGTCGCCGCCGACGTCGCCGCCTCCGGAGCAGGCACCGCGGCCACCGTCGACCTGGACGTCAGCGGGCGCCCGCTGTACGCCCCGGTCCCGGACCTGGACCGGTTCTTCCGGCCCGAGTCCGTGGCCGTCGTCGGCGCCTCCGACGCCGAGGGGCGGCCCAACACCGGGATCACCCGCCAGCTCCTGGCCTGGGCCGAGCGCGTGGGGGCCCGCCTGCACCCCGTGCACCCAAGCCGGGAGTCGGTTTTCGGGCTGCCCTGCGTGCCGTCCGTGTCCGAGCTGCCGGAGCAGGTCGATCTCGCTGTGCTCCTCGTGAAGGATCCCCTTCCGTTGGTCGATCAACTGGCGGACGCCAAGGTGAAGTTCGCCGTCGCCTTCGCTTCCGGTTTCGCGGAGACCGGTGAGGACGGGGCCGCCGCCCAGGAACGCCTGGCCGACGCCGTCGCCGCCACCGACTCCGGGCTGCGCCTCCTCGGCCCGAACACCAACCTCAACGCCTTCGAGGAGTTCCGGGACGACCTGGACGGTCCCTCCATCGCCCTCATCACCCAGTCAGGCCACCAAGGCCGTCCCGTCTTCTCCCTCCAGCAGCTCGGGGTGCGGCTCTCGCACTGGGCCCCCACCGGCAACGAGGCCGATCTGGAGACCGCCGACTTCCTCTCGTACTTCTCCCAGCTTCCCGAGGTGGGCGCGATCGCCGCCTACATCGAGGGGCTGAAGGACGGCCGCTCCTTCCTCCTCGCCGCCGACCGCGCCGCCCGCAACGGCGTGCCCGTCGTCGCCGTCAAGGTCGGGCGGACCGAGACCGGGGCTCGTACCGCCGCCTCCCACACCGGGAAGCTGACCGGCGCCGACGACGTCGTGGACGCCGCGATGCGGCAGTTCGGCGTGATCCGGGTGGACGGACTCGACGAACTCCAGGACACCGCCGCCCTGTTGGCCCGCGCCCGCAAACCCCGGGCCGACGGCGTCGTCGTGTATTCGATCTCGGGCGGCACGGGCGCGCACTTCGCGGACCTGGCGACGGCGGCGGGGCTGCACCTGCCGACCCTGGACACCGCCAAGCAGGCGGAGCTGCACGAGTGGATACCGGAGTACCTGAACGTGGCCAATCCGGTCGACAACGGGGGCCACCCCGTCGGCGACTGGCGCGGCCGGAAGATCATCGACGCGATCCTCGCCGACCCGGCGGTGGGGGTGCTGATCTGCCCGATCACCGGCCCCTTCCCGCCGATGAGCGACAAACTCGCCCAGGACCTGGCGGACGCCGCCGAGGCGACGGACAAGCTGATCTGCGTGGTGTGGGGGTCGCCCGTCGGCACCGAGGCCGCGTACCGCGAGACGCTGCTCGGCTCCTCCCGGCTGGCCACCTTCCGCACCTTCGGCAACTGCATCACCGCCGTCCGCGCCTACCTCGACCACCACCGCTTCACGGCCTCCTACCGCTCCCCCTTCGACGACGCGCCGCGCACACCGTCCCCCTCGTTCCGCAAGGCGCAGGCACTGATGCGCCCGGGCCAGCAGCTCAGCGAGCACGCGGCGAAGCAGTTGCTGCGGGCGTACGGCATCCGCGTACCGCGCGAGCAGCTGGTGACCAGTGCGGCGGCGGCCGTGCGGTCGGCGGCGCAGGTCGGCTACCCGGTCGTGATGAAGGCCTCCGGCCCGCAGCTCGCCCACAAGACCGAACTCGGCCTGGTGAAGGTCGGGCTGACCTCGGCCAGCCAGGTCCGGGACGCCTATCGGGAACTGACCGACATCGCCGCGTACGAGGACATTCCCCTGGACGGCATCCTGGTCTGCCAGATGGTCGCGCGGGGCGTGGAGATGGTCGTCGGCGCGGGCCGCGACGCGCTCTTCGGGCCCACGGTCACGGTCGGGCTCGGCGGTGTACTGGTGGAAGTCCTCGGGGACGCCGCCGTGCGCGTACCCCCCTTCGGGGAGCCGGACGCGCGCGCGATGCTCGGCGAACTCCGGGGGCACGCCCTGCTGGAGGGGGTCCGGGGGGCGCCCCCGGCAGACGTGGACGCGCTCGTCGAGGTGATCCTGCGGGTGCAGCGGATGGCCCTCGAACTCGGCGACGAACTCAGCGAGTTGGACATCAACCCGCTGATGGTCCTGCCGCGCGGACAGGGCGCCGTGGCTCTGGACGCGCTGGCCGTCTGCCGTTGATGCTTCGGGGATCACGGTCCTCACCCGACTCCGCGCTCCCCGCCGCACCCGCCGCCCTTCTCCCCACCGCCGCACGCGCCACCCCTCTCCCCGCCTCCCGAACTGGAGCCGTACCCCCATGACTTCCCCCTCCTCGGACTCGCCGGACAGCTCGTCACTGTCCGTGCATTCATTGATACTCCACGCCACTGACAACGGGGTCTCCTGGATCACCCTCAACCGCCCCGACGCCATGAACGCCGTCACCTGGGACCAGCGGGAACGCATCATCACGCTGCTCGCCGAGGCCTCCGCCGACCCCGAGGTCCGCGCCGTCGTGATCACGGCCACCGGCAAGGGCTTCTGCGCGGGCGCGGACCTGCGCAGCGGCGGTCCGGCCGCCCCGGCGCACGACCGCGTCCCGGGCGACGTCGCCCGTACGATCCGGCTCGGCGCGCAGCGACTGATCACAGCCGTGCTCGACTGCGAGAAACCCGTGATCGCCGCCGTCAACGGCACCGCAGCCGGCATCGGGGCCCACCTGGCGCTCGCCTGCGACCTGGTCGTGGCGGCCGAAGGGGCCAAGTTCATCGAGGTGTTCGTACGGCGCGGGCTCGTCCCGGACGGCGGCGGCGCCTACCTGCTGCCCCGCCTGATCGGCCCCCAGCGCGCCAAGGAGCTGATGTTCTTCGGCGACGCGCTCCCGGCGGCGGAGGCCGAGCACCTGGGCCTGGTCAACCGGGTCGTCCCGGCCGACGAGCTGAAGAAGACCGCCCGCACCTGGGCCGAACGTCTGGCCGCAGGTCCGACCCGGGCCCTCGCGCTCACCAAGCAGCTCGTCAACGCGTCCCTCGACTCCGACCGCACCACCGCCCTCGCCGCCGAGGCCGCCGCCCAGGAGATCAACATGACCACCGCCGACGCCAACGAGGGCGTGGCCAGCTTCGTCGAGCGCCGCACCCCGCGCTACCGGGGCCTGTGACCGGGGCGCCATCGGCGCCCGTACCGAGGGCCCGCACGTCTTCCTATCTGACGACCCGTCAGCTTCAATGGGAGGGTGATGGGACACGCAGGGATGGCGGCCACCGCCGTCCGATACCTCAGGTCCGTCGGCGCCTCCACGGTCGCCGAGCCGCAGCCGGTTCCGGCACTGCCCCGCCCCGACCTGCGGGCCGTTCGCCCGGACGAGAGGCTTCCGCTTGATCCGGTCGAATTCCGGCGCGTGCTGGGGAACTTCGCGAGCGGCGTCACCGTTGTCACGTCACCGGGCAGCGTGTCGCCGGGCAGCGCTTCACCGGGCAGCGTGTCGCCGGGCAGCACCGCACCGGGAGCGGTGGGCGCCGTAGGACCGGACGAGGACGGATCACCCGCCGGGTTCGCCTGTCAGTCCTTCGCGTCGCTGTCGCTCGACCCGCCGCTGGTCGTCTTCATGGTGGCCCGTACGTCGACGACCTGGCCGCGCATCGCCCGCGCCGGGGTCTTCTGCGTCAACGTCCTGGGCGCGCACCAGGGCGAGCTGTGCATGGCCTTCGCCCGCAGCGGCACGGACAAGTTCGCGGGCGTGGCGTACGACGCCGCGCCGGTGACCGGCTCGCCCCGTCTGGCCGGTGTTCCGGCCTGGATCGACTGCACGATCCAGACTGTGCACACCGGGGGCGACCACCTGATCGTGGTCGGCCGCGTCGAGGCCCTGGACGCGGCCGCACCGGACGCCCCGGAGAGCGCGCCCCTGCTCTTCCACCGGGGGGCGTTCGGCGGGTTCGGCGGGCGGGGCTAGCTGCCCGGGGGCCCGACTGCGGCCTGGGCCGGCCCCGGCCGGGGCTAGCTGTGGGCGGGGTCCGGCTAGAGGCCCCAGGTGGCCTCGACCGTCGTCTTGGCTCCGCCGAAGACGACCACGTGGCCCTTGTCTCCGTACTTCTGACGACGCCACTCCCCGAACGCCTTGGCCTGGGCCTCGCAGATGTTCTCCTCCGGGTGGCCGCAGTGGGAGGCGATGCGGGCCTCCATGATGTCGCTGTGCTCCGGCTTGCGGATCTTGACCATGCGCATCCGCTCGGCGAGTGCGTCGTCCGTCTTCGACGGCGTGGACTTCACGTACGCGGTGAACGCGGTCTTCATGCCGTACCAGCGGTGCGATCCGACGGTGGGGACGCCGTTGACCCGCTTCGGCTCCTGCGACGGGTCGCCCTTCCCGTCATCGGGGCCCCAGCACTCGCTCGGGCCCTCCGGGAGGCCGTCGTCCCCCGTGCCCGGGTCGGAGGTCAGGTCTTCCCCCGTACCGCCGACGTCCTCGGAGGTCAGATCCTCGCCCGCGCCCCCGATGTCCTCGGAGGTGAGGTCCTCCCCGGCACCACCCACGTCCTCCGACGTCAGGTCCTCACCCGCACCGCCGACGTCCTCGGAGGTCAGATCCTCGCCCGCGCCGCCGACGTCCTCGGAAGTGAGGTCCTCCCCGGTGCCGCCGACATCCTCCGACGTCAGGTCCTCCCCCGTACCGCCCACGTCCTCCGACGTCAGATCCTCGCCGGAGCCGGAGCCGGAGCCCGAGCCCCCGCCTCCCCCCGTCGTCGCCGTGTTCGGCGTGCTGCCGTCCGGGCAGACGATGCCCTCCCCCGACGCGACACCCCCGGCCCGTTCCGTACCGCAGGACGTCAGCGCCGTGGCGCACAGCGCGGCGGTCGCCGCCGCAAGCACCACGCGTCGAGCCGTACGTATTCCGTTTCCGTTCCCGGTCATGCATCCCCCCACTTTCCCCTGGTCAGGGGCCTGGTCAGGGTGTCTATCCTGCCAGTTGGGGCTTCGCCGACGGCCGCTTTCGGATGATGAGGGCCATCAGCGCGGCCATCGCGCAGAGCGCCCCCGACGCGTACCAGACCACGTCGTACGACCCGAACACGTCCCGCGCGACCCCACCGAGGAACGCCACCAGCGCCGCCCCCACCTGGTGCGATGCCAGCACCCAGCCGAAGACGATCGCGCTGTCGTCACCGAAGTACTCGCGGCACAGCGCGATCGTCGGCGGCACGGTCGCCACCCAGTCCAGGCCGTAGAAGACGATGAACAGCACCATCGGCGGGTGGACGGACGGGGCGAGGAGGACGGGCAGGAAGAGGAGGGAGACGCCCCGCAGCGCGTAGTAGATCGCGAGCAGGCGGCGGGCCTCGAAGCGGTCGGTGAACCAGCCGGAGGCGATGGTTCCGATCACGTCGAAGACACCGATCACCGCGAGCAGCCCGGCAGCCATCGGAATCGGCATGTGGTGATCGTGCGCCGCCGGTACGAAGTGGGTCTTGACCAGGCCGTTCGTGGACGCCCCGCAGATCGCGAAGGTTCCGGCGAGCAGCCAGAAGGGGCCGGTGCGGGCCGCCGAGAACAGCACCTTCACCGCCCGGCGCGCGGCCCCGAGCTGCGGCGCGGGCTTCGGCACGAACTCCGTCGCACCGTACGGGGCGAGCCCCACGTCCGCCGGGTGGTCGCGCAGCAGCAGCCAGACGAACGGGACCACGACCAGCGCCGCCAGCGCGACGGTGATCGAGGCGGGCTTCCAGTCGTAGGTGTCCACCATCCAGGCCAGCAGCGGCAGGAAGACGAGCTGCCCGGAGGCCCCGGCGGCGGTCAAAATGCCGGTGACCAGTCCGCGCCGGGCCACGAACCACCGGTTGGTGACGGTCGCCGCGAAGGCCAGCGCCATCGAGCCGCTGCCCAGGCCCACCAACACGCCCCAGTAGAGGACCAGTTGCCAGGCCGCCGTCATGGTGACGGTGAGCGCCGCGCCGACGGCTATGACGGTGAGGGCGCAGGCCACCACCCGCCGGATGCCGAACCGGTCCATCAGCGCGGCCGCGAACGGCGCGGTGAGCCCGTACAGCGCGAGATTGACCGAGACCGCGAAGCCGATCGTGCCGCGCGACCAGCCGAATTCGCTGTTCAACGGCTCGATGAGCAGACCGGGGAGCGAGGCGAAACCGGCCGCGCCGATGATCGTCACGAAGGCGACCACGGCGACGAACCAGGCGCGGTGGATGCGCGGGCGACGGGTCTTGTGGGGAGGAAGGGAGGGGAGGGGCGCGGTGGGGAGCGGCTCGGACGGCCGTACCGGGGGTGTCGTCTGGGTCACGGGAACAGCTTCCGGGAGGCGGCCTCGGCGATCGAGTGGCCCGAGGGACAGCATTCGCTACGATCGGGCCATGCCCTTCGATGACGATGCCGATGTCGATGCCCATGTCGGTGCCCAAGCTGATGCCAACCCCGCCGCCGCCCGCCCCCGCAGGCTTCACCGCGTCGCCGTCCTCGCCCTCCCTGAGGTCATCCCCTTCGAGCTGGGCATCCCGCACCGGATCTTCGGGCGGGCGAACGACGCGGACGGTTCGCCGCTGTACGAGGTCGTGACCTTCGGGACGCGGCCCGGTCAACTGCTGCGCACCCAGGCCGACTTCCAGCTGTACGTCGAACACGGGCCGGAAGTGCTGGCGGAGGCGGACACGGTGCTGGTCCCGGCCGCGTACGAGCCCCCGCGCCTCTACAGCGAGGGGCTGCTGCCCGAGGAGGTCGCCGAGGTCTTCCGGCAGGTACGGCCCGGGACGCGGCTCGCGTCGATCTGCACCGGGGGGTACGTTCTGGCCGCCGCCGGTCTCCTCGACGGTCGGCCCGCGACCACGCACTGGCACTGGGCGGAGCACTTCCAGCGGCTGTTCCCTGCGGTACGGGTCGACCCGGAGGTCCTGTACGTCGACGACGGCGACGTGCTGACGTCCGCCGGGGTGGCTGCGGGCATCGACCTGTGCGTGCACATGGTGCGGCGGGACTTCGGGGCGGCCGTCGCCAACGACGTGGCGCGGCGCAGTGTGGTGCCGCCGCACCGGGACGGCGGGCAGTCGCAGTACATCCGACGGCCCGTGCCGGAACCGCAGTTGGCGACGACCACGGCGGCCCGGGCCTGGGCGCTGGGGCATCTGCACGAGCCGATCCAGCTGCGGGACATGGCCGAGCAGGAGTCCATGTCGGTGCGGACCTTCACCCGGAGGTTCCGGGAGGAGGTGGGGGTGAGCCCGGGGCAGTGGCTGGCGCAGCAGCGGGTGGAGCGGGCGCGGCATCTATTGGAGTCGAGTGATCTGTCGATGGAGGGGGTGGCGAGGGAGGCGGGGTTCGGGACGGCGCAGTCGATGCGGGGGCATGTGCAGGGGGCGCTGGGGGTGTCGCCGACGGTGTATCGACGTACGTTCCGTACGGGGCGGGTGGGTTGACCTCCCGGGGGCTGGCCCCCGTGCCCCGGGCCGCCGGGCCCCGGGCCCCCCTCGGGCCGCCGGGGTTGCCAGGACCGCCGGGCTGCCGGGGCGGGCCTTGGCCCTCCTTGTGCCGCGCCCGGCACCCCCTTGCCTGCGGCGCTCGCCCCAGCCCCGCCCCTTCACCTAAACCCGCGGGGCTGTTGCACGGTTCCGTGCGGGTGAGTCGTGGCTGGCGTTTTGCGCAGTTCCCCGCGCCCCTGAAGGGGCGCCGAGCCCCCGGCAGGAACAGCAACCCCCACCGAGCCCCGACTAAACCCCCCGCGACTCCCCCACCGCCGCCACCCCCACCAACCCCACGCACAGCCCCGCCCCCCACAGAATCGCCGTCGACGGGGCCGCCACGCTCTGCACCACCCCCGCCAGCACCGCGCTCGCCGCGTACCCCGCGCCCACCGACGCGTACATCAGTGAGTACCCGGCAGCGAAAGCACTCCGCGGCAGTGCCTCCTTCAGCGACAGGCTGCGGGCGATCTGGACGGCCGACTGGAACACCCCCGCCACCACCAGCCCCACCCCGATCCACAGCATCTGCGGCACCAGCGCGATCGCCGCCACCACCAGCGCCACCCCCACCAGCAGCACCAGCGACTGCCGGGACGGGTTCCCCGGCCAGGTGCGCAGGCCGTAGACGTACGCTCCCACCGCCGCCGCCACCGAGTAGGCGGCCAGCAGAGGTCCGGCCCAGCCCACCGCCACGCCCCGCTCCTCCAGCAGCGCCGGAAGGACCAGTTCCGCCAGGGCGAGCAGGGACAGGCCCGCCGCCCCGGTGACGTACAGCGGCCAGGCGGCCGCGAGGGTGCGGGCCATCGACACCCCGCCCCGGTCGCCCTCGTCCGCGGGCCAGCCGGCGGGCAGCGCCCACAGGCCCGCCCCCGCCGCCGCCATCAGACCGGCGGCCAGGTACATGGGCACGACGGGGTCCAGGCCCAGCGCCAGGCCGGTCGCGATCGCCGGGGAGGCCGCCCAGATTCCGTACGACAGGATCGCGTCCGCGCTGAACGCCTTCGCCACCGCCGACTCCTCCACCATCGAGGTCAGCAGCGCCCTGGTCCCGCCCGGCACCGCCCCCGGCGCCCCACCGGCCAGCGCGGCCAGTATCCCCAGCACGATCGGGTGCGCCCCCGCGCACAGGCCGAGCCCCGCGAAGGCCAGCGCCCCGACGGCCAGGCCCGCGGCGAGCGCGGGGCGGGCCCTTGCGGCCTTCAGCCGGGGGCCGAGGAGGGAGGCGCCGACGACCTCCCCGACCACGTACACGGCGGCGAGTGTCGCCCCGATGCTGTAACCGCCGGGCCGCTCCCGCAGCAGCAGGACCACCGCGAGCGGAGCCATCGCCACCGGCAGCCGGGCCGCGACGGTGACGCCGGCGAGGGTGAGGAGGGGGCGGGTGGCCAGGGCGCGATAGCTCATGCCCGGACCGTATCCACGCCTCCTCGCCCTCGCTCAACCCCTTTTCCCGAGGCCCGTTCTTCGCTGCCACGTCCCGATCGCCCACAACGCCCGAGCCCTCACGACGCCCGCCCCCTCAGAACGTCAGCACCCCCCGCGCCACCCTCCCCTGCTCGGCGTCCGCCGCCGCCTTCGCGAAGTCCTCCACCGGGTAGGTCTCCGTCACCAACTCGTCCAGCAGCAACCGCCCTTGCCGGTACAGCTCCGCGTACAGCGGGATGTCGCGCTGCGGCCGCGAGGACCCGTACCGGCAGCCCAGGATGGACTTGTCCAGGAACATCGCGGCGGGCAGGAAGGTCGCCTCGTCGGTCGGCGCGGTCATGCCGAGCAGGATCGCCTGGCCGTGCCGGTCGAGGAGATCAATTGCCGTACGTATGAGGGATGTTCGGCCCACGCACTCGAAGACGTGGTCCGCCCCCGTCGGCAGGACGTCCCGCACCCCGTCCGTCGACGTGAGGAACTCCGTCGCGCCGAAGAGCCGGGCCGAGTCCTCCTTCGCCGGGTTGGTGTCGACCGCCACGATGCGCGAGGCGCCCGCGATGCGCGCGCCCTGGATGACGTTCAGGCCGATGCCGCCGGTGCCGATGACCACGACCGTGTCGCCGAGCGCCACCCGTGCCCGGTTGAGGACCGCGCCCACGCCCGTCACCACGCCGCAGCCCATCAGGGCGGCGGACGGGAAGGGGATCTCGGACGGGATCTTGATCGCCTGGACGGCCTTGACCAACGTCCGTTCGGAGAAGGCGGAGTTGGAGGCGAACTGGTACAGCGGGTTCCCGCCGCGCGAGAACGGCTGTCCCGGCATCCCGATCGCCTTGCGGCACATCGTCGGCCGCCCCCGGTCGCACTCCGCGCACGCCCCGCAGCCCGCGAGCGTGGAGAGCGCAACGTGGTCGCCGGGGGCCACGTGCGTGACGCCCGCGCCGACCGCCTCCACCACTCCCGCGCCCTCATGGCCCAGCACCACCGGCACCGGGAACGGGATGGTCCCGTCGGTCACCGAGATGTCGCTGTGGCACAGGCCCGCCGCCCGGATGCCCACCAGCACCTCACCGGGACCCGGGTCCCGTATCTCCAGGTCGTCGACCACCTCGACCTGCTTGCCGTCGAAGACAACCGCCCTCATCGGTCTCCCCCTCCACGCTGCGCCGCATTGGGTCGTTCCTGCTTAGCCGCCGCCTCGCGCATGGCCTCCAGCTGCGCGAGCATCGGCATCGGGTCCGTGCCCACCGTCCCGGGCAGGAAGTCCGCGATCGACTCGGGCGTCCAGGAGCCCGACTCGGCGTATCCGGCGCGCAGTTCACGCGGCTGCGCCCACACCGCGATCTTGGGCCCGGCGATCGTGTAGACCTGCCCGGTGATGCCCTCCTCGCGGGCCCGCTCGGACAGGAGGTAGACGACCAGCGCCGCCACGTCCTCGGGCTCGCCGATCTCCTTCAGTTCCATGGGTACGTTCGCGGACATGCGGGTACGGGCCACGGGCGCGACCGCGTTCGCCGTCACCCCGTACTTGTGCAGGCCCAGTGCCGCGCTGCGGACGAGCGAGATGATGCCGCCCTTGGCCGCGCTGTAGTTGGCCTGGGCGACGCTGCCCTGGTGGTTGCCGCTGGTGAAGCCGATGAGCGTGCCCGAGCCCTGCTTGCGCATGACCGCGGAGGCGGCCCGGAAGAGGGTGAAGGTGCCCTTCAGGTGGGTGGCGACGACCGGGTCCCACTCCTGCTCGGACATGTTGAAGAGCATCCGCTCGCGCAGGATTCCGGCGACGCAGACGACGCCGTCGATCCGTCCGTACTGGGTGAGGGCGGTGTCCACCACCCGCTGCCCGCCCGCCATGGTGGAGATGTCGTCCGCGACGGCGACCGCCTCGCCGCCCGCCGCCTCGATCTCCTTGACCACCGCCGCCGCGACCTCGCTGGTCGGCTCGGCGCCCTCCATGGAGACGCCGTAGTCGTTGACGACGACCCGCGCGCCTTCCGCCGCGCACGCCAGCGCCACCGCCCGTCCGATCCCGCGCCCCGCTCCGGTCACCGCTATGACCTTGCCGGTCAAGAAGTTCCCCATCACCACGCCTTCCCAATGTTTCTGACGGACCGTTAGATTTTAGAACCCGTACGACGCCCCGGCACAAGACCCAGGAGGCCCGGACATGTCACTGCCCGCGGAGTTCCACGACATCGCCAAGCGCGTCAACAACTGGGGGCGTTGGGGAGCCGACGACGAGATCGGCACGCTCAACCTGATCACCGACGAGGTGGTGCGGGAAGCGGCGCGGACCGTGCGCACCGGCCGCCGCGTCCCGCTCGCGCTGCCCCTCCAGCAGGACGGCGTGCAGACCGGCGTCATCCCGGGCCGGGTCAACCCGCTGCACTCGATGGTGCAGATCAACCAGGAGCTGTTCGGCCCCGGCACGGTCGCCACCAGCGACGACGCCGTGACCATGGGCCTCCAGGCGGGCACCCACTGGGACGCCCTCACCCATGTCTCGCACTCGGGGAAGATCTACAACGGCCGCCCCGCCGACACCATCACCCCGCACGCCCGTTCCGCCTTCAGCGGCATCGCCACGGCCCGGCACGTCGTCTCGCGCGGCGTCCTGCTGGACGTGGCCCGCGCCCGGGGCGTCGAACGGCTCGCCGGGGACCACGCGGTGACACCCGAAGACCTGGAGGCCGCCGAGGAGTTGGCCCGCACCAAGGTTCAGGCGGGCGACATCGTGCTCGTACGGACCGGGCAGATCCAGGTGTACCTGGGCGGCGACAAGCACGGGTACGGGTATCCGTCGCCCGGTCTTTCGATCCGTACGCCCGCGTGGTTCCACGCCCGGGACGTCGCCGCCGTCGCCAACGACACCCTCACCTTCGAGATCTTCCCGCCGGAGATCGAGAACCTCTGGCTGCCGGTGCACGCGCTCGACCTGGTCGAGATGGGGATGCTCCAGGGGCAGAACTGGAATCTCGAAGAGTTGTCCACAGCCTGTGCACAAGAGGAGCGGTACGCGTTCCTGCTGTCCGCGATGCCGGAGCCGTTCGTCGGCGGCACGGGCACACCGGTCGCGCCGGTCGCGATCCTCTAGGACCCGCGGGGCGCGTCGCACGCCCGTACGGCACGACGCGATGGAGGGCGGCCGTCCACCAGGGGCGGCCGCCGCCACGTTCCGACCCGCACTCGTCGAGGAGGCCGGTGCTCCGCCTCGACGTCCCCTCGCTCACGAATCGCTCGTTCAAGCGTGATCAGGGCATCGGGAGGCGTCAACAGCACCTCGGCGAAATGCTCGTTATGTTCGGTTTGTGACGGCGCACGACGGCTTGAACGAGGGCTCGAAGGGGGGCTCGTACGGCGTCGCGAACGGCGACTCGGCCCCCGGCTCCCGGCGCTTGCCCCGGGCGGTGTCGCGCGGCTTCTCCCGCGGCGCCTCCGCGAGGCCCTCGCACCCGGCCGCTTCCGCCCGGTCCGTACAGGCCGCCTGGGGAGCGCGCACCTGCCGGTCCACCTCGCACCAGATCCGCTTGCCCGCACCCTCCGTCTGCCAGCCCCACCGGTCGGCGAGGCCGTCGACGAGCTCCAGACCGCGTCCGTTCGTGTCGTCGCCCTCCGCGTGCCGGGGCTTGGGCGGGCAGGCGCTGGCGTCCGCGACCTCCACCCGTACCGTGCCGCCCGACGCCAGCAGACCGGAAACGGAACCGGAATCCGCCGCCCCGTTCGTACCGGCACCAGCGCCCGCACCCGTCCCCGCACCCGGATCGCCGGGAATCCCCGGCAGCAGCATCCGCAGCACGGCCGGACAGCCCGTGTGCACGACCGCGTTGGTCACCAGCTCCGAAATGAGCAGGACCAGCGTCTCCGCGACCGGCTCGTCCGCCTCTATCCCGCACCCGACGAGCCTGGACCGCGCCCACCTACGGGCTCGCCCCACCTCCGCGGGGTCGGCCCCGACCTCCAACTGCACCTGAAGCACCTGCACCGCTCACACCATCCGAACCGGCGGACACAACGCCTCGCGTCTCCACAGGGTCACGGAACGTGATTCCCTTGTGGGACAGCATGGTTGACGTACAGTCACCGCAACAAGCGCTTCAGGCATATTCCAGCGCGAAGGAGTACGCATCCTGCATACTGTGCGACGCACGCTGCGGAGAGTCGAACGTGAGCACTTGTGGCGCCTCCGTCCGACGCGAGAAGCGGTTACGTCGAAGCGCGTCGCCCGGTCCGGGGCCGCCGTACAGGCCGCACCGGGAATCTGGCGCTCCACCACCACTCGCATCTGACGGAGCGTACCCGAGCGACGACCCGACTCCGGCCCGTGACGACTCCTGCAAAGGACACAACCCGATATCGACACAGGGTGACCCGTTCATGACCTCTTCTGGCAGCGGCCGTTCACACCGTGCCGCCCAGAAGTGCGGCCGCCAGTTCCTCTTCCGTCTCCGCCTTCGAAGGCCCGCGCCCGGCCCGCACCCAGGCCCGCTTCAGATGCAGGTGCACATCGGCCTCCCAGGCGAAGCCCATGCCGCCGCAGACCTGGAGACAGTCCCGCGCGTTGCGTACGGCCGCCTCGTCGGCCAGGAGTTTCGCGGCGGCGCACTCCACGGACGTCCCGGTGACGGCGGCCGCGTACACGGCGGTACGAGCGGTCTCGACCCGCACGAACATCTGCGCGCAGAGGTGCTTGACCGCCTGGAAGCCGCCGACCGGCTGCCCGAACTGGACGCGCTCGCACGCGTGTTGGACGGCCAGTGCGAGTGTGCGGGCGGCGGTGCCGACCTGTTCGGCGGCGGTGAGCAGGACGCCTTCGCGGGGGTACGGGTGCGGGGTGGGCCCGGGCAGTCGGTGCAGCGGGGTCAGGGGGTCGACGGAGCGGATCGGGGTAGCCCCCTCGTGCGGGTGCCGGACGACGTCGGCGTCGGCAAGGTGCGCGACCAGGCTGCCGTACGGGGCCGTGACCACCACCTCGCCGTCCGCGGCCCCCTTCACCACCCCCGCCGCGAGGTGCGTGTCCACCAGCGGACCGGGCAGCAGGGCCCGGCCCGCCTCCTCGAAGAGCAGCACCGCCTCCGGCAGCCCGAGCCCGACGCCACCCTCCGCCTCGGGCAGGCGCAGGGCGAAGAAGCCCGCGTCGCCGAGCGCCCGCCAGAGCCCGCGGTCGAGCGTGCCGCCCGCGTCGACGGCGGCGCGCAGGGCCTCGCGGTCGAAACGCCGGGCGAGGAGATCCCGTACACCTTGCTGCAACGCCCGCTGATCGGCGGTCGGTTGGAAGTCCACGGGGGTGCGCTCACCGGCCCTTCGGGAGGCCGAGGATGCGCTCGGCGACGATGTTCTGCTGGATCTGGGAGGTGCCGGCGGCGATCGTGTACGAGAGGGAGGACAGGCGGTCGAGCGTCCAGTCGTGGCCGACGTCGTACGCGTCAGGGCCCAGGACGTCGGCGGCCGTGTCGTACAGCTCCTGACGGGCGTGCGAGTAGCGGAGCTTGAAGACCGAGCCGCCGACGCCGGGGACGCCGCCGGTGCGCTGGGCCTCGCTGACGTTCCACTGGGTGAGCCGCCACAGGGTCATGAACTCGGCGTTCAGGCGGCCGAGTTGACGTCGTACGGCAGGGTCGTCCCAGGTCCCGTTGGCCTGCGCCGCGCGGGCGACGGCGGCCAGCGTACGGCGGCAGGCGACGACCTCGCCGACGAAGGCGGTGCCGCGCTCGAAGGAGAGGGTGACCATGGTGACGCGCCAGCCGTCGTTCTCCGCGCCGACCCGGTGGGCGACCGGGACCCGCACCTCGTCGAGGAACATCTCGGCGAACTCGGTCGACCCGGCGAGCGTGCGCAGCGGGCGGACCGTGATGCCCGGAGCGTCCATCGGCATCCCGAGCCAGGTGATGCCCTTGTGCTTGGGGGTGTCGGGTGTGACGGGGGTGGTGCGCACGAGCAGTTCGCACCAGTCGGCGACCTCGGCGTGCGAGGTCCAGATCTTGGACCCGGTGACCACGTAATGGTCACCGTCGCGGACCGCCTTCGTACGGAGCGAGGCCAGGTCGGAGCCCGCGTCGGGCTCGCTGAAGCCCTGGCACCAGACCTCGTCGCCGCGCAGGATCGGCGGCAGCCACCGCTCGCGCTGCTCCGCCGTGCCCTCGGCCGCGATGGTCGGGCCCGCGTGCAGCAGCCCGACGAAGTTCGCGCCGACGTAGGGGGCCCCGGCGCGCTCGGTCTCCTCCAGGAAGATCAGGTGCTGGGTGGGGGTGGCCTCGCGCTGGAGGTCGGCGTACCCGGCGTCGTACAGCATCCGCTGCCAGGTGGTGTCGTACGCACGTCTGCCCGGCCAGTCGAGGGGGTCGGGCCGCTGCGGCAGCCCCGGGAGGACACGCTTCAGCCACCCCCTCAACTCCGCCCGGAACTCCTCCTCCTGTGCCGTGTACGTGAGGTCCATCAGTCGTGGGCCTCCGCGAAGGGCTGCCCGCAGAAGCGCGGGAAGGTGGGGAAGCAGAGGGAGCCCTCGACGTGGTTGAGGTCCATGTCCGCGAGGCGGGCGAGCTCCCCGATCCCGGCGGTGAGCGGCTGGGGTCCGCGCTCGCGGTACTTCGCGGGGAGCCAGGTGGAGAAGAGGTGCGGGGGCTCGATCACGTGGTCGTCGACGCTGATGATCCGAGGCGGTTCCATCCGGCTTTCCCCTTACGGCAGTTCGCGTTTCTGATGACCCGTCAGAAACCAGGCTAGCTTCCGGACCTCTGGACCGACAAGGGATCGCGCCCTACGCTCACGGCTATTCCTGACTGTCCGTCAGTTACGGGGAGCGTGCAGTGACTTCACCCATGCAGACCGCCCGATCGCTCGACTCGTCCGGCACGCTCTGGGAACTCGTGGAGCGCCGCGCCGACCTCACCCCGCACCGCCCGGTCCTGCTCCAGGAGGACCGCACCCTCACCTTCGGCGAGCTGAGGGACCGCGCCGAACGGGTCGCCGCCGGGCTGTACGAGCTGGGGGTGCGGGCCGGGAGCGTGGTGGCCTGGCAGCTGCCGACCCGTATCGAGACGGTTCTGTTCTCCCTCGCGCTGGCCCGTCTGGGAGCGGTCCAGTCGCCCGTCATCCCCTTCTACCGGGACCGCGAAGTCGGCTTCGCGCTGCGGGAGTCGAGGGCGGACTACCTCGCGGTGCCGGGCGAGTGGCGGGGCTTCGACCACGCCGCCATGGCCCACCGCCTCTCGCTGGAACTCCCCCGGCCCCTTCTCGTACTCCAGGTGTACGACGACCTGCCGGACGGTGACCCGGCGATCCTGCCCCCGCCGCCCGCCGACGGCACCTCGGTCCGCTGGATCTACTGGACCTCCGGCACCACCGCCGACCCGCGTGGCGTCCTGCACACCGACCGCTCCCTGATCGCGGGCGGCTCCTGCCTGGCGCACGCCCTGCACCTGCGCCCCGACGACGTGGGGTCGATCGCCTTCCCGTACGCGCACATCGGCGGCCCGGACTATCTGGTGATGCTGCTCCTGTACGGCTTCCCGGCCGTCCTCTTCGAGCAGTTCGCCATGCCGGACGCTTTGGCCGAATATCGCCGTCACGGGGTGACGGTGGCGGGCGGCTCCACAGCCTTCTACGCGATGTTCCTGGCCGAGCAGCGCAAAGACCCCGCCACGCCCGTCGTGCCGACCCTGCGCCTGCTCGCGGGCGGCGGCGCGCCGAAGCCGCCGGAGCTGTACCACGCGGTGGTACGGGAGTTGGGGTGCCAGCTCACCCACGGGTACGGGATGACCGAGGTGCCCATGATCACGATGGGCTCGCCGGACGACACGGCCGAGAACCTCGCGACGACCGAGGGCCGCCCCCCGGAGGGCATGTCGATCCGCATCACCGACCCGGAGGGCAAGCCGGTCCCGGCGGGAATCGACGGGGAGGTGCGGCTGCGGGGGGAGGCGGTGTGCCAGGGGTACGTGGGGGCCGGAGCATCCCTCAGTGCCTTTGACGCGGACGGCTACCTGATCACCGGCGACCTGGGCCACCTGACGACATCCGGCCACCTGGTCCTGACCGGGCGGCTCAAGGACGTGATCATCCGCAAGGGCGAGAACATCTCGGCCAAGGAGATCGAGGACCTGCTGCACGAACACCCGGCGGTGGCGGACGCGGCGGTGATCGGCCTGCCCGACCCGGAACGCGGCGAGCGGGTGTGCGCGGTGCTCGAACTGCGGGCCCCGGCAGGCGAAGTGCCGGGCCCGGCCCCGACCCCCGCGGAGGTGGTCGCGTACCTCCGCGGGGCGGGCCTGGCCACGCACAAACTGCCGGAACAGGTGGAGGTGGTGGAATCCCTGCCCCGCAACGAGACCCTCCGCAAGGTCCTGAAGTACCGCCTGCGCGAGATGTTCGGCGGGCGGTGAGGGCTCCTGCCGGGGTTGCTGTCCCGGGGGTTGCTGTCCTGAGGGTTACTGGGGGTCGGGCCCGTCGACCGTGTAGTACGTCGCGAAGGCCGTCAGGGTCTCCTCCTCGGTGATCCGGCCGTCCCCGTCCGCGTCGAGCGCCGCCGCCACCTGCCCGGCGAGCTTCTCCTCCGCGCCGAGGACCCGGAGCAGCCGGGTGGCGGCCGCGACCGTGACCCCGCCGCCGTCCCCGTCGGCGGACGCGGCGATCTCGATCGCCGCGTGCAGGAAGGGCCGGGCGATCTCCGCGAACCGCAGCGGGTTGTCCCGCAGCCGCTTCACCGCCCCCGTCACGAACTCGTCGCGGCTGACCCGCTGGTCCCCGTCCACGTCGGCGATTCCGGCCATGCCCTGCCAGAAGGCCTCGGCCCCGCTGTAGAGGGCCTGGCCCTTGTCGCAGCGGGCGGTCGTGTTGAACTCGGCAAGGATGGCGGCCGCCGCGGCACTGAAGTCCTCGCGGTCGATGTAACCGTTGCCGTCCTGGTCGAAGGAGGCGAAACGGGCCGCTGTCTTGCGCTCGTACTCTGCGCTGTCCATGCAGGGGAGGGTACGTCCTTGACGTGCGGAGGAAGCCGATTCCGCAGGGAAATCATCCACCGGTGGGGCAGTTGGACACCAGGGCGACGGATGAGGCCCGTCGGCGCCGTCAACTCGGTCGGCCCCGTCGACTCCGTCCGCTCCGTCAACTCGGTCGGCCCCGTCGGCCCCGTCAGGCAGACAGTCAGGCGGACAGTGCCTGCGCCGTGTCGTCCACCGCGGTGTCCACGTCCGGGAAGACCTCGAACAGCCGCCGCACCCCGAGCGCCGCCAGCACCCGGTTCACATGGCTCCCGTCGACCGCCCCGCGCGCGGGCAGGATCAGCCGCAGGCTCCCCTGGCACGAGCGCATCAGCCGTCGCGCGGCGATCAGCACCCCCACCCCGCTGGAGTCGCAGAACAGTACGTCCGACAGGTCCAGCACCACCCGGTGCCGCCCGTCGGCGACGGCCCCGTGCACGTGCTGGCGCACCGCCGGTGAGGTCACCAGGTCCAGTTCGCCGGAGATGTGCAGCACGGCCCAGCTGCCGTGCTCTGCCTCTGTCACCTTCAGCGTCACGCGTCGGACCTCTCAGCTAACCGGAAGTAGCCCTTCCTCATCGCGGCTTCCCTAGCCGCACTCCCATGAAACACCGCGTGTCTGTGAGCCCCGTACGCAGGATGTGCGCGATGACCGGATCACTACCATCCCGGACCCTGTCCAGGGCGCACTTGGGGCAAAGGGGCGTGCGCCGCCCGCTCTCGCACTACATTCGAAAGAGCAGGTGCTTCGGGGCGCAGCGGTACGGGGTTTGGGGGGATCGGATGCCGAAGGACGCACCGCCGCGCTGGGACCGCAGGATGCAGCAGCGGCTGGCCCGGGGCGAGGCGGCGGCACTCGGCGAGCTGTACGACAGGTTCGCCTCGCTGGTGCACAGCCTGGCGCACCGGGTGCTGGACGACGAGGACGCCGCCGACCAGGTCACCCGTGACGTCTTCGGGCACGTCTGGGAGAACCCGCAGTCGTACGACCCCAAGGACGGCTCCATGCGGGCCTGGATGGCACGCCTCACGCACCGGCGGGCCGTGCACCGGCTCCGGCAGGAGGAGTCGGCCGCCCTCGCGGACGGCGAGGGCACCGCCGAGGAGCTGGAGCTGAAGGTGCACCGGGCGGCGGCGGTGGCCCGCGCGGACTACATCGTGACATCGATGCCCGCACCCCTGCGCGAGGCCCTGGAGCTGGCGTACTTCCAGCGGCACGACTACCGGCAGACCGCGTCCCGCCTGAGCATCACCGAGGACGAGGCCCGCCGCAGGCTCCGGCTGGGCCTGCAACTGCTGTCGACGGCGAACACCGTCCCCGGCACCGGTCCCGGCTCCGGCCTGGACACCGGCACCGGTGCTCGGGACTTCGGGGGCGGACTGTGAGCGAGGGGTACGAGGAGGGGGCGGCGGGCGCGTACGGGGAGGGGGCGACCGGCGCCCTGTCGCACCGGGTGCTCAAGTCGCTGCTGGGCGCGTGGGCGCTGGCGGCCTGTTCCGCCGAGGAGACGCTCGCCGTGGAGGAGCACCTCACCGTGTGCGCCCCGTGCGCGGACGAGGCGCTGCGGCTGCGGGACGCGGTCGGCCTGCTCCAGTCCGAGCGCGGCCTCGACCTGGACCCGATGCTGCGCTCCCGGGTGCTGGACACCTGCCTGGGCCGCCGTCCGGCACGCATCCCGGTGCCGGCCTGGGCCCAGCCGTACGACACGGAGACGGCCCGCCTGGACGCCCTGCTGGCGGACATAGACCCCGGCGAGTGGCACGCCCCGGTGCAGCTGCGCTGGTTCGAGGCCGAGCATCCGGTGCGGCGCAAGGCGACGGTGGCCGCGGTCATCGGGCACCTGATGACCGTCGACGGCCTGGTCGCCGACGCGCTGGGCCTGGCCGACCCGGTCGCCTTCGACGGCGGCGGCGACCCCACCAGCCGCACGGAGGCGTACTGGCTGGGCGCCCGGCAGCCGCCCACCCGCGCGGTGCGCACCCCGTGGCGCGAGCAGAGCCACACCCTGGTGCGCACGGTGTCCTTCGCCGGGCGCGGCTCCGCCGAGCTGACGGTGTCGTACGGGGCCTTCTCGCTGCCCCTCAGGGACGCGCTCCTGGAGCGGGCCTTCGAGTGCTGGGTGCACGCCGACGACATCGCACGGGCCGTGGACTACCCGTACGAACCGCCCTCGGGGGCGCATCTGCACGACCTGATCGACCTGGCGGCCCGGCTGCTTCCCGGCACGCTGGCCGCCCGCCGCCGGGCCGGGCTCGCGCCTCCCGCACGGGGGCTGGTCGCGGCGGGCTCCCCGGGGCGCACGCTGCACCTGGAGGTGGAGGGCGCGGGCGGCGGCCACTGGTACATCCCGCTGGACTCCCCCGCCGCGGCTCCGTCCCCGGAGCACGAGGTGGCGCACATCGCGCTGGACGGCGTGGAGTTCTGCCAGCTCGCGGCCGGTCATGTGTCGCCGCAGGAGGCGGCGGCCGGGCAGGGCGGCGACAAGGGGGCGGTACGGGACGTGCTGTTCGCGGCGGCGTCGCTGTCGCGGTTGTGAAGGGCGGGGAGTGCGCGCACCACCCCACGGGGCACGCGCACTCCCTCATGAGGTGCTAGGCGAAGACGACCGTACGGTGCCCGTTGAGCAGCACCCGGTGCTCGCTGTGCCACTTCACCGCGCGGGCCAGTGCCTGGCACTCCACGTCGCGGCCGATCGCCACCAACTGCTCGGGGGTGACCTCGTGGCCGACCCGCTCGACCTCCTGCTCGATGATCGGGCCCTCGTCGAGGTCGGCCGTCACGTAGTGGGCGGTCGCGCCGATCAGCTTCACCCCGCGCGCGTGCGCCTGGTGGTAGGGCTTGGCGCCCTTGAAGCTCGGCAGGAAGGAGTGGTGGATGTTGATGATCCGGCCGCTGAGCTGCTTGCACAGGTTGTCGGAGAGCACCTGCATGTAGCGCGCGAGGACGACCAGCTCGACGTTCTCGGCCGCGACCAGGTCGAGCACCTGCTGCTCGGCCTCGGCCTTGGTGTCCTTCGTCACGGGGATGTGGTGGAAGGGGATGTCGTACGTGGCGACCAGTTCGCGGAAGTCGGGGTGGTTGGAGACGACGGCGGCGATCTCGACGGGCAGCGCGCCGATCCTCGAGCGGAACAGCAGGTCGTTCAGACAGTGACCGAACTTGCTGACCATCAGCACGATCCGCATCCGGTCCTCGGCCCGGTGGATCTGCCAGTCCATCCGGAAGGAGTCCCCGATGGCGGCGAAGCTGGCCCGCAGCTTCTCCACGGAGACCGGCTCCTCCGCCGAGAAGGCGACCCGCATGAAGAACAGACCCGTGTCGTGGTCGCCGAACTGCCTGCTGTCCTCGATGTTGCAGCCGGTCATGAACAGGTAGCTGGACACGGCGTGCACGATGCCCTGCTTGTCCGGGCAGGACAGGGTGAGGACGTAGTGGTCGGTTTCGGGCCGTTCGGCAGGCTTGGGGTCGCTCATGACCCCAGAGGATCGCACACCGTGCGGACTCAGGCAGACCTGGTCAGAATGCGGATGACCTCCAGCGAGCGGGGCGCGACGTCCGGGTCGTCGCCGTCGCTCTGCGCCATCCGTACGTGCGCGTCCCGGGCCGCCCGTACGGCCTCGGGCCAGCCCTGGTGGGCCATGTACGCCGACACGGGGGCGTCCGCGCCGACCTGGTGCATGATGCGCAGGACCCGGAGCACGGCCACGTCCACGAGGGCCGCCTCGTCCGGGTCCCGGAATATGGACCCGACGTACTTCTCGGCGGACCAGTTGTCGAGCCAGGTGTCCTCAACGAGCCGGTAGACGGCGTCGGTGATGTCCCCGTAGCCCTCCACGCCGGCGAGCCAGCACTCCTGGTGGAAGACGGGGTCGGAGAGCATGTGCAGCGCGGAACGCACCTGAGTGCGCCAGCGCCACCACGGCATGTCATTCAGCGGCATGCCGCCCATGGTGGTGGAGCGACGGCCGCGACGGGAAGAGTTCGCTGAACTTTGCACGGTCGTCGATCGTACGGGCATGCGAATGGACACCGGACAAAGCCCCCACGGGGGACACCGCCGGGCCTCCGGTACCGGGACGCGACGCGAGCACCAGCACCGGAGCGTGGCGCGAGCACCGGGGCCGGAGCGTCACGCGAGCACCGGGGCCGGTGCTCGTCGCGTCCGGTGCCGCGGTGCCTGTCCGGTGCCGCGGCTGCTGTCCGGTGCCGCGGTGGCTACAGCTCGCTCGCCTGGTGCGCGGTCAGGCCGTACTTTCCGGCGATCGTGTTCCAGGGGTTCACGGCCTGCTGCTTCTGCTGCGAGGCCTTGCCGCTCTCGCGGTCGCCCGCGCGCCGCTCCGAGGTCGCCTTCGCCTTGCCGTCGCGGCAGAAGCGGTCCTTGTCGCCCGCCACCTTGTCCGCCCACGCCGCGTAGTGGTCGTCGGCCGCCGCCGAGGCCTCCCACGCACCGTTGAGCGCTGCGGTCAGCGCCTCGTGGCCCTCCAGCTTGTCGACCTTCAGGGACTGGAGGCGGGTCACCAGACCGCGCCGCTGAGTGGCGGCGGCGCGCAGGTCGGTGGCGGCCTTGGCCAGGTCGCCGCACTGACCGATGGCGGCGACCGCGTTGATCACCGAGGCACGGCTGTCGTTGCTGTCGGCGAGCAGCTTGTCCAGCGCCTGCGCCTGGCCCTTCGCACCGTCGGCGGCCTTCTCGGCGGGCTCCTGGTTGGGCAGCTTGGAACCGGCGGCGGTGTTCGTGGCGCCGGTGCCCTTGTCGTCGTCGCCGCCGAAGTTCATCAGCGCGGCGATGCCCAGGCCGATCACCGAGCAGCCGACCACCACGGCCGCGATCAACGGCACCGGCGAGATCTTGCGCCGCCGCTGCGCGGGTCCGCCGGGGCCGCCGCCGATCGGTCCCGGCTGCTGGAACTGCTGGTAGCGCGCCTCCTCCTGCTCGGCCTCCTGCTGCCGGGGCGGCAGGAAGCGCGGCATCTGCTGCGTCGAACCGGCCGGCTCGGGCTGCGCGCCCGCGCCCGGCGTCGGGGCCTGGGTGCGGAAGAGGCTGTCGAACTCGGCGAGCGGCTGCCGCTCCCCGGGAACACCGGGCAGCACGGGCGCCCCGTGCGTGCCGTGCTGCTGTTGTTGCTGTTGCTGTTGCTGTACGCCGTCGGGGCGGGCCGCGTACGGGGCGTCCGCCGGGACCGGCGGGAGGTACTGGGTGGCGTCCGCGTCCGAGCCCGCGGGCGGCTGGAGCGCCTGCTGCCCGAAGAAGTGGGTGCCGTCGAGCTGCTGCCCGCCCTGCTGCGCCCCGGGCTGCCCCGAGGGAGCCTCCGGGGGCAGCGCACCGGGCCCGGACGGCACGGGCGGCATGAACTGCGTCGGCTCGGCGTCACTGCCGGGCGCGACGGGCGCCGCCGGTACCGGCGGCATGTACTGGGTGGGCCCGGCATCCGCGTCGGACGCGACCGGCGCCCCCCACACGGGCTGCTGCACCAACCCGGCCTGCGCCCCGTGCACCTGCCCGGCCTGCACCTCGTGTGCCTGCGCCCCGTGCGCCTGCTGCCACTGCGGCTGCTGCCCCGGCTGCGGCTGCCCCTCCCCCTGCTGCACCGGCACCGGCGCCTGCTGCCCTGTCACCGGTCCCGGCTGCTGCGCGCCCTGCGGTGCTCCCGGCCCCCACGGCTGGCCCCAGCTCTGGCCCTGCTGCGGTGCCGTCTGTGCCGGTGCGTGGCCCGGCATCGGGCCCGGCGACTGCGGCGGCTGCCACTGCTGCTGTGCCGGGGGCAGCACTACGCCCTCGTGTGCGGGGCGCACAGCGGGATGCTGCGGCTCATCACCCTGCTCGCTCTGCGTCAACGGGGGCTCCTGCCATCGGTTCTGGGCGGCCTCGCCGCACGGGCGAGGGACGGAATCACCGGTTCACGCTACCGGGTGATGCCGCCCCCGGGCCACGCGCCCACGATCCGTGCAGGCCAGGACCGTACCCCCACCTCCTCCCCGTAACGAACGGACGGGAGTTGACGCTGATACAGGAGCGAGGTTGACGGGAGGCGCCCCGCGGGGCGCCTCCCCGGTCACGCCGCCTGGATCTCCATCCGCGCCCCGAACTCCCGCACCGAGGGCTCGTCGCGGTACGGCGCGAGCCGCTGCTGGAAGTCCTCCAGGTACTCCGCGCCCCGGTTCGAGCGCAGGGTGCCCAGCAGTTCCACCGCACGGGTGCCGGTGTGGCAGGCCTGCTCCACCTCGCGCTGCTGCACCTGCGCCGACGCCAGGAGCACCAGCCCGATGGCCCGCCTGCGCACCCGGCTGTCGGGGTGCCCCGCCAGGCTCTCCTGCGCCCGGCGGGCCGCCGCGTCCGCCTGTCCCAGGTCCCGGTGGCAGTGCGCCAACTCGTCGGCCAGGTACGCCTGGTCGAAGTGGGCGATCCAGGTCGGGTCGTCGCCCGATTCGCCCTCGTCGTGCGCCTTCTCCATCGCGGACTGCGCCTTGGCGGCCACCGCGCCGCAGGTGCGCTCGTCGCCGAGGAGGGCGTGCCCGCGCGCCTCCGCCGCGTAGAACATCGCCTCCGCACGCGGCGTGACCCGCCCGCGTGCGCCCTCCTGCGCCGCCCGTGCCAACTGGGCGATCTCGCGCGGGTTCCCGAGCTGCGCCGCCAGGTGGCTCATGGACGCCGCCAGGACGTACCCCCCGTATCCGCGGTCCCCCGCCGCCTGCGCGAGCCGCAGCGCCTGGATGTAGTAGCGCTGTGCCAGCCCCGGCTGCCCGGTGTCGACCGCCATGTATCCGGCCAGCTCCGTCAACCGTGCGACCGCGCCGAAGAGTTCACGCCCCACCGACTCCCGGTAGGAGCCCGAGAGCAGCCCGGAGACCACGCTGTTGAGGTAGTGCACGACGATCGGGCGCACATGTCCGGCGCCGAACCGGTGGTCGAGGGTCTGGAGCGCCTGCGTGGTCGCCCGCACCGCCTCCACGTCGCTGGGCCCCACCCGGGACCCCGCCGTGCGCGCCACCTGGTGGTCGGCGCCGGTGATCAGCCAGTCCCGGCTCGGCTCCACCAGCGCGGAGGACGCCACCGAGGACCCCGACAGGAAGTCCCGGCGGCCCACGTCGCTGCGCCACAGCTCGCAGACCTGCTCGATGGCCCCCAGCACGGTGGGCGAAAACTGCAGTCCGATGCCGGAGGCCAGGTTCTTGCCGTTGGCCATGCCGATCTCGTCGATGGTGACGGTGCGCCCCAGCTTGCGGCCGAGCGCCTCGGCGATGATTCCGGGGGCCCTCCCCCGGGGCTGCTGACCGCGCAGCCACCGGGCCACCGACGTCTTGTCGTAACGGAGATCGAGTCCGTGCTCCGCGCCGCACATGTTGACCCGTCGGGCCAGCCCGGCGTTGGAGCAGCCGGCTTCCTGGATGAGCGCCTGGAGTCGTTCGTTCGGCTGTCGGGCGACGAGCGGCCTGGCTGCCATGTGTACCCCCTGGTGCGGGCGCTGATGAAGTCCTCGTGAATTCCCTTGAATCCGTGCGGAGATCACTGCCCGGTGGATATCCAAAGAATGCAGGTGATAGGCGGAGATAACGGCGATGCCGGTGATGACGGTGATGCCTCCCATGACGGAAGGCAGCGGCATTTCCGGTACCTCCTCGCTTCCCCTCCTGTGGTTGCCCGCTCACCGCACCCCACCCACCTGCGCGCCCCCGCCCGTGCACCCATGCGCCCCGCATGCAGGATCGATGCTCCATCTCCCGCTCGCGCGCGCCCGTAACCGGAGTTGGTGCGTGCAGTTGAGTTGTTCGTGGAAGAGACCATCGGAGTCACGGACGTCACGGACGCAGCCCAGATCCCCCAGCAGCGCGGCGATCAACTGCTCGACAGCGCCGTGCGGTACGCGGAAGAACGGCACTGGGACGTCGTCCCCGGCACCTGGCTGGAGGCCGACGAGGGGGTGGAACGCTGCACGTGCGGGGACGTGGCGTGCGCCGCCCCCGGTGCGCACGCGGCGAAGAACGACTGGGCGACGCAGGCGACCGGCAGCGCCGTCGCCGCGCGCCGGATGTGGCAGAAGAACCCGAAGGCCTCGATCCTGCTGCCGACGGGCCGCACCTTCGACGCCATCGACGTGCCCGAGACGGCCGGTTTCCTGGCGCTCGCCCGCATGGAGCGCATGGAGTTGACGCTCGGCCCGGTCACCAACACCCCCGACCGCCGGCTGCTGTTCTTCGTGCTGCCGGGCGCGGGCGCCAAGATTCCCGATCTGGTACGGAAGTTGGGCTGGGCGCCGAGCGCCCTGGACCTGATCGCCCGCGGCGAGGGCGACTACGTGGCGGCCCCGCCGACCCGCATGGGCGCGATGGGCGCCGTGCAGTGGGCGCGCAGGCCCACCCCCGCGAACCGGTGGCTGCCGGACGCGGAGGAGCTGATCAGCCCCCTCGCGTACGCCTGCGGGCGTGAGGCAGCGGCTGCGCGGGGGCGCGCTCGAACATAAAGTGGGCCCCGTATCACGGGGACCCACGAAAGGCTGACGACATGCCTGACCAGGCATTCGAGACGGCGGGCGGAGCGCATACGGCGCCGCCCGCCGCCGTACGTGTACAGGGCTTGTGGAAACGGTTCGGCGAGCAGGTCGCCGTGGCCGGAATCGATCTGGAACTCCCGGCGGGCAAGTTCATCGGCCTGGTCGGTCCGAACGGGGCGGGCAAGACCACCACCCTGTCGATGGTGACGGGGCTCCTGCGCCCCGACCAGGGCACGGTGCACATCGGCGGCCACGACGTGTGGGCGGACCCGGTACGGGTCAAGTCGCGGATCGGCGTGCTGCCGGAGGGACTTCGGCTCTTCGAGAGACTCTCGGGGCGCGAACTCCTGGCGTACAGCGGGCGGTTGCGGGGGCTGCCCGGCGACGAGGTCGACAAGCGCGCCACCCAGCTCCTGGACGTGCTCGATCTGGCGGGCTCGCAGCACAAACTGGTCGTCGACTACTCGACCGGCATGCGCAAGAAGATCGGGCTCGCGGCCGCGCTGCTGCACAACCCGGAAGTGCTCTTCCTCGACGAACCGTTCGAGGGCGTCGACCCGGTGTCGGCGCAGACCATCCGCGGGGTGCTGGAGCGGTACACCGGCTCCGGTGCCACCGTCGTCTTCTCCAGCCATGTGATGGAACTGGTGGAGTCGCTGTGCGACTGGGTGGCGGTGATGGCCGCCGGACAGATCCGCGCGCAGGGCACCCTCGCGCAGGTGCGCGGTGACGCGCCGACCCTGCAGAACGCGTTCCTGGAGCTGGTCGGGGCGAACGGGCGCGACGCCGGGGACAGCCTGGACTGGCTCGGCGGCGGGGCACCGCGATGAGCGTCGTCGCGGGTCACACCCCCGAAGCCGCGGGCCCCGCACCCGGTGACACGTCCGCCGACGCCGTCTCGACGGGGCTGACGCGCTTGTTCGTACGGTTGAAGCTGGCGCTGTTGAAGAACGGGCTGCGGCAGTCCTCCGGGCGGCGGGCGGCGTTCATCGTGAG
Organism: Streptomyces sp. NPDC087440; assembly: GCF_044744005.1. Lineage (NCBI taxonomy): Bacteria > Bacillati > Actinomycetota > Actinomycetes > Kitasatosporales > Streptomycetaceae > Streptomyces > Streptomyces sp. NPDC087440. The sequence goes on along the minus strand of NZ_JBIUXN010000020.1, from coordinate 44,226 downwards.
CGCCGTGCTGGTGCTGCTTTTCTCGGCGCTCCTGGTGCTGGGGCTGCTCGCCCTGCGGGGGACGCAGTACGCGCCGACGGTGACGGTGCTGCTGGCGCTCGTCTCCGCCGTGGCGTGGGCGTTCATGCCGTTGTTCTTCCCCAGTGGCGACGAGACGCTGGACCCCTCGCGGCTGGTGATGCTGCCGCTGCGGCCCCGGCCGCTGGTGCGGGCGCTGCTGGCGGCGTCGCTGGTGGGCATAGGGCCGCTGTTCACGGTGTGCCTGGCCGTCGGCTCGGTGATCGCCGTCGCGCACGGCTTCGCGGCGGCCGTGACCGCCGTCGTGGCGGCCGTGCTGCTGGTGCTGACCTGTCTGGCGCTGGCGCGTGCCGTGGCGACGGCGAACGTACGGCTGCTGACCAGCCGGCGCGGGCGCGACCTGGCCGTGCTCAGCGGCCTGATCGTCGCGGTCGGCATCCAGTTCGTGAACTTCGGCTGGCAGCGGCTGGCGTCGACCGGCGGCATGTCGGTGCTGGAGCCGGTCGCGAACGTCGTGCAGTGGCTGCCGCCCGCCTCCGCGGTCGGCGCGGTGCACTCGGTGAGCGAGGGCGCGTACGGGCGCGGCGTACTCCAGCTGCTGATCACGCTGGTCGTGCTGGCGGCGCTGCTGTGGTCGTGGGAACGCGGGCTGGTCAAGCTGATGACCGCGCCGGACGGCTCGACGATCCAGGCGGCTTCGGGGCCCTCCCGCAAGGAGTCCAAGGCGGGGCTGCTGACGCGGCTGCTGCCGGACGGGCGCACGGCGGCCACCGCGCAGCGGGTGCTGCGCTACATCTGGCGCGACCCGAAGACCAAGGGCGCCTGGATCACCTCGCTGGCGATCGGGCTGATCGTCCCGGTGTTCAACGCGTTCCAGGGCACCGGTTCGGCGTACTGGGCGTGCTTCGCGGCGGGGATGCTCGGGATGCAGACCTTCAACCAGTTCGGCACCGACACCTCCGCGTTCTGGATGGTCGCGACGACGATCTCCACCGTGCGGGACGCCTTCGAGGAGCTGCGGGCGCGGCTGCTGGCACTGCTGGTGATCACCGTGCCGTACACGCTGCTGGTGGGGACCGTGACGACGGCGCTGGCGGGCGACTGGGCGGTGCTCCCGGAGGTCCTGGGGCTGGCCTTCGCCCTGCTGGGGGCGTTGCTCGCGGCCGGGCTCGTGGCGTCGGCCCGGTACCCGTACTCGGTCCCGCAGGACAGCTCGTACAAGAACGTGGCCCCGGGGCAGGGGTCGCTGGCCTGGATGTCGCTGCTGCTGGGGCTCGTGGTGTCGACGGTGGTGTGCGCACCGCTGATCGCGCTCACGGTCTGGCTGCACGTCGCCGGGCTCGCCACGTGGTTCCTGCTGCCGGTGGGGCTGGCGTACGGGGTGCTGGTGACCTGGATCGGGCTGAAGGTGGCCGCGCCCAGGACCGCCGCCCGGCTGCCGGAGATCCTGGCGGCGGTGAGCAAGGGGTAGGCGCGCCGGTCGTGGAGGGGCGGTACGGGGCGCGCGCGTGCCTTCGGTGCCGCCCCGCTACGACGGGCCCGGCAGGGAGTCGACGGCGGTCTCCTCCAGGAAGGGTTCGATGGCGGCGCGCCAGCCGTCGGGCTGGTCGTAGTGGACCAGGTGGCCGGCGTCCACCACCTCGGCGTACTGCCCCCGCGGCAGCACCCGCACCATTTCCTGCGCCTCCGCGCGGCCCAGCTCGCCGTCCAGGCCGCGCACGACGAGCGTGGGGCACTGGACCTGGGAGAGCTCGTCCCAGTGCGCGTCGTAGACCCAGGTCGCCCGGGAGAGCAGCATCTGGCGGCGGGAGAAGACCGGCCGCCAGCCGTCCGCCCGCTCGGCCATCACCTCGGCGAAGAACTCGCCGCGCGCCGGGGAGGGGCGCTCCACCCAGGGGTCGTCCTCGCCGAACCACTTGCGGACGTCCGCGAGCGTCGCGAACGGCACCGGCCAGGCCTTGAACCAGTCCTCCCACTCCCGCTGGGAGGCCGCCCCGAGCGCCGAGGCCCGCATGTCGCAGACGACCAGGGCGCGCACCAGGTCCGGGCGCTTGGCGGCGAGCTGCCAGGCCGTCAGGGCGCCCATGGAGTGCCCGATGAGGGTGACCGGGGCCATGCCCAGCTGCTCCACCACCGCTTCCGCGTCGGCGACGTACGCGTCCCGGGTGAAGGGGCCCTCGGTGGGCTTCTCGCTGCGGCCGTGGCCGCGCTGGTCGAGGGCGACGGCCCGGTGCCGCTCGGAGAGCCACCGGGCGGTGGCCGCCCAGTGGGAGGAGCGGCCCATCAGGCCGTGCAGCAATAACACGCCGGGGAGCCGGTCGGGGTTGCCGCCGTCCTTGGGCGGGTCCGCGAACTCCCAGGCGGCGAGGCGTGCGCCGTCGGCTCCGGTCACGTCGATGCGCCGCACCATATGGCCTGGCACCCCCTTCTCGTACGGATCGTGCGTACTCGTCCCTCGCCCGCTGTCGTCCCGTTCCCCTCCACGCTATCGAACTCGTATTCGAACATCGGGGTCCGGAGCCCAAGAACCCTCTTTCGAGTGACAGCGCTCAAGGATTGGCGTTCGCTGCCGAGGGGAGATCTTCTTCGGGAGGCGGACCGCTCGGGGAAGACGGTCCGCGGGGGCCGGCCTGAAGAGCTCGGGGCTCCAGGCCGGCACAGGGGAGGACAGGCCCCGGCGCCTCAGGGCGCCGGGGCCCTCCGCGTGCGGACCGCGCTCGTGCGGGCCGCGCCTGCGGGGGCCACGCCCGTACGGGGCGGGCCTGCGGGGGCCGCGCCCGTGCTCGTGCGGGCCGTGCTCGTGCGGTACGTACGACGGGCGCATCTCCCGCCTCCTCCCCGGCCGCGTGACGGGCCCGGCCGGCAGCCCTCGTTCCCATCTGGTGCCCCGGTTCATGTGCCGCAGACACAGCGTGGCACGCGATCCGTCCGGCCGCTGGGATTCCGGTGGAGAAAGTGGGCGGGGGAAGGGGACCTCAAGTCCCCTTCCCCCGCCCGCAGTTGACCTTCGAGGCCGGTCGGGGCCGTCGTACCCGCGGCTCAGCGCTTGGCGACGAAGACGTGCGACGCCGTCTCCGCGTCCAGCTCGGCCGCCTCGCCGCTGCTGCCGACCAGCACACCGCCGGGCGACTCGGTCACGCTGACCACTGACCCGGGCTGCACGCCCGCGCGGCGCAGCGTGTACATCAGCTGGGCGTCGGTCTGGATGGGCTCGCCGATGCGGCGTACGACGACGGTCTTGCCCTCCGGCCCCGGCGCCAGCTCGCTCAGGCTGACCATGCTGTCGTCCAGGAACGGGTCGGCCTCGGACTTCTCGCCCAGCTCCTCCAGACCCGGGATCGGGTTGCCGTACGGAGATTCGGTGGGGTGGCGCAGCAGTTCGAGGACGCGGCGCTCGACCGCCTCGCTCATCACGTGCTCCCAGCGGCAGGCCTCGGCGTGCACCTGCTCCCACTCCAGGCCGATCACGTCGACCAGGAGGCACTCCGCGAGCCGGTGCTTGCGCATCACGCGCGTGGCCAGCCGGCGGCCCTCCTCGGTGAATTCCAGGTGGCGGTCGCCCGCGACCGTCACCAGACCGTCGCGCTCCATGCGGGCCACGGTCTGACTGACCGTCGGACCGCTCTGGTCAAGGCGCTCGGCGATGCGGGCGCGCATGGGGACGACGCCCTCCTCCTCGAGTTCGAGGATGGTGCGGAGATACATCTCCGTGGTGTCGATCAGTCCGGACATGTGTGCCCCTCGATGCTGTGACAGAAATCGTCGTGCGCTCGGTCTTCGTGCTCGGTTGTGCCCAGTCGTCCTGCGCCGGCCCGTGTCCCAATTCTGACGCATCGCACTGACAACCGTGCCGGGCCGGGGCGCGGCCGTATTGACAGCTCCCGGCTCCAGACCGCAACGTGATCCGCGGCACGGACGCCGCCCCTGTTCGTAACCTTGGGTAACCGCCCCGCATTCCCGGCATCTATGACGAAACCGCCACTGGAAAGGCCCTCCGCGATGAGCGAGAACAAACTGGCCGGTCAGTTCTTCGACGCCGCGATCGGCCTGCTCCATCGCGTACGGGACGAAGAGGGCGACGCGATCACCGCCGCCGGGACCGCCATCGCCGACACCGTCGCCGCCGGAGGGCGGCTCTTCGCGTTCGGCGCCGGGCACTCCTCGCTCGCCGCGCAGGACGTCGTCTACCGGGCGGGCGGGCTCGCCCTGATGAACCTCCTCGCGGTGCCCGGCGTCGTCGGCATCGACGTCATGCCCGCCACCCTGGGCTCCGCCCTGGAGCGCGTGGACGGCCTCGCGGGCGCGGTGCTCGACAGCAGCCCCGCCAAGCCCGGCGACGTCCTCGTGGTGATCTCCCTCTCCGGGCGCAACGCGCTGCCCGTCGAGATGGCGATGAACGCGCGCGCCCTGGGGCTGAAGGTCATCGGTGTCACGTCCGTGGCGTACGCCCAGGACACCAAGTCGCGCCACAAGTCGGGCAGCTTCCTCAAGGACCACTGCGACATCGTGCTGGACAGCAAGATCGCGGTCGGCGACGCGGAGTTGACGACGGAGGGCATCGACGCCCCCTTCGCCCCCGCCTCGACGGTGGTCACCACGGCCCTGATGCAGGCGGTGATGGCGGCCGCCGCCGGGGAACTCGCGGAGCGCGGCATCGAGGTGCCGCTGCTGCGCTCGGGGAACGTGGACGGCGGGCACGAGTGGAACGGGCGCGTGATGAGCGAGTACGGGGACCGGATCTTCTTCCGGCACTGATGCACGCAGTGCGGTGACACCGGTGCCGGTGGTGTCAGTGCGCCGGTGCCGGTGCCGGTGGAGTCAGTGCACCGGTGCCGGTGGTGTCGCACGCCGGTGCCGGTGGTGTCAGCGCGCCCTCAGTACCTGTGCCAGGTCCACCGACGACGCCACCCGTACGGCGATGCTCTCCGCGTACGTCGCGTCCGGGCGCTCGAAGGCGGGCCGGGTCGCACCGCGCAGGAAGGTGACCACGCCCACCGTCCGGCCCCGGCTGCGCAGCACGGTGCACAGGGCGTGCACGGCGTCGCCCGGCCACTGCCGCTCCACCGCCCACCCCTGCTGGTCGGCGCGCGGGCCCGCGCTCGCGCGCACCGCGCCGGTGCGCTCCAGCGCCTGGAGTGCCGGGTGCCCCTCCCCGTACCGCACCGGAATGCCCGCCTCGGCGTTGTCCGCCGTGCACGGGCCCGGCTCGCCCGCGGGTGTCGCCGCGACCCGCACCAGCCGCTCCTCGCGCACCACGTCGATCAGCGCGTGGTCCGCGAACCCGGCGAGTCCGAAGTCCAGATAGGCGGCAGCGGCCTCCATGGGGTCCTCGCACTCGGCCGCCGCGCGCGCCGCCCGCTGCAACTGGTTGCCGCGGAACCGCAGCCGGGCGGCGTCCTGCTCGGCGGTCTTGGCGTCCGTCACGTCCTGGAAGATCCACCCCACGCCCAGCGGCACGGGTTCCTCCGTGAGCGGCGACGCCAGCCGCAGGAAACCACTGCGCCAGCACCGCCGCCGCTCCCCCTCCGCCGTGCGCAGCGTCACCCACAGGTCGACCGGCGCGGGCGGAGTGCCCTCCGCCAGTACGTGCTGGAGCGCCCCTTCCAGCTCGTCGACGCCCTGTACGACGGTCTCCCCCAGCGGACGCCCCAGCAGCGTCGTACGCCCGCCCCCGAGCGCCCGGGCGGCGTGCACGTTGACCACGGTGGGCCGCAGATCCACATCCACCAGCACCACGCCCCACGACGCGTCCTCGAACAGGACCTCGCTGAGCGCGATGGCCCGTTCCAGGTCGATCTGCGCGTGTGCCTCACCGAACGCGCTGTAGACGCCGGCGGGCTTCCCGTCGGCCCCGGTGACGGCCGCCGACTGGGTCCGTACGAGCACCCTTCCGCCGTCCTTGCGCAGCAACGCGAACTCATGCACCTGCCGCCCGCCCCCGTGCATGGCGGCCATCAACCGCCCCTGCACCTCGTCGGCGTCCGCGCTGCGCACCGCCCACCCGGCGAAACCGCGCCGTCCCACCGCGTCCCGCGCACTCCACCCGAGGATGCGCTCGGCCTCGCGGTTCCAATGGGTGACGACCCCGTCGGCGTCGAAGGCACAGAGGGCGGCGTCCATCCCGTCCAGCAGCGCCGCGAGCAGCTCCGCCCCGGCTCCCGCCTCCGCCCCGGACCCCGCCTCCGGCTCCGGCTCGGCGGTCCCGCTGCTCAGAGAAGCACTCACCCCGCACCCCCCGCAGGTGTCCGTCCGTGCACCGTGCGTTGGTGCTGCACGTCCCGATCATTCAACTCCACTGTGTCGCAGAGCACACCGGCTTCGGTGAAATCGACGTGCTCCGTTAATTCGGTTGAGACGCCCCGGGAGGGCTCCTAATGTGTGGCCCACGCTGAAAGGAGGTGTTTCGGGAAATGATTTCTTTCCGGACTCGCGAGGTGGCTGCGGGCTAGTTGCCCGTCGTCGCACTCAGTGCGGTAGCCGGCGCAGCCGGTTCCAATCCCAAGCAGTCACCGCCCCGCGGGCTCGCCGGTATGTCCGGCCGGCCTCCTCCTCGGAGGGGACCAGAGCCCGCGGGGTTCTGCGTTTTACGGGTTGAGGCGTTCCACCGACCAGGCGCCGGGGCCGGTGCTCGTATAGCGCAGCCGGTCGTGGAGGCGGTTCTGGTGGCCCTGCCAGAACTCGACCGTCTCCGGGGTGATGCGGAAGCCGCCCCAGTGGGGCGGTACGGGGACCTTCTCGCCCTCGGGGTAGCGGGCGGCCAAGTCGTCGTAGGCGGTGGTGAGTTCCTCGCGGGAGGCGATGGGGCGGGACTGGTCGCTCGCCCAGGCGCCGAGCTGGGAGCCGTGCGGGCGGGTGCGGAAGTAGGCGGCCGTCTCGGCGCGGGAGACGCGGGCGGCGGTGCCGGTGACGATGACCTGGCGGGCGATGCGGTGCCAGGGGAAGAGCAGCGAGACGTGCGGGTTCGCGGCCAGTTCGGTGCCCTTGCGGGACTCGTAGTTGGTGAAGAAGACGAAGCCGTCGCCGTCGTACGCCTTCAGGAGGACCGTGCGGGTGCTGGGGCGGCCGTCGGGGGTGGCGGTGGCGACGACCATGGCGTTGGGCTCGTCCAGGCCCGCACCGACCGCCTGCTGGAACCAGTGGGCGAACTGTTCCATGGGGGTGGCGGCGAGCGCCTTCTCGGCGAGGGGCTCGCTGCGGTACTGCTCGCGCATGGCGGCGGGGTCGGGGGCGGGTCCCCCGGACAGGGGGGACGAGGAGGGGTCGGACGCGGCGGGAGCTGTGTTCGGCACGGGGCCATCCTGCCGCAGGGGGTGGGGCGTCCTCGCACAGAGGGTGCGAACAGCAGGCGCGAGGTGTGGGCGCAGTCTTCCCACCCGCAACTGGCCTTAATCCTCTCGAAAGTGGGTCGTGGAGTGTGCCTGTTCTCACGCTTCCCCGCATCAGTGGAACCCGCCAAAATCCGGGGTGGAGCCACTGTCGCCTCCCCACAGCAGGGGTATCGTTCCTGCCTCCCGCCGCTTGGCCTACACGCATAGAGGAGCCGCCTGATGTCCGACTTCGTACCCGGACTTGAGGGAGTCGTCGCGTTCGAAACGGAGATCGCCGAACCGGACAAGGAGGGCGGCTCGCTCCGTTACCGGGGTGTCGACATCGAAGACCTCGTCGGGCACGTGTCCTTCGGGAACGTGTGGGGTCTGCTGGTCGACGGCGCCTTCAATCCGGGGCTGCCGCCCGCCGAGCCGTTCCCGATCCCGGTGCACTCCGGTGACATCCGGGTCGACGTGCAGTCGGCGCTGGCGATGCTCGCCCCGGTGTGGGGTCTGAAACCGCTGCTGGACATCGACGAGGCCACCGCCCGGGACAACCTGGCGCGGGCGGCCGTGATGGCGCTGTCGTACGTCGCCCAGTCGGCCCGTGGCCAGGGGCTGCCGATGGTGCCGCAGAGCGAGATCGACAAGGCCGAATCGGTGGTCGAGCGGTTCATGATCCGCTGGCGCGGCGAGCCGGACCCCAAGCACGTCAAGGCGGTCGACGCGTACTGGACGTCGGCCGCGGAGCACGGCATGAACGCCTCGACGTTCACCGCGCGGGTGATCGCCTCGACCGGTGCGGACGTGGCTGCCGCCCTGTCGGGTGCGGTGGGTGCCATGTCCGGGCCGCTGCACGGCGGTGCGCCGTCCCGGGTGCTCGGCATGATCGAGGAGATCGAGCGCACCGGTGACGCCCGTGCGTACGTGCGTCAGGCGCTCGACAAGGGCGAGCGCCTGATGGGCTTCGGGCACCGCGTGTACCGCGCGGAGGACCCGCGTGCGCGCGTCCTGCGGCGTACGGCCAAGGAGCTGGCGGCCCCGCGCTTCGAGGTGGCGGAGGCGCTGGAGAAGGCCGCCCTGGAGGAGCTGCACGCCCGGCGCCCGGACCGGGTGCTGGCGACGAACGTGGAGTTCTGGGCGGCGATCGTGCTGGACTTCGCCGAGGTCCCGGCGCACATGTTCACGTCGATGTTCACCTGTGCCCGCACGGCGGGCTGGTCGGCGCACATCCTGGAGCAGAAGCGCACCGGGCGTCTGGTGCGTCCGTCGGCGCGGTACGTGGGTCCGGCCGCCCGGAACCCGCGGGAGATCACCGGGTTCGAGGACATCGCGGGCTGAGGTCCGTACCGAGCAGAGTGAGTGGGTAAGGGGCGTCCTCCGGGAGGGCGCCCCTTACCCATGTCCTGAGGTCCTCGGCGCGGGCGTGCCTACGCGTGCGCCCCGAGCGCGTCCTCCAGCAGGTGTGCCCACTGGGCGACCACCCGGTCGCGGCGCACGGTGTCGTCGGTGAGGAGGTTGGCGAGGCCCAGACCCCGGGCCATGTCCAGGAAGCCCTGGACGATCTCGCGCACTCCGGGGCGCGACTCGTCGGCGTGCAGGAGTTCCACGGCGATGCGGTGGCTCTCGCGGCCGACCCTGGCCTCCAGTTCGGTGACCCGGGCGCGCAGTTGTTCCTCGTTGGAGGCGGCCACCCACAGGTGCAGGGCGGCCCGGAAGAGGGGTCCGGTGTAGAGGTCGACTATCGCGCCGACGACGGCCGCTATGTGGTGTCCGGGCAGGGCGCGCAGCGCACAGGAGCGTTCTTCGGCGACGTACTCGACGGCGGCGGTGAACAGGTCCTCGCGGGTCGGGAAGTGGTGCTGGGCGGCGCCCCGGGACACGCCCGCCCGCTCGGCGACGACGGACACCGTGGAGCCCGCCCAGCCGCGTTCGGCGAGGCAGGCCACGGCGGCCTCCAGCAGCCGCTGCCGGGTGACGCGGCTGCGGTCCTGCTTGGGAGTGGTTACAACAGCCACGCGGGGTCCCGTCGTTCGAGGTGTGCGGTGACGCCCTCGCGTGCCTCGGCGGACGCGAACAGCGCTGCCGAGCGTTGTACCAGGTCTTCCGCGTCCCGGTCGAAGGCGTTCCGCATCTCGGCCGTCAGCAGCCGCTTGGTTTCGGCGAGCCCCTGCGGGGACGCCCTGCGCAGTGCGTCCAGCACCGGTGCGAGGACGGCGTCCACGTCCGGTGCCGTTTCGGTGAGCAGCCCGATCTCCTGTGCGCGCGGTCCGGCGAAGACCTCGCCGGTGAGGAAGTACCGGGATGCCGCCCTGGGGTCGAGGCGGGTCAGCAGCGGGATGGAGATGACGGCGGGGGCGACCCCTATGCGTACCTCCGAGAAGGCGAAGTCGGAGGCGATGGTCGCGAACGCCATGTCGCAGACGCCGAGCAGTCCGAGACCGCCCGCGCGCGCGTGCCCGTCGACGCGCGCCAGCACCGGCTTCGGGAGTTCGGCGATCTGCCGCAGCAGGGCGACGAACGCGTAGGGGCTGGCGGGCGACTTCAGGTCGGCGCCCGCGCTGAAGGTGTTGCCGGTGTGCGCGAGCACCACCGCCCGCACCGAGGGGTCCTTGCCGTAGCGGTCGAGGGCCCGGCTCAGCTCGCCGACGAGGGACGCCGAGAGGGCGTTGCGGTTCGCGGGCGAGTCGAGGGTGAGGGTGGTGATGCCGCGGTCGTGCGTGGTGGGGGCGAGGGCCTGCCGTGTCACTGTCGCTGTTCCCTTTCTCGGAGCTCCCGGCGCAGGATCTTGCCGGAGGCGGCACGGGGCACCGCGTCGACGAATTCCACGCGGCGCACCTTCTTGTACGGGGCGACGCGTTCGGCGACGTACACGATCACGTCCTCCTCGGTGAGGTGCGGGGCGTGCGCCTGTCGTACGACGTATGCCTGGGGGATCTCGTTGTTGTCCGCGTCGTATACCCCGATCACGGCGGCATCCGCGATGCCCTCGTGGGTGAGCAGGAGTGCTTCGAGCTCGGCGGGGGCGACCTGGAAGCCCTTGTACTTGATGAGTTCCTTGACGCGGTCGACGACGAAGAGCCAGCCGTCGGCGTCGGTGCGGCCGATGTCTCCGGTGTGCACCCAGCCGTCGGCGTCGATCATCTCGGCGGTGGCGTCGGGGCGGCCGAGGTAGCCCTTCATGCGCTGGGGGCCGCGGATGGCGATCTCGCCGTCCTCGCCGATACCGAGGTCCTTGCCGGGGGTGTCCAGCGACAGGATGCGCATCTCGGTGCGCGGCAGCAGCTTGCCGACGGTGCCGGGAGGGGGGTTCGCGGCGTCCAGGGGCACCACGTGGGTCCCCGGGGACAGCTCGGTCATCCCGTACGCCTGGAGGACCGGCGGGAGCCCCAGGCGGGCCGCGCAGGCCTGCGCGAGGTTCGCGTCGAGCGGGGCGGCGGCGCTGACGACGTACTCCAGCGAGGAGAGGTCGTACTGGTCGACGGCGGGGTGCTTGGCGAGGGCCAGGACGATCGGCGGGGCGACGAAGAGGGCGTTGATCCGCTGGTCCTGGATGGTCCGCAGGAACTGCTCCAGCTCGAAGCGCGGCAGGGTGACGACGGTCGCCCCGTGCGACAGGGGCTGGTTGATGAGCGCCATCATCCCGTAGATGTGGAAGAACGGGAGCACCGCGAGGAGCCGGTCGCCGGGCTTCATCGGGATGAACGGGTTGAGCTGCGCGATGTTGGTGGCGATGGAGTGGTGGGTGAGCATGACGCCCTTGGGGACGCCGGTGGTGCCCGAGGAGTAGGGCAGTGCGGCGACGTCCTGGCGGGGGTCGATGTCGATCTGCGGCTCGGGGTCGGTGCTGGTCAGCAGGTCGAGTACGGAGCGGTGGCCGGGGGCGCTGTCGCAGACGAGGATCTCGGTGATGCCGCCGGTGAGTTCGGCGGCGCGTTTCGCGGTCTCCAGCAGCGGCGACACGGTGACGATCCAGCGGGCCGCGCTGTCGCGGAGCTGTTTGGCGAACTCCTCGGGGGTGGCCAGCGGGTGCACTGTCGTCACGGAGGCGCCGGCCCTGGTGGCGGCGAAGAACACCGTCGGGTAGGCGATGATGTTGGGGCTGTGCAGGGCGAGAACGTCACCCTTGCGCAGACCGGAGGCAGCCAGTGCGGCGGCGATCCGGCGGTGGTGGACGTCGAGTTGGGCGTACGTGAGGGTGGTGCCGTTCGTCCCGTCGACGAGCGCGGGGGTCTCACCGTAGTGGGCGGCGTGTCCGAGGACCGCCTCGTGGATGGGAAGTTCGACGTCGGGCACATCGGCGTACTCGCTGTGGAACACCATGGTGACGGTCCCCTTCGACACGGTGGTGCGGCGGTGTGCACGTCGGGTGCACAGCGTGTGGACGGACAGGATGCGCGCACGGGGTGCGGCTTGGGGAGACCCCGGCACCGGTCGGCCGAGGTCTCGGGGCGGCCGGTGCGGCTCAGTACGACTTGGGCAGGCCCAGGGACTGGTGGGAGACGAAGTTGAGGATCATCTCCCGGCTGACGGGGGCGATCCGGGCCACCCGGGAGGCGACGATGAGCTGGGCGAGTCCGTACTCGCGGGTGAGGCCGTTGCCGCCGAGGGTGTGCACGGCCTGGTCGACGGTCTTCACACAGGCTTCGGCGGCCGCGTACTTGGCCATGTTGGCGGCCTCCCCCGCGCCCATGTCGTCGCCCGCGTCGTACAGGGTGGCGGCCTTGCGCATCATGAGGCGGGCCAGCTCGATCTCGATGTGGGCCTGCGCGAGGGGGTGTGCGAGGGCCTGGTGGGTGCCGATGGGGGCCTTCCAGACGGTGCGCTCCTTGGCGTACTGGACGGCCCGTGCGAGGGCGTAGCGGGCCATGCCGACGGCGAACGCGGCGGTCATGATGCGTTCGGGGTTGAGCCCGGCGAAGAGCTGGAGGAGTCCGGCGTCCTCGTCGCCCACGAGGGCGTCGGCGGGCAGCCGCACATCGTCCAGTACCAGCTCGAACTGCTTCTCCGGGGCCTGGAGTTCCATGTCGATCTGCGAGCGCCCGAAGCCGGGGGCCTCGCGGGGGACGATGAACAGACAGGGCTTGAGGCTGCCGGTGCGGGCGTCCTCGGTGCGGCCGACGATCAGGGTGGCGTCGGCGATGTCGACGCCGGAGACGAACACCTTGCGGCCGGTGAGCACCCAGTCGTCGCCGTCGCGGCGGGCGGTGGTGGTGATGCGGTGGGAGTTGGATCCGGCGTCGGGCTCGGTGATGCCGAAGGCCATGGTGAGGCTGCCGTCGGCGAGGCCGGGCAGCCACTGGTGCTTCTGGGCGTCGGTGCCGAAGCGGGCTATCACGGTGGCGCAGATGGCGGGCGAGACGACCATCATGAGCAGGGGCGATCCAGCGGCCCCCAACTCCTCCAGCACGATGGAGAGTTCCGTGATGCCGCCGCCTCCGCCGCCGTACTCCTCGGGGATGCTGACGCCGAGGTAGCCCAGCTTGGCCGCCTCGGACCACAGGGCGTCGGGGTGCGCGCCCTCGGCGACGATCCTGGTGAAGTAGTCGCGGCCGTAGCGCTTGCCGAGGGCGGCGACGGCGGCGCGGAGCGCCTGCTGCTCCTCGGTCTCGATCACAGCGGTGTGCGTGTCTTTCGGGGTGCTGCTCATGCTTCCTGGTCCTCCTGTGCACGGGTGTCGGTGACGACGGCGAGCAGGGCGCCGACCTCGACCTGGCGGCCGGGGGCGGCGTGGAGCGCGGTGAGCGTGCCGGAGGCGGGAGCGGTGACGCGGTGCTCCATCTTCATGGCCTCCAGCCACAACAGGGGCTGCCCCGCCTCCACCCGGACGCCTTCCGCGAGCCCTTCGGCGACCCGTACGACCGTTCCCGGCATGGGGGCGAGCAGGGAGCCGGGGGCGGTGCGCACGGTGGGGTCGGGGAAGCGGGGGGCGGGGGTGAGGGCGTGGGAGCCGGCGGGGGTGTCGACGTACACGGTGCTCGCGTGCACGGTGCCCGCGCGCACCGTGCTGGTGCTCGCGACGCCGTGTCCGGTGCTGGTGCTCGCATACGTCTGTACGAGGTGGCGGCGCTGCACCCCGTCGGTTTCGAGGACGACCTCGTGCGGGGTGACGGAGACGACACGGTCGACGCCCTCCACCCGGTAGTTGCCGTCGCGCTCGCGCCGGTAGCGGACTTCGTGGTCGTTGTACGTCTTGACCTGGGGCTGCGAAGGGACGTTCCGCCATGCCCCGCCGAACCGGCCGCCCCGTGCTGCGGCGTCCGCGAGGGCCGCGGCGACGGCGGCGAGTTCTTCGCCCGGGGGCGGGGTGGTGAGGGCGTCGAGGTGGCGGTCGTAGAAACCGGTGTCGAGGCGCGCGTCCCGGAAGTCGGGGTGGCGCAGGGAGCGCACGAGGAGGTCCCGGTTGGTGACGGGGCCGTGCACGCGGGTGCGGGCGAGGGCGTGCGCGAGAACACGGACGGCTTCGGCGCGGGTGGGCGCGTGGGCGATGACCTTGGCGAGCATGGGGTCGTAGTGCACGCCGACGGTGTCGCCGCTCTCGAAGCCGGTGTCGAGGCGCAGTCCGGGCCCGGTGGGGACGTCCAGGGTGTGCAGGACGCCGGTCTGGGGCTGCCAGCCGTGGGCGGGGTCCTCGGCGTACAGGCGGGCCTCCACGGCGTGCCCGGACGGCTCCGGGGGCGTCGGCGGGAGCGCGTGCCCCTCGGCGACGCGGATCTGGAGGGCGACGAGGTCGATGCCGAACACGGCCTCGGTGACGGGGTGTTCGACCTGGAGGCGGGTGTTCATCTCCAGGAAGTACGCCCTGCCGCTCGCGTCGACGAGGAACTCGACGGTGCCTGCGCCGACGTACCCGACGGCGCGTGCGGCGGCGGTGGCGGCGTCGTGCAGGGTGGTGCGCTGTGCGTCGGTGAGCCCCGGCGCCGGTGCTTCCTCGATCACCTTCTGGTGCCGGCGCTGGAGCGAGCAGTCGCGGGTGCCGAGCGCCCATACGGTGCCGTGCGCGTCGGCGAGGACCTGCACCTCTATGTGGCGACCGTTTTCGACGTAGGGCTCGGCGAAGACCTCGCCGTCGCCGAAGGCGGAGCGCGCTTCGGCGGAGGCGGCGGTCAACTCGTCCGCCAGGTGCGCGAGTTCCCGGACGATGCGCATGCCGCGCCCGCCGCCCCCGGCGGCCGCCTTGAGCAGCAGCGGCAGATCGGCGTCCGTCGCGGTGGCCGGGTCGACGGGGGCGAGCAGGGGGACGCCCGCCTTCGCCATGAGTTCCTTGGCGCGCGTCTTGGACGCCATGGCCTCGATGGCGGCGGGGGAAGGGCCGATCCAGGTGAGTCCGGCGTCGGTGACGGCGCGGGCGAAGTCGGCGTTCTCGGACAGGAACCCGTACCCGGGGTGCACGGCGTCCGCACCGGCGGCGAGGGCGGCCTTCACGACGAGTTCGCCGCGCAGATAGGTGTCGGAGGGGGCCGCGCCCGGCAGCCGTACGGACGTGTCGGCGCTGCGGGTGTGCAGGGCGTCCGCGTCCGGGTCGGAGTGCACGGCGACGGTGTCGATGCCCAGTGCGGCGCAGGTGCGGAAGACGCGGCAGGCGATCTCGCCCCGGTTGGCGACGAGGAGGGTGGTGATCACGGAGGACTCGCGTTCGGTCATGGGGTGCCTCACATCCGGAAGACGCCGAAGCCGCCGCGCACGCCCTCGACGGGGGCCGTGTGGATGGCGGACAGGCACAGGCCGAGGACGGTGCGGGTGTCGCGGGGGTCGATGACCCCGTCGTCGTACAGCCGCCCGGACAGGAACATCGGCAGGGACTCGGACTCGATCTGCTGCTCGACCATGGCGCGCAGTCCGGCGTCGGCCTCGTCGTCGTACGGCTGCCCCTTGGCGGCGGCGGAGGCGCGGGCGACGATCGAGAGCACCCCGGCGAGCTGCTGCGGGCCCATCACGGCGGACTTGGCGGTGGGCCAGGCGAAGAGGAAGCGAGGGTCGTAGGCGCGCCCGCACATGCCGTAGTGCCCGGCTCCGTACGAGGCGCCCATCAGGACGGACAGGTGCGGCACCTTGGAGTTGGCCACCGCGTTGATCATCATCGCGCCGTGTTTGATGATGCCGCCCTGCTCGTACTCCTTGCCGACCATGTAGCCGGTGGTGTTGTGGAGGAAGAGCAGGGGGATGTCGCGCTGGTTGGCGAGCTGGATGAACTGGGCGGCCTTCTGCGACTCGGCGCTGAAGAGCACCCCTTGGGCGTTGGCGAGGATGCCGACCGGATAGCCGTGCAGGGTCGCCCACCCGGTCACCAGGCTGGTGCCGTACAGGGGCTTGAACTCGTCGAAGTCGGAGGCGTCGACGAGGCGGGCGATCACCTCGCGCGGGTCGAAGGGGGTCTTGAGGTCGCCGGGGACGATGCCTGCCAGTTCCTCCGGGTCGTAAAGGGGTTCGGCCACGGTCGCCGGGTCCGGATCGGGGTGCGCCTTGCGCCAGTTGAGGCGCGCGACGATGCGCCGGGCCTGGCGCAGGGCGTCGTGCTCGTCGACGGCGTAGTGGTCGGCGAGGCCGGAGGTGCGGGCGTGCATGTCGGCGCCGCCGAGGGACTCGTCGTCGCTCTCCTCACCGGTGGCCATCTTGACGAGGGGCGGGCCGCCGAGGAACACCTTGGACCGGTCTTTGATCATCACCGTGTGGTCGGACATGCCGGGGACGTACGCACCGCCGGCGGTGGAGTTGCCGAAGACGACGGCGATGGTGGGGATGCCGGCGGCGGACAGGCGGGTGATGTCGCGGAAGAGGGCGCCGCCGGGGATGAAGATCTCCTTCTGGGAGGGGAGATCGGCGCCGCCGGACTCGACCAGGCTGATGCAGGGGAGGCGGTTTTCGTACGCGATCTGGTTGGCCCGGAGGGCCTTTTTGAGGGTCCAGGGGTTGGAGGCGCCACCACGGACGGTGGGGTCGTTGGCGGTGATGAGGCACTCCACGCCCGCCACGACACCGATGCCGGTGACCATCGAGGCGCCGACCGGGTAGTCACTGCCCCAGGCCGCCAGGGGGGACAGCTCCAGGAAGGGGGTGTCGGGGTCGAGGAGCAGCTCGATGCGCTCCCTGGCGAGGAGCTTGCCGCGTTGGTGGTGGCGGGCGAGGTACTTCTCACCGCCGCCCGCGAGGGCCTGCCGGTGTGCCTCTTCGAGGGCGTCGAGCTTGGTGAGGGTGGCGGTGCGGTGGTCGGTGTAGGCGGGGGCGGCGGGGTCGAGGGCGGTGGGGAGGGTGGGCATGGGCCTCTCCGGGGTCAGAGGTGCGGGGGCTGGTGCGGGCCACCCGGTCGAGCGGCCCCGGGGTCACAGCAGGCTCTCCGGGATGTCCGTGTGGCGGGAGCGGAGCCATTCGGCGAGGGCCTTGGCCTGGGGGTCGAAGCGGGACTGGGAGGCCACGCCCGCGCCCAGGAGGCCCGTGACGGTGAAGTTCAGGGCGCGCAGGCGGGGCAGGACGGTCCGGGTGATCGGCAGGTCGGCGGTCTCCGGGAGGAGTTCGCGCAGGCGGGCCTCCGTGAGGTGGTGGGCCAGCCAGCGCCACGCCGCGTCCGTGCGGACCCAGAGCCCGACGTTCGCGTCGCCGCCCTTGTCGCCGCTGCGGGCCCCGGCGACGAGGCCGAGCGGGGCCCGCCGCGTCGCCCCGGCGGGCAGCGGGCGCGGCAGCTCCGGCGGCGGCACGGGGGCGAGCGGACGGGTCCGTACGGGCGCGGGCACGGCCTGGGTGCGCCCGTCCGGCAGCACCGCCGTGTGCGGCACCTGGGCCCCCTCCACGTACCGCGCCGAGAACACCCCGTACGGCGCTCCCCTGCCGGGCGGCGCCGTCACGTGGAAGCCCGGGTAGCTGCCGAGCGCCAGCTCCACCGCCGCCCCGCTGACCGCCCGCCCGACCTTGTCCGCGTCCGGGTCCCGTACGACGAGCCGCAGCAGGGCGCTCGCGCACTCCTCGGTGTCGGCGTCCTCCCGGTCGGTGCGCGCCAGCTCCCAACGCACCTGTGCCGGGCGCGCCTTGGCGGTGTCGAGGGCGTCCTCGACCTGCCCGCGCACCAGCTCCGCCTTCTCCTCGACGTCCAGTCCGGTGAGGACGAAGACGACCTCGTTGCGCCAGCCCCCGATGCGGGTGAGGCCCGTCTTGAGGGTGGGCGGCGGTTCCTCGCCCCGTACGCCGGTGATGCGCACCCGGTCGGGGCCCTCCTGGGCCAGCGTGACGGTGTCCAGGCGGGCGGTGACGTCGGGACCGGCGTAGCGTGCGTCGCCGGTCTCATAGAGGAGCTGCGCGGTCACCGTGCCGGTGTCGACGACGCCGCCCGTGCCCGGGTGCTTGGTGATGACGCAGGAGCCGTCCTCGTGGATCTCCGCGAGGGGGAAGCCGGGGCGGCGCACGTCGTGCGCGCCGAAGAAGGAGTAGTTGCCGCCTGTCGCCTGGGTGCCGCATTCCAGTACGTGACCGGCCACGACCGCGCCCGCCAACCGGTCGTACGCTTCCGGGCCCCACCCGAACCAGTGCGCGGCCGGGCCCGTCACCAGGGCGGCGTCCGTGACGCGCCCGGTGACGACGACGTCCGCCCCGGCGTCGAGGCAGGCGGTGATTCCGGCACCGCCGAGGTAGGCGTTGGCGGTGAGCGTCCCCTCCGGCCACTGACCGCTTCCGATCAGGTCGTCCCCCTGTACGTGACCGACCTTGACCGGAACGCCCAGCCGTTGCGCCAGCTCCCGTATCGCTGTGGCGAGCCCGGCGGGGTTGAGCCCTCCCGCGTTGGTGACGATCCTGACGCCCTTGTCGTGGGCGAGTCCGAGGCCGGTCTCCAGTTGCCGCAGGAAGGTCTTGGCGTATCCGGTGGTGGGGTCCTTCAGCCGGTCGCGGCCGAGGATGAGCATGGTCAGCTCGGCGAGGTAGTCGCCGGTGAGGACGTCCAGTTCGCCGCCGGTGAGCATCTCGCGGACGGCGTCGAAGCGGTCGCCGTAGAAGCCGGACGCGTTGCCGATGCGCAAGGTCTCCCGCCGGGTCACGCGGGCGCTCCCTGCCCGGTGGGGCCTGCCGCGCCTCCCCGCCCGGCGTCCGGTCCGGCGGAGCCCGCCGCATCACCGGGCCCGGTGGCCCCTGCCGCACCACCGGATCCGGTGGCCCCCTTGGGGGCCCTCCCCTCCCCCGCCGGTCCGGCGAAGGCCTGCGCGATGTCCAGCCAGGCGTCCGCGTCCGGGCCCTCCGCGCGCAGCGCCAGGTCCGCCCGGTGCGCGCGCTGCGTGGCCAGCAGGCAGAAGTCCAGCGCGGGGCCGGTGACCCGCTGGGCCGCGTCCTCGGGCCCGTACGCCCAGAACTCGCCGCCGGGGCCGACCAGTTCCACCCGGAACTCCTCCTGCGGCGGCTTCAGGCCCCGTACGAAAAAGGCGTAGTCGCGCGCCCGCACCCCGATCCTGACCACCTGCCGCAGCCGGGCGGTGGGCGTGCGGGTGATCCCCAGTGCGTCCGCGACGTCCTGCCCGTGCGCCCAGGTCTCCATGAGGCGCCCGGTGGCCATCGAGGCGACGCTCATCGGCGGCCCGTACCAGGGGAAACGGGTGCCCGCCGGGGCGTTGACCAGGACGTCGTGCAGGCGCTCGCGGCCCGCGCGCCAGCGGGCGAGCAGCTCGGCGGGCGGCAGGGCCGCGCCCTGTGCCGCGCCCACGTCGACGAAGCCCTCGGGGTCCGCGGCCGCCTTGGCCACCTCCGCCGCGAAGGCATCGGGGTCGGACGCGGAGAGCAGCGCGACGCTGTCGGTCCAGGCGAGGTGGGCGATCTGGTGGGCGACGGTCCATCCGGCGGCGGGGGTCGCGCGACGCCACTGCTCCTCGGGCAAGCCCTGTACGTACTGATCGAGTTCGGCGCTCTCGTCCCGCAAGTCGCGGATGACGGCATCGAGTTCGGACACGTGGCACTCCCGTTCAGGCGTGGCTGCGTGCCCGGGAGCATGACAGCCCCCGGAGAAACAAGCAAGCGTGCTTGAATCCCGCAGGGGCTGTTCCGTGGGGCCGAATTGCCTAGCTCTGGGGCACCTTGCGCCCCGTCTGACTGCGCACCGCACCGACGCTCGCACCGATCACCAGGGCGATCGCCAGCGCGTCGACCAGCGACAACGCCTGGTGCAGGATGAGGAATCCGGCCCCGGCGGCGATCGCGGGCTCCAGGCTCATGAGGACCGCGAAAGTCGGGGCGGGCATCCGGCGCAGGGCGATCAGTTCGAGGGTGTACGGCAGGACCGAGGACATCACCGCGACGGCCGCACCGAGGCCGAGCGTCACCGGGTCCAGCAGCTTGCCGCCCGCCTCCAGAACGCCGAGCGGGAGGGTGAGGAGGGCCGCGAAGGCCATCGCGAGGGCGAGCCCGTCGGCCTGCGGGAAGCGGCGTCCGGTCTTGGCGCTGAAGACGATGTACGCGGCCCAGCACGCGCCCGCCGAGAGCGCGAAGGCCGCACCGACGAGGTCGAGGCCACCGAAGCCGGACGAGCCCAGCAGGGCGACTCCCGCGAGCGCCAACGCCGCCCACAGGGCGCTCGACCACTGCCGGGAGCCGAAGACGGAGAGCGCGAGCGGGCCGAGCACCTCCAGGGTGACGGCGGCGCCGAGCGGGATGCGGTCGCTGGCCTGGTAGAAGAGGCCGTTCATACCGGCCATGGCGACACCGAAGACAAGAATCGTGCCCCAGTCCCGGCGCTTGTAGCCGCGCACACTGGGGCGACAGACGAGGAGCATCACGACGGCGGCGACGGCCAGCCGCAGGGTGACGACGCCGAGGGCGCCGGTCCTGGGCATGATCAGCACGGCGAGCGCCGAGCCGAACTGGACGCTCAGCCCGCCCGCCACGACGAGGGCCACGGGGCCCAGGCCGGTGGCACGCCGTCGCTGGGTGGCGGGAGTGGTGGCTGCTGCGGCGGCGGCTTCCGCGTCCAGGAGGGGGGCCGGGGCACCCTGGGTGCCTTGCGGCTCAGCGGCGTTCACTGTGGTGCACCTCGCGTTCAATGGGATGTACTCCCATGATGGCACGGGGGGTTGAGGGGCGGGGACGTGCTTCCGCGACCGGCCGACGCCCTGCGGGCGCACCGTCCGGCACCCCGTGGACGGCCCCGCCCCGCACCCCGTGGACGGCCCCGCCCCGCACCCCGTGGACGGCCCCGCCCCGGCCTCACAAAACATTTATCGTTCTCGAATTCGAAATCGCTTTGCCTTCTTTTAGGCCAGGCAATTCCCATTAGCGCTTGTCGCATTACTTGCGCCACCCCTAGCGTTTCTCTCGTCAAGTCGGCACGACGGCACGGGAATTCCCCGCGCCCGGCCTGCCGAGCCCTTGAGCGAGAGAGAGCCACATGCTCAGCATCGAAGAACTCGAAGCGCAGGACGCGGGCCTGCTGCCCAACCGGGAGGCCCTGGGCGTACTGAAGTTCAACTGCACGACGCCCGGCCACCACCCGACGCCGTGCCCGCCCCCGGCCCACCACGCGCCGGTCCACCACACCCCGGTGCACCACGCGCCGGTCCACCACCAGCCGGCGCACCACGCGCCCGCGCACCACACGCCCGCACACCACCAGCCTCCGGCGCACCACACGCCCACGCACCACCACAGCCCGGCCCACCACGCGCCCGTACATCACGGCCCGGCCCACCACGGCCCCGCGCACTGCGAGCCGACGCACCACTGCTGAGCAGCGCCTGGACAGCACTCTGAGCGGTTCCTGAACACCGGTGCGGCGGCGGACCCCGGTACCGACGCCGCACCGGATCACCGCGCCGGATCACCGCATCGAATCACCGCACCGGATCACCGCACCCTTCACGCTGCCCGCATTCCGCCATTTTCCGATCCTGCGACCGGCCTTTCATGATTCCTGTTTCCGCCGTCCCGACAGAGAACGAAATCCCGTTCCCCGTCCCCCCGCCGCGCCTGACCGAAGGCCTCCAATTGCACGGCCTGTACAAAGGCTCCGGTTATGCCGAGCCCGTCTACATCGCGCGCCGCGCGGACGGCCAGACCGTGCACCTCTCGTACCTCCTGCATCTCACCGCGTCGTCGATCGACGGCGTGCGCGACGTGGCCGCCGTCGCCGAGCGGGTCTCCGCCGCGTACGGCAGGGAGGTGAGCGCGGACAACATCGCCTTCCTGGTGGAGCGCAAGCTGGAGCCGCTGGGCGTGACCGCACCGCCGGGGCAGGAGGACGCCGCCCTGGCGCCCGATGTTCCGCGTTCCTCACTGCTGCTGGGGCTGATGGGGCGCGGCACGCTGTTCCCGCCGGGCGCCGTCGCGGTGATCGCGCGCACTCTCGCGTGGCTGCACCGGCCCTGGGCGGTCGTTTTTGTACTCGCCGCCGCCGTGGCGATGGACTGCTGGCTGTTCCTGGTGCACGGGGCGGTGTCGTCGCTGCTGACGGTGCTGGACCAACCCCTGTTGCTACTGGCCGTGTTCGGGCTCGTCGTCGCCTCCCTGGTGTTCCACGAGTTCGGGCACGCCTCCGCCTGTCACTACGGGGGCGCCAGGCCCGGACGCATCGGCTGCGGGATCTACCTGCTGTGGCCCTCGCTGTACACGGACGTCACGGACGTCTACCGGATCAGCCGGGCGGGGCGGCTGCGCACCGACCTCGGCGGGGTGTACTTCAACGTCCTGTTCATGGTGGCGCTGACCGCCCTCTACGGCCGGACCCACTGGGACGTGCTGCTGGCGGCCGTCTACCTCGGGCACTTCGAGGTGTTCGAGCAACTGGTGCCCGTGGTGCGCCTGGACGGCTACTACATCCTGGCGGACGTGGCGGGAGTGCCCGACCTGTACGGACAGGTGGTGCCGATCCTGCGCAGCGCCCTGCGCCTCAGGCCCAAGGAGGGCGCGGCGGAGTCCGTGCGGCTCACCCGCCGGGCTCGTGTCACGGTCACCGTGTGGGTGCTCGCGGTCATCCCCCTGATGCTGGCCGACCTCGGCTACAGCCTGTGGAACCTGCCCCGGATCGCCACGACGGCGCTGCGGTCGCTGTCCGCACAGGTGACGGCGGCCTTCGACACCCTGTCGCAGGGGGATGCGGCGGCCGGGGCGGTGGCGGTGCTCGGTCTGGTACTGCTCCTGCTGCCGTTGATCGGCATCGTGTGCCTGCTGGGGCGCTTCCTGCGACGGCTGCTGCGGGCCGCAGCCGTGGCGACGGCGAAACGGCCGCTGTCGCGGGCGGTCCTGGCCACCGTCGCGCTGACCGGCGTGGTGGCCACCGCCACCGGATGGTCGACGGGCCTGACACCGGAGCCGGTGCCCGTCCGCCGCAGTGCGCTGCCGTTCAGCCCGACCGCGCCCAAGGCGTCGAAGCCCCCGCACTCCGGGGCGTCCGCCTCCCGCGCACCGCACTACCGCATCCACCTCAAGCCGCTGCCGAAGCCTCCGTGGGGCTCGTCCGGCAGTTCCGCCACCGCGTCGCCGCACCCGGCCGGGACGGCGCGGCCCACCGCTCCGGCCCCTGGGACGGCGACGGCGACGCACCCCGGGGCCGGACCCTCCGCCACCGCTCAGCCCGCCGCGTCGCCCCCGGGAACCTCGCCGACACCAGGACCGCCGGGAGCCCCCGCGCCGTCCGGCACGGCGTCCACGGGCCCCTCCAGCCCCTCGGCGAGCACTTCCGCCAGGTGCCGGGGTCGCCGTCCGGAGAGCTGTTCGGCCTGCGTACGGCACGAGAAGCCGTCGGCGAGCAGTTCCACCGCCCCGTCGGCGCCCCGGACCGCGGGCAGGAGGTGTTCCTCCGCGCAGGCCACCGAGACCCCGTAGTGCCCGCGCTCGTAGCCGAAGTTCCCGGCGAGCCCGCAGCAGCCCTGGGCCAGGTCTCCCGTCAGGCCCGCCTTCTCGCGCAGCCGGCGTTCCGCGCCGTCGCCGAGCACGGCGTGCTGGTGGCAGTGCGTCTGGCCCGCCACGGCGCGGTCCAGGCGCGGCGGCGTCCAGTGCGGCGCGTACTCCTCCAGGGCCTGCGCGAAGGTCCGGACGTTCGCCGCCAGTTCGGCGGCGCGCGGGTCGTCGCCCAGCAGTTCCGGCAGGTCGCTCTTGAGGGCGGCCGCGCAGCTCGGCTCCAACACCACCAGCGGTGCGTCCGCGGGCACCGCCGCCAGGGTTCGGCGCATGACCTCCCTGGCCCGGTCGAGCTGTCCCGTGGAGACGTACGTCAGCCCGCAGCACAGCCCGGCGCGCGGCAGCCGCACCCGCAGCCCCGCCGCCTCCAGCACCCGTACGGCCGCGATGCCCACGCCCGGCGACAGGTGGTTGGTGAAGGTGTCCGGCCACAGGGTGACGACGGGGGCGGACGCGGGGGCGGGTGTACGGGGCCGGGTGCGCGCCCACTGCCGGAAGGTCCGCGAGGCGATCTGCGGGATCGGCCGCTCCGGGGCGATCCCGGCCGCCCACTTGGCGAGCGACGCCAACGGGCGCACCGATGCGGCGGTGTTGACGAGCACCGACACCGGTGACGCGATCCGCAGCCACTGCGGCAGCCGTCCCAGCGCGTAGTGCGCGGCGGGACGGATGCGGCCCGCGTAGTGGTGGTGCAGGAACTCCGCCTTGTACGTGGCCATGTCGACGCCCACCGGGCAGTCGCTCCGGCACCCCTTGCAGGACAGGCACAGGTCGAGGGCGTCGCGCACCTCCTTCGAGCGCCAGCCGTCCTCCACCACCTCACCGGCGAGCATTTCGTGCAGCAGGCGCGCACGCCCGCGCGTGGAGTGCTGTTCCTCGCCGGTGGCGCGGAAGGAGGGGCACATGACGCCGGTCGTGGTGGTCGTCGTACGGCATTTGGCGACGCCCACGCAGCGGCGCACGGCGGCGGAGAAGTCGCCGCCGTCGTGGGGGTAGGCGAAGGCGACGCCCGGCACCGGCTGCGGCGGCAGGACGGCGAAGCGCAGGTTCTCGTCCAGGCGGGCGGGGCGGGCGAGCATTCCGGGGTTCATGCCGCCCGCCGGGTCCCAGGCGTCCTTGAAGTCCTCAAAGAGGTGCACGAGTTCGTGGCCGTACATGCGCGGGAGGAGTTCGGCCCGGGCCTGGCCGTCGCCGTGCTCGCCGGAGAGGGAACCGCCGTGGGCGGCGACCAGGTCGGCGAGTTCCTCGGAGAAGGCGCGGAAGCGGGCGACGCCCTCGCGCCGCAGGAGGTCGAAGTCGATGCGGACGTGGATGCAGCCGTCGCCGAAGTGCCCGTACGGGGTCCCGCGCAGCCCGTGCGCGGTCAGCAGGGCCCGGAAGTCGCGCAGGTAGGCGCCCAGGCGGGCCACCGGCACCGCGCAGTCCTCCCAGCCGGGCCAGGCCTCGGAGCCGTCGGGCATCCGGGTGGCGGTGCCGCTGGCGTCCTCGCGGATGCGCCACAGGGCCCGCTGCCCGGCGGCGTCGGCCACCACCGTGCCGTCGACGGCGTCCGCGCCCCGGACGATCTCCTGCGCCCGCGCACGGGCCTCCTCGGGGCTCTCGCCGCCGGTCTCGACGAACAGCCAGGCCGCCCCGCGCGGCAGCAGCCCCCGCTCCCGTTCCGGTACGAGGTCGGCGGCCATGCCCTCCACGGTCAGCGGCCCGAAGGGAAGGATGCCGGGCGCGGCCTCGGCCGCCGCGCTCTCGTCGGCGTACCCGAGGACGGCGAGCGCCCGCGCGCGGGGCGCTTCGACCAGGGAGACGACGGCCTCGGTGACCACGCCGAGGGTGCCCTCGCTGCCGCAGAAGGCGCGCGCGAGGTCGACGCCGTGCTCGGGCAGCAGGGCGTCCAGGGCGTAACCGGAGATCCGGCGCGGGAGTTCGGGGAAACCCGTGCGCAACAGTGCGAGGTTTTTGTCCACCAGGGTGCGCAGTCCTGTGCGCAGGAGTGCTTCCGGTGCCGCCTCCCAGCCGCCGCGCGCCAGGCGCAGTGCGTCGCCGCCGTACGTGAGGACGTCCAGCGCGCGGACCTGGTCGGCGGTGGTGCCCCAGGCCACCGAGTGCGAGCCGCAGGAGTTGTTGCCGATCATGCCGCCGAGGGTGCAGCGGCTGTGCGTGGACGGGTCGGGCCCGAAGGTCAGCCCGTGCGGGGCCGCGGCCGACCGCAGGTCGTCGAGTACGAGTCCGGGCTGGACGCGTGCCGTACGGGAGGCGGGGTCGAGGTCCAGGAGGGCGTTCAGGTGCCGGGTGGTGTCCAGGACGACACCGGTGCCGGTGGCCTGGCCCGCGATGGAGGTGCCGCCGCCGCGCGGGACGACCGGCACGCCGTGCGCCCGGCAGACGGCGAGGGCGGCGGCGATGTCGTCGCCGTCGCGCGGGGCGACGACGCCCAGCGGGACCCGCCGGTAGTTCGAGGCGTCCATGGTCATGAGGGCGCGGGCGGCGGCGTCGAAGGACACCTCTCCGCGCACGGCCGCCCTCAGGTCTGCTGCCAACTCGGTCGTCTCACCCTGTCGTTCAGCCATGCCTCCAGGATGCAGGGTGCACGGAATCGGGCGGAGTCGACTGTCTTGTCCTTCTCATCCTTGGGAAATACGAACAAGAACTTTCCCAACTGATCATCAACTCTCCTATAGTGAGCACGCTTTAGGCGGACATTCCGCTTCCGGATCGCCGCCCCGAGCACCCCACCGGCTCGCCACCCCAAGAGGCCCCCTTCCCATGTCGTTGCGCCGCGCGTCCGCACTGGCCCTGTCGACCTCTGCGGTCGTCGGCGGCCTGCTGGTCCTGGGAGCGGTACTGCTCGCTCCCGCCGAAGTGAAGGCCCCGGTGGCCTGGGGCGGCGGGGCCGCGGCCCTGCTGCTGGCCGTCGCGGTCACCGCCGCCGTGCACGCCACGCTGCGCGCACGCACCCTCGCGGGCGTCCTCGCGCGCGGGCAGGAGGACGCCGACCGGTTCATCGGGGACACCCTCCCGCAGCTCGTCACACGGCTGCGCGCGGGCGACTCCGCGTCCACCGCGCTGAACACCGCGACGCGGGGACTCGGCGACCTGGACAACCCCAACGCGCGGGCCCTGCTCGACCTCCTCGCCACCGAGGTCGGCCGCGGCGAGGCCGCCCGCGCGGCGGCCATGTCGGCGTGCGCGAACGCGGCGGGCCGTATGCAGGCCCTGGCGACGGGCATGCTCGCGGACCTGCGCGAGATGGAGCACCGGCACACCGACGAGGACGTGCTGGGCGACCTCCTGCACCTGGACCACCGCACCGCCCAGGCGGGCCGGCTCGCGGACAGCATCGCCGTCCTCACGGGTGCGCGGTCCGGCCGCAGGTGGGCGAAGCCGATCGTGATGGAGTCCGTACTGCGGGGCGCGATGGGCCGGATCAACGGCTATCAGCGGGTCCGGCTGCACTCCACGAGCGAGGTCGCCGTCGCCGGGCACGCGGCCGAGGGCGTCATGCACGCGCTGGCCGAACTCCTCGACAACGCGGCGAACTTCTCGCCGCCCACGGCCGAGGTGCACGTGTACGTGGAGGAGGTCCCGGCCGGGGTCATCATCACCGTCGAGGACAGCGGGCTGGTCATGAGCGACGTCCAGCTGCGGCGTGCGGAGAGGGCGGTGTGCGCGCAGACGCCGCTGGATCTGACGGGGCTGTCGGGGACGCGGCTCGGGCTCGCGGTGGTGGGGTGTCTGGCGCGCAAGCACAACCTGACGGTGTCGTTCAGGCCGTCGGCGCGGGGTGGGACGGGGGCGCTCATGCTGCTGCCGCAGGAGTTGGTGACGCAGGTGGTGCCGCCGGTGCCGGTGCCGGTGCCGGCTGCGCAGGGGGCGGTGCGTGCGTCGGGTCCGGTTCCCGTGGCAGCGCCGGTTGCTGGTCATGGCGTACGGGAGGAGCCCACGACGCTTCCCGTACGGCGTCGGGAGCATGCCCGGGTGGAGGCACCGGAGGCCCCGGAGGCCCCGGAGGCCCCGGAGGCCGTGGAGGCTGTCCGGCCCGGCGAGCACGTCCTGCCCGCCGAGGTCGCCGCGGCGCCCGTGCAGGGGTCCGACACCACCGGTGGGCTGCCCCAGTTCGGGGAGAGCGGGCTGCCCAAGCGCAAGCGGGGGCGGACGTTGGCGGCCGCGCATCCGGACGGGGCGGAGGCGCCGGCCAGGCCGGCTCCCGAGGCGGCGGCTCGGAGGAGTGCGGTGAATCGGTTCAGCACGTTTCGGCAGGCTGTGCAGGGGCGGGCTGCCGCGTCGGGGGAGGGGGGTGTGGACGAGGTGTCCGGGCCTTGAGAGGGTGCGGCCCTGCCCTGCCTGGGCAAGGGGGTCCCCAGCCCCGCCCCTTCACCTAAACCCGCGGGGCTGTTGCACGGTTCCGTGCGGGTGGGTGGGTGGCTGGTCGCGCAGTTCCCCGCGCCCCTAGGGTGCGCTCCCCAGCGGCAGCGAGCCCGTCTGGTCGCGCCCACGCGGCGGAGCCGCACATGGACACAGCCCCGCGCCCCTGATGGCATGCCCTCCGGGCAGCCATCCCGTCCCCGCCCCGCGCCCGTCCCCGTCCCCGTCCCCGTCCCCGTCCCCACCAACTCACCCCATACCCCACCCGAACGCAACGCCCCCTCCCGGAAGGCCAAGAAAGCTCATGACCGCCACCACCGACGAAAAGCTCAACTGGCTGCTGGAGAGCCTCCTGGAGCGCACCCCCGGCGCCCGTCACGCCCTCGTTCTGTCCCGGGACGGGCTCAAGCTCTGCCGTACTCCCGAGCTCTCCGTCGACCAGGCCGACCAACTGGCCGCCATCGCCGCCGGCATCCAGAGCCTGACGCACGGCGCCTCGATCGAGTTCGGCGACGGCAGCGGCGGCGTGCGGCAGGCGATGGCCGAGTTCTACGGCGGCATCCTGTTCATCGTCGAGGCCGGTGCGGGCGCCCACCTCGCGGTCGTCGCGGGCGAGGACTCCGACGTCGGCCTCATCGGCCACAACATGAGCGAACTCATCGAGCAGCTCGGCGACTACCTCAGCGCCGAACCCCGCACCACCAAGGACGCCGACAGCACCCTCACCGCATGAGCACCGGGGACAGCGCATCCGTCCCGGCGCACGCCAAGGCCCGCCCCGGCCGTGACGACTCCCCCGACCGGCTCTACACCGTCACCGGCGGCCGCAGCCGGACCCATTCGGACGCGTTCGACCTGGTCACCCTGGTCGTCGCGGAGAGCGCCCCGACGCCCGGCATGCAGTCCGAGCACGTGGCGATCCTGCGCATGTGCGACTACCCGGTCGCCGTCGTCGAGATCGCCGCCGAGCTCGGCCTGCCGGTGAGCATCACCCGCATCCTGCTCGCCGACCTCCTCGACACCGGCCGGATCAGCGCCCGCCACCCGCGCCCCGCCCCCGAATCCGCCGCACTCCCCGAACCCGAACTCCTGGAGCAGGTGCTCGTTGGCCTCCGCAACCTCTGAACCCGTGCTGCACACCCCCCGGGCGGACAGAAGAACCCTGCCCCGCACCGCCGACAACGGCCTCAAAATCGTCGTCGTCGGCGGCTTCGGCGTGGGCAAGACCACCCTCGTGCGCTCCGTCAGCGAGATCCGTCCCCTCAACACCGAGGAGACGATGACCCGCGCGGGCGAGGGCGTGGACGACCTCGACAAGGCGAGCACCAAGACCTCCACCACGGTCGCCTTCGACTTCGGCCGGATATCCATCGACCCCCGCACCGTCCTCTACCTCTTCGGCGCCCCCGGCCAGGAACGCTTCTGGTTCCTGTGGGACCGCCTGTTCTCCGGCACCCTCGGCGCGGTCGTCCTGGTCGACACCCGCCGCCTCGCCGACTCCTGGTACGCCATCGACCGCCTGGAGCACCACGGCACGCCCTTCGTCGTGGCCCGCAACGACTTCGGCGACGCCTCCCGGCACACCGACGCCCAGGTGCGCGAGGCGCTGGACCTCCCCGAACACGTACCGATGATCACGTGCGACGCCCGCGACCGGGAGTCGTCCAAGAACGTCCTGATCACGCTCGTACAGCACCTGTACGCCCTGTCCACCGCGGCCCGAGGGAGCACCGAGAAGTGACCACACCACCCCCCGGCTGCCCGGCGCACGCGCCGGCGGTCCCCCTCTCCGGGCCCCGCTTCCAGACCGACCCCACCACCCTCTACCGCGACCTGCGCCGCGAGCACGGCCCCGTCGTCCCGGTCACCCTCCCCGGCGACGTCCCCGCCTGGCTCGTCGTCGGCTACCGCGAACTGCACCAGGTCACCACCGACGCCGCCCTCTTCACCCGCGACTCCACCCGGTGGAACCAGTGGGACAAGCTCCCCGAGGGCTGGCCGCTCGCCCCCATGATCAGCCGCGAGCAGCCGTCGATCCTCTACACCGTCGGCCCCCGCCACCAGGCCCGCGCCGCCGTCATCAGCGATGCGCTGGAGGCGATCGACCCCTTCGAACTGCGGCGGTACGCCGAGGAGTTCGCGGACGGGCTCATCGACCAGTTCTGCACGACCGGCGAGACCGACATCATCAGCCGGTACGCCATGCTGCTCCCGGTCCGCGTCCTGGCGAAGGTGTACGGCGTACCGGACGAGCACGGCCCGGACCTGGTGTCCGCCCTGGTCGACATGGTCGACGGCCGGGAGCGCGCCCTCGCGGGGCAGAGCCACGTCCAGCAGACGATCCTGGCCCTGGTCGCGGAGAAGGCGCAGCACCCGGGCCCCGACGTCGCCTCCCGGATGCTGGCGCTCGCGGAGAAGAGCGGGTTCACGCCCGCCGACGTGGCGTTCGACCTGATGGTGATGGCGGCGGCGGGCCACCAGCCGACCGCCGACTGGATCGGCAACACCCTGCGCCTGATGCTCACCGACGACCGCTTCACCGCGTCCCTCTCGGGCGGCCGGCACAGCGTCGCCGAGGCGATGAACGAGGTCCTCTGGGAGGACACCCCCACCCAGAACGTCGCGGGCCGCTGGGCCGCCCGCGACACCCGGCTCGGCGGCCGCGCCATCGCCGCCGGTGACCTGGTCCTGCTCGGGCTCGCGGCGGCGAACGGCGACCCCCAGGTCCGTACCGACGCATCCGTCCTGACCGGCGGCAACAACGCCTTCTTCTCCTTCGGGCACGGCGAGCACCGCTGCCCGTTCACCGCGCAGGAGACCGCCGAGGTCATCGCCCGCACCGCCGTCGAGGTGCTGCTCGACCGGCTGCCGGACCTGGACCTGGCCGTCCCCGCCGCAGACCTCACCCGCCGTCCGTCCCCCTGGCTGCGCGGGATGACCGCGCTGCCGGTGACGTTCACGCCCACTCCCGCCCTCGGAGGCCACCGATGACCACCGCGCAGACCTGCCCGTACTCCGGGAAGAACCCCGACCCCATAGCCCTGGACCCCCTCGTCCGCGACCTCGTCGGCGAGGGCGCCGCCCTGCGCGCCGCCGGTCCGCTGGCCCGCATCACGCTCCCCGGCGACGTCCCCTGCTACGCGGTCACCCGCCACACCGAGGCCCGCCAGCTCCTCACCGACCCGCGCCTGGTGAAGGACATCAGCCACTGGAACGCCTGGCAGCGCGGCGAGATCGCCATGGACTGGCCGCTGATCGGCTTCGTCGCCCCCGGCCGCTCGATGCTCACCGTCGACGGCCCGGAGCACCGCCGCCTGCGCACCCTGGTCGCCCAGGCCCTGACCGTACGACGGGTGGAGCGGCTGCGCGGCAACATCGAGGCGATCACCAACACCCTCCTCGAAGCGCTGGGCGACCGCACGGCCACCGAAGTCGTGGACCTCAAGGCCGAGTTCGCCCAGCCTCTCCCGATGCGGGTCGTGACCGCCCTCATGGGCGTCGAGCAGGTCGACCGCCCGCGCCTGAAGGAGGTCTTCGACCGGTTCTTCTCCAGCGAGACCGAGCCGGGCGAGATGCCGCGCGTGCTGGCCGAGATCGACGACATCTTCTCCGCCGTGCTCACCGAGAAGCGCGCGCACCCCGGCGACGACCTGACCTCGGCCCTCCTCGACGCCTCCGAGGCCGGTGACCAGCTCACCGAGGAGGAGATCCTCAACACCATCAAGGTGATGATCGTCGCCGGTCACGAGACGACCATCAGCCTGATCCTGCAGGCCGTCATCGGCCTGGAGACCCACCCCGAGCAGCGCACGAAGGTCCTCGCGGGCGAGGTGTCGTGGGAGGCCGTCATCGAGGAGACCCTGCGCTGGTCCACCCCGACCTCGCACGTCCTGCTCCGGTACGCCACCGAGGACATCCAGGTCGGCGACACCGTCCTGCCCAAGGGCGAGGGCCTGGTCGTCTCCTTCGGCGCGCTCGGCCGCGACGAACTCGTGCACGGCGAGACGGCGGAGGACTTCGACGTCACCCGTCAGAGCGGTACGAAGCACATCTCCTTCGGGTACGGTCCGCACGTCTGCCCCGGTGCCGCGCTGGCCCGCCTGGAGGCGGCCGTCGCCCTCCCGGCGCTGTACGCGCGCTTCCCCGACCTCACCCTCGCGGTGCCCGCGTCCGAGCTGCGCAACAAGGCGGTCGTGACGCAGAACGACCTCGTCGAGGTCCCGGTGCGCCTGGGCAAGCAGGCCTGATCCACCAGGGCGGGCAGGCCTGATCCACCAGGGCGGGCAGGCCTGCTCCACCTGGGCAGGCAGGCCTGACCAGCCAGTTCTCCGTACGCATCGATGTACGAACGTACGACACGAGCCGGAGTGGCAGTCGTCTCATCCGCCGGACGGATGTAACGACCGGCCCCCACAAGCGGCTACGCTCCGGCTCGTGGCTGAGATCCAGATTCCCGCTGACATCAAGCCCGCCGACGGCCGTTTCGGCGCGGGCCCCTCCAAGGTACGGACGGAGGCGCTCGACGCGCTTGCCGCCACCGGCACTTCCCTCATGGGCACGTCCCACCGCCAGGCTCCGGTAAAGAACCTGGTCGGCTCGGTTCGGGACGGCGTACGCGACCTCTTCTCCCTCCCCGAGGGCTATGAGGTGATCCTGGGCAACGGCGGTTCCACCGCCTTCTGGGACGTCGCGACGCACGGCCTGATCGAGAACAAGTCCCAGCACCTGTCCTTCGGCGAGTTCTCCTCGAAGTTCGCGAAGGCGGCCAAGCTCGCCCCGTGGCTGGCCGACCCGACGGTCATCTCCTCGGACCCGGGCACGCACCCGGAGCCGCAGGCCGAGGCGGGCGTGGACGTGTACGCGTACACGCACAACGAGACCTCCACCGGTGTCGCGGCCCCGCTGAAGCGGGTCGCGGGCGCCGACGAGGGCTCCCTCGTCCTGGTGGACGCCACGTCCGGCGCCGGCGGTCTGCCCGTCGACATCACCGAGACGGACGTCTACTACTTCGCCCCGCAGAAGTCCTTCGCGGCGGACGGCGGCCTGTGGCTGGCGGCCTTCTCGCCCGCCGCCCTGGAGCGCGCGGCGCGCATCCACGGCTCGGGCCGTCACGTCCCGGAGTTCTTCTCGCTGCCGACGGCGATCGACAACTCGCTGAAGAACCAGACGTACAACACCCCGGCGCTCTCCACGCTCTTCCTGCTCAACGAGCAGCTGACGTGGCTGAACAAGCAGGGCGGCCTGGACTGGGCGGTCAAGCGCACGGCGGCCTCCTCGAACGCCCTGTACTCCTGGGCGGAGACCTCGAAGCACGCGTCGCCGTTCGTCTCGAACCCGGCGCAGCGCTCGCAGGTCATCGGCACGATCGACTTCTCCGACGACATCGACGCCGCCGCCATCGCCAAGGCCCTGCGCGCCAACGGCATCGTCGACACGGAGCCGTACCGCAAGCTGGGTCGCAACCAGCTGCGGGTGGCGATGTTCCCGGCGATCGACCCGGCGGACGTGCAGGCGCTGACGGCGTGCATCGACTACGTGATCGAGCAGCTCTGACGCTTGCCCGGTGTACGTGACGAGGGGCCCGGTGCGTTGAGCGCCGGGCCCTTCGTCGCTCTTCCGGGGGTTGCTCGCGCAGTTCCCCGCGCCCCTAGCGGCGCGCTCGTTCCGCGACCAGCACCGCGAAGCCGTCGAGCAGGCGTTCCAGGCCGAAGGCGAAGTGGTCGAAGGACGGGGTGAAGGCGTCCTCGGAGAGGGCGGCCATCACGGGGTAGTCGCCGCTCGTCATCGCCCGCTCCAGATACGGCCGCTGCCCCTCCCAGAACGACTCGTAGCTCAGGCCCGTCTCCTCCGCCGCCTCCGTCGTCTCGGTCTCCCTGCGCGCGGTGCCCGTGGCGAAGCTCTGCACCGCCATCAGCACCGAGATCAGCTCCGGGTCCGAGAAGCCCGTCAGGCCGCGCAGACCCGTCAGCGACACCTCCAGGCCGCGCAGGGAGCCGGGGCCCAGCAGGGTCCGGCTCTCGTTGACCTTGAGCAGCCACGGGTGCCTGCGGTGCAGTTCGAGCGTCCCGTACGCGATGGCCGTGACCGCCCCGCGCCAGTCCTCGGCCCGGGTCGGGTCGTGCATCGCGACCTGTTCGCCCTGGACCGTGTCGAGCATCAGGTCGAGCAGC
The DNA here is from genome assembly GCF_044744005.1 of Streptomyces sp. NPDC087440. Classification (NCBI taxonomy): domain Bacteria; kingdom Bacillati; phylum Actinomycetota; class Actinomycetes; order Kitasatosporales; family Streptomycetaceae; genus Streptomyces; species Streptomyces sp. NPDC087440. The sequence continues at coordinate 10,514 of NZ_JBIUXN010000020.1, read as the reverse complement.
TCCGTCTTGCCCGGGACGTACCGGTAGAGCGACATCGTGCCGGTGCCGAGTTCGTTCGCGAGCCGCCGCATGGAGAGGGCGTCGATGCCCTCCGCGTCGGCGATGCGGACCCCCGCCTCGACGACCGCCGCCAGCGAGAGGCCGCGCTTGGGGCCGCGGGCGGGGCGCTCGCCGGTTCCCCAGAGGAGTTCGAGGCTGGGCCGCAGCGCGCCGACCCGGGCCTCGGTCACCTCTTCGGCCTCTGCCACCTCTGCCACCTCTTCGGTGCCCTCTGTGTCCTTGGTTCCGCTCATGCCGCCACCCTATTTCCCTAGAACTGGGTACGCTGTACTCGCTTTAGGGTACGGTGTACTCAGTTCAACGGGAAGGGGACCTCCATGAACGACATCGGCACGAACCACACCGGCACACACGACCACGCGGTCCGGGCACGGGGCCTGCGCAAGACCTACGGCGAGAAGAAGGCCCTCGACGGCTTCGACATGAACGTCCGGCGCGGCACGGTGCACGGCCTGCTCGGCCCGAACGGGGCGGGGAAGACCACGGCGGTGCGGGCCCTGGCCACCCTGCTGTCACTGGACGGCGGGCAGGCCGAGGTGGCGGGCCTGGACGTCGTACGCCAGGCCCGTACGGTACGGACGCGGATCGGCCTCACCGGCCAGTACGCGGCGGTGGACGAGATCCTGAGCGGCCGTCAGAACCTGGAGATGTTCGGCCGCCTCTTCCACCTCGGGGCGCGGCGGGCCCGGGCGCGGGCCGCGGAACTCCTGGAGCAGTTCGACCTCACCGAGGCCGCGGCGAAGAACGCGGGCTCCTACAGCGGCGGCATGCGTCGCCGTCTGGACCTCGCCGCGTCGATGATCCTGGCCCCGGACGTCCTCTTCCTGGACGAGCCGACGACGGGGCTCGACCCCCGGGCCCGTATCGAAGTCTGGGACTCCGTAAGGAACTTGGTGGCGCGCGGCACGACGGTCCTGCTCACCACCCAGTACCTGGAGGAGGCCGACAGGCTGGCCTCGCACATCACGGTCATCGACCAGGGCCGGGCCATCGCCGACGACACCCCGGACGGGCTGAAGCGCACGGTCGGCGGGGACCGCATCGAGGTCGTCGCGGAGCAGGCGGCGGACCTCCCGGAGGTCCTGAGGGTGGTCGCCGCGGTGGCCGAAGTCGCCCCGGAGCACGAGGAGGTGGAACGGAAGGTGCACGCGCAGGTACGGGACCGGGTGACGGCCCTGACCGAGGTGGCGCGCACCCTCCAGGACCGGGGGATCGCGGTGGAGGACATCAGTCTGCGCAGGCCGAGCCTGGACGACGTCTTCCTGACCCTGACCGGCCACCGCACGGACCTCACCGAGCAGCCCGACCGCACCACCCGCACCGAGGAGGTCGCGGCATGACCCTCACGCAGCCGAACACACTCGACGCACCCCCGACCGGCCACCGCCTGTCCTGGGCCATCACCGACGGCTGGAACCTCGCCCGCCGCAGCCTCACCCACTACCAGCGCCAACCCACCCTGATCGTCTGGCAGTTGGGCTTCCCCATCGTCACCGTCCTGCTCTACGGATTTGTCTTCGGGGCGGCGATGATGGTGCCGGGCGGGGGCGACTACAAGGACTTCCTGATGCCGGGGATGTTCGCCTCGACGATGGCGTTCGGGTTCATGAACACGACCGTGGCGATGGTCAACGACGCCTCGAAGGGGGTCATCGACCGCTTCCGCTCGATGCCGATGTCGACCTCCGCGGTCGCGACGGGCCGCGGCCTCGCCGACCTGGTCATCGCGGCGGCGGAGCTGACGATCCTGGTGGCGACAGCACTGGCGATCGGCTGGCGGGCCGACGGAAGCCCGGCGGAGACCCTGACCGCCTTCGCCCTGCTCCTGCTGCTGCGCTTCAGCCTGATCTGGGTGGGCGTGTGGCTGGGCCTGCTGATCCCGACGCCGGAGGGGGCGGGCGGGCTGTTCGCGGTGGCGTTCCCGCTGACGATGATCTCCTCGGTCTTCGTGGCCCCGTCCCTGATGGCGGACTGGCTGGGCACGATCGCCGCGTGGAACCCGGTGTCCTCAACGGTGACGGCAGCCCGGGAGCTCTTCGGCAATCCGGTGGCGAGCGGCGGCAGTTGGGTCGAGGAGAACGCGATCCTGATGGCGGTGGTCTGGCCCCTGATCGTCACGGCGATCTTCCTGCCGCTGGCGGTCCGAAGGTTCCGCCGCCTGAGCCGCTAGCCCCGGCACGGGGGTACCGGGCCGAGGCTCGGTACCCCCCTCACCGCTTACGCCGGAACCTCACCCACGCCAGCACCGCCACCCCCGCCAGCCCCAGCACCAGGACGCCCTTGCCGGACAGGCCCGTGTCCTCCGCCCGCGGGGGCTCACCCGAGGGCGACTCGGAGGCGGACCCCTCGGAGGCGCCCCCCGAGGGCGCGTCCGCGTCACCCTCCACCTTCAACGCATAGACCTCGCTCTGCTCCCCCTCCGCCCCGAACAGCATCGTCCGCCCGTCCGGGGTGAACGTCACCGACTCCGACTGCCCCCGGTACCCGATGCCGAGCGCCTCGCCCTCGCCCATCTCGGGCCACCGGTAGCTCTGCGCCGACAGGTACGAGCGGAGCACGAGTCGCTTGCCGTCGGGCGAGAAGGCCCCGTCGGTCACCCACGGGATGTCGTGCACCTTGCGGAAGACGTTCGTCCGCCCGGTGGTCAGCTTCTCCGGGCCCTCGTAGAGCCCCGCCCCGTCCTCCTCCTTGGAGCCGATGTAGACGCGCCCCGTCTTCGGGTGGACCATCAGCGCCTCCGCGTTGCGCGCCCCGTCGGCGTACTTCACGTCGTACTGGGTGGTCCGTACGGTCTGGTCCTTCAGCTCCTTGGGCTCGGGGAAGCGGTAGATCCACACGTGGTCCCAGCTCCCGCCCAGGTTGTCCCCGATGTCGCCGACGTACACGTCGCCGTCCGGGCCGACCGAGATCGCCTCCATGTCGCGCGGCTTCCCGACGCCCTTCATGGTGATCCGCGCGACGGTCTCGCCGGACGTCGAGTCCACGGCGTACACGTACGGCCCGTCCTGGTCGTTGTGCGTCCAGTACACGCCCGGGTGCGCCCGGCTGGCCGCGAGCCCGCTGGACTCGGTGATCCGCGGGTCCTTGATGGTGAACCCCCCGTCGTCCGCGACGGCCACCGCCGGGGACCCGACGACCAGGCCGGCCACGGCGGCCACCACCACACACGTACGACGACCACGAGAGATGCGCATACGCCCAAGTGTTCAGCATCACGATGCAAGCGCCGCCCCGCATCCCCGATGATGACCGGATGCGCAGCTTCCTCTTCGTCGGTGACTCCATGACCATCGGCTGTCCCGGCGACTACACCTGGCGCTACCGCATGTGGCAGCACCTGGAAGCGACCCTGCCCGGGGAGTACGACATCGTGGGCCCCCGCACCACGCTCTACGACCCCGCCACCGCGGCCCCGACCTCCGACGCCTACGCCGACCCGGAGTTCACCGCCCGCCGCCACCTGGCCGGCTGGGGCGAGGGCTGGCTGCACATGGCCCCCGCGATCCGCTCGACAATCGAATCGACCGGCGCCGACACCCTCCTGGTCTCCCTCGGCCTGATCGACCTCGGCTTCTACACGAACGCCGAGCAGACCGCCGCGAACCTCGCCCTCTTCCTCGCCGAGGCCCGCGCCGCCGACCCGCACGTCAGCATCGCGATCCACCCCGTCATCCCCAACGTCCGCGCCGAACGCGACGCACCCTTCGCCGCCCAGTGCGCGCGCTTCAACGAACTCCTCGCCAAGACGGTCGCCGACCAGGACCGCCCCGGCTCGCCCCTCCTGCTGGCCACGCCCCACCCGACGTACGACATCCACACGGACACCTACGACGGCACGCACCCGGGCCCCACCGGCGAACACAAACTCGCCGCGGCCTTCGCCGACGCGATGCACCAGGCGTGGGGCGTCGGTGCCGCATACTCCGTGAATCATGAATTCGCGTAAGCCCCAGCGGCCGTCCCCCGCCCCGCCCGAGATCACGTACACCAACTGCCGCCGTTGCGGCACGGAGATAGCGGGCCTGGACGGCCGGTACGCGTGCGGGGTCTGCGGCTGGACGAACCACTACTCGGAGGGCTACCGCGCCCTGCCCACCGCCCAGGACGACCCGGACTGGACGGGCCCCAACTGCCGCTGAGCGGGCAGGACTTCAGGTCAGGGCACTGACGAACATCCACCCGAGCACGCCCAGGAAGATCACCCCGACGACCCGCTGGAGCGCGTACCCCTTGCGAGTCGGCTCGGTGGCGTCCACGTCCTTGACGTACCCGCGCTGGAGGCCGCGGTTCATCCGCCAGAGCAGTTGCGGCCTGATCACCTGCACGAGGCCCATGACCAGCAGAAACGCCATGATCACCCAGGTCATGGCGGTCGGCGGCCCGTCCTTGGCCGCCGCGAGCGTCACATCGAGTGCCGTCTGTCTTCTCATGGCAGCCCGCTACCCCGCCTCCGCCGCCGCATGAGCGCGAGCAGCTACCGCACCCGCCCCGCCAGCCACGGCGACAGCAGGGAGGAGGGGACCAGCTCCTTGAACGTCTCGTCGCCGGGCAGCGGTACGACCAGGAAGTACCCCGGCGGGAAGAAGCGCCCCTTCACGTACGCCAGCCCGCCGTACACCGACCGCAGGAACACGGGCACGGCATCACGCGGTACGTCCGGAACGTCGACCCCGTCCACCACGAAGCGCGCGTCCCCGTCCGCATAGAGCTGTACGGAGACGGTGGGCGCCCCGCCCCCGATCTCCACGAACGCGTCGTGCGGCAGCGCCCCGCCCCCGTCCGTCGTCGCGAAGACCCCGGCGTCGGTGCGCCGGGTGACCTGGTCGGTCCCGATGTCGTCGGTGACGGTCACCTCGCGCCCGTACTCCTTCGCGACCTCACGGATCGCGACGACGGCGGCCTCGGTGGACGGCAGGTGCCCGTGTGCATGTCCCATGCCGTGATCATCCCGCAGAGCCGTACGGGAGGCACTTCGGGACAACCTGCTCTCTCGCCCTGCGGCAGCAACTCCCGCCTTTCCCGCCGGATTTGATTGTTCCGGCCGTATCGTCACCCCGTGAGAGTCGCGAAACCCGGGCCCGTGTCGGCCCGCACCTGGACGCCGGTCACCGTCACCAACGCGGCGCTGGCGCTCGCCCTGGAGGCCGGGCTCCTGGCGGCCCTGTTCTTCTGGGGCCTGGCCACCGGTACGAACACCTTCACCGGGGTCGTGCTCGGCGTCGGGAGCGCGGCACTGGCGGCGGCGGTGTGGGGAGCGTTCCTCGCGGCGGGCGGGCCGAGGTTCCCGCTGCCGGTCGGCGCGGAGATCGCCCTCAAGCTGGCGGTCTTCGCGGTGGGCGCGCTGGCCCTCCACGGCTTCGGGCACGGCACGCTCGCGGTGGTCTTCGCGGTGCTGGCGGTGCTGAGCGTCGCGGTGGAGTACACGGCGGTGGGGCCTCCGGCGGGGAACTCGCCCGCCTCGTAGGGGACGGTCCGCCGCCGGATCTTCGGACGTTCAGTCGGCCCGGACGACGTCCAGCCGCTCGGGCGATGCCTCGTATCCCGCCGCCTTGTACGTGGCGACGGCGCCGGCGTTCGAGTTCACGGCGGCGACGCTGATCGCCGTGCCGTGTCCGCGCCCGCGATGGTCGGCGTGGACGCCCAGCGGCTCCAGCAGACCGGGCCTGCCGGGCCCGGCCGACCAGACGGTCACCGCGGCCACCGCGTTGTCCCGGTCGTCGTAACCGATCAGGCAGCGGGCGTCGGCGTACACCGGCCCGGCCGCCAGCACGTGCCAGACCGCCTCGGTGAACATCGGGCTGCCGAACGCCGAGCGGTGCACGGCGGTCCGCACCCCCGCCGTCCGCGGACCGGCCACCTCGATCCGGAGCCCGGAGTCCTCCACCGGCCCGGCGAGGTCGCGGCGCAACGGCGTCCACGGCTCGTCCACCTTCCACCCCGCCTCCAGCAGAACCTCACGGAGCAGGGCACCGCTGGGCACCTCAAGGCCGACCGGCCCCGACGGCAGAACCCCCCGCTCCGGATCGTCGAGATCCGCCCGCAACTGCCGCGCCAGGGCCTCGTCCTGGCGCAGGTCCGGCGCGGTGGTCAGCCGCAGCACATCGGGGCCGTCCAGGTAGCCGACGGCGACGATCCGCCCGCCCGCACTCCACGTACGGACAGCAGCGGCCAGCCTCTCCGCGCCCAGCGCCCAGGCCCAGCCGAGGTCCCCCGGGTGAAGCTGCAACGGCGTCCGGTCGTCCTGCCACGCACGGAGCGCGTCCACGGCCCCGGTCAGTCCGTCGACGCCGGGCTCGCTCACAACGATCGTCATGGGCCCGTACCCAACACCATTGCGGCGATGGACCGCACGCGACATTTGCCGGGCGGGCCCGGCTAGCCGCCCCTGAGCCCCGGCAGGGCAACCCCCGCCGCGCCCAGCCGTTCCCGCCATCCCGGCAGCTCAGGGGCCTGCGGCGCAGGCTCCGGGGGCAGCCCGAGCCCCTCCCGTACCTTCCGGGCGATCACCACCCGGCACGGCCCGCACGTGTCCTCGTCCGCCACGGGCCGGAACATGTGCGCCGCCCGGTCCCCGCCCCCCGCGCACTCCACCATCGCCGCAGGCCGCGCCCGCCGCGCCGCCCGTTCCTCCGGCAACGGCATCAACCGCTTCGCCTGCTCCGGCGTCGGAACCGGCGGCATCTTGGCCCGCAGCCGGTGCCCCAGCAGCCCCACCGCCGACCGGGCCCCACCGGGCGGCAACTGCGTCCCCAGCACCCGCCGCAGCTCCTTCGGCGAGATCCCGCGCCGCAGCCACTCCGCCGCGACCACGGCCAGCTTCCGGGCCTCCCGAACCCCGAGATAGAGGGTCTTGTCGGCGTGCCGCAGCGACAGCAACACCTCTTCGGCGAGGGCGAGTTCACCGGTCGGCGGCTTGCCGTCGTCCCGCTCCTCCCACCGCTGCACCGCCGCCTCGGCGAACGACTCGACGTCCGGGTCGACCTCGGCCTCCGGCTCGGTGGGGGCAGGGGGGTAGGTCTGTTGCGTCTCATCGTTGTCATCTAGGGGTTGGGAGGCGCCGACCGCCGGGCCGCCTCGACCACCGACCGCCCGATCCGTATCACCCGGAAACTCCCACGGTACGTTCGTCACCTGCTGCGAGGTCACCCACAGCCCGCCCTGCGCCTGGTACCGGACGTCCCGTACGTACCCGTGCTGGACAAGCTCCTTCTTCGCCCTCTTGTACGCACTGCTCTTGAAGCCGAGATCGGCGGCGTGCTCGCTGAGGGGCTTGCGGAGCTGGTCCTCGTGCAGGCCGCACACGTGAATCAGCAGAACCTTGGCGTCGCTGCCGAGCGCGACGGAGCGCACGAAGGTGTGCGGGACCTTGATGAAGGCGCGCGAGGGCGCGATAACATGCCGAAGCATCCCGGGGATCCTTTCTCGATCCTCGTGGTGAAGGTTCCCGGACGGTGGTTGCACACCTCCGGGGACCGCCCCATCACCACCCTCAGGGCAGTGACAGAACGTCATGACGCGGTCACCGTAGCGCACTTGCCGCCCGCGTGACCATTTCTTGCAACAACTCCACCTCAACGAACGGCACTTCGCGCGTCGGCAGCGATCGCCAGCCCAGTGGGTACGTCTCCCCCGCCATTGCCGGTACGCCGACGAAGGCGAGCGCGCCCGCTTCCCGGGTCAGCGCTCTGGCCCCCGCCGGCCATACGTGACCGGCCGCCGTTTGCGGTGGCAACAGGAAGTAGTGGTACTCGTCGCCGGTGTATTCGCGCACGATCGGGCCCGCCCGGAAATCGGTGAACTCCATGAGGAGGTAGGCGACATGCTCCCCGAGGAAGCCGCCGATGCGGATCGCATCGAAGTGGATGCCTGCGTGGCGCAGGGCGTGTCCGGTGGCGGGGACCCAGTCCGGCATCAGTGCCGGTGAACTTTTCCGTTCCATACGGCAAAGACTGATGCGCCGACGTTACCGTGACCAGGGACACAGTGACTGTGTGCCGAGAAGTGCACGGGAAGGTGGGGGTTGTGCACTCCAGTGGTCGAGGCTCTCGGACGTTCGGCTCCCTGCTCGCCTTCTTCCGCGAGCGGGCAGGACTCTCCCAGGAGGGGTTGGGCAAGCGCCTCAGGTTCTCCAAGTCGCAAATCGCCATGGTGGAGAGAGGGCAGCGCCGCCCCAAGTGGACCTTCGTGCTCGCAGCGGACGCCGCGCTGGGTGCGCAAGAGGCACTCATCAGGGTGGCGAAGTCGGAGTTCGGGGACGAAGAGGAGGAGGAAACCCCGTACACCAACGCGGACTTCGATGAGTACCTCCAAGAGGAAGAGACCGCTGCTTCCATCCGCTCCTACCAGAGCATGGCCTTCCCTGGCTTGCTCCAGACGGAGGAGTATGCGCGAGCAGTCAACAGGTCCGGGTCCCACCCAACTGCCGACGACGAACAGGTCGAACAGCGAGTGGCGATGCGAATGAAGCGCCAAGCCCTGTTCCACCGCAAGCACGCCCCCGATCTCACCTTTGTGCTTGAAGAGAGCTCCCTTACGCGCCCGCTGGGAGGTCGCTCAACCCTCAAGGGTGCGCTTGGACACATCCTCGAACTCAGCACGCTCCGCCATGTCCGGGTCCAGGTGCTGCCTCACAGCGTGCAGTCCCACCCAGGGATTCTGGGGTACATGACCCTTCTGGAGACGGGTGACCACCGGCACATCGCCTACGTTGAAGGGCATCGAACAAGTCGCCTCATCACGGCGGCAATTGATGTGAGCAACCTGAGCGGAACGTACGGCGTACTCCAATCACTAGCATTCACTCCCGACGAGTCCAGAGAACTGATCGCGAAGGTGGCACAGGAGCTATGATCACGGCCCTGAACTGGCGGAAGAGCAGCTATAGCGGCGATCAGGGAAGCGAGTGCGTCGAGGTCGCCATCGAGTGGATCAAGTCCAGCTACAGCGGCAGCCAGGGCGAGTGCGTCGAGGTCGCGGCCTGCCCCACCGCCATCCACGTCCGGGACTCCAAGGACGTGACCCGCCCCGCGCTCACCACCTCCCCCACTGCCTGGGCCGCCTTCCTCGCCCTCCCCCGGACTCCGCAGCGAGCGCTTTAGAGCTCCTGCCGGAGGGCGCGAACCGTCTCAGGGAGCGGGTCCTCTGGCCACGTGCCTGTACGGATACAGCCTGCTCGCCCCGGGGCTCGGCGGTATCGGGGCCCCGTACCGGGGGCGCGAGCGGCACGAGCCGGTGCCGGGATGGGCCCCAACCACAACGTGCAGGCACGGGCCGCCACCGGGGCGGACCCCAACCACAACGTGCAGGCACGGGCCGCCACCGGGGCGGACCCCAACCACAACGTGCAGGCACGGGCCGCCCCTCTTTTCATGGTCGCGCTTCCGGGGAGCCCGTCAAGGGCGCTCCTGCGTCGCGTCGGCTTCGCCGATGTCGCATGCGCTCCACCCTTGACAGGCTCCCCTCCAGCGCTGGGTTTTGAGGGGGGCGACCCGGAAAAACGGACCCCGGGGAAGGTCCGGGGAGTGGCCGCGCGCCGTTGCCGGGTGGCGGGCTGGTGGGTGGGGGCGCCGGGAAGCGGCCCGGGTGGAATGTCGTCGTGCATGCCGGTGGGTGGGGTGTCGGCTATGGGTGGCGGGAGCGTCCGCCTGTGACGGCCGGTGGGGGTGCGCCGACTTGAATGGGGCTGCTGGCGTTGACTCGCGGGTGCGGGCCGTCATCCTGGCCAACGTTCAAGCTGGTGGCTGGCGTGAGTGGGTGGAGGGGTGCTGGGCTCATGGCCAATGCGAGACGCCCTCTCCCGAGATACCCGTGCGGAGCGAGATACCCGCGCAGGGACATATACGTTGGGCGCACATATCCTCACCTCTCGCGCGGACATGTGCGCCCAACGTATATGTCCCTACCGCCCCCTTCCCTGGCAACCCACTTCCTACTTCCCGCCGCCCGTCGCGCCGGATGTCCGTCCGGGTCGGGACATTCATCGAAGTCGGCACCGACAAGCGGCGGATGAGGCGCCAGCGACGCCGAGAGCTATCCCAGAAGTAGGACACTTTCCCGCGAAAACGTCCCACTTTCCGACCCCACCCCCTGAACCCCGAGGCGCGGGGCACGCTCCGCCGTGCCCCCACCCCAGACGAAGACCAGCCACCAGCTTGAGCACCAGCCCAACGGCGGCCCGCACCCGCCAAGCCCAGGCCAGCAGCCCCATTGAGGTCGGCGCACCCCCACCGGCAGCCATCAGACGCACGCTCCCGCCACCCATAGCCGACACCCCACCCACCGGCAGACACGACAACGAACAACATCGGCCGTTTCCCGGAGCCTCCACCCACACACCCGCCGCCCGGCAACGGCGAGCGACCACTCCCCGGACCTTCCCCGGGGCCATTTTTCGGCCGTCCTCCGCAAAACGAAACCTGCGCTGGAGGGGAGCCCGTCAAGGGTGAAGCGAAGCG